>JACTUC010000013.1 GCA_015660995.1 Candidatus Methanomethylicaceae archaeon | reverse complement strand
AGTGGCAAGGCACTCGAGAGCAAGGTCCTCGCGATCGCAAGGGAGAACGGCATAAGGATTCTCGGACCCAACTGCATGGGTATTTACAACTCTGGCAACAACCTGACGGCAACATTCACCTCCCTCGTCCCAAAGCGGGGCGGGGTCTCATTCATCTCGCAGAGCGGCGCTGTTGGGACCACGATGCTAGCATGGGCGAAAAAAGAGGGTATAGGGTTCAGCAAGTTCGCTAGCGCAGGCAACGAGGCTGATCTCTCGCTCACGGATTTCCTCGATTACCTCACGGACGACGCATCAACGAAAGTCATCACCGTTTACATGGAGTCTGTCAGGGACGGGAAGGTGCTTATTGCCTCAATGCGTTCCGCCTCCTTGAAGAAGCCGCTCATCGTGATGAAGGTCGGAGTCACGTCTTCTGGTGCAAAGGCAGCCTTCTCCCACACTGGCGCCATGGCGGTCGAGGACAATGTGATAGATGGAATTTTCAAGCAGTTCTGCGTGATCAGGGCGAGGGATACCGAAGAGCTGTTCGAGCTTGCCACCTCCTTCAGCGCATTGCCTCTGCCCAAAGGGAGATCCGCAGCCGTCGTAGCCTCGGGCGGTGGTTGGGCTGTCGAGTCATCCGACCTGATTGAGATCAAGGGGTTGGCGCTGCCCCCCCTGCCGCCGTTGGCAGTGGAGCTTTTGGACGGCGCCCTCCCATCCTTTTGGTCGAGGAAGAATCCCATAGATACGGTCGCGTCTTCAAACTCCGAGGCATATTACCTTGCGATTGACTGGCTACTAGCGTCACCGGATTTCGACATGGCGTTTCTCATAGGCTATGGTGTCTTAACCTCGATAGCCATTCCCGCGCTGAACACGGGTGATGTTAGCTTCGCCCTGAAGATCGCCGCGCTCGTGAAGAAGTACGGGAAGCCACTTTACGTTGTCGACGTGCTAGGCCCAGACCAGAGCGAGAGTGCAAGGGCTTTCGAGAGATCAGGGATCCCGGTCTTTAAGACAGTCCGGTCAGCAGTTGATGTTGCCGCCCAGATGGTCCGATACGCTGAGTACAAAAAAAGAAAGGAGCGGCTTTAGGCTACAGGTTGAGCCTGTTGTCTTCTTTCACGACGTTGAGAGCTATGCTGGTGACCGAACGCTTGACGTACGGCATCTTCAGGGTCTCTTTTATGAACACGTTCAGCTCCTCTCTCGTCCTGAACTTCGCTACTGTCACGATGTCGTAGTCGCCTGTTGTATCGTATACCGCTATCACTGACCTGGACTTGGATATCGCCTTCTCCACGTCCACTATGTGCATTCCCTCGACTTGAAGGAGGATCACGGCCGTCAGATCGAAGCCCAGCTTCTCGGGGTCTAGGACCGCTGCAAAGCTCCTGATTACGCCCAGGTCCATCATCTTCTTCACTCTATTGTGAACTGTGCCCACCGACAGTTCCAGCCTTTTGGCTATGTCCCTGTAGCTCGTCTTGGAATCATTCTGAACCTCTTTCAGTATCGCTATGTCGATCTCATCAATATCCAAAGATGACACCATTCGTATTTGGAATAAAATCACTGCCTTTTAAAACTAATTGCCTGGCTACGCGCATCTAGCTTCGAAAATACTATATATTATGAAAGGGATAGACCTAGATCGCTTGATGCCAATATGAACAAGCTTCACTTTATCGAAATTGCGGGTCTCATCCTTATTGCGACCGCCTTCTTCTCATACGTTTCACTAAGCGGGGGCTGGTACAGCGCGCCCCAGCCAATTTTGACAACTTTCAATACGACATTCTGGGACCTGAACCAGAACTATCCGCCTCTGAACCTTACATCTAGTTACAGGGGGAACATCACGATCGGCGGGAACCTGCTTACTATCTACGACATATGGTTTGATAGCTCCCTATACAACAACGGCTCCATAGCGCGGATCCATTCCATATTTGTCGAGCCTTACACACCGAACGCGCTGCCGACGGCAGAAATCCCTGGCGTGTTGCTCCTGCACGGGACAAATGGCTCTGCGGAAGATATGCTTGGCTACGGTGAGAAGCTGGCATCCAATGGATACGCGGTGCTGGCGATGGACTCGCCCGGATGCGGCAATTCAACTGGTCCAGAATGCACGGACGCCAACAATGTTGACTTCTCAAATGGCCCGTACAGCTCCTATTATTATCAAAACGTTATCGCTGCATCGACGGCAATAACCGTTCTCTCCCAGCTCAATGGGGTGAATGGAAGCGCAATAGCTGTGACAGGTGCTTCCATGGGCGGTGTAACGACGTTCATACTCTCTGCGATCGACAACCGCGTCAAGGTCGCCATCCCCGTGGTAGCTGCTGGCTATTTCGATGAGATTGTACAGGAAGGAAGCTTCGCTAATTTTGTGATACCCCTTAACGCGAGCATAAGTGACCCCCTGGTCAAGGACTTTGGGATGTACTTTGACTGCAGGGCCTATGCAGGGGAGCTGAAGGTACCGACCCTGATGCTCATAGGGACCAACGACGAGTTCTTCTTCTTGGAGGCAGTCAACAGGACATACTCGATCATCCCGTCTGAGAAGGCCCTCGACTTGATCCCCAACCTAGGGCATGCATTTGCCCAGGACTGGATTAATTCAAGTGTTTTGTGGCTGGATCACTACCTCAAGGGCACTGGCCAGTCTCTGCCCGCCCAAACAGTCCCAAGTGCAGAGGTCATCAACTTCTATACGTCAGTTAACGTCTCAGTGCCACTAAGCGATAATTACAGCACCTCTCTCTTCTACAGGTATTCTGTCCCTGGCGCCCTCTGGGCTGAGACCAACCTCAGCCGGGGCGAGAACGTTCCGCTCCTGCCGATCCCGACCAACATCGAGTACTACACTGCTGCAGAAGTCAACGGCACGATTGTCTCAACATCGCCAGTCTACCAGATACAGACGATCTCTTCGTACTTCTTCATCCTCGTAATCTTCCTCGTCCTTGTAATCATCGTGCTAGCATCAAATTTGAGGGCGGATATATCCGCCTACATATCCAGCGATGTGAGAGGTTCCATTCTCTTCGCGCTTGGGATAATAATCTGGTTCGTCGCTGCCATGTCTATAACATTACCTTGGGTCGAAATACCCGGTAGGGCTACTATGAGCCTGATGCAACTATGGGATAGATATGCTGTCGATATGCTGCCCGTCTATGTCCTGTTCATAGGTCTCTTGGTCGCCCTCGCTGGGTTCGCGATCAGGATGTGGATCGGTGGCCTTGTTCTCGCAGTGACCGCGATTGGCCTTTACCTCTGGCTAACCCCCCTGATCAGCGTCTCAGGTGGCTACTTCATCTTCGCGTGGGGAGCCTTCGTGATGGGCGCGTGCTTTGCAATAGCACTGGTGATCCCCGCTCTCATAAAAATCGTGCGCGCATAAACGCACGTTTTTCCAATCTAGAGGTGCTCCTTGAAAGAGCGCCATATAGCCCCATTCTTGACGATGTACCCCTCTTCCTCAAGATACCTCAGATAGGATACTACTTGCCTTATCGGAATGATCTTTCTGATGAAGTTTTCCTCCAGCATCATGCTCGCGGGGTAGATCGCGCTGACGATTTCCCTCAGCGTCTTCCCTTCCCTGGTAACCCTGAGCACCTCCTCCAGTCGCTGTGCGATGTGTGCCTCAAGCGCTTCGAGGTCCATCGCATTGATAGGTGTCCTCCTGTGACCAGTGTAGACTTCCCTGAAGGTCTTGAGCTTCTGTATCGATTCCAGCTCGCCCCTGAGGTCGCCAACGACGGTGGATCCGTCCAGCGCCACATCCCCCGAAAATACAATTTCGCCCAGCACATACCCGACGGAACCTGGCGTGTGCCCGGGCAGGTGGATCGTGCTCAGCTTCTGGTCGCCCATGTCTAGCTCCAGCTTCCTGAAGGTCTTGAAGTCCTTCGGCACACCCATGATATCCAGCGCCACGGACTGCCTGATCCTCGCCTCCCTGAGATCGATGTCGCTGAAGCCTCCTTCTATGGCCAGTGCGTAGACCTCGTCCAGCCAGGTCAGCGCCTTCCTGTAATTCTTGAGCGCGGGGGAATCGTCCTCGTGTATGTAGATCTCCGCGCCGGTTTCGCCCTGTATGTAGGATGCAAGCCCGAAGTGGTCGATGTGCCCGTGGGTTATCAGCAGGAGGTCTACCTTCCAAGAGCTCAACTTCTTCAGCTGCCCCTTGATGTACTCCCTGTTGTTGGGGCTGTCCAGCCCAGCATCGACAAGCGCCGTCATCTTCCCCTTCAATATATAGGCGTTGGTGGACTCGCCACGCCCCCACTCGCTCGGGAATGGCACGGAAAATCCGCTTACCTGCATTTGAGACCCCCTCTTGAGTAGTCTGACCGAAGATATATCCGTTCCCAGTCCCTTCTCCAGGAACAAAAACTATATATTACGCTCTAGATTATATCGCTATGAAATATATGGAAGGTCTTTGCCTTGCAGAGGGATTACCAGTACTTTGGTGAAGTTGACGCTAAGGTGATGCAGTTCTTGTCATCTAGCTCTGAGACGAGCTTCAGCTTCCAGGGAATGAAGAGGAGCCTCAAGGTGCATCAGGAGAAGCTGTCCCGCAGCCTTAACCGGCTGGTGACCACGGGGATGGTAGGCAAGACCGGCGAGGGCTACACTATCACAAAGAAGGGCATAAAGGTCACCGGCGCCGCCTCACTGGCAAACCAAGCCCTGGTTGTTGGATCATCGTACCTGCCCAATGACGTGGACCTGGCAACGGCGCCAATCGCACTCAAGGGCAAGTGGTTCAGCGGAATGCGTTGGCTTGGAAGCTCGCCCACGCCCCAAGGTTGTGATCTGAAGTGGGTTACCGACGACGGCGAGATCCAGATTAGCGCATCGTTCAAAGATCGTACGCTGGAAGTATCGCTGATCTCCTTCCCGCCTGAAGAGGAGTCCAGGGCAAGGGAGGTTGCGCTGAGGCTCCACGCGAAGGTGGCGAACGCCCTCTACACTCGCTTAGGCCAGGACAGCTAAGCTGATGTGACTCGGTAGAGTTCTTCTTGGTCAATAATACTGACGGCGGCGCACTGTACATCAGTGGAAATTATGACAACAACAGTCGGCATAAAGTGCGCTAATGGCATCGTCCTTGCCTCGGACAGAAGGGCGAGCAAGGGCGGCATGATAGGCTCAAAAGCGGTCAAGAAGATCTACATGCTTGATGACACGAAAGCAGTCGCGATCGCTGGACAGCTTTCAGACGCCAACTACCTCATAAACCTCGTTAAGGCGGAGGCAAAGCTGATGGAATTCGAGAGAAGCTTTCCTCTCTCCGTCAAGGAAGCAGCAAAGCTGCTCTCCAACATTTTGTACTCGGGCATGCGCAGCTATACCCCGTTCATAACCGAGATGCTCGTAGCTGGCGTCGACGACACAGGCCCGCAGCTCTTCGAGGCTGACATAAGCGGTGCAGTCACCGAAGAGAAGTTCACATCCTCAGGATCAGGATCCCCCATGGCTTTCGGTGTCTTGGAGGCAAGCTACAAGGATGGACTCTCCACGGCCGAAGCCGCGGACTTGGCAGCCAAGGCAGTCAAGGCAGCAATGGAGAGGGATCCAAACTCAGGCAACGGGATACAGGTGCTTATGATTGATGAAAAAGGCGTCGAGTGGCGCGATTTCGGGGGTGCCCAGTAATGATGTCTTCAAGAGAGATGGGATACGACAGGGCAATAGTGATGTACACGCCTGACGGCAGGCTGCTCCAGGTGGAGTATGCCTCGGAAGCAGTCAAGTACGGCTCTTTGGTCGTTGCAATACGGGGAAAGGACTTTGCGGTCTGCGTGACACGAACAAAGGACACGGATCCTCTCCTTGACCCGATCGAGAAGATACATATGATCGACGAGAACATCGGCGCTGCAGGCGCGGGCTTCACAGGCGACATCAATCTGCTGATAGACCAGGCTAGAATACAGGCACAGAGGCACAGGCTCGTATTCGAAGACCCAATAGACGTAAAATCTGTAGTCAACCACATCGGCAAGTTCATGTATGAGTTCACGAGGTACGGTGGTGTTCGACCACTAGGTGCTGCGCTCATCCTGATAGGCAGCGACAAAGCAGGCAGGCACGTCTTCCTTCTTGACCCGAGGGGGCTCATACTGAGTGGCAAAGCGGTGGCCATCGGCAAGAACAGCCAAGAAGCAACTGATATGCTCAGGTCGGAGTATAAGCTTGACCTTAGCATAAGACAGGCATTGGACCTCGCCATGAAGGCGCTTTCCAAGGCAGAAGAGAAGGATAGCCCCGTGGAGATAGGCATCGCGGAAGGGCCCAAATTTAAGAAGATGAGCCTGGACGAGGCACTGAAACTCTACCCAAGCTAAAATTTTCCTTTTTTTTTACACGGTGCAATTTGAAAAAAGAGGAATGGAGTGTTACGTATCGCACTTCTCCTCTGTCTCGGACTCGATCTTCACCCAGTCTGGTGGCTTTATGTTATTCTTCTTCATGTAGTCAAGAATCGCCGCTTTTAGGCCATCAGATGCCAAGTTGGAGCAGTGCATCTTGATCGGCGGCAGTCCGTCCAACGAATCTGCGACGTCCTGCCGTGAGATCTTAAGCGCCTCATCGATAGTCTTTCCCCGCGCTATCTCCGTTATCATGCTGCTCGTTGCAATAGCAGCGCCGCACCCGAAGGTCTTGAACTTGACATCCTCAAGCCTGCCATCCTTGACCTTTATGTAGATCCACATAAGGTCGCCGCAGACTGGGTTGCCAACCTTGCCTATGCCGTCAGCGTCAGGTATCTCGCCGACGTTCCTCGGGTGCCTGAAGTGGTCCATCACCTTTTCCGAGTACATGCCCATTCATCTCACCTCCGGTGGTGCGATGGGGGACATCTGCCTCAGTCCCTTAACTATCCTTGGCAGCACATCTGCCACCCTGTCTCCATCATCAGGCTTGCTGAACCTGCCTAGCGCCATGAGAAGCGATCCCTGGGCTTCCACATGCGGGATTCCCATCGCGATGAGCACATGCGATGGCTCCAGCGTCTTCGATGAACACGCTGAACCGCTCGAGACTATTATCCCTTCCATGTCCAGTGTCAGCACCATTGACTCGCCCTCTACGTAGTTGAACCTTATGCTAGCGTTGTTGGGGAGTCTCTTCGTTGGGTGGCCGTTCAGGAAGGAGTAGGGGACTTCGCTGAGTATCCTGCTTACCATCTTGTCCCTGATCGCTGCTATCCTCTCGGCGTCGCCCGCCATCTCCAACTTTGCAAGCTCTGAGGCTTTCCCCATCCCAACCGCTCCGGCCACATTCTCTGTCCCGGACCTCATCCCAAACTCCTGCCCGCCGCCAAGGATCAGAGGCTCCATCCTACTTCCCTTCTTCACGTAGGCTGCACCGATCCCGTACGGACCATACATGTCCCATGAAGAGATTGTCATGATGTCTATTCCGTCCTTCTGCGCGTCGACTGGGATCTTTCCCACAGCCGGGGTAGCGTCAGAGTGGAAGAGGGCTCTCTTCGAGTGGACTATCTCAGCTATCTCCTTCACCGGTTGAATCGTTCCGACCTCGTTGTTCGCATAGCCTACTGTGACCAGCACAGTCTTATCGGTGACCGACGCCTTCAGCGCCTCCAGATCGAGGATACCTGTGCTGTCAACCGGAAGATAGGTGACCTCAAAGCCACTCTTGCTCAGGTACTTCAGCGTGTTAAGTACCGAGATGTGCTCTATCTTTGAAGCCACAATGTGGTTCCCCTTCTCTCTGCTCCTGAACGCTGCACCTCTCAGCAGCATGTTGGTGCTCTCCGTTGCGCCAGATGTGAATATGACCTCAGATGGCTTCTCAGCGTTTATCAGCCAGGCAACCTTGGCCCTCGACTCCTCCAGTGCGCCCTTCATCCTTGTCCCAAGGGCGTGAGGCGAGGAAGGGTTGCCATAAAGCTCCTTGAAGTAAGGTAGCATGGCTTCTGCCACCCTCGGATCAACGCGCGATGACGACGCGTAGTCTAAATAAACGACTTCCGACATTTCCGTATCTCCCTAGAAGTATAGTACGCCGTCCGCCTCTAAAACCAGATCGTTCACAGTTGCCGCCCCTGCGACAGTGATGCCTTCAATAAGGTCCCCTTTGGGCATACCTATCATCTCGCAGCTCTGCGTGCAAGCATAGATCTTGACGCCCGCTTTGATCGCCTGATCCATGACCTCCTTCACTGTGGGGAAGCCCCCTAGTTTGATGTTGTCTACTGCTCCCTTTTTGAGGACCGTAACTCCCTTTATCAGGAAGTATATTGCCGGCTCCAGATCCATCGCCTTTGCAGTCATGGCCAGTATGAAAGGCGCATAGAGCCTCTCAGGCGTGTCGATTCCAGAAGTCTGGACATACAGTATTTTTTTCTTCTGAACTTTCTCGATATTTGACATTATTTCACTCTCCTTATCGTTACTGTAATAACTTCCCCTTCCTTCATTATCCCTACAATCTCCTGCCCTGACCTGCTCGCCCACCTTTTCAGGTCCTCCTCAGCGGCCGGGTCGTCTGCTTTGACCTTGAGCACGTCGCCCAATTGGGCCTTGTCTATCTCTTCCCTTGTCCTCATGATGGGCATGGGGCAATACAATCCCGTCAGATCAAGCTCCTTCTCCAACAAACTCCACCATCCAATAATATAACTCTGTTATATATTAAGTTTTATATTCAGAAAGGGTTTATCATTGGCTTCGCAGAGAGTGACTTGGTGAGCCATTGATCGACGTCCATGCCCACTTGACCGATTCTTCCTTCACTGACGTCGATCAAGTGCTAGATCGCGCAAAGTCACAGGGCGTAGAAAGGGTCATCATGTCCACGACCGGTCTTGGGGAGTTCGCCAGAGCGCTGGAACTTATCGGATTGTACCCTGATCGCATTTCATTAACAGTAGGCTTAGACCCTACCATACTCAGCACCTATGAGTATCGAATGTTCTATGGGCTTGTCAACCAGCGCTCCTTCACAATGGTAGGAATAGGTGAGGTCGGGCTTGATCATTATTACATAAAAGACCATGCTGAAAGGGAGCTCCAGGAGTCCTTTTTTAGGACAACTATCTGCTTGGCCCGTTCAATGGGTCTCCCCCTGGTGATCCATTCCCGGAGCGCCGGACGTCATGCTCTAGAGGTGCTCTACTCCGAAGGTGCTGACAGGGTACTGATGCACGCATTTGACGGCAAAGCTGGGGATGCCCTTAAGGCAGTCAAGGAGGGATATTTCTTCTCTATTCCCACTTCGGTGGTCTATTCGGAGCAGAAGCAGAAATTAGTTAGGCATCTACCCCTTGAAGCCCTGATGCTCGAGACGGACTCTCCGGTCTTAGCACCTGTCAGGGGAGATCGAAACGAGCCAGCCAACCTGATCTATTCGGCCAGGAAGATCGCTGAAATCAAAAGGGTTCCTGTCGAAACGGTCATGGAAGTCACCACTAGAAATGCGATCCAATTCTTTAAGCTCGGTAAATATTAATCATCATTTATGGCAATTTCTTCTACCATTAATGCAAAAATTTATATAATCAATTAACCCACTCTTGACTTTGTGGGGTATTATGAAAACATCGTATATCTCAGCAATAGTGATCGTTCTCGTTGTAGTAGTGGCAGCCGGTGCCTACTATTATGTTAGTACCCAGCAGCCAGCGCAAAAGCAGTTCAAGGTCGCGGCAATATTCACCACCCCTCTCGAGGAACCGTGGAACAACATAATGTACCAGGCACTGGTCCAGGCTCAAGACCAGCTCGGCATCAACTTCACATATGTTGAAAACGTTGGGACATCCGATGAGCCCGGCGTTGCCCTCAACTACATCAACAATGGCTACAACCTCGTGATCCCCGACAGCTGGGGCTTCTGGAGCTCCACTGACAATCTCTCAAGGGTGTATCCTGCCATCTACTTCGGCGAGGGCTCTGGCCTGAGCACAGACTTCTCCAAGGGCAACCTCCTGCTCTTCGATTCGTACCTGCAGGAGTCATCCTACGTTGCGGGCTATGTCGGCGCAATGGTCTCAAACACTAGCAAGCTCGGCGTTGTAGCAGCATACCAAAGCGCGGGCGATGTCGATGATCTCATTAACGGCTTCATAGCTGGCGCTAGGGCGGAGAACCCGTCGTGCAACATAACCGTCGCTTACATTAACAGCTGGTATGACCCTGCAGCAGCACAGACCGTGGCGCAGTCAATGATAGCATCAGGCGTCGACGTCATCTACGGTGAGCGTGAGGGTACTTTCCAGGCATGCAATGTTAATGGGGTGCAGAAAGCTGTGGCATTCGGCGACTATGTCAACCAAAATGCCGAGGCAAACACCACTGTTGTCGGCAGCGTCGTGTGGAACAACTACCCAATGCTCAAGGCAATGATACAGGGCGCAGAGAGCGGCAACTTCCCTGCAGGCGACTACTACTGCAGGATGGCAAACAATGACACCTACTTCGCTTGGAACCCGTACTTCATCACACACTACCCGGCAGCCTATGCAGCAGCGCAGAACCTTGTAGCTCAAATAGACGCAGGCACTGTCATGTGGGGAAACATACGGGGCGGTCTGCAGAACAGCACGGTGATAACTGGCATAATGGAGATCAACGGCACCATAGCTAGCGGCGCCACAACACCGCTCTGGGTTCCTGACTTCGCAACACCAGTTCCATGAGGTGGCTAAATGCCCCTCTTTAACTTTTTTTTGGTTGAATCCACCGCGAAGAATCAGCCTATTGGTGATTCCATGGCTGTAGAGGATACTGTAAAGGAAGACAAAACTCAAGTTTCTGTTTCTATGGCAAATCCGAATTATGCCATTTATGTCGAGGGTATCACCAAAACATATTCGAACGGCCTGGTCGCCAACAACAACGTGACCTTCGGCGTGCTCAAGGGCGAGGTCCATGCGCTTCTGGGCGAGAACGGAGCCGGCAAAACCACGTTAATGAAGATTCTTTCGGGGTGCCTTTCGCCTGACACCGGCTCAATTTTTGTGGACGGGAAAAAGGTTCATATCGACGATGCAATGAAGGCGGTGAAGCTTGGCATAGGCATGGTCCACCAGCACTTATCGCTTATCCCGTCATTCACGGTTACCGAAAACGTAGCCCTGAGCATCCCCCTCCCCGGTCGCCTCAAGCTGGACATAATCAGGGAAAAAATCATCGCGGTGTCGAAGAACCTTGGCCTGGAGATCGATCCCGACACTAAGATTGAGCAGCTCCCCGTCGGTCTCAGACAAAGGGTAGAGATTATCCGACTTTTATGCCAGGACGTTAATATCCTGGTCCTCGACGAGCCAACCTCCGTCTTGACACCTTTAGAGGTGGACGAGCTCTTCCGCATAGTCCGTGGTCTGAAGGAAAAGGGGAAGTCCGTTATCATTATTACCCATAAGGTAAAGGAGGCGCTTGCGGTCAGCGACAGGATCACGATAATGAGGCTAGGCAAGGTAGTCCGAACGCTGAACGCCAGCAACACGAACGAGAGGGAGCTTGCGTCGCTCGTGGTGGAGGGCTTCGTACCTTCAACCAACGGCACAAAGGGTCAGCCGGGCGAGCTAGCGCTCATCGTAAAGGGGCTTAACGTCAAGGGGAACTCCGGCAGGCTCGCTGTGAAGGGGGTAGACTTCCTTGTCAGGTCTGGCGAGATACTGGGCATCGCAGGCGTTGCCGGGAACGGGCAGAAGGAGCTAGTCGAGGCTTTGACAGGCCTGCGCAAGACCGAGTCCGGCACCTCCATCATGAAGTGCTGCAACCTGGCCAATCGCCCGCCGCAGTTCATAATCAAGAAGGGCGTCTCCTACATCACCGAGGACAAGATGAAAAGGGGCGTCATCCTCAACCTGAGCATATCCGACAACCTAGCGCTCAAATGTATTGAGCAGGAGCCCTACAGCAAGAACATGATCGTGAACCAGAGGAAGGTTGAAAGCAGGGCGCAGGACCTGATCAAGAGGTTCGACATTAAGGCGTCCGACCCTTGCGCCAACGTGAGCAGCCTCTCTGGGGGCAATATACAAAAGCTCATGGTTGCGCGGGAGCTTTCGAACGGTTCGATATTGATAATCGCAGAGCAGCCAACAGCCGGGCTCGACGTGAAGGCATCTGAGGCGATCCACACGAAGCTGCTCGAGTTGCGGGCTAAGGGGGTCGCGGTCCTCCTATTCTCTGCTGATTTGGACGAGATCGTGAAGCTCAGCGACAGGATAGCAGTGATGTACGACGGGAGGATAGTCGGGGAGTTCCTCTCGGGAAGCCTCGACATGCAGAGGCTCGCGAAGATGATGCTCGGCTCTACGACCTAGCCGGTAATGTAGCATAAGAAATGAATGAATGTGTTAGGGGCTATTGTGGTATGGGGCAGGAAACTCAAGCGCAGACTCAGACTTCAGCTTCTCCAGCTCTAGCTCCAGCTCCTACCCCGTCTTCAGCTACAGCTCCTGATGCCGCTCAGCCTCTGTCCCGTGGCATCCTCTCGAGGTCGAGGCTCCGCTCCATATACAAGGCAGCAATCTCGATCCTCCTCGCCTTGGTGGTCACCTCTGTCCTGTTCATAATAACCGGCGCCAACCCGCTCGTCGCCTACTACTACATGTTCTACGGGGCGTTTGGCAACACCAGCTTCCTCATCGAGACCTTGGTGCGGATGTCCCCCATCCTGTTCGTATCTCTGGGTCTGGGCATCGCCTTCAAGTGCAAGGTGTGGAACATCGGGGCTGAGGGACAGCTCTACATAGGTGCCTTCCTGGGGGCAGAGACCGCTATTTTCCTTGGCAACTCCCCTCTGGCGCTCCCGGCATCAATCGTTTTAGCAATCCTTGGCGGCATGGGCTGGGCAGCAATCCCTGCACTGATGAAAACCCAGCTCGGCATCAATGAGGTCATAACAACCTTCCTGATGAACTTCGTGGCAATCGATCTCGTCACCTGGTTCGTTTCATATCCATTCCGCAGCACCACAGCCGACTTCCCGCAGTCCGCGACAATCCCCGCATCAGCCATGCTGCCTATCCTCATCCCGCACACCCGTTTCCACCTGGGCATTGCGATAGCGCTGCTCGCTGCGCTCCCGCTCGTATATTTCCTGATGGCGAAGACGACCTTCGGCTATAAGCTGAGGGTAGTGGGCGAGAACCCTGAGGCAGCAAAGTACGGCGGGATTAACGTGAAAAAAACCATATTCCTTGCACTTATTATAAGTGGCGCGCTCGCGGGACTCGCCGGTCTTTTCGAGGTTGAGGGCATCCAGTTCAGCGTCATGACCTCGCTATCGCCAGGGTACGGCTACACAGGCATCGCTGTTGCCTTGCTGGGTGGGAACAACCCCATCGGCATTCTTCTTTCATCGTTTTTCCTCGCGGGCATCTACAACGGCTCGGTGAACGTTTCAATCCAGCTCGGGCAGCCCTCCGGTATAGTCTCCTTCATCCAGGGTGTCCTCATCATTTTCGTCCTCGGCTCCGAGTACATCATGCGATTCCTTGAGAGGAAGGGGGTATTCAAGCGATGACCGGACTCACGATAGCGATAGCATTTGCGGCCTCCTGCGTCACCTTCGCCTGCCCGCTCCTCCTGGCATCGCTGGGCGAGACGGTCGTGGAGAGGGGCGGCATCCTCAACCTGGGCATCGAGGGCGCAATGCTGATCGGCGCCTTCTCCGGCTTCCTTGGCGCCTACTTCACCGGCGTACTGTGGGTCGGGCTTTTGACGGCGATGATCGGCGGCATAGCATCGGTATTGCTGTTTGGCGTGCTGGTGGTCAGGTTCAACCTGGACCAGGTGGTGAGCGGGCTCGCCATAAACCTCCTCGCGAGCGGTGTCGCGCTGTACTTCCTCAGGGTTGCCTTCCCTGGCGGCGGCTATCCGCACCTGAACTTCCTTTTCCAACCGTTCGCAGTCCCGCTTTTGAGCCAGATACCTGTCGTTGGCCCTATCGTGTTCAACCAGCCTGGCTTTTTCTACCTTGCGATAGTGCTTGTCCCTATTGTTTTCTACCTGATTTACAGGACGACCTTCGGGCTCAGGCTGAGATCGGTCGGGGAGGACCCGAGGATAGCCTCCTACGTCGGGATCAACGTTTCGCGCATCAGGTACACCTCGCTCGTGCTGGAGGGCGCCCTCGTGGGTCTGGCTGGCGCGTTCGTCACCCTTTCGCAGTTCAACACCTTCGACACGAGGCTGACAACGGGGCTGGGCTTTATAGCTGTCTCGATAGTAATACTGGGGAGGTGGAACCCGGCTGGTGCGCTTATCGGCTCCCTGATATTCGGGTCAACCGAGGCACTCTCATTTTGGGGCACAGCCTTCCTGACAGGCCCGCAGGCTTCTTCGTTGGCTCAGCTTCTGACAATCTTACCTTATGTCACAACGCTTGTGGCACTAGTGGTTGGGGGAAGGATGTCTAAAGGGCCATCGGCTCTAGGAGCCCCCTACGCCAAAGAGTGATCCATCCACACATCTGTATATGAAAAGTCCTATGGATGGATCCTGGTCTCGAATCTGGAATATGAAATATATTTCTATATACTGTCTATTCAATTTGTTTAAATGTAATGTCAAATATATAGAAAAATGGGATTGACCTCCTGCATCTCGGACTGGTAAGAGCAGGTGTGGAAAAGGGGAAGGCCCAACTCCGCTCTTCCTCCTAAATTCTAAATCTCGATGCCCAGCGCTGCCATTTCTCCGATGACCTTCCGGTACTTATCCTCCCACTCCTTATTTGGCTTAGCTGCGCTCAGACTGTAGAGCTCTTGGAAGGTTTTTCCCTTGGGTGACTTGGATATGTCCACCATCCCCTCATAGAGTGGGAGCCACTGCCTCAGGAATCCATTGGCCTCTTCGCGGTTCATACCCGCTGCGGCCACGCCTGCTTCCTTGAGCATCCTTGCCTCAACACCGGTGAGGTGGTCTTGGAGCTTGCCCCCGCAAGAGCCACAACCCATGAGATTCATTCCGCTTACTGAGGCGGTGACGCCACCAGCAGCAGCCTCCCTCAGCAGCATCTCCTCTCCAGGACCTGCTGCGCAGTAGCAGTCGTAGATGCTCATGAGGTTAGAGTTCCTAGCTAGCGACTGCCCCACAATGCTTATGGTCCAGAGGCCAAGTCTGTCTGTGCCATTAAGGTTTCTTACGTTGGTCAGGCTGAGGTAGTGATAACTTGCATTGTAACATACCGCTCCAGCCAGGTGCTCAGCAACGGTGCAAATGGCTGTACCCTCGGGTCCCCCCGAATAGCCACCGAGGATGGGTGTCATAAGGTTGCCCACGAAGCAGCCATAGCTCAACATGTGCTCTATGAGGGAAAGGTGGGCAAGGCTCGTCTTCAGTTCTATCATTTGGGCGACCAGCATCCCGTCGGTAGGCCTCAGACCATGCTCGGGGCTAAGGGCACAGATCTTTGCCTCTGGGCTGACCACGGCCACGTCGTTGATGTGCATTCCTGGTCGACCTGCCTGGGTTATGGCATCCCGGGCCCAGCCAGCCAGGGTTTTGGCTGCCCTGTACTCTTGGGGAGTGCCCTTCCTTATCCTGAAGCCATCTATGGTGGCCAAGGTTCCGGCCCCAACAGAATCGATAGATGGTTCTTGGGCATAGCTCCTGAGGGTCTTCACATAGACATCGCCCTCGGTCGTAAGCGTCCCGGTAGGGCCAGCATGGATCACCGGCGGCGTGGGATCCTCGACCCGCCGCATATGCATGACAACGGAGTCCTTGCCCTCCCCCAATGTCCAAGCAGTGGGCAGGGACCGGATCACCTGGTTTATCTCCCACTCCTCGAGCTTGATTATACGTTTGGTGGTCTGGCAGTAGAATCCCAACTCCAGTAGCAGCTGCCTCCCCGCGTTGAAGACCTCGTCCACCATCGTGTCATCCGTAGGAATGATCACCTGGGGATCGAACCTAATGCCATGCTCCTTGACAATCTCCTTCGTCCTCTTGATCAGCTTGAGGTCGAAGTCTGCCTCCTCCATGTAGGGACCTTCGAGGGCCCTCTTTGTCATATCGTCCATCCGGTAGCTCTGCATTCTCGTCACCATCAAAGATCCAGGCCAGTCATCTCTGCAATCTCTCTCTTCATCTTCAGATAGGTTGCATTCCATTCGGGCTTTGGCACCACCCTTGCCATATCGTAGAGCTCAGGGAAAGGCTTGCCTATGTCCGGCTTCGCCTGCCTGTCCTTGTAAAGGCTCGCCAGCTTCACAACCATCTCGTTTGCATTCTCCCTCTTCAGGCCTGAGCGTGCTGTCTCAAGCGCGACCTCGGCCATGAATCGCGTCTCCAACCCGCTCGCGTGGGGGTACTTTCCGTTGGTGGCAGAGCAGCCTAGAGGATGGGACCCTGTCACGACGTTTGTTATGGTATTGGCCGCTATCTCATAGAAGACCATCTCGCTCCCGGCGCCAGCTGAAGTCCAGACATCCCCCATCAGGATGTAGGGAGCGTTCCTCGACATCGCTTGGCCAACTATGTTCAGGTTCCACATGCACTCCACCGCGCTCGTACTCATGTACCTAAAGTGTATGGGATGTATCACATGGTACTCCGAGCCATACATCACCCTCCCCAGCAGGAATGACGCGATGAAGCAGACAGCGACTCCCTCAGGTCCCCCGGCATACCCTCCAATTATCGGGTCAACAAGGGTGACGTTGTGCGCCCCGTACTCCGTGAAATTGACTACCTTAGAGATCCGCTGGTTGTCCGTCTTTAGCTCGTTCAGCAGCGCCACCAAGTGGGCATCACTCGTCCTCATGTACTTGTCCGAGGCTATCGCTAAGTCACCGAGCGCTGAGACGCTGCTCTCGCCCGCGAGCAGGTGAATGCCAGGCCTGCCCGCTCTGTCGGCCGCCTCCCTAAGCATCCTGAGCTCCCTCCGCGTGGCCTGTATCTCTAGTGGTGTGTTGGTCTTGACCTTCCTCCCCTCCACGACAGCCAGCCCTCCATTGTTGATCATGTCAACGAGCGGCTCCTTCATGAAAGACAGCGCCATGGGGAGGTACCACTCCTCGGGTATAGCGGCGCCCGCCTGCCCCCCGCATATGATCGGGTCTCTCTCGTCCTCGACGCCCCTGGCGTAAAGGATCCTCGAGTCTTTCCCCTGCCCTATTATCAGGCTTGTGGGAGCGGACGAGGTTCCCTCCCTGAGGTCGCGCTCGTCGAACCGTATTATCCTCTTGGTGTCAATGCAGAATATCCCCGCCTCCAAGGCAAGCCTGAGGCCGGCCTCGAAGACGTTGTCAACCATAGAGTCGTCAGAAGTGATTATCTGAGCCGGGTCAAACTTGATCCCGTACTCCTTAACGAGGTCCCTGCAGAGCTTGGCCACGACGTTCAGGTCGAAGTCTCTCTCTTCCATATACTGGCCGGTCTCTGCCTTGTCTATTACCTCCCATATGGAGTTCAATTTGGCTTCACCCTTTGGAGCAGCTCATAGGCTACCTTGACCGCCTCGTCACCGTCGTCGCCGTAGCCGTCGGCCCCTATCGAGGTTGCCCACTCCTTGGTTACGGGTCCACCGCCGACCATTATTATGAACTTTCCGCGCAGGCCCCTCTCCTTGAGCAGAGCGATCATGTCCTCCATGTACGGCATTGAGGTTGAGAGCAGGGTCGATGCTGCAATAATCTCCGCGTTCACATCCATTGCCTTGCTGATCATAGCGTCTATTGGCACGTCTCTTCCGAGATCGTAAATTTCGAAGCCGTTTGCTCTCATGAGGAGTGACACAATGTTCTTCCCGATATCGTGGATATCACCCGCAATGGTGGCTATGACAACCTTGCTCTTCTTGATGCTAGTGCTGTCCTTCTTCAGTGCGGCGGGCTCGAGTATGGCGAGAGCAGCCTTCATCGCCTCTGCTGCCATCATGACCTCGGGCAGATAAACCTTCAGCTTGCTGAAGTCCTCCCCCACCTGCTTCATCCCCCTATTCAAGCCGTTTGTGATGGCATTCAACGGATCAACCCCTCCTGTAAGAGCATTCTTTGCAGCTTCTGCTGCCCTATTAGCATCTCCACTGATAACAGAATTCGCAAGATCATCAAGCATTTGCTCTTGGCTCAACCTAAATTATCCCTCGAGGAAAGGTCTCCTCACGTTGTTTTAATAGTTTGCTATAACTGGTTTTTCTGTTAGGTCGGTTCTTCGGTTTAACTGGTCGCCAAAACTACAAGCCTTTTTAAAGGCAGAAGCCCGCTTTAATGTAATAAAGGTCACAGTCGAGCCTTCTGGCTCCAATGCCTGCGACCTGATCGCGCTCAACGGTGTTGCAGATTACTGGTGACAGGAAAGGCCGAAAGCCATGACCGAAGAAGTGCCGCGCAAAAAAGAAGAGGCGATGTTCGATAATGAAGCTAGGTACCGCGCTATCTTCGAGAACTCCCCAGTAGCACTCCTCGAGGAGGACTTTTCGGGTGTAAAGAAGTACCTCAACGAAAAGATGTCTTCTGGAGTGAAAAACCTCCGCGCGTTTTTTGCAAAGCACCCCGAAGAGCTGCTGAAATGCGCCGACCTCGTGAAGATATTGGACGTTAACAATGCTGCTATCAAGTTGCTGGGAGCCTCGAACAAGGAGAAAGCCCAGAGGGGGATCTCTCAATGGTACGTGAAGGAGAGCTACCTTAGATTGATGGAAGAAATAATCGCCATCTCCGAGGGCAAGACATCCTTCGAAGCCGAAGGCATCAACATGCGGCTTGACGGCGAGATGATCTATACCCTCCTCAAGTGGAATGTTGTTCCAGGTTGTGAGCTCGATCTCTGCAGGACACTCGTCTCGCTTACTGACATAAGCGAGCGTAACAAGATGTGGGATGCCCTTAAGAGCTCCGAGGAGAAGTACCGCACGATCTTCGAGACCGCAGCGAACTTCATAGTTTCTATCAGCAGAGAAGGTTTGATAGTCGACTCCAATAGCCGTGTTCGGGAATTCTTGGGCTACTCTCCCGAGGAGATAATAGGCCAATCGATGGCCAAGATATTCCACCAGGATTACATCGAAAAGGCCCAAAAATCGCTCAAGGAAATAATGAACAAGGGCTCCCTCAATAATGAGGAGTACAGGATGGTCCACAAGGACGGCACCATCATAGATGTCAATATCAACTCCTCTGCGCTGAAGAACAAGGCTGGGAAGTATGATCGGTGCTTGTGTCTGGTCGAGGACATCACAAGGCGCAAGAAAGCCCAGGACTCCCTGATCTGGGAGCTGGCTGTCAACACCTCCCTAGCCAAGTTATTAAAACCGTTGCTCTCGAGCTCCTCAAACATCAGCATCATGACTTCCAGCATTCTGGCTCAAGCCAAGTTCATAACCGGTAGCGAACATGGCTATGTCACCATAATCGACCCAGAGACTGGCGATAACGTCGGGCACGCCCAGACGGAGATGATGGAGAAGGGCATGTGCCAGACAAGCGAAGAAGGCTCCTTGCCACGCTTCCATAGGGGACCAGATGGTCTCTACGACACGCTTTGGGGGTATGCCCTGAACACCCGCATCCCATTTTATACCAACTCTCCCTCCTCCCACATCTCGTCCAGGGGAACGCCCCAAGGCCATATAGCATTGAAGCGGTTCCTCTCAGTCCCTGTAATGATGGGGGAAGAACTTGTAGGCCAGATTGCACTGGCAAACTCCCACAGGGACTATACTGAGAGGGATCTTGAAGCCATAATCAGAATGGGTGAGCTTTACGCCCTCGCCCTAAGACGGCTGAGGATGGAGAGCGCTCTTCAAGAGTCTGAGGATAAGTACCGCCAGCTCGTAGAATCCTCAACAGATGGCGTTGTCATACAGCAGGAAGGCAAGGTCGCATACATCAATCCAGCAGGCGCCAAGATCCTTGGTGGGAAGAAACCCGTCGAGCTGTTGGGGAAGGAGATACCCGCCTTTCTGCACCCTGACTATATAGCACTGCTTGAAGAGAGCGCGAGGACGCTGACCAAGGTCTCGCAGCCCATTCTAGAGAGGGAAATGACCAGAATGGATGGCAAGACAATCTATATTGAAGTGACCGCGCTTCCCTTCACCTACAAGAGCAAACCTGCCTTACAAGTTATCTTCCGCGACATCACCGAGAGGAAGAGGATAGAGGGGGAGCTGACCCGGAGCAAGGCAAAGTACCAACAGTTGGTGGAACTCGCTTATGACGGGATAGGAGTCTGTGACACTGGATACAACATTACTTTCGTCAACCAACGCTTGGCTGAGATGCTTGGTTACCCAATAGGGGAAATGATGGGCAAGTCCATCTTCGATCTTTTCGATAAGGATGATAAAAAGGCTGCTAGGGGTTACGTTGATCGGCAGAAGCAGGGGCTCAGAGGGCAGCATGATCTGGAGTTCATAAGGAAGGATGGCACTAGGATGCAAGCCATAGTTAATGCCTCTCCGCTCACTGATGAGCAAGGGCAGTTTTCAGGGATCCTTCTCATAATCGCGGACATTACTGAAAGGAAAAAGATGGAGGAGGATCTCCGGAATGAGAATGAGAAGTTAGAGCTAATCACAAAAAATATGGGAGTGGGCGTAGCCATCATTCTCAGGGACAGGAAGGTTGTCTGGGCAAACAGTGTGCTGAAGGATCTTTTCGGCAACATAGAGGGTAAGTGCTGTTATTCTGCCATGCACCAACTGGACGACGCCTGCAGCGATTGTGGCATAGCGAAGGTTTTCCGGGGGAAGTCTATGCACACTCTTGAGCAGGCAAGCATAGACGCGAAGGGTGAGAAAGTATGGTCGCAGATCATAACAACTCCGATCAAGAACAGCAAAGGGGATGTCATATTTGCACTGGAGATCGTCATACCCATCACCAGTCGCAGGAAGATGGAGGAGGCGCTGCGAGAGAGCGAGGAGAAGTACCGCGAGCTTGTTGAAAGCGCAAACAGCATCATATTCAAGTGGGACTTGAAGGGTAATGTCCTATCGTTCAACGAATTCGCAGAGAGGTTCTTTGGATTTTCGCGGGAAGAAGTCGTAGGGAAGAATTTACACGAAACCATAATCCCGAAAACAGAGTCCAGTGGGCGGGACATCAGCAATCTGGTTCAACTCATCATCTCGGATGAGAAGTACTCCACCAATGTCAATGAGAACGTAAAGAAGAGCGGGGAGCGGGTATGGATCCACTGGACCAACAAACCCCTGAGGAACAAAGATGGGGAAGTCATTGCGATGCTATCCGTAGGAACGGACATTAGCGACAGGATGAGGGACGAGGAGAGACTTAGATTAGCTCACCAGCAGCTGCAGGATATTATCGACTTCCTGCCCGATGCCACAATGGTGATGGACAAGGAAGGTGTGGTAATAGCCTGGAACAAAGCCATCGAAGAGATGACCGGAGTCCGAAAGGAAGCAATGATAGGCAAGGGCAACTACGAATATTCCTTACCTTTCTATGGATTGAGGAGGCCTGGCTTAATAGATCTGGTAATGCATCCCGACCAAGGGATCGAAAAAATGTATAAAGCAATCCAAAAGGAAGGGAATACCTTTTACACTGAGACGCTTGTCAGGCTGCGCGGCGCCGAGAGGTGCCTATGGGCAACCGCTTCACAGCTCTTCGACGACGACGGGAACGTCGTGGGCGCCATCGAGTCAATTAGGGACATCACAGAGAGGAAGCGAATAGAGGATGCGCTACTCGCTTCCGAGGAGAAGTACAGGAGCCTTTACGAGAATATCCCAGATGGAATCTACCAGAGCACCGCGCAGGGGAAACTGATCACAGTAAACCAAGCACTCGTGGACATTCTGGGCTATGGCTCAAAGGAAGAGCTGCTTAATGCCAACATTGCAGACGATCTCTATGCCAATCCTGGAGAAAGGAGGTCTGCCATCGAAAAGCTGAATCAGGATGGCGAGATACGGACCTCGGACCTTGTACTAAAGCGAAAAGACGGGAAGCAGATACACGTCCTCGAGAACGCCCACATAGTCAAGGACCATGGTGGAAAAATCCTCTACTACGAAGGCACCCTTACTGACATCACAGAGAGGAAAAGAATGGAGGATGCTCTCAAGCTCTTTTCCGAGCATCTGGCAGACCTGGTGGATGATAGGGCGGCAAAGCTGCAGGTCAGCGAGGAACGTTTCCGCAGGATAATAGAAGCATCACCAGACGCAATGATGGTAGTGGAGGACGATGGAACAATAACCGAGTGTAATCAGGCAGCTCTTGACTTGCTGAAGCTTGAGGGTAAAGAGAATCTGCTTGGCAGGAACTATCTAGATTTTATCATCACAAGGGACAAGCCGCTTGCAGTAGGTTCCATGACCAACACATATGTGTCTGGTCTCATGAAGGACCTAGAGTTCAGCGTACTCACAAAATACAGGGATGAAATCCCCGTCTCGATCTCGTCTGGCCTTATTCAGGAATCTTCCTCCAAACTGGGATCAGTGGTGCTAATAATCAAGGACATAACCCAGAGGAAGATGGCAGAGGCGGAACTGAAGAGAGTTATGGAGATGCGGGAACAGTTCATCTCGAACATCACGCATGAGTTGCGGACTCCTCTCGTGGCGATGATGGGCTACCTCGACTACATCCTCAGCGGGAAGATGGGAGAGGTACCTGAGAAGATTGGGGAGAACCTCGGGATAGTAAAAAGGAACACAGATAGGCTGATCAGCCTCACTAACGATATACTTGATGTAAAGCGAATCGAGGCGGGTAAGATCCAACTAGAACTCGAGAAAATAGACGTGAGAGAGATAATCAAGTGTTGCAGAAATGAGCTTGAGCCGTTTCTGATCGAAAAGCAACAGATTTTCGAGCTCCTTGGTAAGGAAGCCCCATTGATCATAGAAGGCGACAGGATTAAGCTCACGCAGGTCCTCACGAACCTTCTCAGCAACGCATCCAAATTCACGCCAGAACACGGGAAAATATCCATCGAGACTTACGATGACGGGGCGACGGTGCGCATCATCGTCTCAGACACAGGAATAGGCATAAAAAGCGAGGATCTAGAGAGGGTTTTCGAACCCTTTACCGCGATCAAAAAGACTAGCTATGTGCGTGGAACTGGTCTGGGGCTTAGCGTTACAAGGGGATTGGTAGAGGCACATGGCGGAAAGATATGGGCAGAGTCTGCCGGCGAGGGAATGGGTGCAAGACTTATCTTCGTCCTGCCCAAAGAAGTAGTGACAACAGGAGGATCAGGATCTGTCCGAAAAAATACTAGTGGTTGACGACGAGACCGACGTCAGGAACCTAACAAAGATGCACCTCGAGAACGCAGGCTTTACGGTTATTCTTGCCTCAAGCGGCGAGGAAGCGCTCCAAAAAGCCGATTCCGAAGCCCCCAACCTGATTTTGATGGATGTTGTAATGCCCGGTAAGAGCGGATTCGAGATCTGCAAGATCCTAAAATCCCAGCAGAAGACGAAAGCCATACCTGTTGTGATATTCACGGTGCTTGGACGGGAGGCAGACTTTAGGATGAGCATAGAGGCAGGCGCCGACATGTTCTTGAGCAAGCCCATGCGATCTCAGGACCTTGACAATCTAGTGGATGCTGTTAAGAAACTCTTGCAGAAGGTCAAGCCATCCGCGCACTGATAATTCTCATTTTTTTCAAAAAAATAAAAAAGGATTATCACAGCTTTTCCAGAGCCAAAGCAACATCCTCTAGGCCCATCTTTACAAGTTTATCCTTAGTAGGGATGCCTGTCGTCTTGTCCCAGCCCTTTATGCCATAGAACTCGTCCAACATCCTGCTCAGCGTCGCCTCGTCGGTGTTCATTCCCTTCGACGGTCCGTCGGGTATGGGTTCCTCTAGGAACCTCTTCGGGAGGGTGTCGTTCTTCCTCCTTATACCTGCCATCACGTTGAAGGATCTCTCAAGGTCCAGAATCCTTTCCGCCACGTCGACCAATTCCTGCAAGTTGTAGCCGAATCCTGTAACTGGATTGATCATATCAACGAACTTCTGCGTAAGGGTGAACCCGAGCAGCCTCTCCAGGAAGTGGCATTGGACAAGGCTGTCACCTATTGTCGTCATCTGCTGGGTTCCAATCACCCAAGCAGCCTTGCCTTCTACCGCTTTCCTGTCGGAGACGCCGGCATACTCGCCCGTCGGCCTCGGGTCATGATGGCTGCCGCCCCTCGTGGCGGTCGCGTAGCCCAGAGCCATCCCCCTGAGCGCTCGAGCGGAGTGACCTGGTATCTCCAACCCCTTGACTTGGATTGCGAAACGCTCTGAGTCGCTGCCTATCACCTTCGATGCACGGAGTGACCCCTCAGCCATGAGATTCCCTATCCCCTGCCTCTTCGCTGTCTTCTCGACGAACCCCACTAACACATCGTCATTTCCGAACTTGAATTCTGCCCCATCCGTGTTATCCTTATTGATAAGGCCTTTCTGGTAGCATTCCATTAGGAACGAGAGCGTCACACCGTATGTAATCGTGTCAATCCCCCACTCGTCACAGAGGCTGTCCGTTTTTATCAACGCACCAGAGTCGCTGATTCCGCACATCGATCCGAAGGCATAGATGGTCTCATACTCTGGGCCTTCAGAGATAGCGCCCTTCCACTTGCCATCCTTGACGGTAAAGACCTTGCTGCACGCTATTGGGCAAGCCGGGCAAGCAGTGTCCTTGCTCCAGTAGACCCTCTTCAAGGTCTCGCCTGAGATGCCCTCCCACCCCTCAAAGACTTCTGTCTGGTGGTTCCTTGTGCCCATGGCGCCAAACATGTTGTTTATGCTCGCAACCAGAACTGGTGTACCGTAGATAGGCAGGCCTGCTACTAGCGACGGAATCTTCTTTGCCTCTACACTGTACCAGTCCAGCCACTCCTCGAACTTCGCTGGGTCTGCCACTTGGTTCGATCCTGAGCCCCTAACCGCCACTGCTTTGAGGTTCTTAGATCCCATAACGGCCCCGACTCCCCCCCTCCCAGCAGCCCGATACTCGGTTATCACGCAGGCATATCTGACCAGATTCTCGCCAGCTGGCCCGATCGCAGAGACGCACAGGTTGGGATCGCCAATCTCCTCCTTAATCATCTCCTGGGTCTCCCCTGTTAACTTGCCCCACATCTTCTCAGCAGGCTTGAACTCGACCTTTGAGTCTTCGATGAAGATATAGGTCGGTTTCTCAGCCTTTCCTGTTATGAGAAGGCCGTCGTAGCCCGCATACTTTATCTGGGCGCCGATGTAGCCACCGCTGACGCTATCGAAGTAGCCATTCGTGAGCGGAGACTTCGTGGCCATATAATACTTGCCAGCAGTTGGAATGTTGATCCCCTGAAACGGCCCTGTCATCATTGCAACAACGTTTGTCGGATCATACGCCGCCATTCTGGGATCGACCATGTCCCAGATGTACCTGGCAGCAAATCCATTCCCGCCGAGGTACTTCTTGGCGAACTCGTCGGTAAAGTCGAGCGTTGTCGTTTTCTTGTTGGTAAGATTTACCCTCAAAATTCTACCTTTATAGCCACTGTACTTCACCATAATCACTTCCTTGCCTCTGGGAGCAGCACTAGGCTCAACGCGCTCTTGGGGCATGCCTTGATGCAGCTGGGATCCCCGTCGCAGAGGTCGCATATTAAAGGCATCTTCGTCTCCGGATGGAGTCTTATGCCATGGAACGGGCATGCCTTGACGCAGATTCCGCATGAGTCGCAGAACTTCTCGTCGACAACTATGTTGCCACCCCTGTAGGAGAGGGCGTTCTTGGGGCAGGCAGCGATGCAGAACCGCTTTTCACACCGGGTGCATATGTGGCACCTTAGCATCAGCGGGCTCTTCCTCACGACCGTTATCCTTGCCAGTGAGTCTGCGTATCTCCCGTAATGGTACTTCGAGCAGCTCAGCTCGCAGATCTTGCAGAAGGCGCACTTCTGGACATCGAACTTTATTAATGGTTTTTTTTCCAGAGTCACAATGACGCTCATGGCGATCCCTGCAATATGAAAATCTGATAGTCATGCTTTATTAAAAAGTTGTGGGAGAGCTGCACCATAAAGGAACTGATGCGAGGCTTAATCCGCGAAAGAGGAAAACAATAAAAACCATAGACATCATCCCATTTCTGCTGATTAATTATGATCATAGTAAAGGGGGTTTCAATTCCTAGCTCCCTGCCTGCCCTCTACCTCAACGAGCACCGCATTCTTCTGTTAGCGGACCTCCACATAGGCTATGAGAGCGCCCTGAAGCAGAAGGGGGTGCACCTGCCGCAGGCTTCCTTCCCGTACATCAAACACGTTGTGGAATCGCTGATCGAAAGCACCTCACCTGAGGGTGTGGTCTTCCTGGGCGACCTCAAACACGAGTTTGGAAAGCCGTCAGCACAGGAGTGGGTTGAGGTGCAGAGCCTCTTGGCCACGTTGATCAACCTCGGAGTCAAGGTGCATGTGGTCAGGGGCAACCATGACAACTATATCCTTAAGATCCTTAGCAGGTTCAATGTCGGCCTCCATGACCCCATGATGCGCTTGGGCGATTTCGTGTTGATCCATGGCGACAAGCTTGTTGAGATACCAAAGGACGCGAAGACGGTCATAATGGCCCATGAGCACCCGGCAGTCTCCTCTAGGGACATCTCCGGGTCAAGGTATAAGTTCAAGTGCTTCTTGGTCGGGAAATACGAAAAATATAGGCTTGTTGTCATGCCTGCCCTATCCCCACTCTCCTCGGGAGTAGGCATCAACGAGACTCGGCCAGAGGACCTGCTCTCCCCAATACTCAGGAGGACAGATATCGACAAGTTCACCCCGATAGCTGTGGAAGAGGGCTTGGGGGTATTCCGCTTCCCCCAGATAGGTCTCATGCGATCCGTCTTCAATTATGATGAGGGGCAGGTTCCTACTGCCTGACTTCTACAACGATCTTCTCCCAGTCCTTTTCTATCCCCCTGAGGGACTCCACAGCCCCCTTGACTGTGCCGCCCAGCATCTTCACAACGAATTCGTTGAGGGGCACATCCTTCCCGTCCACAGTAAGCCTCACATCCATGCCAGTCTCACCTCCTTAGCGCAGATGCCGACGAAAAATCTACTCCTTGAGGAGCTTTATCGTCTCCCTGCAGAAGAGCGGCAGATCAGCCGGCGAGCGCGATGTGACCATCATGCCGTCTACAACCGCTGCTTCGTCCAGGTAGTTGCCCCCGGCATTCCTTAGGTCCGTCGATACTGACTTCCAGCAGGTCGCTTTCTTGCCCCGCAACACGTCCGCCTCTATGAGCATCTGTGGCCCATGGCATATCGCAGCTATGACTTTGCCCATCATGAAAGCATCCTTCACGATCTTTACAAGCCCTGGATTCATCCTCATCCTGTCTGGTGCGCGTCCTCCCGGTATGATCACGGCTTCATACTCTGCAACTTCCACATCAATCGGGGAGAGGTCAGATCTTATTGGGACGCCATGCTTGCCAGTGTATGTTTCCTTTCCTTTGGTGGCCACAACATCTACCCTATAACCCTCTTCCTGGAACCGATAATAGGGGTATATGAATTCCGAGTCCTCCACTCCATCGTCCACCATGATTAAAACTTTCTTCATCCGATTCTCACCGCTTTGGGACCTGCTATATCTGATATGAACTGACATAACAACATTTCTGAAAAAAAAGCCCCGTGATTGGGGATTGCCTGCGAATATCTAGGTCGTAGCTGGTTTCTTATCAGGATAGGTGGCGTAGAACCCCTTCTTCGCCTTGACAGTAGCCATAGGCCCCTTCAGCTTCTCCAGCGTCGCCACAACCTCTGGAAGTATAGATGTCGGAATGCCAACCTCTATGTCGTTGGGCCCCATGTCGGTGTTGCCTCTGGATCCAAAACAACCAAAACCTATCTGGACATCGTTCTTCATGGCTGAGGCAATGGCTACTCCTGAGCAGAAGCTACCCTCGGTTTGAATGTCGACGGTTATGCGCCTCCCCTCCTCATAAACCCGCGAGTGAAGGATCCACATTGCCTGCTCCGAATTCACCGTTACCACTATGGAGTCAGGCTGGATTGGGAATTTCTCCACCGGTGCCACGAGGATATTGGTGACTGATGCTGCGGCAACTCTGGTATTCGCACCTATGGCTTTCCTAGTGGCTTCTGGCTTCCCAAAGACGCCAGTTGCAACCCCCGAATCACCCCTGACAACCTTCTCTCCCATTGGTGCTCCGAAGTAGCCTGGTCCAGGTCCACAGGATACATCAGTTGGTAGGATATTGTTGATTTTGCCCCAGTTAGATTCCATTATCGCTTGGCAGAACCTCATTTTGCGGGGGGGCAGATCAAAAACCTCTGGCACTGGCTCGCCTGGCCTGAGCAATTTCACCCCTACTGGAGGTACGCTCAACCCGAGGATCTCTGTCAGCTTTTTAGAGCATTCTTGATAAGACATAATACCACTAATTTGAGACTTCCTCCAGAGAAAGATAAGCCTTGCCAATACACCGTTATGGGCGGATGGGGCATGAGGACTATGGTTTAAGAGATCAGAAGAAACTCGTCAGCTCTCGCTGGACCTTCTTCGCAGCGACTAGGTTAGAGACTTTTACCCCCGCCCTCCGCACCTTGCGGTTCGAATTCTCCAACAGACTCCCGAAGAGCTCCGCCACAACCCTTCTGAGCACCCCCAAGTCGTCGGTGGCCCCTTCGAAGGTCTTAGAACGGCTTCTGATGGCCAGATCTTCCATCACTGCAATCACCGCTACAACCTTGAAGCCTAGCCCCCTCTGCAGAAGCCTTTCGTGGACCTCGAGGCACAGCTGATCTGCCCTCTGCAGTATCAGGTCGATGTCCCGGGTGTCCTGCTTGAGCGTCGCTATCCGGCTTATGGACTCTGCGTCCCCCCTTTCCCTTATAGGGTCCTCGTCCATCCCCTTGGAGGAATTGTGGAGGTAGGTCCCTAAACTATCCCCGAACTCCTCCATAAGCCTCTGCACATCTAGGGCAACCAACTCCCCAATGGTCCTTATGCCCATCAGCTCCAGCCTCTCGGAGGTCTTTCTGCCAACGCCGACGACGCGGTCCACGGGCAAGGGGTACAGGAACTGCAGGACCTCTTCCGGCTTCACTACCATCAGCCCGTCCGGCTTCTCAACATCGCTGGCGATCTTTGCAACCAGCTTGTTAGGCCCCACTCCCACAGAGCAGGTCAAGCCTTCCTGATCCTTTATCTCCCCCTTGATCGACCGCGCAATTTCAGCTGCCCTCTGATAACTCAACCCCGACCGCTGGCTAATGTCCAGATAGGCCTCATCAATGCCCATCTGCTCGAAGCTATCCGAGCCGGACTTCAGTATGACCATGATCCTGTCCGACACCTGCTTGTAGTAGTCGTGATCCATGCGAATGAATACAGAATCCACTCCATCAAGCCTCTTTTTAGCCAGTACAATGGGGATGCCAGAGTTCACGCCGTACTTCCTTGCGATGTAGTTCGCGGTTGCCACTACGCCGCTCTCCTCTGTCCGCCCGGAGTAGACGCAGACCACGACTGGCTTATCCTTTATGGAGGGATCCCTCCTCTCCTCAACCTGCGCATAGAAATAGTCGAGGTCTACCAGCATGACAATCCTCGTCTGCAGGGATGGCCACCGAGAATATTCTCAAAACCACGGCACTTATACTTATTGAGCAGCGGATCGACATCAAAATTTGGCGTAGAGAAATATGTGGAAAGATACTGCCAATAGCACCTAGGACCCCTTGACCATCCGTTTACGCGATGTAGCTAGGATTCTTTGGCTGCTCGGCTTGTTGCTGCGCTATAGTCGGTAACGGAATCGGTGGCGGTATGTTCAGTGACCTAGCCAGAATTACGCCCTCGACGAACCCGACATTCGAAATAGTTTGTAGAATCATTGGCGGAAGCGCCTTCTTTTCATCGAAAGACTTCTTCAGATCATCGAGTTCCTTCTTCTCGCCGCTAACTTTAGCAGAACCCTTCATGGTCAGCATTGCAATTGATGGGTTATAGTTGACGGAGAAAATGAAACCAAAATCGAGGAGGCCTTCCGATTGGGTCACCTTCAGTACGCTGATATTGGTTGTAACCTGAATGTTTATCATTCCCCTCTCGGGATCCTGGAATCTCTCGCCGGAGAGTTGGTTGAGACTGATGTTAATATTCAATGGAAGCACCACTCAGAACCCTTAGGCAGGCTGGCTTTTAGCTTTATGCGGGCACTCGGCGCTTAAACCCGAACTTTGTCTCGTCATAGAAGGGTGTATCGGAGATGATGCCCCTACCCTCCCTCCCCCTTATGTCGACCGAGGCCTCAGTGCCACACGGCAATGCCCCCTTCAAGTATCCCATCGCTATACCCGCTTTCACAGTAGGCGAATAGGTGCCGCTTGTCACACGCCCGATCTCCTTGCCTCCCGAGGAGATTTTGAACCCCTCGCGCGGGATGCCCCTGTCCGCCATCCTTATTCCCGTCCTCTTGAACTCGACCCCCCCTCTTGCGATTCCAACCAAAGCGTCTTTCCCGATGAACTCTGGCTTCTCGAGCCTGACGGCAAACTCGAGCCTCGCCTCGAAGGGGTTGTGCTCCTCGTTTATGTCATGGCCATAAAGGGGAAGTCCCGCCTCAAGCCTCAACACATCCCTTGCACCCAGACCGGCAGGGACCGCCCCGGCAGAGAGTATGCCCGCCCAGACCTTCTCCGCCTTCCCCGCGTCGTTCGAGATGATCTCAAAACCATCCTCCCCCGTATAGCCCGTCCTTGTGACAAGGCACTCGGTGCCCGATACCCTGCAGTTCACCCCTCTGAACCTCTTGATCCCGCCGATCTCCGCGTCACAGAGAGGTTGCAGCACCCGTTGCGCCGAAGGCCCCTGGACTGCCAGCATGAATGACCTCTCAGTCAGCAACTCGACTTCGACATCCCATTCCCACTTGTGCACCCCAGCCCACCTAAAGTTCTTCTCACTGTTAGCAGCGTTCCAGACCACCATGAAGCTGTCTTCCCCGAGCCGGCAGACTATCATATCGTCGAGTATCCCTCCCCTCTCATCGCACATGAGGGTGTATTTTGCCTGCAGAGGCTCGAGCGATGAGATCTCATTTGTGGTGAGGATGTCAAGATATTTTCCCGAGTCAGCCCCGCGGAAGATCGCCCTTCCCATGTGGCTTATGTCGAAGAGACCTGCATCCTCCCTTACTGCCATCACCTCTTGCATTATCCCATCGTACCATATCGGCATGTCGAAACCAGCAAAACTGTCCAGATGTGCGTGTTCGGAGTGGTAACTGTATAGTGGAGTTCTCCTGCCCATAAACATCCTTTCCAGTATCTACATCTGCTCTGTTTCTAAATGAACCTTAGCCTACCTTGTAGCCTGGTAGCTTCTCTAATGAGTCCCTGAACTCCTGCGATCCGAGGCATTCTAGGAAGCGCTTGACCGCTGGCTTTTCCCTGCTCGCCGGGTTCACAAGGAAATCGTACTCCTCATACTCCATTGGGATGAAGTCAAGCCCATAGTTCGCCGCAACGCTTTTTACTCCGACCCCCATGTCTGCCCTAGTCTGGTGTATCGCTGCACCCACTGCGGAATGGGTCTTTGCCTCCCAATTGTACCCCTTGATCCTTCCTACTAGTTTTTCAGGAGCCTCTCCACTCTTCTTTGCCATTCCTGCTAGATAATTGTCCACGAGCATCCTCGTCCCGGAGCCCCTATTCCTGTTGACAAACACTATGTCGTTACGGAGGGCATCCTCTAGCCCTCTTACCTTCTTCGGGTTCCCCTTGCTCACCATGATACCCTGCAGGCGCTTGTACCCCTTTACCAGGCTCCCAACAGGAAGCCCTTCTCGCTTGATATATGGGAAGTTGTACTCCATCGTACGTTCGTCCAAAAGGTGCATCCCTGCGATGTCTGCTTCGCCCCGTGCGACGGACTTCAACCCTCCCATCGATCCAACGTTCGCTGTCTTGCTCCTGATGCCATACTTCCTGAAGAGTATGTCCAGCAGGATGTCTACACCAGGGCAGTGGCTACCCATCACCACAAGATCAGGCTCCACCCGCCCCGCGAAGATGTGGACCTCAACCTCCTCACCAGCATCGAGGAACTCTGCATCCTCGGGAACAATGATATAGCCGTCCGACTTCGCCAAGGTACCTATCGCACCTGAGCTTGAGATAATTGGATATGCAGCGTTCCCCTCCTTCCCGCTGCTTATGACATGCACGGGAAGGAACCACCTCTTCCCCTTTGCGGCGTTAACTCTCTCTGCCAACTTCGCTCTCAAGGCCTCTTTCGTGCTTGCTGGTCTTCTTCCCCGCCTCTCTAGGTAAGGCCTAACAACCTGGTCAAAGATCATCAGTGCTGAAACGGGGTAGCCAGGAAGCCCTAAGATGGGCTTTCCGTCATGGACCGCGACTATTGTGGGTTTGCCCGGCTTGACATTGAGACCATGAACAAGGATCCCGGGTCGGCACTCCCCGAGTACCCTGTAGACGAGGTCTCCTGCCCCCGCAGAGGTCCCCCCTGATATGATCAGCAGATCGCTCTGGGCAACGCCCTTTGCTATTGCTTCCTTCACCTTGAGGTAGTCGTCACCTGTCCTCCCGATGTACCTCGTCTCTCCCCCAGCCTCCTCAACAGCCAGCATGAGGAAAGAGGAGTTGGCGTCGAATATCTTCCCTGGGGGAAGGCGATTCCCAGGATCCACCAGCTCGTCCCCTGTGGATATAATCCCAACTACAGGTTTTTTCACAACCTCTATCTTTGCTACGCCTGCAGCTGAGAGGATGCCCGCTTCCCTCGTTCCGATGATGGCGCCTTCCCTAAGGATCATCTCACCCACCTGGATGTCTGAACCTGCAGACGCAACATTCTCCCCTGGCGTGGTCGGCCTGTAAGCCCTGATGAATGACCCCGACCTCTCCGTGTACTCAACCATAACTACTGCATCGCCACCTCTCGGCACCGGCGCGCCAGTCCCAACCTCAATGCACTCCCCCTTTTTGACCCCCCTTCCCGTATTTTCGCCAGCCCTAACCTCGCCAACAATCTTCAGCTTGACAGGGGACTGGTCTTTGGCACCCTCGAGATCCTCGGAGATCACGGCATAGCCATCCATCTCCACCCTGTCAAAAGGGGGAAGATCGATGCCAGAGAACACCGATCGTGCGAGAACCCTTCCCCCAGCCTCTGTCACAGCTACCTTCTCGGTGCAACTGGTAGCTGTCGCTTCCCTCTCTAGGGTGTCAATCGCTTCCTCGATGGAGACAAGTTTGTGGAAGATCTTCCTCTCTTTTTCAGCGGGCATCAAGACAGCTCCTTAAGCAGCTCCACGTCGACGACCTCCCCTTCTTCAAGTCCTTCCAACTCCTCTCCCACAACGACGAGCCCGTCCGCGTTGGTTATGGATGAGAGCAGGCCCGAGCCTGTTATGGCAATAGGCGCGGCATACAAAACTTCATCCTTCTTTTCAAGGATAACGCGGAGGAAGTGCCTTATCCCAGGAGTCGTCGGCACCCTTCTTGTAAGGATGGCTTTCACCCTCTTTCTCTCCGTTGGCTTTCTGCCCTTCCACCTGGACAGCAAGGGCATTATCAGCAGCTCATACCCTATCAGCGCTGATACTGGATACCCTGGCAGCATAAAGAATGGCTTTCTGCCTAGCAACCCGAACCCCGCAGGTTTTCCGGGCTTGATCGCCAGTCCGTGGAATTCCAGCCTAGATCCTTTTAGTGATTGGAAGGCTTCGGGAACCAGGTCCTTGCCACCGACAGACGTCCCGCCAATCGAGACCACCATGTCAGCAGCTCTGGCAAGCTCCTCGATTTTGACGCAGATCTTGCCCAGGTCGTCCTCTACTATTCCGCCATCTAATGTGTCACAACCCAGTTCCTTCACCAGACCAACGATCATGGGCCTGGTGGAGTCGGTTGTCCTCCCTTCAGTCGGTTTCCCGCAGCTAATATCTGCAAGTTCGGATCCTGTGGAGAATATGCCAACGACTGGCTTCTTTCTTACAGCCACCTCCCCACGCCCTATCGAGGCAAGGATGCCCACATGCCAGGGCCTAAGCAGCTCGCCCCTTTCTAAGACAATGCTGCCTTTTTGCATGTCTTCACCCATCTGGGATATATTAGCGAACTTGGGGGCGGCCTTGAAGACGAGTAGCTCATTACCCTTCCTCTCGCAATCTTCAGCCATTACGACCGCGTCAGCCCCTTTAGGCACCTGGGCTCCGGTATAGATCTCGTGGCTCTCCCCAGCTGCTATCTTGCCCATCGCACTGCCTGCTTCTGAAACCCCAGTTACCTTGAAGACCGCAGGATTGGATTTTGAAGCGCTGAAGCTATTGATCGAGATTATGGCATAGCCATCCACAGCGGATCTGTCGAAAGGCGGAACATTGACAGTGGATACAACGTCTTCCTCCAGTACCCTACCCCATGCCTCCCGCACTCCAACTACTTCAGTCTCTCTGAAA
>JACTUC010000023.1 GCA_015660995.1 Candidatus Methanomethylicaceae archaeon | reverse complement strand
TCGGGACACCTTCCGTGAAGGACTCCACTTCCAGTCGGTGGTACGGGATGGTAACGTGTTGCATTTTCCCTGGGAGGTCCGTGAACTGAAGGTCAACGAAGGCTACCTTTTCCTTCGCTATCGCATTTACTACTTCCTCAGCTGTGTACTTTTCCATGTCCAACACCAATTCTGAATAACTTCACTACCTTTACTGTGATTGAATATAAAACTTTCTGGAAAAAATATGAACATTTTGCAAATATCAATCATGGTATATTGCTAAATATGTCCCAACTCCATGCCTTGGCGAGGTCGATCTCCTCTTTGATCTTCTTTTGTGAGGACATTTGGCATCAGAATTAGAGAAAGTACTTGAATCCTGTAAAGCCAATTAGCGTATATAATCTAATAGTAAAAAGTTTTTTCTTTCAATGATTATCATAAATCTATGTTGCTGAATTATCAGCCGCAGGTACTCAATTTAACCGCTGTCTTCGCTACTGTCCCGCTTTCTATTCTTCTTCTGCTTCGGGCGTGATTGAGATCAACGTTTCTGTTCGAACCACGTTAGGGTTCTTCTCAACCATCTCGTACAATATGTTCCTGATCTCTTCAAGGGTATAGGCTTCGATAACCAAGATCACATCAACCCTGCCAAGAACGGAATTGGCAATCTTCACACCCTTTATCCGCCTCGATTTAACGACTTCTTCGGAAGTCCCTGGTTTGGTCCTGACTAAAACAAAGGCTCTCATCAACTTACGTTGCAACTTTGAGGTCAATGGCATCACTCTTATGATTTAGGTCGACAGGGTTAGCGATGTTTCGGTGTGTACTATGTTGGGGTCTTTCTCGATGACTTTGTATACTATCTTGTTGATGTTGTCAATGGCTGCGGTCTCTATCATAACTATGGCGTCATAGCGGCCGTAGATTGTGTCTGCCTGAACGACTTCCTTCACATTTTTCCTTATCCTCTTCACGACCTCCTCCGAAGTACCTGGCTTGGTCTGGATTAGGATATAAGCTCTCATACAATCACCAGGTACCTATAGGCGGAAAATACATTTAACAATTTTCAATGGGGTGCCTTAATCCTAGAGCGATTATTCAATTAATTAACATTAAAAAAACGGGTAGTAATACCTAAGTTGGATTGATCAAATAAACATTGATTCAACCAGTCAGCTGTACGATAAAGGTCTTCTGGGCCATGTCTTAGCCCCTGAGTTTGGGTTTGGGTTTGGGATTAAAATTTGACCCCTAGAAAGAAGGTGCGGCCGCCGGGAATTGAACCCGGGTCCTCGGCGGTCTTCGGCTTGTTGGCCATGGAAGGCCGACGTCCTAGACCAGGCTAGACTACGGCCGCTTACTCGGTAAGAGAGGGCAATACTCTAAAAAACTTTACTAATGGGATGAGCGAACCGCAAAAGGCTAAATAGCCTCCATCTCGGGAACTGAATCCTATGGAATTCAACTTCGCCACCGATGCAACCCTCTTCGAATGCACCCGTTGCTCCCGGTGCTGCTCCCTGGATGTGATGCTGAGCGACGAAGAGATGGAAAGATTGGGCGAAGATGTCGATCGAAAATGGCACACGACCCGAAAGGTAATGGGTCCATCCGATCCTGTGTGCTGCTTGCTCAAAGGAAACGCCTGTGCCATCTATGAGTCGCGGCCAAAACTCTGCAGGGTGTACCCTTTCCTTGCTATACCCGTCGCCGATCTGGAAGAAATGAAAGAGCAAATCCCGGAATCAGCAATCCGCATCTCGGATGACGGGGAGAGCTATGTAATTATATACGACGAAAAATGTCCTGGCATTGGCAGCGGACGCACATCAAACTGGCCTGAGATAGTCTCCATTACAAAAAGCCATATTCACGACTTCGAGAGAACCTAACAGGCCCAATCACGTAGGCATATCCTGCTGGAGACTCTTGTAAATGTCCCTGAGGATGAACTCCTTGTAAATCTGCTTCTGGCGGACTGACTTTCTCGGAAAAATGAGCTCCTTTGCGCATCCGTTGATTGCAATCAGGCCGAACCCCTTCTGCTCAAAGGCAGGCCTGAACTTGCTGTAGACCCACTCGGCATATGCTTGGGGGAAACCCAACGATACATAGTCTGCATAGGGCAGCCTCATGGATCCCTGCCTCAGGGCCTTGTTTATGTGGCAGAGCTTGACCTCGACCATGTAAAGCTCGTTGATCTCTTTTTTGAAACCGAGAACGTCGACCTCGAAGGGGCTGTACTTGCCGTGGGGGAATTTCTGGAAGGTGAAATAGCCCTTGTCGGAGAGGAGCCTGCTGACATGTGGGTACAATGACGCTTCTTCGATATCACGAGGAACGATAAAGCTAGTCTCCAATCAGTGGCAAATCTCCTGTTTTCTTTCCTCAAAAATGATTTGCCCATAGGATGCTTATGAAGGTTTTCAATAGAACTATCTAAAAAATTAAATAGACTGGGGTTATATTGATGCGGCGATATCAATTTTCTCCTTTGGAGATTTTGGCTGCAAAGTCTTTGACCGATTGAAGGTACTTGTCTTTTGACACTTCTTCAGTCGTTACGGTGAGCGTTCCTGCTGATTTCTTTCCGCAGAGATCTTCGAGTTCTGCCATGGCTTTCGTAAGATCCATGCCGCCACAGGTGACGAAGAATGCAACTTTCGGAAAACGATCCTTGTTCTTAGTGATGTAGGTTCGAATTGGGCTAGACATCCTGCCTGCCCAGATGGGGGTTCCGATTATTACAAGATCGTAGGCGGAGGGGTCATTCTTGGTTTCACCAATTTCAGCAAGCTTCTTTCGGTAGGATTCATAGCCTGAGTACATGAAACCGAAGGGCCCATTTCTGCCCCTCTTGGAGATTATCTCCTCAGAATCGCAGCCGAGTTCCTTTGAGATGCTCTCGGCTACCTTTTTTGTTATACCAGTCCTCGAATAATAAACAACAAGCGGCTTCATACACCTAGGGCAGACAGCACAACTAAAAAAGTATTTCGGGGATTTGATTGGGAGAAGTGATGGGGCCGTCGGGATTTGAACCCGAGATCACAAGCGCCCCAGGCTTGCATCCTGAACCAAGCTGGACGACGACCCCTTACGCCATCAATTGATGACACTTCTTTAAAAAGTATTGCTCAGAGTAAAAATTAAGGCAATAATGATTTTGTGATCCAGTACTATCCTAAAGTAGCGGTCAAGTTTTGGCTGGGAATGTCTCGAAGTCAATAAGGATTATTATTTTGGGTTCTGTAACGTTATCGGGTCATCTACTCCATTGTAAAGAATCGGGTGATGAGCCAGAAAATACAAAAGTTTTGATAAAGATTCTAAGAGGATTAATTGTCACACTTATATTTACCCTATCACTATTCTTGTTAATTGTGTCTGCAATCCTAGAAGCAAGCATTGGTTTACTAGGCGTTTGTTGGCTTGTTTGGTTAACTTTGTATTTAGCATTCCAAGATAAAATGAAACAAGCTCGAAAGGCAATACTGAAAAAACTCGATGATGACGCAAAACAGTTAGTGGAAAGTATCAAAGCAGAAAGTACCAGCGCTTTTGATGATAAAAAGCGTAAGGCTATAATTGATCTAGGAATAAAATACGAGGAAGCAGATCAGCCTATTGATTGGCTCAACCAAAGTTCAATGTTATTCTTTTTAGCAGGATTATTTTTCTTATTTTCAATACTATGCGACATGGCTGCACCATTCTTTCTCTCAAATAGTCCTGAAATCGCATTTTTCATTGTAGGTATTGTTTTTCTTCTTTTCGCAGCGTTGTACGCATTTCGTGTTTTTCAAATCGCTTCGAAACCAGAACCAGAAGACCCAGAACTTCCAGGTATTGTGCTTTTGATAAGTATTACTTTCCTTGAAGTGATGAACATTTATTTTCTGTATCTCTTTCTAAGTGTAAATCACCAATTCGTGTCGCTTATTCTCAGCGTACAAATATTTCTCATTTCAATAGTCATTAGCATTATAGCAGGTTTTGTAGCTTTATTTAGGGCATCTAATGAATGGACTTTATCCAAGAAATTCGAAACTCTACTGCTGTTTTTACCTTATATTATCTTGGCTCTGGTTGCTATAACATATTACTTTGGGATTATTTGGTAGCAAAAGTCAAAGTTTAAATAATTTAATATTTAAAAAACCAAAACTATTTTTGTGACAATGTTATACTATCATTTACTTCAAAATATATAGGGTATGGGTCATGAGTAATTTTGAAGAGCGAAAAAAGCTTATTGATGAATTGCAGAAAAAAAGGAACTCCGTTTTGATTACCTATTTTACATTAACAGATCGTACAAACATGACAAATCTTATGATCGCAGATGATGCTATTGAACCATTGCATTCTTTATTAGAAGAAACTGGGACTAGGGATAGAATTGAACTCCTCCTCTATACAAGAGGTGGGGCTATGATGTCTGCATATAGTATAGTAAAATTATTTCGAGAATATACCAAAGAATTTAACGTTTTAGTTCCATTCCGGGCTCATAGTGCTGGAACACAGCTCGCATTGGGAGCGAATAATATTGTGATGGGGAAGATGGGCGTTCTTAGCCCAGTTGATCCTTCAACAGGTAGTGTTTTTAATCCTATATTAAATCCTCAAGTTGACCCTTCTAATCCATTAAATAGAAAGCAGATCAGCGTTGAAGATGTTCAAGCATACCTAAATTTAGCAAGAGACAAAGTCGGACTTTGTGGCGAAGATCATAAATTGGAAGTATTTAAAGAATTGACAAAAAACTGTGAGCCTTTAGCACTTGGAAATGTTAATCGAGTATATAATGAAATAAGACGAATTGCCAAAGAGGTTCTATCATTACACATGGATTCGCAGACAAATGAAGAGAAAATAGAAAACATCATTAGGTTTCTTACTGAAGTATATACTCACGATTTTCAAATTACAAGAGATTTAGCTAAAGAAATTGGGCTGAAGGTTGTCCAACCCTCTACCGTGGAGGAAGAATTAATGATGAAAATATACTATTCTTACGCAAAGGAATTCAAAATGGCAGAACCTTTCGATGCTGAGATACTATTACCTCAACAATACAGATATCAAACGATAATTACTCAATTAAACCAGACTATACCTAACCCCGTTCCTTTCAAAGTTAAACTTGGGGCGATTGAAAATGCTAATAATTCTTATATTTGGATATCTGACGGCGTTGTTTATCCTCCTCTATTAATTCCAAACATGATAAATAGAGAGATTCCATCCATAAATATTAAATGTGGGTCTTGGAATAAGAATCCAGGGGCTGGAACCTATGTCTAATTCCCTAAAACTTCCAGCAAAAGCAGATTATATCATCAATATTGAAAAATATGAGTTTACATTTACAAATTCTGCTCCGAAGAATCTAACATGGTGCCGTCAAGAACTTCATTACAAATATTAAGTATGATGACTTGCATTCTGGATTAGCATCTTCCATTTGTTTTCACCCTTGACCTCAATCTCGCAAGCCTCAGTAAGCGTCTTTCCATCCAAAGTCTCATATGGACGAATGCAATTGTGATGTTGATCGTACGTAATCCAAGAAAATGTCTGCATTATTGTTAAAGCGGCCATTAATTGCAAATTGTATCCCAATGAATCGTATTGAGCGTCTGAGGGGCGCTATAAGAAGTACACTTCTTATACCACAGAAAATGAAACGGTAATTAGTAAAGAATACAGAAGCTCAATTAATGCTGTTCTTGAAAAGAGAATTAAAGGTGCTTTAAGGATGAGATTTACCGGTTTCACCCGGGATTCATTTAATTTCTTAGCAGAGTTAAAGTCCAACAATAACAAAAAATGGATGGATGCAAATAGATCTAGGCTAGACGATCTGAACAAGAGAGTCAAAGCTTTAGTTGAAGACATAGCTGAACAGTATATTTCAAAAACATATCCCTCATTGGAGGTTAAGGCTGATTCATTGCATTGCTTGTCGGTAATCAATAGAAGATTTCCAACAAAAGATAGAAAGATATATCAAGAATATCTATGGGCAGCATTTTATAGAAAAGCGAGTGGAAATAAGTCGTCTGATTTTCAACTCTACATCACTGTTCACGATTCTTTTTTCGAGACAGGAATTTTTTGGGGAAGTAGGGTAAAGGAACCAATGAAAAATCAATTTAGAGAAAAGGCAGAACGTGAAAAAAGCACTTTCGTAGAGTATGCGAAGGCACTGCCCCTTGAATTTACATTTCCGATCACTCGAAACATACCTTCTCATAATGTGCCACCAGAAAAAAATAGAATTGTGGATGAAGTTAGTCTAAGTAATTGGCTCCAATCGGACAATATGGAGATAGTTCGTAAATATGACCTAAATGACCCTATGGTAACGTCTCCTCAATTGGTTAACTCAATAATTGAAGATTTCAAAAAACTTGAGCCAATCTATAATTTTATCTATTCAGCCTTCGAAGAACCCAGCTCAAAGAATGAATTCATTCATGGGAGCTATATTGTTGCTAATCTTGCTTGGAATGACCATCGATGGATGGAACCCCAAATACCACCAAAATCAGGGTACAGATACGTTGCAAAGGGAAATATGCCTCATGAAACCTTAGACTTCAAATTCGATAAAGCAGTCGATACGCCAGAAGTAGTCTATGGATTCTTTCAGTGCCATGGCACACCAAGAGCTTTCGCTGAAAACAAAGGTCAAGGAAAAATCATCTTTTTCCATTCCAATGGAAGGATTGTTGGAATCTACGGAAATGCCCAGTTTTTGGAGAAAGGAGTTCTAGATAAAAACACAGCAATAGGAGGGAATGTTTATTTCAACATCTCAGGCGATAGAAGAGTGTCTTTCGGGTTCTTGCCTGAAACCTACCTAGATGCTTCTGAGCCTCACTTGAACGGCCAGAGAGTCGGACAAGGAGGATTCAACTATCTTGAACCTTCAAACGCAAAAAGAATCCTTGAAGATGTGATAGATCGATATGAGAAAATTGTTAAACTGAACCCTCCGAACAATGAAGCAGAAGAGCATCTAGTAAAATTGAGAACGCTTCTCAAGACGCTAGGGACCATCGCACCAGTCATGAAAAAAGCACCTCAGGGCTTCGTCGAATTGCTATCTGAGAAAAAGCAGGTGATCTTGTATGGTCCACCTGGCACGGGGAAAACCTTTCAAGCTCAAAAACTTGCTGTAGAATTCCTGTCTGACAAAGACAATAGGTGAAATTGATGACTAAGAATCGCCAACAGAAAATAAATGTCGTAAATGGCTTGATGAGGCTTGACTTGTGATTCCGTCAAACATTACTCGTCAACACATTCTCCAAGCTATAAGCGAGATAAAGAAAGGCAAGATCCCACCTTATCGCGAATCGACTGCATGGAGTATTCTTTACAACGGAGAACACTTTCCCCCAAAGTACGTAATTTCCTTAGCAAATAAGTTCGCTAATGGTCGTGAATTAGACCCTTCGCAATTCTCTGGGGGTGATGAGACAAACAACTTCCTAAAAAGAAAAGAATTCGACATTGTAGAAAAAACAACCAATGTGCAAGTAATTAAGATAGTTACCCATCATAAAGATCCTAAAAGGGCAGCTGAGATCCTTTACGAAGATGGAGTTGTCGCAGTAGGTTGGACTGATTTCGGTGATTTAACTGGTAAAACAAAAGATGAAATACAGCAAATTAGTCAAGCAAAGTGGGGTGGTTCTAATCTAAGTAGTCTAAAAGACGCAAATCAGCTGATTACCTTTAGAGATAAAATCCACAAAGGGGATCTTATAATTGCTTATAGTAGGAATAATACCGTTGCCATGATAGGAGAGATTGAAGGCGATTACTACTTCGATGACAAGAACAGGGTTGGAAACATAAATGGAGAATTAGGATATGCCAACCAGCGCAAAGTAGTATGGTGGGAAAAACCAAGGAACTTCAATAGATCAAAATTGCCTCCTCCTCTTGATGAGAAAGTTAAGGTTCCGGGAACAATATTGATTTGTGCAGAGAATTATGACAAACTAGCTCTTGTGAGAAGTCTTGAAAAAGCAGGACTTGAAGTCAGCTTCGGTTCAGCAGTAAACAGACGCGGACAACAAGATGGCGAATCACCCTTTTTTAAATTATTGCAGGAGAAGAAACAGATTATTTTGTATGGCCCGCCAGGTACTGGCAAAACCTACGAGGCTCAAAGGTTTGCAGTAGGTTATCTGTTACGTAGCACGCAAGCTAATGGGAGAGAACCATAGGAGATTCGAGCAAATGTTTTCGAAATTGATAGGAGCAAAGTTAAATCAGATAAAGGAGAGTTAGAAATATGTCTGAGAATGATTTTCATGCTCAATACAACCAGCTTCGCACCGAGGGGCGTCTAGAATTCATTACCTTCCACCCCTCTTACAGCTATGAAGAGTTCATTGAAGGAATAACTGTCAACACTGACCAAGGAAAAGCAGAAAATAATGGAGAAATAAGCTACATCAGAAAATGGGGGATATTTAAGAAAATCTGTACCCTTGCGTTAGCGAAAGCAATCGGAGAAAACCTAAATGGAAGCTTGGAACCTTGGGAAGACCAATGGCGAAGCATATTTGAGAAGTACCAGAGCAAGGTTAAAGGCAAATTAAGAGAAGCAATCAGAAATGACATTTGGGACAAAGCAGAGGACTTTGTTCTTATCATAGACGAAATCAACAGAGGAGATGCATCAAAGATATTTGGGGAACTAGTTACTCTACTAGAAAAAGACAAGAGGTTAGCTCAGGAAAACGAAATAGTCGTTCGACTCCCATATTCAAATGATGAATTTAGCGTCCCACCAAATCTGCATATAATAGGAACGATGAACACAGCTGATAGAAGTATTGCTCTTGTAGATATTGCGCTCAGACGAAGGTTCGGCTTCGTGGAGGTGCCTCCAGATTTTGACATATTACGATCTAATCATATGGAGCGAAACAAAGCAGTACTCCAACAGAACGATGTCTATCAATATCTAAGTAAATCCATTGATGCTGTCACAAAAATCAATGGTAAAATAATCAAAGAACTAGGGAGAGACAAACAAATAGGTCATTCTTTCTTCTTTAGAGTGTTTGATCAAGGCGCCTTAATGAGAGTTTGGCAGTACGAAATTCTTCCCTTGCTAGAGGAGTACTTTGACTGTGATTATGACAAGATACTTCAAGCTCTTGAAGTGACAGAACAAAATCTCTACATTAACAACAGAATTGGCATAAAAGGCTTCACAAAGATAGAAGAACTGGATAGTTTTCTGGACCTAGTGCTTAACAAAGCAGGCTCCACAAATGGCTGAAGAATTAATTACAGTCCCAGAGAATTCATTAGAGAAAGAACTGGAGTTCTATCCGTCAAAAGAAGATGAGGCATATCTTCATAGCAAATACTTTAACAGAGGTTCGAAAAAAAATATCAGAATTACCTACACTCGTCTAAGCGACCATGAATACAAACCCAAGATCACAGTTGGCCCCTACGCAGGCATAATTCAACTTTCAGAGAAACGAATACATTTCTCCACGAAAGTGAATACGAACCTCTTTTACTTACTCAGCTCCTTGAAAGACGAAGAAGAATTTCTGTACGACCCAGAAACTCCAATTGAAATCAAAGAAGGTATGAATTTCTTTGACATTTTAGGGCGATTCTTCCAGAAAGAGCTCGACGATGTAATTAGAAAAGGGCTACTGAGAAAATATGTTAGAAAACAGGAGAACGCGCGCTTTGCAAAAGGCAAGATCTTAATCAAGGGTCAGATAAAGAAGAACATGATCTACAAGTCAAGGTTTTTTTGCGAATTCGAGGATCTCACTTTTGACAACAAGGAAAATCAAATGGTTCTAAGCGCTTTGCATTCCCTTATATCCCTTATAAAGTTCGATCAGAAGTTAAGAAGTAAGTTGAGAAGGCATGAAATAGCACTAAAAGATTTCATTACATTAGTTAACATGGATCCTCATGAATGTAGCTTCATCAGGTTCAACAGAATTAACCAACACTATGAAGATATAATCCGTCTGTCCAGGCTCATCCTTGAAGAGAGATTCATCAGAAGTGTTTACAAAGGAGAGTCGAGAGGGTTCAACTTCATAGTAGACATGAATAAAGTTTATGAGGATTTTATCACTGAAATGGTCGAAGAAGTCATAGGCACTGAATTCAAAGATTTAATAATCGAAAGACAACCTCGCTTCAACAAACTCGTTGAGGAAAAGACAATAGTAACGAAACCAGACATTGTGCTGCGTAAGGGTAAAGCGGAATATCCTTTCATAATTGATACTAAATATAAGAAGGATCCAGCAAATGCAGATTACTATCAGGTCATAGCTTACAGCTTGGCATTGCGGAAAAGCAAAGCATGCTGCCTTATTTATCCAAAATCAGAAGCCTCAGAAATTGACAGGGAATTGACCTTGGTACGGGACCTTACAGGAGAGGACTCAAGCAAGGTCAAAATCTACGCGAGAACCGTTGACCTTCACCTAGACGACTGCAACGAAATTGGATACGAAGATTACATTGCTGGGGTCAAAGAGCAATTGAAACAGATAATGTCAGACTTTATGACTGAAGCATCATAATACTCGTTTACTTCCATTTCGTTGCTGACAAATCTGTTTTAAGGTTTGACTCGCAATAGACACCATTATAGTGGTTGAAATGGCTACATACTCTAACTCAAAACTTAGCACCTTTGAACAATGCCGCTACAAGTATAAACTTGCATACATCGAACGCGTTGAAGTCGAGACGCCGAACACGATTGAAGCATTCCTAGGAAATCTCGTACATAGGACTCTTGAGAAGCTTTACAGAGATCTAAAGTATCAAAAGATGAACTCGCTAAATGATTTGCTCGCCTATTATGACAAGCTATGGGCGAAGGAATGGACCGATGAAATTCAGATCACTAAGAGCGAATACACTAAACAGAATTACAAAAAGATGGGCGAAAAATTCCTCTCAGACTATTACAATCATTACAAACCCTTTGATCAGATGACTGTAATTGGCCTAGAAACGCAAGAGATGCTGCCCCTGCCCGATGGCAATTATTACCATATCAGGATAGACAGACTAGGCTGCAAAGGCGATGAGTATTACGTCTGCGATTACAAGACCAGCAACAGGCTGAAGGATCAGGAGGAGGCAGATGATGACAGACAGCTGGCCATGTACTCTCTCTGGGTAAAGGACAAGTTCAAAGATGCTAAAAAAATCAATCTGGTCTGGCATATGCTTGCCTTCGATAAGGAGGTTGTCTCTGAGCGAACACACAAGCAGTTGGAGCAGCTCCAGCAGGATGTCATGGAGCGAATTAAAGAAATTGAATCTTGCCAAAACTTTACTCCGAATGAAAGCGCCTTGTGCGACTACTGCCTCTACCGGGAACGCTGTCCCCTGTTCATGCATGAAGTTGAACTGGAGGAAAAGACCGTCAAAGAGTTCAAGAACGATGACGGCGTAAAGCTAGTGGACAGGCTAGCTAAGCTGCAGGAATTAATGAGCACTGCCAATAAGGAAATTCAGGAGTTGCGAGGCGAGCTCGTTGAGTTTGCATTGCAAAAAGGATTAAGCCGGGTGTACGGCTCAAACAAAAAAGCCTCAGTGAAGGAATACGTCCGAATATGCTTCCCTGAGGATAAGGGAGAGTTGATTTCGCTCATAAGAGAAAAGGGCCTTTACGATGAATTGTCGATGCTTAATTATCCTGCAATATCATCGCGGATCGCGCATGACGAAATAGACCAGGACATCGCAAGCCTCGCGAAAAAGGAAAATGCATATCGTATAACCTTGTCCAACAGGATTGTCGAGGAAGAGGATTGATGAACCAAAAGAAAGCAGACAAGTTTTTGCAGAAAGGAATAGTGCTCTTTGATAAGGATCAAATTCCAGACGCATGTACTCAATTTGAAAAAGGGGTCAGGCTTAATCAAAAAGACTATCGCCTGCATCTTTGGTTGGCTAAATGCATGGCTGAGTTTGGTTCTTTCGAAAACGCCTTGGTTGAGTTTGATAATGCGATCAAATTAAAACCTGGGAATGTGCAATCTCACTTTGAAAAGGGAGACACCCTTGCATTATTGGGATGCTTTGATGAAGCCATTGATGAGATGAATAAGGCTATAGAACTCAACCCAAGAAATGCCGATTATCACTACTTCAAAGGGCTGGTTCACACATCAATGAAGGATTACGAAAAAGCATTGATGGAGTTTGATTCATCTTTGGAGTTACTTCCCGATAGCTCGGAATTTCATCAGGCGAAAACAGAAGCGCTTATCCAATTAGGGAGAACAACAGAAGCACTGGAGGAGCAGAACAAAGTACATACAATGACAGAAGATTTTGAAAGGCATCCTCTGAGATATGAAGGCGCACTTGAAATACGGCGTGGATATTTCTTTCAGAAATTAGATGAAAAATAGGCTCTTGTTGCTGGATGTTATTAATCCTTGAAACATGCGAACTATCACGGCTAAGGCAGGACGAGAATTTAAGGAATGATTATTTCTTAGAACGAAGAAAAGAGAACGTTAATGGCGCTTGATCAGCGAAGAACTGCATATGGTTACTACGAAAAAGCGCTGGCCTACAAGGAGGCTGGTGACTTCATCAGTGCGTTGAATGAGATAAAGCTGGCAATCAGTTACGCCCCCTGCAGTAATACCTACAAAGATGCGCGAGAAGAGATCGAACGGAGCCTTGACCCAGCAGCGCTCTCGGAAAAAATACTCGCTAATATCAAATCAGGCAACTTTACAGTTGCTTTGAAGTGTGCAGAATCATTAACATGCCAATATCCAGACAAACGATCTACCCTGTCGGAAAAAGCATCTGAAGCCAATAAGGGCGATACTGGAAGGCAACCCTTCCCCTCTTTTTTGGTGCCATCTGCGGAGGGGTATGCTAGAGGGAAGAATTTTGGGTTTGCAATGATGCTGGTTGCCGAGGCGATTACACTCGACCCAAACAACCAATCTCTGGCACGGCAGCTGGAAGAGCTGGCGAACTACCACAGGGCACAGTTACTTGCTGAAGAGGCGAAGAAACTCTATCCCGACAGCATCGACCAAGCCATCTCGACTATGGAAGGTGCGGTTAAGCTGTCGCCAAATGATGCGGAATATAGGAGTTCTTTGGCAAAGATGATTGGCGAGCGCCCAGTAATATTTTATAGCCTTGCCAAGCGGCTTTATGGTCAGAAGAGGTTGGAGGAGGCAACGAGGGCGATCAGCAAGGCTTTGGAGTTCTCTCCCAAGAACACAGCTTTCCAGAACCTGCAGATTAGCGTCCAAAAGGCAATTGCGGAGAATGAGAAGAATGAAGAGAAAAAGGAATTCAAGCGATCTGTTTCAAGATATGAATAAGTGATTGCTAGTCTAATTCTAATCCCATATAAGTGGTCTCGATAGTCACTTGGGTGCTACTATAAAAACCATTATCTTAATAAGACTATTAATATTAATAATATATTCATGCCAAAAAAAATTGTGAGTCTGGCCTTGTCAGAAGAAGCAATCGGGAAAATGGATACAACTTCGAAGGCACTGGGTATGAGCCGAAGCGAGTATATTGACTTGATGATAAAAAAGGGATTCCATTTTTCTGATGACGTCGATCAAATCTCAAAGTTGCAAGAAAGGATAAAAGAAAAAATTGAGGAAGGGAGTAGATCTGATGAAGGCTAGCCAAGTCAAGGCATATGTAAAATATGTTCAAATAGGCTTTTGGAAAAGATTGATAATCTGTAGTATTCTTGTTGCGAGTATTACCCTCTTTACCGCCTTCAATATTCCCTTGGTCAAGCTCTTTTCTTCGATTGTCATGTTAGTTTCTGCGGAGTTGTTTATTTACTGTTATTATCCTTTATTTGCAAGTCAAATCAGGTTCACCTTCAGAAATAAGGGCATTGAACAACCTCTTCCTAATGAGCTAGCAATTCTTTCAAGAAAAATGAAACTCAGAATAGATGGAATGAAAGTCATCCCAAACCTCTGCAATGCTTATGTTTGGGGGAAACAATTCTTCATGGGTGATGAGCTTCTTAGGAAACTTAGTATGGAACAGATCAAAGCTGTAGGTGCCCATGAATTCTGGCATATAAAGGAAAAACACAGATTCATCCAGATCATTTACATTCTTCCAATAATGATTTGTCTGTATTTTAGTTGGTATAACATGAACCCGATAATTATTGATCTAGGTTTATTTGCATATATGATGATAGCTCTCGCACCTATTCAATGGTGGTTCGAAAAAAGGGCTGATCACGCTGCAGTAAGATATGTAGGGAAAGATGCAATAAAAACAGCACTATTGGCACTGGAAGATAATCAAAATCTTGATGAACCATCAGAAACTCATCCACCAACAAATTTGCGATTAAAATGGATTGACGAGTCTGAAAATTAAAACAGGCAATTGATTACTAAAAGCTGCTATAGTCCAATCAACTGTCTTAATTTGCTTTGGGCTTGAGAAATATATTGCCTCCCTTCAGGAGTATTTTCTAGATATTGGAAAAATTGGTCAATTCCGAAGACTTCCAACATATACCTTTGGATTTCATCTACCTTAGATAATGGCCAGGCTAGCATTTGATTCTTAGAAATTGGTTTAACTAATCTGAGCTCCCTTCTAATTTCCTTAAAGCCAAAAAAAGGTTCAGTTGTAAGAAGCTCTTGAATGCGAACCCTTATCCAAAGATCACTTTTTGAAAAATCCATGTCCAACTGTGCAAAGTTGATTTCTAGAGGCACATAGACGTTGCCTGCTAAGTCAGTTTTTGGCAAAATTGACTTTATTTTTTCCCACCTAGGAAAAGTAAAGGCCCAACAGAGACTATCCCGATTATATGTTTTTAGTCGTTTTTTTATCATTTTTTCAATATCATTAGCAACAAGTTTCGACGATTTTTGAGCACTTAGAGGGCTTTCGTCAGCAGGTTCCTTGATCCCCTTATGTCTGACATGATAACGGACTTTACCCATATTTTCCCATACTGTTAAATGAATATCATTGCCTTCCATTGATGGCCCTAATGTAATTCCTTTATCTGTAGTTGAATCGAATCTAAAAGACATAATCGGTTTGCCATTCCATGTCAAAAACAGGTGCCCCTCCCTCAGAGTGGAAGACGAGTCCATCTGTTTTGACATAATTGAACTTTGGAAATAAGGAGTAAATCAGTTTATCTTAAATGTAAGACTTGCCCAGATGTGCGATTAGAAAACCCAACTCTAGCAGGATATTGAATCTATGAGCAGTAAGCTAGGCTATAAGCAGACAGAGATTGGAGAGGTTCCTGAAGAATGGGGAATTAAGAAATTAGGAGATATTATTTCACTTGAATATGGTAGAAGCCTACCTGTTCAAAAAAGAATAGATGGGAAAATTCCTGTATTTGGCTCAAACGGAATTGTTGGTTTTCATAATGAATCAATGGTTACGCAGCCAGGGATAGTCGTAGGGCGAAAGGGAACTGTTGGGGCAATACAATGGGTCACTACAAATTTTTGGGCAATAGATACTACATATTATATTTCCGTAAAAGATGACAAAATGAATTTGAAGTGGTTATACTACCTGCTCATTTTTTTAGAACTTCACCGACTGAATGCAGCAACTGGCGTGCCAGGCTTAAACCGAGTCGAATGTTATTCACAAATAATCAGGTTACCACCTGCTCATGAACAAGATATTATTGCATCAATCCTTTCAATAGTCGACGATGCTATAGAAAAGACTGCTGAAAATATAGCGAAAGCCCTAACTTTAAAAAAGGGTCTCATGCACCAGCTCCTGATCAAAGGCGTAGGTCACACCCGATTTAAGCAAACAGAAATCGGGGAGATACCTGAAGAGTGGAAAATTAATATATTATCAAGTATATGCGAAAAACCAGAATACGGTTACACTCAAAGTGCAAAAGAAGCACAAACAGGAATTAAATTTCTTCGAATTACAGATATTCAAGACGGAAAAGTAGATTGGAATACCGTTCCATATTGCGAATGCTCTGATGATCTATTCCTTAAATACCAATTGCACGAAGGGGACATCCTCTTTGCCAGAACAGGAGCGACCACAGGAAAAAGTCTCTTAATAAGAAATGTCCCAAAGGCAGTTTTTGCTTCTTATCTTATCAGGGTTAGACCCACAAGAGAAATAACCCCTGAATTTCTTCAATATTTTTTCAATTCCCAATATTATTGGCATCAAATTAGTCAAAAGAAGGTAGGAAGTGCACAGAGCGGAATAAATGCGTCAATACTATCGACACTCGTTATTCAAACACCACCTATTATTGAACAACAAAAAATAACAAGAATTCTTTTATCCATTGATGGTGATATAGAAAATATGTCACGAATATCATGCAATTTATTGGAGATAAAAGAAGGGCTAATGAGAGGGCTTCTCACTGGTAGACTGCGAGCAAAGGTGAACTAAATGCAAAAAAAACTCATTGACGACGGTCTCAATCAACAGGGTCTTGAACAGGTATTATGGAAGGCTGCGGACATCCTCAGGGGGGCAGTGAAGCCAGAGAAGTATGGTGATTATGTTCTCCCCCTGCTATTCTTCAAGAGATTATCCGATGTCTATCTTACAGAGTATCAGGAGCTGTTGAAGAAGTATGGAAACGAGGAGATCGCAAAGAAGAAGTTCCATAGGTTTATCATCCCCGAGGGGTGTCTCTGGGAGGATATACGGAAGCAGAGCCAGAATGTTGGTCAGAAGCTGAACGACACCCTAGCATCCATCGCAAAGAACAATCCACCATTAGACGGGGTTATCAACCGAATCGATTTTAATAAGCAGGACGAGATTCCCCAGGATCGGCTAGTCCGGCTGATCGAGCACTTTAGCCAACTTCAGCTCGGAAACGATCAAGTCTCCCCTGACATGCTGGGGAACGCATACGAGTATCTCCTGAAGCAGTTCAACGAGGAAGCTCCTGCCAGGGCTGGTGAGTTCTATACCCCAAGGGAAGTCGTCAAGGTGATGGTCGGGATATTGAACCCTGGCGAGGGATGCGAGGTTTACGACCCCTGTTGCGGGAGCGGAGGAATGCTGATAGTCTCCCATTATCACCTTCTGGAAAACAAGAAGGACCCGAAGAAACTCTTCCTCTTTGGCCAGGAGATAAACGGCGACACCTGGGCAATAGCATCGATGAATGTCATACTCCACGATATGGAGGCTGACATACGCCAGGGTGACAGCTTCGTCGACCCAAAGTTCCTTGATGGTTCTTCCCTCAAGAGGTTCGAAATTGTTCTTGCTAATCCGATGTGGAATCAGGATGGTTTCAAGCCACTGATGGAGAACGATAGGTTCGGAAGATTCACCTATGGTATTGCCCCCAACAGCACCGCTGATTGGGGGTGGATACAGCATATGATTGCCAGTTTAAGATCGAACGGTAGGATGGGGGTGGTGCTGGATCAGGGTGCCATATTCAGGGGAGGAGCCGAAGGGAAGATCAGGGAGAAGGTGATTAAGGAGGACTTGATCGACTGCGTTGTAGCATTGCCAGAGAAGATATTTTACAACACTGGAGCACCTGGCTGTCTTATATTCATCAACTGTAACAAACCCAAGGAAAGGAAAGGGAAGGTTCTTTTCATCTATGCTGCGAAAGGATTTGAAAAGCTGAAGAATATGAATAGATTGAGAGGCGAAGACATCTCAAAGGTTATCTCGACTTATTCAGGTTTCAAGGACATTGAAAAATATGCCAGGGTTGTGGAGCTTCCTGAGATACAGAAGAATGACTTCAACCTCAGCGTGACGAGGTATGTTAATGTCTTCGAGGAGGAGGAACCTGTCGATATAGCCAAGGTCTGGCAGGAACTGAAGAAACTTGAAGAAGAGCGGAAGGCTATCGAAGAAAAAGTGAAGGGTTTCATGAAGGAACTTGGCTATGAGCAGTAAGCCAGGGTATAAGCAGACAGAGATTGGGGAGATCCCCGAAGATTGGGATTTATTGGAACTTGGAAATGGTCATGTTTGTATTGATATAACTGATGGTTTTCACAATACTCCTAAAAAAGCTCCTAATGGCATTGCTTTAATAAAAGTTGAGAATATCTATGATGATAAAATCCATTTTGACAATGTCGACAAAATATCGATTGAAGAACATAGAAAAGAAATGAAAAGATGCCATCCACAAGATAAGGATGTTTTGCTGACATGCGTAGGGACTCTTGGTAGAACTGCAGTTGTAGAAACTCAAGAAGAGTTCAATATAGTGCGAAGTGTAGCCTTATTACGACCCGCAACTCGAATTAATTCTTATTTTCTGGCTTATCTTTTACATTTGTCAATGACTAAATATCAAATGGAGGCTCTTCAAACCTCAACCACTCGAAAAGGGCTGTATTTGGAAAGTATACGAAAGATAAAGATACCTGTGCCTCGAAAAATTGAAGAGCAACAAAAAATCGTCGCAATATTGTGGTCAGTAGATCAACAGATCAAAATAACGCAGATGAGAATTCATGGGAATCAAAAAATAAAAAAGGCATTAATGCAAAAACTTCTCACAAAAGGGATAAGGCATACCAGATTCAAGCAGACAGAGATTGGGGAGATCCCCGAACAATGGAATATAGATGAACTTGGAAAGATAGTGGATGTTATTAAAAGGGGACCTTCACAGGCGACAAACAACGAAAAAAAAGGCATCGGATACATCACTTCTGATTGCATCGATGATAACAATATATTAAATTTTAATAGCATAAAATATTTAGATGAGTTATTAATTGATGACAAAAATAAATATTATATTAAATCTAATGACATAATAATAAATTGTGTTAACAGTCCTGAAAAGATAGGAAAAGTTGCCATGTATGAAGGCAATGATGATAAATATATTATCGGTTTCAATAACTTTGCTTTAACAATAAATCATAACATCAACCCGCATTGCGTGAAATATATTCTTATGTTAAGCGAGATCTCACAACAAATAAAAAAGAAACTAAAACCCGCTGTATTTCAAGTGAGTTTCAGCTCCAGTGACTTATTGTCAATAATTATACCGTTACCAAACACACGATTTGAACAAGATTACATCGTATCAATACTTTCCAATGTTGATGCTAAAATAGAAAATGATCTGCATATAATACAAGAATTAGACAGCCTAAAAAAAGGGCTAATGAGTGACCTTCTTACAGGCAGATTAAGAGTTAAGGTGAATTAAATGCCTTTTACCGAGTTCAAGACCGTTGAAAAGCCAATAATCGATTGGCTCGTTGAACTCGGTTGGAAGTATGTTCCACCAAATGAAATGGTTAGAGACGCTGATGAACCATTTCATCTCCCTTCATTGAAAAGAGCAATAATAAAGTTCAATTCAGTTATCAGAAACGATTCCGATGTTGATAGAGTTATCAATCAACTGCGGGTGATTTCCAACAACATCTATGGCAATAGCGATTTTTTTGATTGGGTAAAGGGAGAGAAAAGTATTATCCTACGCCAGGGTGAAACCGCTCAAACAATACGCCTCATTGATTATGACAACCCTGGCAATAACGAGTATGTTGTAACAAATCAGTTCAAGTTCTCTGGCTATGAGAATGTCAGATTCGACATTGTTCTAATGGTAAATGGTATCCCTCTAGTCGTTATAGAAGCGAAGGCACCCGCCCATCAGCTTCTTGATTACCACGAAGGGATAAAGCAGATACTCCGATACAACGAGGAAGCTCCCCAGTTCTTCAAGTATCTCGCCCTGGCATGTGCCACGGACGGTATCAACTTCAGATACGATTGGATAACTCAAGACAAGTATTTTCAATGGAAGAGCAGGGAATACGAAGACCCCCTAGAGAACTCGATAAAGAACCTCTTCAGAAGAGAGTTCTTCCTCGACTTTGTCCAAAACTTCATCGTCTTCGAGAAGGAGATGGAGCAGGTCAGAAAGAAGATTGCTATGTATCAGCAGGTAATCGCTGCCAACAAGATTGTTTCCCGTGTTCTCGAGGGGAAAGTAAGGAGCGGGCTTATATGGCATACCCAAGGGTCGGGTAAGTCATTGACCATGCTCCTGGCAGCGTGGAAGCTGAAGAAAGCACCTCAGATGGACAACCCCACTATTCTGCTTATCGAGGACAGGATACACCTAGAGAAACAGCTATGGGGATCATTCTCGAATGTCGATTTCCCCTACACTTCGAAAGCGGAAAGTGTCAAAGACCTCAGAGACAAGCTGATGAAAGACAGCAGAGAAGTTATCATCACCACCATTCAGAAGTTCGAAGACATCGAGAATGTGCTCAGCGAGAGGAAAAACATCATCATCTTTGTTGACGAGGCCCACAGGAGCCAGTATGGGAAACTTGCGATGAGGATGCGGAAAGCATTCCCCAATGCCTTCATTTTTGGGTTCACTGGCACCCCGATCGAGAAGAGCGAGTGTGGGAAGAGCACCTTCAGGACATTCTGCCCAACGGGTGAAATCTACCTCGACAAGTATGGAATCAAGCAATCCATCGAGGACGGAGCGACAGTCCGCTTGGTATACCAAGCCAGGCTGCCGAGGGCCCATGTCGACAAAGAAACCCTGGACAGGGAATTTTACCAAATAACTGCTGGCCTCACCGAAGAGGAGCAGGACAGGGTGCTCGAGAAGAGTGCAACCCTTCGAACATGGTTAAAATCAAAGGATAGGATGGATTCTGTCGCCAAAGACATCGCAGAGCACTTCAAAGCCCATATAGAACCCAATGGATTCAAGGCACAGCTAGTGGCAGTAGATAGGGAAGGGTGTGCCCTATACAAGGAAGCCCTGGACAAGTATCTCCCCCCTGAGTATTCTTCCGTTATCTACACCAAAGGGCTCAATGACCCCGGACTGCTCAGGAAATACCATATGGATAGCACCGAGCAGTTTCGAGTAGCCAGAATAGACTTCCAGAAGAAAGGAACCAACCCCCGCATTCTCATCGTGACTGACATGCTGCTCACTGGCTTCGACGCACCCATTGAGCAGGTGATGTATCTCGACAAACCTCTGAGGGACCACAAGCTCCTCCAAGCGATAGCCAGAACCAATAGACCCTATCATGGGAAGGAAGCAGGGATCATATTCGATTATGTGGGCATATTCAATAATTTGGTTAAAGCTCTCAACTTCCAAGAGCAGGACATAGAAGGCGTCGCATACAACTACGACATCCTCAAGGAAGAGTTTGACAGAACAATCAACTCTCTCCTGAAGATGTTTCGTGATGTTCCCAGAGATGGCAGCCGAAGCTCAATTCTGCAATTCATAGCAATACTGAAAGACGAGGAGACATTCAAGGAGTTCAAGGGCAAACTATCGAAGCTGAAGATGTTATACGAGACTCTGGCACCCGATCCCATGCTCTTCAAGTATATGGATGACTATTCCTGGTTAATCGAGAATAATGAAGCCTACAACAAGTTTCGCAATAGGAATGTCTCAGACCTAGCGGACTATGAGGAAAAAACAAAGGACCTCATCAGAGAGAAGCTGATCATCGACAAACTGGAAAAGAATCTTCCAACCTTCGACATCAACAGCGAATACATAAAGAAACTCAACGAAAGGGGATACTCCACCGAGGAAAAAGTTATGGAGATGAGGCAAGCCCTCGAGTACACCATAAGGATAAACCTCGAGACCAACCCCATATACGAAACCCTCGGCGAAAGGATGGAGAGGATACTCAAATCCACAGACAAGAGCAAGCTCATCAATGACATGCAGCAGCTAATCAATGAGGTGGTTGCCGTAGAGGAGCACGGCAAGAAGCTCGGGGCGACAAAGGAAGAGTTCGCCCTGCTTAATGTTGTGAAGAAGCATCTCCCGTCTGTCAAGGAGACTGAAACCGTAGGCTATGTGAAAGATCTTCGCAAAAGCTTGGGAGAGAGCCTGTTCCCTGGTTGGTATAAAAAGGTCAAGGTCTATAACGAGACGGAGGAGAAGGTCTTCCAACACAACTTTGAAAAATACTCTACGGAGTTAAAAACAGAAGAGATTTCACGAATGAGCACAGAGATGATGAAGTTTCTGGTCAAATACAACCCATAGGTAGTGCCCATGCCAGAATTGAAGCTAGGTGACCTTAGCATTACATATCTAGCCAAGACCAGCGACAGATGCAAGAATGCCACTCTAAAAATCAGAAGGGACCTTACCGTTGAAGTCGTTATCCCGAGCGGAGAGAAGATCAATGTTGAGGACTTTCTGAAAAAGGAGAGCAAATGGATTCAGAGAAAATATGATGAGCTGAGCAGGTCGAAGAAGACTATCGAGCCGAATCGCATCCTTTACAGGGGCAAGTATTATCCTATCGAGAGGGAAAGCGAATCGGGCAGGCTGGGCGATGTCGAATTTACAGGTAATAAACTCATAGTCCATATCAACGAGGGTGCTGATCCCCAGAGCTTGATTCATAACTGGATGAAGTCTGAAACCAGTTCCTATGTGAGAGGCAAAGTAGATGAATTGTCCAAGCGTTTTGATGTTGAGGTAAAAAACATCTACATCAGAAGCATCAGCAAGTGGGGGCTATGCTCTAGGAACGGTGATCTCACTTTCAACTGGCACCTGATAGCCCTGCCTGAGGAACTCTCAGAGTATATAATTCTACACGAATTTGCTCATTTATCGGAATTTAACCACTCAAAGAGGTTCAAAAAAGAACTGTCAAAGATGTGTCCCGATTTCAGCGAGAGACAACAACGATTAGGTTCATACTTTACAGTCTAGAAGTATCTCTAAGGGAGCGTGTAAATAACCATGGATAAGGAAATTATTGAAATACCAAAAATCACCCTTGATTGGACCGATTGGGCAAAGTGGGACGATCTTAAAGTTGACTTGAGGTTCAATTTTGGGATAAGCGTTCCTAACGAATCAGGTGTTTATGAGGCTAAACTTCTAGAAGAGGAAGAGAGGCTTACTATTGGGAAAGCGTCCAACCTAAGAATGCGGGTCAAACAGGGGTTGGCAAAAGGGAAATTGCCGCATTCAGCTGGGGAGAAAATCCGGGAAAAAGAGGATACCTCTAAGATAGTTGTAAGATGGGCAACAACTGAAAGACCCTGCGCCGTTGAAGAAGAATTGCATAAAAAATATATGTTAAAATTTAGCAGGCTTCCAAAGTATGTGGATCACACATGAGAGCAAACAGGTGATGTAATCTGACCATCATTGTCATTACATCGTGTTCAGCCTCGAAGTATCCGTTTATCCCCATCGATAAAGGTTCCAAGATAACATGTCCTTCCTATTATTTAGAGGAGCGCCTACTTCCTTCCCTACTGACTACAAGAGAAAGAATATTCCGAGATCCGCGAGCATGCCTAGGAACTGAAAAAACGTATGCCTTTGATCTATATGTCAATGCAGGAAGTGCCTATCGAGCAATACGTCGAAAAAGATATCCACAAATCAAATCATTTCTACTCAATACCAACGACGTAGAATGGTTTTTCCTTTCAGGCGGTTATGGAATAATAGATGCTTTCGAGGAAGCACAATCCTATCAGGCGTCCTTCAATTACACGATTGCCCACCAAAATGATATCCCATATACTGCAAAAATATGGGGACAGAGTCTGACGGCAATATGTAATGCAATATTTGCTCGGTTCAATCCAACTGCAATTTACGTCTTTGGCAGCAAGGACTATACCCAGTTCATCAACCCCCTTCCCCCCTTTAACGCGAGGACAAGGCTCTTCGAAAGCACAGGCACAGCAGGTCCTTATTGGGTATCACCGATACTAGATAACTTGGTTGAGTCGATACTTACCAATTCAGTCGATTGTTTTGATGAAAAGTACCCTCAGTCATTAAAACAGAAGAGATAGCAGATATTGCTTTCACTAGTCTGAGGTTCAAATCCCACCCAGTCCACTTTATCACCCGTTGCGTCTTCCACTCTTCCTTTCTCTATTCTTATGCATCTGCCTAGGGATACCCAGCAGGCTGTTGCTGGAACATTCTTAGAGTGAGGACATCGTCCCAGAGCGTCTTGGAACGTCTCAGAGCGGGACAGAGTGTACCAGAGCGTGTTTAAAACGAGTCTGGAATGTTCAGGAACGTCTAAGAACGTTGGTGGAGCGAGCACCCAAAAATGATAACGTGCTATCTCCCCTCCTTGTTTTGCTTCCCCTTCCACTTCTCAGAAATCATTAAAGAGCCCCTTAATATTGAACTAATGTTTGCTTAGAGTAGAGGGGGAAACGGAGAGCGAAGAGATAAATTAAAAAAATGGAAGTCCGGATTTTTGAAATTTCTCGCAAACTTATTAGTTGCATAACCTGGGTGGATCATCTCACATGGTCTATGAGGTTGGGACATTGAGGGTTATTGTGTAGTCCTTCTGGCAGTTAGTACACAAACTCCACAGAACTAGCTTGTTTCCGCATTCAGGGCACACTGCATCGAGCGACTTGACCATCTTAAACGCTATCATAAGGTACTTCTCCACTTCCGCTACTCGGGCTTTCAAGTCAAGCAAATCATCCCAGATACTGTTGCTCGCTCCATCATGTTCAGGCCAATCTTCTGCTGGACACCTCGCACCGCCTGGTCCTGTTGGAAAAGTATTTTTCCTGTCTTCTTCAACCCTTGAGGGTACCTGCGTCCCCTGAGTCATGATTGCGACCTGTCGTCCGTTCTTTCCGGCTCTTATTGCCTTAGCAGTCCTCTTCATCCGCTCAGTTGGGACCGGTACACCAGCCAGCGTGCAGACCTCAGACATGCCCTTAGGGAAGACTTTGTAGAAGCGAGAGAAGCTCAGCTTCTCGCCTTCGAAGTGCCTAATAATCTCCCCTAGAGAGGGTGCCTCTCTGTAGTGCTCGTAGTGCTCCCTAACATACTGGATTATTGCCTCTTTGAATTCTTCATCCGTTATCATCTTTTCTCACCTCCATGAATCATAAGAGAATTTCTTCTTGCCCTCTTGGGCTTATCGTGGTTATTTTTCACTATTAGAGGGAGGCTGTAGCGGATGAATTTCTGGATGCTCTGCCCGGGGTCCTGCTCGACAGCAGAGTGGAGGAGGCCATCAAGCAGCAGGATCGCAACCGCACTATCACCAGTGGCCAGGGGGTGCAGTATGCTGTCAATCATTAGGTTCAGCTCCCCCTTAGAATAGACCTGACGCTTTGGCTTTCTCATATGTTGACCCCCATCTCGCATAGGTGTTCCTTCGCCCTCTCGCCTTGCTTCACTATCCGCTCAAGTCTTTTCCGCTCTACGGATGAAAGGTTCTTTTTGGTCTTCAGTATGTTTGCAGCACTCTCGCCCGAAGTCACAGCCTGCATATAGAGTCCCTTAATGAAGGGCGAACTATCCGGAGTCCTTGCCATTTTTCATTCACCCTGGTCCCACAGCACCTTCTCGGCCTCCAGCATTTTCTTCTTCCGACAATAGCTTTTGTTGCATTTTTCCCACAGTCATTACCAATCATTATATTAAGATAAAGTTATATTAAATAATAATTATTATTCTAAAATAGAATAGTGATGATCAAGATGGAGTCGTTTGAACCCCTTCCCGATGAAAAAAAACTCCTCACCCGTGTTGAGCGAATGAAAAAGGAGCTGGGAATTTCCGATCGATCTCTCGGCGAGCCACTCGGATTGCCACAGACCTCAATTTGGAAAATCTTCCATGAAGAGAGGAATCTGATGTACTATGAGGCTCAGGGTTTGGTGGAGTTCTTGCTTATGGTGCTCTCGCCAATACCCTACAATAAAGTAGTGAAAGATTTGGCAGTAAAAGGCAAGGACCTCACGTGGGCAAACTCGCATGACAAGATCAGGGATGTTGCTAAACTGATGTTTAGAAATGGATTCAGCCAGCTGCCTGTAAGAAGCGAAAACGAAGCTTATCTTGGAGTCATAACTGAGGATGCCCTAATAAAAAAAATGCTAACACCAGAAAAAGGAAACGAAAGGAGCTGGCTGAAAAAACTTAGCGACATGACGTTGCTTGAAGCAGATATTATTGAAACCCTCCCAAAATATGAGGGAAATGAACCCTTGAGAGTTGTCGCGCAGGTGATGATACATTATCCGGCCATTCTTGTGGAAGAGGAAGGAAAAGTGACTGGGATATTAACAAGATCTGATTTCATGCGACTTTTTATTTGAAACAACTCTAAATCTTTGTAGTCATGATTGATCCAATTAGAGAGTCAAAGCAGCACCGGGGTTGCAAGCATTGAAACCTTCCGATATCCCCTAGGTAGTAGGAAAAGAGGACGTTGAAGGTAAAGAAGTACAGGCTGGAACCAACTTGCTGCCTCTACGTCTCGAGCAGGATTCAGAGGGGCTGAAGAAGAGCAGCTTCCAAGGTCCACAGGGCATAGCCAGATGGCCATGCATGAGCCTCAGTCAAGTGACTGAAACCTTGTCCTCGGAGATAAAGCAGAGAAAAACATCTTTAAAGTATTTCAACTGGATTTAGGCATTCAAAAACTCTTCATATTGGCTCACTGGTGATGCCAAGCTGTTATCGCTGCTACAATACCTCACTCCACGAATGCCAGGCTTCTTTAACCCTTCTTTAAGAAGCTTTTTACTGGCTATCCTTTGCATCTCTCTAATGCGATCTATCAATTATATCACTACCTTGAACTCGTAGAATACTCCTGCTCTGAATGATTCCAATATTCTTTCTTTGGGACGTTGTGTTTGTTTATACCACAACATCTTGAACATTGGGCTTATCATAATGTGCATCTCTGCTTATATACCTATTATCACAAGTTCAGTGAGATAAAACTACAGCAGCAAGCTAGCAAAGCAACTAGGTTAAAAGTGAAGAACTGTTTTCATTCCATAATATGGTAGTTCAAAGGAAGCCCTTACCCAAAAGGTGAAACCATGGCTGAACCTGACGATCCGTCTGAACGTGCATTGAAGGAGATTGTTGAAGAGCATAACTCTCCAACTACATGTGAGACGGATTCGCTTTCCCCAACGGGTGCTTCTATTGTCCAACCTAGGAAGGATATCCGCAGGGATGCTACTCAAAAAACATATACCATTACCATAAAAGGCTACATCCCTTTCCAGAGTGTTCAAAGCGCCGATCATCAAGCCTTGGCCAAGGAGCTTAGGGCCTACAGAGACTATTCCGACAAGCTTTACAAAGTCTCCATACAAGCCATGAAAAATCTTCCTAAAACAGGCATCGACTACATAACTTTAGCTTTGGATAAGCAGTCTTGGCTGGCACTGGAAAACAACAGTGTTTGCCTGTATCTGAAGGTTTCAGGAACTCCCTATGGATCAGACAAGGGTCAGGTAGCTAAGGCATTGGTGACCTGCAGTGAGCATAAAAACGATTTGCTTCGCCAAGCCGCCCGAACGCCAGGATCCTATAAAAGCGCTCGGCTGACAGAACCCGCCCATAAGCCGTGGTACGGAGTCTACATAACGATAGAGCTTCCTGCACCCGAGCCCTTCGCACCAAAGGGTTGGATCGGGGTTGGCGTCGGCTGGAATCACCTTGTGGTGGCAGCTCTAACGGACCTCACCGGGAAAGTTCACGGTGTAACCTTCTTGGCGCGAGATTGGAAGGGGAAGCCTAGGGAACAAAAGGATTGGAAGACACAAATGATGCAGCTTACTCATCTGCGGCAGACATTTGACAACTCTCCACCATCCAGCAAGCTGTGGGATCAAAAGAATAGAAAGTATAGAAAAAATGCCATCGGTATCATCTGCAAGGAACTAAAAGAGATAGCCACGCAATATCAATACGGCATCTCTCTCGAAGATGACCTGATTCCTTCTTCTGGGAAAGGCGGAGATTTAACCCCAACAGCCACACTGCAAAGAGCAATTGAGGGAATGGCCTCACGAAACGGAATTCCAGTCCGCTATTTCAATCCAAGACACACATCTCTGGAGTGCAACCAATGCGGATTCATAAACCCGAAGAACCGCCATGGTGTTCACTTCAAGTGCCTAAAATGCGGCTATCGGGTCCACGCCGATGCAAATGCGGCGATCAATATTGCTCGAAGAGCAAACCCCTCCTTTGTGAGGATTGCCTAGGAGTTTACCCCGTGTGGGTGAAGAGCCACTCGATTAGCCCTGTCCCTTTCTCTCCAGTCTCCTCGCATTCATGGATGGCCATATCCTCGAATAATTCGGTGCTCCCGCCCGGGAATGGTCTCGCAAACCTGACAAAGCTGGTGGGAGAGATCAGCGAGGAGTGCAACGTGTAGCAGCTCCTATCAACTCCATGGATTCGGGTCGTAGCGCGGACTGGTATCTTCGTCTCCGCTCCTGCAAACTCGGTCTCCAGGTCCACCTTCGCTATGGCTACATGCTTTTCCGGGCTGGATATGGCTCCCGAGACATGGACCACCCCCTCGACGATATCACGCCTGAGGGCTATGGAAAGGGAATCGAACTGGGCGTGGAGCGCGAACCAGCTCTCAATGTGCCAGTCGCGGGGACCCCAGCTCTTGTCCCGCTGCCCCATCCCCTCGATCTTCACCATCCTCCCTCCCGGGACACTGACGAATCCAGAGATGCGGCCCGACTGCTCGAAGTGATCGCTCCAGGAGGTCATGCTCCCGCCTCCAAAGTTGTAGACCGGGAACCTCCCCTTCCAGTTTATGTCAGCGCCCATTTTGTCGATAGCGAACCTGATCCTCCACTCCATGAGCGGCTCCACCAGCTCGTAGGAGAGATGGCCGTCCGAGAGGGATTTGAGCGAATTATGCTGAAACTTCTTTCGGCTTTCCACATAGTAGACCTCGCGCTTGTCCCCGTGAAAGAGGACGAAGACGAACTCCCTCATGTTCACCTTTGGCAGGACCCCTATGGTCGTAAAACCCGATATGCCCTTTGCGGGATCTACAAAGTTGAAGTAGTAACTCTCCCGCCAGTCTGGGTTATCGGATGGTCTGTGGGGGGAATCGTCGGAATCGTTGAGCCTCATGGGCGGACGCTCCTTTGGCTGATTACCGTTCTGGCAGCAGGTAAAGTACCGGATCCTTCTCCTTGAGGAATGGGAGCGCCTTGGACTTCAACACCTTCAGCTTCAGCCTGGTAAATGCGGGGTCCTCATTGTGTTTCATGAAATATTCGAGGTGTTCGTCCAGCACTTTCTGGGAGACCTTCCAGTCTACGTTCTCCGTAATGCCGACTTGATCCGTGAACCTGGCGAACCCCCGCCAGTAGGCTTCAGCCCCAGCAAGCAGCAGCTGCCTACGGTCCATGCCAGCGAATTTGATGTATAGTTCGCCCTGGGCGTTGGTCGCAGCCTCCCCATAGGCTGGCAGCTCGTCGATGCCGACAGGGACAATGTTATCCCCGCTTCTCGTGTAGGCTGCCATTCCAGTTACGCGGTCGAAGTAATTGCCAGGCTCGATATTCATTGTGCCGATGTCGTTGAAGGTGGCCTTGGCGCCCTTTATCGTCATTGCAACCCCCAAGGACGAGGAGGGCAATTTTGCCTCGGTAGCTGACCATGGCAGCCACAGCCTGCCGCGGCCGTCATAGAGGTTTGTGTACTCGGAGACCACAAGTATCTCGCCATTTCCAAATGGGTAAGGCCCGTGGTCGACGATCTTCGCCCGAGCCTCGCACTCATCTAGGAATGCGTAGAGGTCGACGGAACCGATGGCGCGCCTGGTTTTTACAACCTGGTCCTGGGTCACGGGCTGCAGGTGGTCCTTGAGCCATCCCAAGGACTTGTCATCGAAGGCCAGATTTGTAGCGCCCGATGCCGCCACCGTAGGTTTGCCTGAACTGAAATAGTTGGTCGCAAGCCTGTACCAATTCTCGAGCATATACTGCCACTGCTCCCTCTTGTCTGCCGGCTCCTTTGACGCGTCGCTCCCGCACTTGTTGTAGATCTCGCCCATCCGGGCAAGGGAATAGTAGAGCCAAAGGTAGGAGATGGACAAGGCCTGCACAGGGGAGAGGAGGGTCTTGCTTTTCCTTGCCAGGTCCTCTGGCGAGATCCTGTCCCAGACCTGTTTCATTACGTTGTAGAGTTGATCGTAGGTCTGGTAGAACCCAACGCATATGTAGGCATTAACTGGAAACAGCTTGGACTCCAGGAGGCTCCTCTCCTGGACAATGGCTGAAAATACTTTGCTTAGGTGAGAAATCTGAACGTTTATTTCGGAGACATTCATGGTCTGGCCCCATTGAAAGAAACATCTGATTCTGAAAGCATAAAAGATTTGGTACGCCTTGGCTCACCTTACTCTATTTATAGACCATCCATCAAACCCTATGCCAATGTGTTGGGCATGAAGAGAATTGGGGAAGGCCTGATCACTCTCAACCTCTCTGCCGAGGGTGAATTGCGAATCATCAAATCGGTACAGGATGTGATCACCCTCTGGAAGGAAGGGGCAAGCGGCAAGATCGTCATGGTAGATGATGCGGGAATAACGACCCTTGGCCCGATCCTGCCAAAGCTGGCAGGGGTAGTCTGCATGTCAGGGGGTCTGGGATCTCATCTGGCAATTGTGACCAGGGAGTTCTCCATCCCCGCTCTGATGGGGACGAAGATGAAAACCCTTGAGAACATCCACAAAAAGAAGGTTCAAATCCGCCCAAGCGAAGGCAAAAATGGGGAACTCTTGCTGATAGAATAAGCAATAATGCCGAGGCCCCCCACCTGGCACACCATCAAAAATACACCTATTACCCCATTGATGTATTTTTTCTATTGCGATAAAGGTCTTCTGGGCCATGTCTTTGCCTTTGGACTTAGGGATTAAGATTTACCCCCCAAACCAAAAGTCCTGCAACTTGGTTAATTATTCTGATGGTTTGATGTTCCTAAAGGTCGCGTAGAAGAGCGATATCCCCACGATATAGCATCCCCCAGCCAGAAGGAAGGGAAGATCATAGTTGCCCGAGCCCAGTATGATCCCGCCAGCGATGGTCGTCACGCTGTTGGGAACCCTCCATATGACCGAATTGAGTGAGCTGGCAAACCCCCGCTGATCCTTGTCCACGATCCCCATAAGGTAGGAGTCGAGGAGCGGCTGAGCCATGTTCATCAGGCCGGTCCTTATGACATATATGACCGCTGCGGTGATGAAGTTCCCCACGAAAGCCAGGGCGACCATGAATGCCAGTGAAAGCCCCTGGGTCAGCACGACTGCCCTGACCGTGCCTATCTTCCTGGCGAGCATGGGGCTGAAGGCAGCAGCAAGACCTATGGTGGTGGTTGATATGGCCAATATGGGCCCGCTTATAGAATCCGGGATGGCAAACTTGTAGAGAAGCCAAGTTGGGATGAGGGGTATTATGAACCCCGCTCCCAGGCCTATTATTGCGTTTATGCCTGAGAACTTCAGGAGAGTTCGGATGCTCTTCCCCCTCCACGGGATCGTCGCAGGTCTGATCGTCTCCTTCACCCCCTTCAGTATGAAATAGAGGGCGAAGGGGATCAAGAGGCTTATGAAGCCCAGCAAGTACAGAAGGTCCGTGTGGAGCGCCGCGCTATTGATTCCAAGGATTCCGCTCAGTTCCGGTATGAAGAAAGGCAGGGCTGTCCCCAAGGCCATGCCCGTCCCCCCCACTATGAAGGAGAGGGTGAAGGCGGTGTCCCTGTACTTGAGGGCGGTCTGGTCGGCGATCAGGGCATTCACCGTGGCCAGGTAGATCCCCTCGAAGATCCCTCCGAGTGCAGCAGCCAGCGTCATCGCAACTGGGTCAATGGTCAGTGCGAAGACGAAGAACATGGGCACAGGACCAAAGGAGCCTATAATGAGCAGGCGTTTCCTTCCCTTGCGGTCTGAAAGCATGCCGAAGGGTATTGCCATGATCGCCATGGTAAGGCCCTCCACCCCGAGGAGGAGCCCTACGGTCGCAGACGGCACCCCGATCTGCGGGAGGTAAGCGGGTATGTAGATGAACAGGTAGCCGATGCCAAAGCCGTTTACCGAAAGGGCAATTATCATCAGCAGTACGTTTCGCGGGATGCCCTTCAGGTGACCATTGCTTTCTCCCGATGTATCTTGCATACCTGATCCTCGCGCGAGATAATCCATTATAGAATCGAACTATGGATAATACTATGGATAAGGCTATGGAGGGGTTTGGGTTTGGGGCTGAAATTTAATCCCCACACATAACCTAGCGCGTGCTAGTTGCTGTAATTGAAAAATCAGCTAAGAATCTGGTTTGCAAGTGCTATTTTTTTGCATGTTTCTGTACTTGTTTACAGTGAACATTCACGGCTGATGCGAGTTGCTCCAACTCTTTCCCGCTCATCCACTCGGTCTTGAGATACTCGCATATTCTTGCGTCACTAAGACCCAGTCTCCTCGCTTCCTCAACAGCGTGGCGATAGGCTTCAATCTCAGTCGGTCTTTCAGTGTAGCTATAACGGCTGTCAAACAGATCTCTGCCCTCCATGAACTGCCTAACGTGAACGAGTTCGTGGATTACGTCCAGATAGATGTCTGTTTTGTCACCTTTGTTCAGGTACTTGGGACTGACCATGAGATGCCCGTTTACGCTGTTAACTCCCATGTAGCCGCCTGCCCAAATGAACTCAACTTTCAAATCGCGAAGCACCTGCTCAGTCTTGTCACCGAAAATTCTGCGAACAGCCTCAACTTTGTCAAAACCCCTGAAATAGTCACCGAAGGGACGCGTAGTCCCAATGATGCTTTGAAACCTGAAGAGCCTCAGTGTCTTGACTACCTGTAGTGCCCCAGTCATCAGAAGGTCACGTCCGTTGATGGCTACCGCCTCCCCGCGCGCGCTATTCCGCCTAACAATGTTGAGAAGCAAGTAATGATAGCCAGAAGCAAGGCATTGAAGTTCATATATGGTAATAGTTTCTCAGCAGTGAGCTATTAACGGTTTTTGTCTGCAATAAAATGAAGGAGAGCGATTAAATTTTAATCAAGAGTCTGTTTTTGGGTTGGGGATTAAAATTTAACCACACACAGATCGGTATCGCTAGACGACTAGGAAGTGGAGTAAGACTAACTGCCCCCACTCATCGCCGCCTACCACTGTATAAATGCCAGGCGAGAAACTGTGGAAGTCTTTTGCCGTCATGCCCCAGTATCCGTTTGCAGACAATGTAGCGTTAATGGGTTGGGTGTAGGAGGAATTGAATGGCGGACCAGAGTTTATGCTCGCCATGTTGCTCAAAGGCTGGAAGGTATAGGAAGCTATTAGCTGCTCAAGCATTGGGCACGCATACACGCCGTATGAATAAACCCATAGGGCTTCGGCACTGGAAATATCTGAGGCTGTATAATAGCCCTGACAAATTGCAATTCCCATTGGATAGCTGCCTACCCCGCATGGGCTATCACTCAACGGTGAAAACTGCCAATCACTAGCAACGCTTACTGTGTTCGCCGTGCCCAGCGTATTCGTTTCGCTTATGGTAACCTCGATGCCCTGTCCTGGCATAATAGATGCTCTATTCAATGCAATACTGAGGTTCAGGCCAGATGCACCTGTTGCGGACCCACTCAGTGGAAAAGTCTCATTCAGATTCGTCGTGCCTCCAGTATAATAAGCGTAGAGGGCAAAGTTGGCAATGATGGAGACGCCTAGGGCAACTACCAGTATTACAACCACCGCCTCCATTGTCTTCATTGGGCTCAGTAGAAACTTACTGGATTTTCGCTTATACTGCTTGCCATGTTCTAGGATTTCGAACAATAGGCAGCAGCAGGTTTGGGTGTGTGTGGTTGGGTTTGGGGACTAGACTTTAACCCCCCCACACACACGTGTGTAATGAAAGAAATTTGGATTGTAAAAATAAGGTGGGTGCTCGTTGTGCTTGTGGCGCTCGTTATTTTCTGTTGCCAACGATAATTAGACCTATGCCGAAGATCTCGAGTGCCATTCCGATAGCGATCCAGCACAAATTACCTAACAAGCCTGCTTGGTTGCCCCAATAAATTCCATCACTTATCCCGAAAGTTTGTCCAACCGCTACTAACAAACCAATGCCGAGAACGATTATGCCCAAAATCCTTAGCGCGCGTGCTCTTTCGTCTCTATTATCATCAGCCTTCATTTACATTACATCCTTCATTATTTGGAGCTTGACGCCTTAAATCTATGCAGTATGAGTTGGGAGGTTTGGGGATTAAATTTTAATCACCCACACACACAAAAACACACCCACAGGTCCTAAGTTCCATAAAAAAGTTAGGTAGGTTCCGATTTCTACTTCGGAACCGTTACTACTTCTATGCAGCGCTTATCGCCCCGAGCCCTATACTCCAGCATCTCGCGTTTGATATTAGGGTTCACCGCCGCCTCCGCCCCTTCCATGATCCGCCAAGAACAGTTTCTACACACAGTTTCCCAAGGGGCGTTTAAGATTTTAACAGCTTCCATCATTGGGCAGAAGCCGGCGGCATCAATTATAACTTTGTTGCCCTCTACTTTCACTGTGCCCTCTGTTCCATATGCTGGCAGCAAAGCGTTCAATACAGCTGCTAGCGCGTGGGCGTCACTTCCAGTAATACCCATCTTCTGCTTAGCACTCTTTCCCGTTGATTTGCCAACATTATAGAAGTAGTCGCTGGCAACTTTGAGCGCCTCATCACCAAACTTTTTGTAGTTGGCTAACATGAGACCAAGTGTCATAGTTAGAGGTTCCACAAACTTCATCTGTTCCTCAGACAATTCCATTCCCAACAACCTCCATTTTTGGGTACTTCTTATCATCGCGCCCTTCCTCGGCGCTCTAGTAGAATGCATTATGCTGTAAGTTGTACTTAATAGTTATCATAAATGATGATAAAAAGTCCAATAAACGATTACTATTCAATGAATGGTTACTGTTAGATAACTATTTCTCGGGGCAGTTAATTTGCATTTTTTACGTGGGTTTGGGTTTGGGTTGGGGATTAAATTTTATCCAACGAACCTTGAGTGCGTGCATGCTGGCACACATCAGAGAAAAGTGGGAGTTGCGGTTGACATCTCCATTGTGGTGGGGGTTAAGTCC
>JACTUC010000021.1 GCA_015660995.1 Candidatus Methanomethylicaceae archaeon | reverse complement strand
ATAGATATTTCATCTTTTTCACCTTATTCTGTGCATAGTAAAGCAAGCGGAGTTAATAAGGTAAAGGCGATTAGGCGACTACAGAACGCTCAATATCTGATGATGGGCGATTGAGTATGATGGTGAATTCTAAAATTGCTGTTGATTGTGTCGCACATAAAAACAATTGAAATAAGTGGCACTTGGTAGCCAGTTTAAGAAGTCAATTCTTGAAAACGAAGAATTGAAGTCTAAGAAAACGCAGGAGTAACTCTTTTTTTTCCACAAGCCAAGAAGACGCGCAGATCCCCCCGCCCCCTCAAATTATCAGTAGTAGGTAGTAGTCCGAATGGTGAACGATATCGTGAACAATATCGTGAACTTTTTCGTGGACACGTGAAATGGCGCTTGTAATGGCTACACAAGCTCTTATAATATAGAGCATAAATATCGCCAAAGTTAACTGATTACTGGGAAAATGTTTGAAAGGCGGATATGCTTTACTCATAGAACTTGACAATGATCTAGTGCTGAATGTCAAGCGTAAAGAATTCCTTTTGCGCAGGGGATTCTATTTATACTCTGGTTCGGCTCTTTCAGGGCTGGAATGCAGAGTTAAGCGGCATATGCGTAATTTTAAAAAAAAGAATCCAATAACAAATTTAAAAGAAACTGACTTGATAAAACATCACTGGCACATAGATTATCTCATACCGTCAGCTGCTTCAATGGCTATAGTTTATTGGGAATGCCAATTCAGGACAGAATGCCTTCTGGTCAACTTCTTGAAAGAAGAAGGGGCTGAACCAATTCGTGGTTTCGGGAATACCGACTGCAAATCCAAATGCGGAGGCCACCTTCTAAAATGCGATACGGGCAACATCTCGGAAACAATAAATCTGATTAGACCTTTCCTGAAAAAAATGAAATTGCAAGAATATGTAATGTTTCAATCTTCAACTAGTATTGGAAACATTAACACTTAATACAGTTCCATTAAGGAATATCATTTTTATTGTATTTGTATGCGCAGGATCGATCAGTCCACTGGAATTAATCAAAAGGACTCCGATATTACCTCTCTCAAGCTGAGGTGTATTCGTACCATTAACGACTAACGCCCAAAGCCCAGGATTTACAGGAATAGAAAAGGATGTGGCATCCCTAGCGCATGTAACTCCTGAAACATTGACCTGGTCAAGCACAAATATGGCGCTTCCCGAGTCATTGAGATAAATTGTGATCGAACTGAGGTTGGAATTCCCTGTAACAAGGTACGAATCTAGAGAAAGCCCCGTGGAATTGTTGTTTCCCTCCAGAGTGTTTCCCCAGAATGTGATGACTGCTGTGAACGCAAGAATCGCCACAGCCACGCTGATTATCGCTAACACGATTATTACTGGCGCTTGCGATTCACCCTTCCTAACAAAGGGCACTAGGGGTGACTCCAAACGAGAGATGAGTTTTTTCTGTATTTAATGATTTGCGACTCCCGGTCGCCTTTCTCCTTTCCTGTCAGATTAACCCCTTTCAAAAAGCGCCGAACAGAAACCCTACGATCCTGAAAATTATGTCAATCCCGACTATTGAGATGAGGAAACCGATCAGGAAGAAGACTATCATGGGAATGGCTGGCGTGACCCAAACCTTAGTTACCCCTTTGGGCATAATTTTTGGCTCATCCACGTCCTCCACCCTGGTGAAGAGCTTCAGGCATCTTTCGCCGTTATCCGAAACCTTCTCCAGCAGGTTGAAGTGAACCGACATCGCTGTTGATGGTGAGACTTTGGTCCCCGTAAAAAAAGCGCCAAACTTCTGTAGCCCAGTTGCCTTTATGCCTTCGAATAGCCTGTTCCCTCTAGCCACCAATAGGAGGTTAAGCACCGCATTCAGCGGCACAAGAAGAATAGAGAGCAAGAGCGCATTCCCAAAGATGGTAAGGGGGAAGATCGGCGACATAATTGGGTATGCGAATGGCAGTAATGGCAAGGCCAGCGCGATCGCTATCAACGCCTTGGCGTCCGCTCCGCCATACAGGCCTGTATAAAATATCCCAAGGGCAATTACAGCCGTAATGAATATGCTGAAGCCTGCTAGCAACAATGGATAATCTGGCGTAGTAATTATTTCCACAAGCGTCAGGAGCCCGCCCAGACCCCCAGCAACCAGCCAGATCCTGTCATCGATCTCCCGGGTCCTGATGTCCTGATAGGACGCAACGGCAAGAACGCAGGCGATGAGAAGCAACTTGAGCTCCGTTATCAAAAAGGGCACCTTAGCATTCTGTTTAACGGAAAACCTATTATTCTTTTTGAGACAATGTTTTTTATAAGCGAATCTAAGTCGCCTACCAAAAAAAGTATAAAAGGGAAACATCATAGAGGTTGAAAAGTAGTTCGAGCGACACTTTTATGAAGTTACAAGAGACCGCGGCGTTTAAGACGACCTATGCCATCGAAGAGCCATACGTCTACGTTGCCATAGCCGAAGATCAGGATAGCAAGGAAATCCGCTACAGGGTCATTGAGCCATCTATGGAACCGCCAGAGAAGGCCCTCCTTGATCGAATTAAGAAGATCCTTATCGAAGAGATGAACATCCCAGTCAGCAACCTCTCCACAGCTGGTACCGGCAAGGTCCTGGAGGATGAGGTGGCACGGGTGATCAAGGAGTACAAGATCAAGCTCGAACCTGGCGTGATGAACAAGATCCTGTACTATGTGAAAAGGGACTTCCTCGGCTACGAGCGCATAGACTGCATGATGAGGGACCACCTCATCGAGGATGTCTCCTGCGATGGCGTTGGCGTTCCCATTTACATATGGCATCGCGAATACGAATCAATCCCTACCAATGTCATGTTCGACACAGCGGAGGAGCTCAATAGGTTTGTCGTCAGGCTCGCCTACAAGTGCGGCAAGCACATCTCCTTTGCAACACCCATCCTGGATGGCTCGCTGCCCGACGGCAGCAGGGCGAACGCCACCTACGGGAGCGAGATCTCTACGAAGGGCACTACCTTTACGATCAGGCGCTTCAAGGCAGATCCGCTGACCGTCGTGGACCTCATGGACCTGAAGACCATCTCTGCCGACGTGGCCGCATTCCTCTGGTACGCCGTAGAGAACAAAAGCTCAATACTGGTTGCCGGAGGCGTAGCCTCTGGGAAGACTACAATCTTGAACGGCCTTCTCATGTTTATCCGTCCCGATCTAAAGATCGTCTCGATCGAAGAGACCCCCGAGATTAACATACCCCATACCAACTGGGTCTCGATGACAACCAGGATGGGGTTCGGGTCCAGGGGCACCGAGATCTCGCTCTTCGACCTTCTGAAGAACTCACTCAGGCAGAGGCCAGACTACATAATTGTGGGGGAGGTAAGGGGTGCTGAAGCCTACACCCTCTTCCAGGCGCTGGCCACTGGCCACGGCGTCTGTGCCACAATCCACGCGGACAGTCCGGCGAGCGTGATCAAGAGGTTGGAAGCAAAGCCCCTGAACGTCCCCCGGCCGCTTATAGGTCTCGTTGACCTGATCCTGATCCAAAATAGGATCAGGGTTGGCAACAAATCCATGAGGAGAACCATGGATGTGACCGAGGTTAAGGGTTACGATGCCGAGAAGGACGAGCTGGTGATGCGGCAGAGGGTACGGTGGGACCCTGTGACGGACACCCAAGAGATGAGCGATAAGTCCTACCTGCTCCAGAAGCTTGCTGATAAGAACGGCCTGTCTCTCGAAACGGTCACCAAAGAGATACTCAAGAGGAAGACGATCCTCAAATGGCTCCAGAAGAAAGGCATGAGGAGATACATGGAGCTTGACAGCGTCCTTCGTGAGTACTACAGCGACCCAGAGAATGTGTATAGACGTGCCATGGTGGAAAGCGTATGAGCTCTGATGAAAAACCAAAGGAAGAGGCAGCTGCACCGGAAAAACCAAAGCAGAAACGTTCGTTCTTTGAAAGCCTCAAACAGGCTTTCAGCAGAAAGCCAAAGGGAACCGAGAAGGAGAAGCCACAGGAGAAGAAGAAAGGCCAATATTCTGATATTACAGGTATTGCCTTTGGGCTCTTCGGTGGCTTCACTCCGAGGACGCTGAAATACTTCGAGGGGCTCGAGATTGACCTGAAACGTGCAGGTCTGAAGACCACCCTTGTCAAATATGTAAGCAAGATGTACTTTATGTCGCTGATCGCATTCATTGTGGCGCTCATTGTGTCCATACCATTACTGCTTGTGTTTCTGTACCCATTTTTCGCAATTGTAACCAGCTTTGCCATAGGCCTTCTCGCAGGTGCGATCGCCTTCATTGCCCAGTTCATCTATCCAAAGTATGTGATCAACAACCGCAAGAATGGCATCGAGAGGAACCTCAGCTTCATCACAAACTACATGGCAATCCTGGCTGGCGCTGGTGTGATCCCTGAAAAGATCTTCAGGAGTGTTGCTGACAGCAACTTGGAGCCAACGATCAAGTTCGAAGTATCAGAGATTATCCGAAGGATGGAGGTCTTTGGGGAAGACTTCTACACGGCCGTCAGCGTTAGGATAGAAGAGTGTGCTTCTCCGAAGTTCTCCGAACTGCTGCGGGGCATCCTGCTGGTGGGAAGCACCGGCGGCGATATGAAGAGGTACCTCTTCCTCCAGGGCAAACGCTTCATGAGGATGAAGAACATCTCACTGAAGAAGGCGCTGGATGGACTTGGCATCATGGCTGAGATCTATGTCACGGCTGGAATCGTCATGCCACTCATAATGGTCGTAATGCTTTGCACCCTTTCATTCTTGGGCGGTGGCAGCATCAACGCCCTACTCTGGCTCGACCTTGTCTCATATCTCATAGTGCCGATGATATCTATCGTGATGCTTGTCCTCATTGACTCTTCGGTTCCCTCGGAGGTCTGAAAATGGCAAAGTACTTCACCAAAAGGGAACGGTATCTCCTCTATACCGTAGCTGCAGCTTCGGCAGTAGTCATCGTTCTGGTCGGAATACTGGCATATTCTAAGAATTCAGTATTCTCAAATTATCTCTTCGCTATAGCAGTGGCTGTGGCAATCTTCCCAGAAACAGTCTTCTTTGAGCTGGAACACAGGTGGGTCACGGGCATCGAGAATAAGATCCCCGATCTCTTGGAGGATATAGGAGAGGGCCAGCTCGCCGGCATGACCTTCGTGAGAGCGCTCGAGGGATCTGCCAACAAGAATTTCGGGCCCCTCACCGACGAGCTGAGGCGGGTTCTGAATAAGATCAGGGTTGGCGGGACGGTGGAGGAGGGCTTTGAGATCCTCGCCAACCGCGTCGACTCAAAACTCGTCAGGATGGCCACCACCATCATCATAGAAACCAACAGGGCAGGCGGCGACATAGACAGGATCGTCAGGAGCATGGCTGGTTATTTCTGGGATGTTAAAGCCATGAGCATGGAGCGGAATGCGACCATGAAGATCTATGTCTACATAACATACATCTCTTTTGCCATCCTGCTTGTGACGATTGACGTCATACTGAATCAGCTTCTCTACCCCCTCATTGTCACAGGAAGCACCCCGCTCTTCACGCCCCAGGCCTCATTCGCGACATACCGCATAATACTCTTCCACATGACCGCCATCTTGGCTGCAGCTTCGGGGCTGGTCGCTGGAAAGATGGGCGAGGGAACATTGAGGGCTGGCCTGAAACATGTTATCGTGATGCTGGCTATCACCGTAGCGATCTTTGCTTTCTTGATAGTTGCCTAGCGTTCTCCATAGCAGGAGGACCTCCATACGAATGGGGATGCTGAAAAAGCCCTTGCTTCAATATCAAGGGCAAAAAAGCTCATCGCATCAGTAATGGGCACGGAATCTATTGGCATCGACCAAGGCGCCATTTATAAAAAAGCCCTCCTATGCAGGCTAGAAGTTCAGTACACACTTGCCCTGCTGCGCCACCAGGCTAAGGTTGAAGCCAAGCGGACGAAATCCTGCAGGATCGATCTTGAAAGGCTTCCCCTTCTGATCACCGAACAATTGTCAAAATCAGCTGCTTCGTTGCAGGACGGCGATATGGATACATTGGAGGAGTTGCAAGCGGCTGACTCGTTGATCGGCAGATTCATCTCGAGTCTCCGGAATAAAAAGAACAAATCCAAGGAAAAAGAATAGTCCCTACTTCCTCCTCCTATCCACAACGTCAAGGGTTCCTGGCCCCGTCCCGATTATGGTTACAGGTACCCCGAGCCTCTCCTCCATCTCCTCGACGAACTTCCTGGCTTTCCCAGGCAGTTTCTCATAATCAGTTACCCCTTT
>JACTUC010000003.1 GCA_015660995.1 Candidatus Methanomethylicaceae archaeon | reverse complement strand
ATCTGTAAGCCATACGATCTGACCCATAAAACGAAACAAAGGAAGATGGGACCTGATGACCGAAAAACGTGAGATTAAAGCAATCCAATTATTGCTAAAGGGCAATAATGTCAAGCAGTTGAGCCGCTCCAACTTCCGAGTTCGATCGCAGTCTAATCCCAAAAAATGGTATCGCATAATCTCTGCTGGAGGGCGATGGAGTTGCGATTGCAAAGACCATTTGGAAAGAAAAGGCAAATGCAAGCATCTTTGCGCAGTATCATACTTCCTTACCCTAAGAGAAGTTGCGACGGGAGTAAGGAGCTTCGAAAGCAACACAATATGCCCAAAATGCCTTTCAAACAGAGACCTAGTGAAGAGTGGCTACAGGTATAATCAGAGCGGAACTGTTCCGAGGCTCTACTGCAAAAAATGCAAACATTGGTTAACTGAAAGGCCTGGGTTCGAGAAGATGAAGAACCATGCAACGGTCGTAGTCGCTGGTCTCGACTTATATTTCCGCGGGATAAGTTTAAAACAGGTCGCTGAGCACCTGCAGTCGTCCTATGGCATTACAGTTTCCTATGGCACAATCTATAACTGGATTAGGAAATATGTCGAACTTGTTAGCCAATACACGGAAGGCCTGAAGCCAAACACATCTGAACGCTGGCATGCGGACGAGACTATGGTCAGGCTCAGCGGAAGGCAGATCGTTATGTGGGCTTTGCTCGACTCGGAGACTCGCTATTTGATTGCAATGCACGTGAGCAGGAGAAGGGACGCCCACGAAGCAATAGCCTTTCTCAAGAAAGGCGTGGCATCGGCTAACAATCGCCCATTAGAACTAGTAACGGACGGAAATCCCTCATATGAAGGGGCCATTGAGGAGCTCAATAAAGGTTCTGAAACAGATGAGGGAAAGATACTCCATATCAAAGGCCCCTTAGTCGGGAAGATAAATAACAACAAAATCGAGCGGTTCAATGGAACATTGAAGGGGCGCATCAGGGCAATGGGGCAACTGAATAGCATGAGAGGCGCCCTTACTTTTACGAAAGGCTTTCCCATATATTACGACATGATACGATCGAATGAAGCACTTAAAGGAAGGACACCTGGACAGGCTGCAGGCATCATGAAAAGAAAAATGAATTGGTTTCAACTGATTCGGGATGCCTCAAATCATAAACCTAAGTGACTATTATTTTCATTATCTTTTGACTCTTCGACAAAATCTACAAGGGCATCCGCGAACTCCAACAACCCAATGAAAGAATTATGTTTGATTTCAGGTGGCAGTCTTAACCCAAGAGACTCGGCCGGAGTCTTGCCACTCTCCTTATAGGGGTTCAGGTAATTCCTATAGAAACGCCAAATATTGGCGGCTAATTCAAACGTTTCTACTTTCCTATAACTGCATTCATGTTTCCGAAAACATTTTACGAATTGCGACCACATGCCTTCGATTATATTATTGCGTGCGTAATTGCCAGGTTCTTGCTTGTTAATCCGGGTAATTCTTTCCTCAGGCAACAAGGCCTTAGCAGCAATGTAGAGGGCACTGTCGTAATCGATCTTCAGCTCTTTTGGTAGAGTCCCTGCGCGTTGGATTGCTAACCCAAGCGTCTTCTCAGCAAGATGATGATCCTGTTGAAGCGATACGCAACATGAGAGAATGTAACCCGACTCTTCGTCTATGACTGCTGCAACATACATATGCGGATGCCCACCGCTTTTTTCTAGCTTTCCATTCACGCGTTTGTAGGGCAGGTCTTGGTAATGCGTGTCCATCGCCCAGACCCGTTCCAAAGGAAAAATTGAAAGCCCCTGTAAAGCGAACATCTCGAAACTATATAATAATTTAAGGCACTTTTTTTCTATGCCATAAACCGCAGCTATAGAGATCTCGTGTTTACTATTGTTCATTATCCGTTGAACCATCTTATCGTTGCTATCGCCAAGCGCTTTTGAAAGTAGGACTTCATTTACAATCTCACTTCTCATATGGCCGTTGCGATTGACATCAAATATGCAATATTTGCCACAATCGCGACAGCGATACCGTGGAGTGTCGCCTCTCAGGTTCTTGCGGATATTGTAGTAGTGGACGGGGCCACCGCATTTTTTGCACTTTTTTACATAAAAATCTAATGGAAAGCCCCCCAACCTCATCGCGTATAAACGAAAGCGTATATCGTCCGTAGAGATGCTTTTTTGTGTTTCAAAGTCATCTAATTTACTTTGGAGGGGTGGGGTTGCCGTCATATATTACCCCCCTGGTTCAAAAGCTGGACCTGCGGCTGATATATGCTGAAAAATAAATAATGAGAGGAACTGCCGAGAACTAAAGGGCGCCTCAACAGGTGGCCTTGAGTTGTCGGCATGTTTTTCATCACCACAAAAACCTATTAAGAAATCGGCAGTGGTATGATTCTGCAAGGCAGAGCGCATCATACTTAAACTATAAACCCTTCGAAAGGAGGAAAATGAGTTCAATCCGAAACCCATCATGATTCCTCCTTCTCCTTCAGGTTTCGCTGCAGCTTCTCTAGATTATCCTGAAAAGTTGCTAGCTGGCTCTGAAGTTCTAACAGAAATTCGAGGTCAATACTCCTCAGGAGTCTTCTTTGAAGACTTTTTTCACCAGCCATCTGTCAACCCTAGTGAATCGACAGTAACCCTTTTTAAATCAGCGAAGTGGTCATTTCTGCAAGGAAAATGAGTAGGTTCATAAAACGACTTGGTGGAATTTATGGGGGATGAAGGCGTTGGTAGGAAAAAGAAGGCAGAAATAAACAGCCGATTATTGCAAGTGCTCACGAGAATTGCCTATCGTGAAGTCATGCCTGAAGAAGATGGAAAGCCAAACTCCGTTTATTCTTTAGGGACTCATTTCATAACAAGTTGGCCACGATCTTCAACAGAAAAGTATGTCGATATGTTCAAAAAATGGAAGATCATCGAGACATGGCAATTGCCAGGCGACAGGGAAACGAAGGCTTATAGATTGACCACATATGGAATGTTGCTCTGCCACAAATTGGCAATCTTCGCCAATGATGCTACTCTCAATGACCAGTGCTTTTTATGGAGTGCTTCTTACTACGATCCTCTATTTCGCAAACTGTTAAGCGCATTCATCGGCGCTAGCGACTTTTCAGCATATTTCTCTGTCGCATTACCCCTCCCACTTTCCAAATTAATACGTGGGAAAACTATCTTCAAAGATCCACTTTATAGGCATTCTGATAAAGATTTTGGGATAAATCCCAAGAAGAGGGCCAAGAAAGAGGAAGATAAGCTGGCAAAAGTGCGACAGCTTATCTTCAACTCACAGATCCCTTCTTTCGCCTTAAATGACAAGGGGTTTTGGCAAGAAGAGTTCGATGAATTAATTCTGAACCTTTCAATCGAGGTCTATATTTTACTATCCCAAGAAAAACGTAACAGCATACTGTCTCTAAGCCCCGCTGAGCAAAAATGGATACACAACGGAATAATGAAGCGAATAGAATTTCTACAATTGGTATGTCGTGAAAGCAATGAAACAATGAATAAGCTTCAAAGAGAAGCCTTTGAGCTACAGCAACTTATTTCTTCTCAATTATCTATACTTTAAATCTGTGTGTCTAAACGACTCCTATTTTTCTGGGGCAGAAAGCAGCCTATTATTTTTGCTTCAATCTTTATGACTTCTTCAGCATTTCATTGTCTTCGTTTGAGACTTCTTTTATCTTCGCAGCGACTAAACGCTGAATCTCCTTGAAGTTTATAGTCAGCTCACTGACCTCTTGCCGCACATCCTCGAACTGGCTCTTCAGCGAAGCGTTTTCTGCTATCATGGCTGTCAATCTGTTCTCCAAATCTGCATTTTTCAGCGCTAAAGTGGCCATCCCTTCGTTCAGCGTCTTGCTCTTCTCACTAACAATAACATCAACCTTCTTTTGGAGTTCGCCGTTTGACATCGCAGCGAAGGGACTTAGAAGATGTTCTCTCTCTGTAAACATCTTCTTGACGCTCTCAGCCTGGATCCCTTTGTAAGCCTCCGCCATCTGGCCTATGCTGTGGCCCAGCCAGAAATCGACTATCGTATCCGGGACCCCCGAGTTTATCATAAGCGAACCGAATGATTCCCTGAGTGCGTGCGGTCCATAGGGGTTAAAGAACCTGGGGTTTCCACTCTCTTCTTTTGAAATAAACCCTGCCTTTATTGCCGCATCCCTCAGCATATTCTGTACGTTATGCGTTTCAATGGGCTCCCTCCCTCGTTCGGTGAGGAAGAGTGCTGTATCCTTTGTGAGCTTTATCCCTCTGGATTCGCAATCCTTCAGGTAGGTCTTGATCGCTTCGACCGCATCCTTCCCCAAGAAGGTGAAATATTCGACGCAGGTCTTTGGCCTGTAAAGGTCCAGCCTCAAGGGCAGATCGTCAGCCTTCAAACCAGCTGCAATATCGCCATACTTCAGCGAACAGAGCGTGCTGACATCCATGCCCGATTGGAAGAGGGTGAGGATTATGGCCTTATCACGAGGAGTGCGCGTATGGTCCGCAAGCTGCCGGACCTGCTCTGCGTTGATCCTGATTCTCTTATTGGTGACTCTCCCCCTGGGGAGCGCATGGCGACCCTTCATCTTGACAGAAATCCCGAAGGTGTCATAGAATGACCTTACAACATTTGCATAGGTCCCGGCTACCTTGTCGCTGACCCCTTTTCCCACGACAACGTGCTCCCCTTTCCCCCTGCTCCTCACATTGTACTCGGTCTTGAGCCAGTTGTAAAAATCGACAAGGCTCCTCATAACCACGTCCTGCTTTTTCCTGGGCTCCCTCTTTGAGTCCTTAAGGGCCTCATCAATGAGTTTTGATGGCGTTTTCCCCGTGAAGCTGATATAGATTCTGAAAGCTGATTTGTAATAACTCTGGGTGCTTGCCCTTGTGATGCCGCCTATCCAGCGTTTGACAACTGGATCTTCCCAATTAACCGGGTCCTTTTTGCTCCGCATACTTCAATATTTTATGGTTTTATCTATAAAAAGTTATGCTACACTTTAACGATATGATTATAAAATAATCCTGCTTTTTTAAAGTTTGCTTTACTTCCTAGTGCGAAATGCGTATAAGACCCTTCCTCCACGCCTTCATTCTGAAATGTGCAAGGAAACACCCAGCAATAGGTCGGATTGAGCCGATGTCCCAACCTTCGAAGGATCGCAGTAAGAGCGAATCAAACGGGAGATCGCAATGCTTAAGCAACGAAGAACTGCTACAACTTCCTACAGACGAGCTCCTCTCCAAACTGAACACCTCGGTTTCTGGCCTGACATGCGAGACTTCTAAAAAGGCCCTCGAGATCTATGGCCCAAATGAGATAGTGAAGCGCGAAAGGGGAAGGAGAGTCAAGCGCCTTCTCGCGCAACTTCTCAACCCGCTTATACTAATACTCCTTTTTGCTGGCACGATTGCTGGCTTCCTCGGCGATTTTAACGCCACCGTCATAATCTATGCGATCGTCTCGCTGAGCATCGTCCTCACCTTCTATCAAGAGACGAAGGCAGAGAATGCTGCGGAAGCGCTTAAAGAGCGGGTAACCACAACAGCAACTGTGCTGAGGGACGGCACCAAGCAGGAGATTAAGCTCTCAGAAGTTGTGCCGGGGGACATAATCTTCCTCGTTGGCGGAGACCTAATTCCTGCTGATGCCAGGGTACTCATGGCCAAAGATTTCTTCGTTGATCAGTCTTCATTGACCGGCGAATCCTTCCCCGTGGAGAAGACTGCTGCTCCCCTAAAAGGGGTAGATGTTCCTGCGGTGACGGAATGGACAGATTACCTCTTCATGGGCACATCCATAGTTAGCGGGTCTGCATCAGCAGTAGTTGTAAAGACGGGCAGTTCGACCGAGTATGGGAAGATCGCCAAGAGCATCACCCAAAGTGGTCCTGCTACGGAGTTTGAGCGTGGGCTCAAAAGGTTCGGTTTACTGCTCATGGAGGTGACATTTCTGCTCGTTGTAGTTGTGTTCGCCGTGCTCGCCCTTTACCAGCGCAGTATCCTTGAGTCATTGCTCTTCGCTGTGGCCTTAGCAGTAGGCTTGACTCCCGAGCTCCTTCCGATGATACTCACGGTCAATCTCTCCAGGGGTGCCGAGGCCATGTCCAAGAAGAAGGTCATAGTCAAGCGCCTGTCATCAATCCAGAACTTCGGCAACATGGATTTGCTCTGCACGGACAAGACCGGGACTCTCACCGAGAACAAGGTCTCTCTAATCCTCCACATTGACATGGACGGCAACGACAGCCAGAAGGTCCTACTGTACTCCTACCTCAATAGCTACCACCAGACAGGTCTCAAGAGTCCTCTTGACGAGGCGATCCTAGGATTCGGCACGCTTGACGTTTCCGAGTACAAGAAGGTCGACGAGGTTCCATTCGACTTCACTAGGAAGCGCGTCTCTGTTGTTGTGGACAGACAGGGTGAGAGGTTCTTTATTACGAAGGGCGCTCCCGAAGAGATCAGCAAGGTCTGCACGTATTATGATCACGACGGGCAGATCCTCGATTTGGATGCTGAGGTAATAAAAAAGATCCACCAGAAGTATCTCGAGCTGAGCGAGCAGGGTTTCAGAGTCTTGGGAATATCATATAGGAAGCTCAAGGAAGCCAAGCCACTTTACAAGGTTAGCGATGAAATAGACATGGTCTTCCTGGGCTTCGTCGCGTTCATAGACCCTCCCAAGGAGACTGCAAAGCAGTCACTCCAATTCCTGAAGAGCACTGGCATAGAGATGAAGATAATCACGGGCGACAACGAGCTGGTAACAAGGAACGTATGTCAGCAGCTCGGCTTTGAGGTGAAGGGAGTCGTTCTCGGGGAGCAGATCTTTCAAATGAATGATGATGCATTGGCCAGGGTGGTGGAATCTGCCAATATCTTTGCGAGGGTGAACCCCGCCCAGAAGAATAGGATCATAAACGCACTCAAAAGCAATAAGCATGTTGTGGGCTTCCTCGGCGACGGCATCAACGATGCACCCTCCATGAAGGTCGCTGACGTGAGCATCTCTGTCAACAATGCGGTCGATGTTGCGAAGGAATCTGCAGACATCATCCTGCTTCAGAAAGACCTCTCGGTCCTTGGGGAGGGTGTAATTGAGGGGCGGAAGACCTTTGGCAATACGATGAAGTATGTCCTGATGGCAATCAGCTCCAACTTCGGGAACATGTTCAGTGCAGCTGGTGCATCATTATTCCTGCCATTCCTTCCGATGCTTCCTATCCAGATCCTTCTGAACAACTTCCTTTACGATCTGTCCGAGCTTTCGATAACGACTGACAACGTAGACAAGGAGTACGTTGAGAAGCCGAAACGGCTGGACATATCCTATATAAGGCGCTTCATGATCCTTTTCGGCCCAATCAGCTCGATCTTCGACTTCGCCACATTCTTCATAATGCTATTCATATTCAACGCATGGAACAACCCCCCCCTCTTCCAGACTGCATGGTTCACGGAGTCGCTCTGTACACAGACTCTCGTGATATTCGTCATAAGGACGAGGAAGACGCCATTCTGGAAGAGCAGGCCGAGCAAGCCTTTGGTCCTGAGCAGCTTAGTGGTGGTTGCATTAGCTATCTTGATTCCCTTCACGCTGATAGGCAAATGGTTCCAAATGATACTGCTGCCGCTAAGTTTCTATCTCATCCTACTAGGCTTCATAGTCATCTACTTGTTCCTTGTGGAACTGATGAAAAGATGGTTCTACAAGCGTTACTCAAAAGCAATAGAGAAGTATGCTTGACCGATAGCGATTAACAAAATCGTCAAATTTATTAAAACTCAAAGCGAAGTGTTAGTGGGCTATGATGAATGCTGGTATTACGGATTTACTAAGGATGAAGAGTGACATCAGAACAGAGCCCAAAACTTAACATAAGGAAATGGAAAAAAGGTGAAGGTTTAACCCTTCACTATCCTTGTGCCAGTCCTTCCCTCTAGGGCATCTACGGCCTTATCCAGCGAGGTGATTATGGCCTCATGGCCTCCCCACTCGAGGAACCTAATACATGCCTTGACCTTTGGTCCCATGCTGCCAGCCAGGAAGTGCCCCTCTGCGAGGTATTTCTTTGCTTCGGTGACCGTCATCCTGTCAATGGCCTTCTCGTCCGGCTTGCCAAAGTTGAGCTTTGCCTTCTCGATGTCGGTAAGTACGAGGAAGGTGTCTGCCTCAACAACTTCTGCAAGCCTCTCGCCCGCAAGGTCCTTGTCGATTACTGCCTCAACGCCAACTAGCTTGCCATTGTCGTTCACGACGGGTATCCCTCCTCCACCAGAAGCGACGACTACGGCTCCCGCATTGACAAGGATCTTTATGGCCTGCGCCTCAACGTTGGCTATCGGATCAGGGGACGGGACGACTCTTCTCCAGGGCTTGGGGGCTGTGGGCTTAACCTTCTTTACTATCCAGCCCTTCTCCGCTTTCATCTTCATGGCTTCCTCCTCGGTAAGGAAGTTACCGACTGGCTTAGAAGCATTCTCGCCCACAAACTCTGGGTCTTTCCTGTCCACTAGTACTTGGTTCACTAAGGAGACAATTGGGGTTTTCATTCCCTTGGCATTCATTATGTTCTCCATTGTGTTCTGGAACATGTATCCTATCTGCCCTTGAGTCATGGCGCCAACGACGTCCAGCGGCTGCGCCGGTATCTCTGCCTTTGCTAGATCTTGCTGCAGGGCAAGATTGCCAGACTGCGGTCCGTTGCCATGCGTAATTATCAGCCTGTCTTCATTGCCAAGCTTCTCTATCATGTGCACAATGTGCTCTGCTGTTATAGCCACGTTCTTGAACTGCTCGTCGGCTGTGCCTTTTTCGTGAGCTTGCTTTATTGCGTTGCCTCCCAAGGCAACTAGAATCCTTTTCCCATTTTTTGCCATAGGACTGTCCTCCAAAAACAATAACTTTGAAAGAACTATTGGTGTTATTATACCTTTCTTTCAAGAATCCTCCCTGGGAAAAGATGGTGCAAGAGCGATATTTCATGAAAAAATCAAGATACTGGGCTCTCCACCGCAGATCCCCACAGGTAGTCAAAGTAAGTCCTGGATACATGGACGAGACCGACGTTGTTGGACCATATGGCCATGTTGATCGAGCTGCCATCGCTCCCTATGAATAGGAGCGCTTCCCTGTCGTCCACGATTATCCCGCCCCCGAACATCTTGTCCCTGAACCTTATCTCTGCGAGGGCTGTTAGCTTCCCGAGCTTCCCCTCCTGTAGGTCATGGGAGAGAAGTAGCTTGAGGGCGACCTCCTCTGATCTGAGCCTCGTCACGATCGGAACAAGAACTGGGATTGCCCAGTCTGGCGCTACCGGCAGAGCCACCTTCACCTCATTCTTGGCACCGTTAAGGGATTGGTAGGCTTTCCTAAGTATGTCCTCCTGATTCTTTATTATCCAGATGTCCGACTTCTCAGATTCGCCTTCCGCAACCGTCTCGAGTAACGTTGCTTCCGCACTCTTGAGGTCAGCGTCGAGCCTCTCCACCATTGACCGCCTGTACTCCGCGAGCCCCTCCGCAGCTCCCTTAGCCTCATAGGTTGCAGGTCTTCCTGTCTTCTCCATTACTAGGGACTTGCGGATCAGCTTGGACAACACAGTATGGATTTTGGAGTACGGCACCCCCGTTTTTTGGCTTAGCCTCTTGGCGTCTGAACTTCCCCTAAGCAGGGCAATGTACAGCCTAGCCTCTGTCTCCGTAAGGCCGAGCGCCTTCAACTTCTCCACGGCAGCAGATTCTGACAAACTTCACACCGTATGAATTGTATGAAAACATTCAAATATAAATGAGTGTTCATTAGGCGTCGGTGTGATGATGCAGACCCTGAAGACGACGAAAAGCCTGTGCCCAGAATGCATGAAAGTGCTTGACGCCGAGATATATGAGGATGGCGGCGTCGTTTACATTGGCAAGACCTGCAAAGAGCATGGCAGGTTTGATGACGTTTACTGGAGTGACTATGAACTCTTCAAGAGGGCAGAGCAGTACGAGTGCATTGGAGATGGCATAAGCAATCCTAGAACGCAGACTGCAAAGGGGTGCCCGTATGACTGCGGCTTATGCCCGCAGCACAAGTCGCACACCGTTCTCTCAATTATTGACGTCACCAATAGGTGCAACCTCCGTTGCCCGATCTGCTTCGCGAATGCGGCCACCGCAGGCTACACCTACGAGCCGACCCAGGACCAGATACAGGGGATGCTGAAGAACCTGCGCGAGAACTTGCCAGTCCCGCCCAACTCGCTCCAGTTCTCTGGTGGCGAGCCGACGGTAAGGGACGATCTCCCTGAGCTGATCGCCATGGCGAAGAAAGCCGGCTTTGACCATGTGGAGGTCAATACGAACGGCATCAGGATTGCGAAGGATCCTGCCTTCCTCAAGAAACTCATTGACTCCGGCATCAGCACGCTCTACCTGCAGTTCGATGGCTTGACGCCAGGACCGTACATCGCTGCGAGGGGTCTGGACCTCTTGGACACGAAGCTTAAAGCTCTCGATAACTGCAGGGCTGCCGGTATCCTTGGCGTTGTCCTCGTCCCGACTCTTGTGAGGGGCGTCAACGACGACCAGGTTGGCGATATAATCAGGTTCGCAGCCAAGAACTTCGACGTGGTGAGGGGCGTCAATTTCCAGCCAGTTTCAATGGCCGGAAGGATCGACAAGCAGAAGTTGAGGGAGATGAGGATCACCATCCCCGACTTCCTCAAGCTCGCTGAAGCGCAGACAAACGGGCAGATAAAGACCACCGACTTCTACCCCATACCGATTGTTGTGCCTATATCGAAAGCCGTCGGCGCCCTCAAGGGGAAGCGGTATCAGGAGTTCACTAATCACCAGCATTGCGGCATGGCTACAATCATTTTTCCGGAAGGCGACAAGCTGGTGCCAATCACGAGATACGCCGATGTAGACAAGTTCATGTCCGCAATGGACAAGGTATACGACGCCGCCTCTAAAGGCTCTACCCTGAAGGCAAAGATGTATCTGGCGGGCACTGCAAGGCATGTGAAATTCGGTCTCATGAGGGAACTCGTATCGTCGGTACTCCTCAAAGGGGACTACAGCTCACTTGGCGACTTCATGAAGAAGGTCATTCTGATAGGTTGCATGCACTTCATGGATCCGTACAACTTCGACCTTGAACGGGTACAACGCTGCACTATACACTACGCATTTCCAGATGGCAAGATCATACCCTTCTGCACAATGAACTCCATACACAGGACCAGCTTGGAGAAGATCTACAGTTGCCCCGCATAATCCTACCACCCATATTTTTCCTCTCTCTTTCATCCGGCAGTTGTGCAACCGTCCCCTATTAGAAAAAACAAGCTTTCAAATATAACACGTCGGAAATATACTCAGGGGAGTAGAGAACAGTGGATATTTTGGATACTCTGATTATATTCATCATTGCTGTCGCTATACTAGCAGCACTTTACAAAAGCTTCGTGATCATCAGACCGACTTCCAGAGGCCTTGTTGAGAGGCTGGGCAGGTATAACCGCCTAGTCGGCCAGGGCTTCCACCCCGTCATACCGCTTGTGGAGAAAGTCGTCAGGGTAAACATCACCGAACAGCTGGTCACCGCCGAGCCCCAGCAGATAATCACCAAGGACAAACTAAACGCCACAGTCGATGCGCAGATATATTTCAAGGTAAAAGACGACGAGGAATCAATCAAGGCATCGCAGTACAACGTCTTCAACTACACCATACAGATCGTACAGCTCGCGAGGACGACGCTCCGGAACATCATTGGCACGCTGACCCTGACCGAGGCAAACTCGCAGAGGGACAGGATCAACCTTGAGCTCATGAACACTTTGGCCACCGAGACAAAGAATTGGGGCATCAACGTCGTCAGGACTGAGCTGAAGGAGATCGATCCTCCGAAGGACGTGCAGCAGACAATGAACGAAGTCGTAAAGGCAGAGAACACGAAGATTGCGGCAATAGACTTCGCGACCGCCAGGGAGACCGAAGCCGACGGTATGAGGAGGGCGGCAATAAAGAAAGCTGAAGGAGAGAGAGCAGCCGCGATCCTCTCGGCTGAAGGAGAGCGGCAGGCAAAGATACTCAAGGCCGAGGGCGATGCCCAAGCCATAAAACTCGTCAACCAAGCTGCACAGCAGTACTTTGTCGGCGCCGCGCAGGACCTGAGGAAGATCCAGGCAGCAGAGACGTCATTCGGTAGCGGCACGATGAAACTCGTAGTTCCAGAGGGCGCCCCCCTGGTTAATGTCTTCTCGGAGGCCGCAGGTGTAACTCCAGTGATCCTGAAGCCCGAAATGCTCGAGAAGAAGAAATCGGAAGACAAGAACGTGTAAAGGGAGTGGAGCACCCCATAGCAGAGGGTGCCCTCCATAACTCCTCCAACTTTTTTTTGCAATTGATTCTAAGTTTCCACACCACAACCTTTTTATTTCGACCGTCTTTACCATCTCGCTATAGGTGTTGATTATGGGAGGAGCAAAGAAGACAGCGCCGAAGAAGAGAAGGGACCTTAGGGAAGCTCCAAAGAAAGAGGAGCCAAAGAAGGAGATCACGAAGTCAATCGCAACCTCAGTCGTTGAGCCGAAGGTACTCGAGCAGATAAAGAAAGATGTCCCGAAGATGAAGTATGTAACACCCTACCAGCTATACTCCAAATACAATCTTAGGTACAGCGTCTCCAAGGACATTCTCGAGTCCCTTGCAAAGCAGGGAATCCTCAAGCTCATGAAGAGCACGCGCCGCGTCGACGTTTACGTTGCAGCATAAGCGCGAGGCATTTGTTTGAGTAATGCACTGCTCGAAAAATTCTCCATAAAAATTACTTTTCAGAGCCTCGAAGCGACTGGTGAGTTCGTAAGGATCCTATCACCGCGCACCATAGAGTCCCTTGTTAAGGTGCTGCCTTTTTCATCAAGCACTTTTCTGTGGCAGGATGAGGTCTACTTTGAGACACCTGTCTCAGTTGGTCCCGAACGCCCAAAGGCCAATGTTAGGACAGGCGACATAGCATACTGGCCGCCAGGCAAGGCCTTCTGTATATTCTTTGGCAAAACCCAACCCTACAGCCCGGTCAACATCATAGGAAAAGTTACCTCCGATTGGACAGCCCTCAAAAAGGTTAAGCGGGGCGAGTTCGTCAAGGTCAGCTTGGCTGACTAAAACTCGATGAAACTCGGCTTCTTCTTTAGGTGTATTATCGGAACCGCTATCCAGCCTGGCCTAATCCCATCGCCGAAGGCAAATTCTTCCCTTTCATCCATCTTTACAAGGATATACTTATCCATCCGTGGCTGGTCCGTCGAGAAGTAGTAAAATAGGGGCATGCCCTGCTTTTCATAATAGTGGTTGTAGACTCCCAGGACGCCAAAATAAAATTTCTTGTTATGCTCGAAGTTGACTACGTAGATGGGCTGTCCCATGGAAACTGTGGAAGCCACTAACCTAGCCAGGTCCCTTATCTCAGCAACCTCTACGTTTACAGGAACCTGCATTTCTCTTTTCACCAATGATCCCTTCCCTCCTTTGCGTATTTTTGCCTTACCTGCAAGATTACCTCGTCGCCTACATCCTTTAAGCTCATCTCTTCGCTGAGAGCTATTGCCTTGAGATCCTCATACTCTGGCTTAATCCTCTTCCTCCCCTCCCCGCTCATCTTGATGCGGACAGGGTAGTATCTCTCGCGGATTCTCACATTTTCTGACGTCATTTCCCGTTTTTCCCTGTACCTCTGGCAGTCGAAGATCTTTACCCCAAGAGTGCCCGTCTCCCTAACCATCGCCTTTATTGCCTCCTCCACCCCCTCTGGCTTGACCACGACCCTGACGGAAAATCCGGGCCTGTTCTTCTTGGTAGTCATTGGGAAGACCGTTATGTCCTCGACACTGCCCTGCAACCTCTCAATGAACCATCCTAATACCTCGCCGCTCACGTCATCAAGATTCGTCTCGAGGACCTTTACCCTCTCGTAGCCATACTGTATATCGCCCAACAGCACCCTTGCAATGTTTGGTATCTTCAGGACCCTGCTGCCGATTCCAGTTCCCTCGCCCTCCACCGCAAAAGGGGGTGCGTCCTGCTTCCCTCCTGTGAACGCTGCCACAAGCGCGGCACCGGTGGGGGTCGTGAGCTCGCCTAACTGGCTCGTTGCGGTTATTGCGATGCCGTGCTTCTGGAGTATCTTCAGGGTAGCTGGGGCTGGCACTGGCAGTGTCCCGTGCCTGCTTACCACCGAGCCGCAGCCGACCGCAACGGGCGTCGTGTAGAACTCCGCTCTCTCCAACCCCATGAGCTCTGCAGCATCCGCTGTGCCGATCAAGTCGACCACAGTATCTACCTCCCCCAGCTCGTGGAGGTGCGCGCTTCCATGGATCTCTATCTCCGCTCCAACGAGCTCATCTAGAGCCTTTTTGGCGACTTCCCTACCCCATGCACTCAAGCCGATTGCCCTGCTCGCGATTTCAACAGCCTTCACAACCTCCTCCGCTCCCATTGTCCTCGTCCCTAGATCTGCAATCATCCTTGTTCCTTGAATTCCACAACTCTCTGCTTTTTGGAACTTCACACCTCCCGCCTTGACGCCGATAGAGCGCAATGCCTTTGAGATATCCTCCTCAATTCTCCTTGCATTGGCTCCCGCCCCTACAAACGCCGAGAGCATCTTGTCCCCAGATACTCCTGCCATGGAGCCATCGATAAACACTACCTTCAAATACTTGCACCAAATTCCACTATTACTGCTGTTGATATATCAGTTACTCGTGCGGTGTCTCTGTTGGACCTCAAGGAATTGCTCAATTCGGTCCGGGATGGAAAATTACCGGTGGATGAAGCCGTGAAGATGCTGAGGCTTCAGGCAGTAAAAGAGGTGGAGGATGCATGCCTCGATGTCTCCCGCGAGCTGAGGAAGGGTGTCCCGGAAATAATATTCGCCGAGGGCAAGTCTATCGAAGAGCTCTCGAGGATAAGCATGGCATTCCTCGAAGAGGAAGGAAGAGTCATAATAACCAGAATAAGTGAACCCCAGGTCACAGCTCTCGGGAAAATGCTCAAGGGCAAAGCCAAGATCACCCGCAACATGAAGGCGGGTTCGATGGTTTTGAAGACTAAGTCTAAGGCTGAATTGCTCAAGCACGGTAAAGTGGCAATCATAACGGCAGGCACAGCTGACGTCATGGTTGCAGAGGAGGCGAGGACTGTGCTGGCAGAGATGGGTTGCCACGTCCTGACATTCTATGACATTGGTATTGCTGGAATACATCGGCTCTTCCCCGCTATCAAGAGATGCCTAGAGGAGGATGTCGACTGCATAATAGTAGTGGCGGGGATGGAAGGGGCTCTCCCATCGGTAGTAAGCGCACTGGTGTCCATGCCCGTGATTGGGGTTCCGTCTTCTTCAGGATACGGCGCAGGAGGGAAAGGCGAAGGTGCCCTCATATCCATGCTCCAGTCCTGCAGCCCTGGCCTCGTGGTTGTCAATATCGATAATGGCGTTGGCGCAGCTGTGGCGGCTGCGTTGATTTCAAAGAGGGTCGAGGCGAAAAAATAACCGGAGATGCCTTCGCGGCGCAGCTCCGATAAGGAAAAATGATATATAGAAGTGCATCTTGTCTTTTGCAAGACAATAATAGTGTTACATTTTAGGTGATTTGAACCATGGCAGCGACCCAAAGTCTACCGGTTTTAGTTTTGAAAGAGGGCACCGCCCGAACTACAGGAAGGGATGCCCAGAAAGCCAATATAATGGCTGCTGTGACCCTTGCGGAGACAATCAGATCTTCCCTAGGTCCCAAAGGCATGGACAAGATGCTTGTCAGCAGCTTTGGCGACGTCACTATAAGCAACGACGGCGCCACCATCGTCAAGGAGATGGACGTTCAGCACCCCGCCGCAAAGATGCTGGTCGAGGTCGCTAAGACACAGGACGCCGAGGTGGGCGATGGAACAACCACTGCGGTGATCCTCGCCGGCTCTATGCTGAAGAAGGCGGAGGACCTGCTTGATCAGGACATCCACCCTACTGTCATTATCGAGGGCTACAAGAAGTCCATGGAAAAGGCTATTGAGATAATCGACAAGATGGCCACTAAAGTTGACCCGATGGACGAGAAGAAACTCAAGGAAGCCGCAATCACATCGCTGAGCGGAAAGAGCGTCGTTTCTGGCCACTACGAGAGGCTCGCAGGACTCATCGTCGAGGCTGTGATGCAGGTGGCAGAGAAGGTTGGCGACAAGTACGTGGTCGATCTCGACAACATCAAGTTAGAAAAGAAGAAGGGCGAGACCCTTGATGACACACAGCTTGTTAGGGGCGTCGTACTTGACAAGGAAGTAGTCCACCCTGGAATGCCTAAAAGGGTCGAGAACGCCAAGATAGCCATACTCGATTGCGCACTCGAGATCGAGAAGACCGAGATGACCGCAAAGATCAACATCACATCGCCTGATCAGATGAAGAGCTTCCTCGACGAAGAGTCCTCAATGCTCAAGGGCATGGTCGACTACATCGTCAATTCTGGCGCCAACGTCTTGGTGATCCAGAAGGGAGTAGACGACATAGCCCAGCATTACCTCGCAAAGAAGGGTGTGATGGCAATGCGGAGAGCGAAGAGGTCGGACATAGAAAACCTGGCCAAGGCTAGCGGCGCAAGGATCATCACAACCGTAGATGATCTCAGTGCCAAAGACCTCGGCTACGCCAAGCTGGTTGAGGAAAGGAGGATCGGCAAGGACAAGATGGTCTTCGTCGAGGGCTGCAAGAACCCCAAGTCGGTCACCATACTCATTAGGGGTGGAACCGACAGGATGGTCGACGAGGCTGAGCGCTCACTGCACGATGCAAAATGCATCGTCCGGAACGTTGTGCAGGACCCGTGGCTTGTTCCAGGCGGAGGCGCCCCCGAAGAGGAGGTCGCATCCAAGCTGAGGGACTTTGCAAGGTCCTTCAGCGGAAGGGAACAGTTGGCGGTCCTTAAGTTCGCAGAGGCAATGGAGGAAGTGCCACTTACGCTAGCAGAGAACTCCGGCCTTGACCCCGTAGATATTCTAGTCGAGCTGAGGTCAAGCCATGCAAAGGGCCAGAAATCAGTGGGCGTCGATGTAACCGAAGGCAAGGTTCGCGACATGTCCAAGACAAGTGTGCTGGAGCCGGCAAGCGTAAAGAAGCAGGCGATAAAATCTGCAACTGAAGCTGCTATAACCTTGCTGAAGATCGACGATGTCATAGCAGCTACCGCGCCAAAGGGCGGAGGTCCGCCAGAGCACGGCCACGAAGGCATGCCTCCGGGTATGGGTGGTATGGGCGGCATGGGCGGCATGTAAGTTGACCCAGGAGAAAGAAAAAGAAATCAGGCAGATCCTTGGCCCGTCGGTGCTGACAAGGTTTGAGAAAGCCCGTATCCTCGGCGCAAGGGCTCTACAGATATCCATGGGTGCCCCGCCGCTGATCGAGAGCAAGGCTGTTACGCCTCTCGAGATAGCTGACGAAGAGCTCAAGGAGGGCGTACTGCCTATCACCATTAGGCGCAGGCTGCCGGACGGCAGGCACCAGGATATACCGCTGAAGTGGCTCATCAAGAACCAGGCCGCTTAATCCTTCTTTATTTTTATCTTCCAATGGATTGAATTTTTAAAGGCCAAATAAGCCTCATTTTGTTTTCCTGATTATTATGTGCCAGACGTTTCCCTTCTCGCTTATCGATACCACATCCTGGCCAGCCTCCTTCATTCCAGCCGGTATCTCTTCCTTAGAAAGGGGGAAGTCTCCGAAGACCTCAAGAGTTTTGCCGACTTCCATCCTTCTGAGCCTCTTAAAGGTCTCCAGCAGGGGCTCTGGACAGACCATGCCCATGCAGTCAAGGGTCTCGTCAGCCACAGCAGCCACTTCAAAAAACCATTATCTGATCCGCTTCCTTAAATATTCCCATTAAGAATTTAGGAAAATGAGAGGACTTGAATGAAGCTAGCTATCGTAGGAAGCAGGCGTACCAAGTTCACTGACCCAAAAGCCATTGAAACCATCTACAAATTCTTTGATGAGAACCTGAAACCTGGCACCGAAGTAATATTGGCAGGGTGCCCAATGACAAGGGACTCCTGGATAAGGGATTACCTGATAAGCCATCAGATCAAGTTCGAGGAGTTCAATCCTCCAGGGCCATTGGGTATAAGCAGCCGTAATAGGAGGGTCGTTGAGGAAAGCGATGAGCTGTGGGCTTTCTGGACAGGTGAGGTTTCGGGTTCGGGGACCATGGACATAGTCCATATATCCCAGGGCTCAGGCAAGTCATTGCGGTTCTTCGCTGTGAAGGACGACAAAATGGAAGAAGAAAAAACCATACCTTAATTTTTTGATTGAAAAGCTTTCTTGCACAGTTGCAAACTGCATTTCTTTAGCAGCCACTTCAAAAAACCATTATCTGATCCCCTTTGTCCAATAGGAGATCAGTCACATTCTTAGAGTCTAGAACTTCAAGCCCCTCTATCAGCTCAGCGCTGAATATGCCCCGTGACGACAACGACTGCTCTTCGACAACCACCCTTCCGCCTAGCTCCATGAAGTCCCGGACCTGCTGCTCAGTCGACGGGAGATCTATGTTGCCTTGGGGATCAACTTGGCCCTTCAAACCGACGTACACCCCCTCACCTGCAAGGACAACAGTCACTTTAACCCCCAATGATACTGACGCTGATCCGACGAAGAGCGCCGCGTAGGTGTTCTCTCGCCCGAAAGGGGGATGCGTCAGTTCCATTATAACGCTCTTCATAGATCAAGAACTCCCGAACATCATGAGCCTGTCCGCTCTCTTTATCATGCTTACGAACCCCTGCACAGTCACGAATTTTACGAAGGGCAACGTTATGGGTGAATTGTAAACTTTCTTGGCTTCATCAAACTCCCTCATATAGCCCCGAGCGATTGCGCAGATCAGACAGCTGTAAATGGTGGCTCCCTTATCCCCTAGACGCGTAAGAGCCTCGCCAATGTTGAAAAAGTTCTTTGGCTTCTGCTCGATCAGATGTGAATGGATCGCGTCGCCGTAGAGGAAGATTTCGACGGAGTACCCCTTTCCAAGGGCTCTCTCCGCTACGCGGCACATGTGATCCGCATACTGGTTTCCGTAGGGTGCAGAGAAGAGCACTAGTGCAAGCGTTTGCTTCAAACCAGTTTCAGCTACCATGAAATCACCTGGGTCGATGGCATCATTGCATCATCCACGAGCTCACCCTCCAGATCCCCTACCACTTCGATGCGGCTCTCCATCAGGTCTAGTCTGATCGCCCTAGCCAATAGATCCTTCTTACTTGCCCTCACTTTTCCCCCTGACTCAAGAACCTTGCCAAGGTGCTTTCTTGGCATCAGACCCTTCGACCATAGGACCCCCTCCCCAAGGAGGTAAATCACAGCCTCCGACCCCCTCTCCAGGGCGCGGAAAGTAACGCTCAAGATCCTCTCCGCCTCCTCCTCGGACGCGGGTAACCTCATAAGCAGCAAGATTATCCGGGTCATCTGTACCATCCATGTCATTTGCTTTCGGTGCGATATATGATTTGAGCGTGGTCACCCTTTTATATTGGGTTGTGAAGTCTGTGACTATGGCAATCAGCGAGCTCAAAAGCGCCATTGCGGCAACTGCGCTCATGGGAATAATAGCTGCAGTGCCAGTTGGCTTGAGGCTCGCGGGAACGCCGTTCTTCCAGCTTCAGTTTGAGGCATTTCTCTTCTACCTGCCGCTCGCCCTACTTGTCGGATACTCCTTCTATACGTGGCGGAAAGGGAAATCCTCGGCAGTTATATCGAAAAGTCCTTCACCATAACGTAGGCATTTTCCCCGTCGCGGTAATATGCATCCGAGACCCTGTTTATTTTGAAGCCAAGCTTCTTGTACAGCCCTACCGCGATGGTATTGCTGACCCTGACCTCCAGGTAAATCTCAGCTGCCCCACCTTCCTTTACACCTGCCAACCCGCGCTCCATTAACGCTTTCCCGATGCCCAGTCCTCTGTACTCTGGCATGACCGCTACTGAGATAACGTGCCCCTTCTTCGCGAAGGCAGTCCTCACGTTAGATACGCCAAACTCTATCCTGCACATGTTGTAGCCAACGACCTTCCCCTCCGCCTCTGCCACCAGGAAGATCTTCGGGTTCTCATAATAGTGCTCGAGGAAGAAGGAGGGGGAGTAATTCTCGGGGAGGCATGCCCTATTAATCAGGGCCACTGTATCCAAATCCTCAGGCCTGAACTCCCTTATTTCGAATCTTGTTGTCAAGGCTTAGCCCTTCTTTATACACTCTTGTTTTTCAGTTCGAGCTTTTTATCCCTTTACACGATTATCCTGCCCTGCTCCCAGTAGCGAAGCCAGTATGAAATGAACTTCTCCGCCTCCTCCACGCCATCTGCAGCCAAAACGGCATCATGCTGCTTTAATGGGAAGCCCTCGGACTCTGCCACCCCGAAGTACCTCTCCCCGGATTTCCAGACCAAGGCGGATATCCCTTTGCCTGAGACGACTTTAAGCCCGAAGGCTCCTGATTTGAGAACGTCCATGAGATGGGGCAGGTTCTTCTCGGCGGAGCCCAGCTTTGACTCGAGTCTCCTCACGCCTGTCTCTAGCTTCTGTCTCTTCGACTGGTCCGACTCCTCCTTTACCAGCGCTCGCAGCCCCTCCACCGTCTCCCTTACAGAGAAGTTGGATTCGAGCCCAGCAAATACCAGGGGACCCTCTGCAGGGTCCAGCCATCTGGGCATCCTTCTGATCACCGAGAAGTTCAGGCACCCTGCGTGATCGGACACCCATTCGCCCTTGGAGCGATCGAAGACCAGCTCCACTTCCTTATTGCATAATGGGCAGATAAATGCAAGCTTGGGTTCAAAGCCCACCTGTACCAATAAAATTCCCCATAAAGGCGTTTGTATCAACTATTATTAATCTTATTTGATGTGAATTATCCATGGCTCCTTTATTAGGACGCCCTGGAAATGATCTGCGCAAGTTCCTCTATTCTGAAGACTCCTTCCTTGGTAAGAATCTCCGCCAACCTCTTGCGGTGGAAGTGATCTATCTTAACCTCTCTCTCTTCGAGTTCCTTGCTCAGCCTCTCACTCATCTTCGTACCCTCCTTGTCAAAGTCCAAAAGCACTGCTACTGTTGAACCTCGATAGCTCTCTACTATCCCGTCGACAAAAGCGAAGACAGGTAGCCCACAGTTGCAGAACTGAACCACCGGAGATTTTAGGCCGATCTTCCTTAATGCATCCTCGTCGTGCTTTCCCTCGACCACAACTAGGGAAGTTCCGTAGTTCATCTCTTCTATCGCCGCTTTCAGCTCTGCCTCGAGCTGCAGGTAATACTTGATCCCCTTCCTAGGCCTTGCCATCCGAAAACCACCGCGCTAATACAGTTTTATCTGATTGTATATATGAAAATCGGATAAAAATCATGAGAAAATGGTAGTTCCAAAATAGAAACCGCAGTTAAGTGCGAATCTCAGGGAGAACCCCGGTTCAGGAATCGGTCCATGGGTCGACTCCATCTTCCGTTGTTCCCATGCTATGACTTGCCTTTGGCCGTGGCGTCCGATTTTATCCTGACGCCCTGGATCGTCCCATCACGCATCCTGCTCTTTGCGCCTGACAGTGCTTCCGGGCTTTCCTTCCCCGCTAAGGGTTGTTCCACCCGTAGTTTCCCGCCATTTGCTGTTGCAGGCCCTCTTCGCCTTAACTGCGGCAATCAGATAATAGACAGAGGCTTTACTTAACTTGTCATATTCGCGTTTGAATCAAAATCCCATGTTGCTGTTGGGTATGGTACTTGATGTAAACGCGGGAAAAGTTCTGTCTGTTCGTTAATAAACTGAAACCTCTAAACAAATTAGTTGATATTTATGAATCAACTTTTCATGGTCTATTGAAAAGCCAAAAAACTGTTGTAGAGACCTAATATTTTTCGGGATTCCTCTAATATTTTCGAGTTAGTATATGAGTGAGGCTCATATGGTAAGACCTGTTGCAACGTCAAGGGCCGATGCTATGCAAAGATCTATGCTCTCCTGTGTCTTTGAGATCTCCAGGACCCTATCATCCTCCCCATAGATCTTTCCAGTTGCAGCGAGGATCGCGCCTGCCCTATACCCGCGCAGGATACCTATGGCGAAAGTGACTGAGCATTCCATCTCAAAGCTGAGCACTCCTTTTGCCGCCCAGGTCTGCGCATCCTTCTCCTCCTCTAAGTAAAACGTGTCGCTGGTACAAATTCTGCCCACGTGGAACCTAGCACCGCTTTTCCCAAGCCTCTCCTTCAAAGCTTGCACTATTCCGGGGTCTGCCCTAGGTACTCCCCCGATCTTCATGTATGCCTGGGTTGCCCCGTCCAAAGGGATGGCTTCCGTGGGTATGATTATGTCGCCAAGAATAATGCCACTAGCTATCGCGCCCGTCGTCCCGACCCTAATCAAGGCTTTCGCCCCCAGCATGGCAAGCTCCTCGCTGACTATCGCTGCAGAGGGTGCGCCCATTCCTGTGGTTGCTGCAGTGACTGCCTCGCCTTTGTACTGGCCGGTGTACACAAGGAGCCCTCGGTTGCTGTTCACCAGCTTTGCCCCTTCGAGCATCCCTGCTATCTTGGAGACCCTGCCTGGATCCCCACAGGTCAGGACTCTCTTTGCGATATCATCCTTCGAGCACTTAAGGTGGTACACTTTCGAGCACCTAGGTGGTGACCTCGGTGAGCTTTCCATTCTGTGCAGCTTCTCTTATCTCCCTCGCGATCCTCCTGCCCATGCTCATCGGCTCTGCGTACAGTAGGTCGCTGTATGGCGAGCCATTGACGAAGAGGTTCGTTCCCGCGACTATCCTGCCAGAGAACTCAAATGTAAAGAGCCTGCCCTCCTCGTCGCATACCATCTCGAGGCAGAACGGACCGATTATCCCCGGCTTCACAAGCTTCTTTGAGGCTTTGACAAATCCCTCCCCCGCCTGAAAGACCTCCATCAGTATAGATTCCCTCAAGACAATGGGGATGTTCCCGACTACCCTGAAAGTCGGCACTAGATCAAGCTCTAGCTGATCCTTGGCTCCGATCCTGCCCATCCCGTCAACGTTCGTCTCGTACCGCCTGTCGCATCCAAGCAGCTCTACCTTGCTATTGAGAGGCGAGTAGAAGTAGTGCGGGTAAACCGTAACCCCAACTATGTACTCCTGGACGAAGATCTCCTCATCCTCACCTCTCTTCAGGAGCCCCTTCTGGGAGAAGCTCTTAAGCTTCCTCTCCAGGTCCTTAGAGTCCCTGGCAACGAAGTAACCCCTACCTCCCTCAGCGCCTGGGAGCTTTACGATCACGGGCCGGTCAATACTGTCGCTGGGTGAGAACCTCTGCGGGATCCTTATCCCAGCTTCCTTCAGGATCCTATCCTTGAGTTCCCGGTCGTACTCCCACTTGAATATGAAGCGGTTCCCGAATACCTTCGGCCTGAAATGCTTCTCGAACTCATCCAGCTTCCCGCCCGAGATCAGCGTGCCGTGCGGGACAATGATGGCGTCTTCATCGAGAAGCTTCTCCTGGATCTTGGGATCGAGAAGGTCTTCAACATTTTTTATCGTAATCATGCTATCAGCCAGCCCGAACCTTTCGTAGAGCTCCTCCCTCCCTTTGATGCAGAGAAGAAGCGTCCGCAGGCCCTCATCCTTGGCACCCTTGAGTATCTGCAAGGCAGAATGCGACCCTATCGTGGCAACCGTCGCCCTCATGTTACTACCTCCCTCAGGCTGTCCGTCTCTGCTGCCTCGCGGACCTCAACTGCGATCCTCCTCCCGACGCTCATCTGCTTGCCGTACGAATACTTCGTGTAAGGGCTCGTCGTCCCAATTACTGGGCTACCGGGCACCCTCGGGGACACATCGAATATCACGATCTCCTGCTCCTTGTTGACAGCCCCCTGCAGCGCGAAGGGACCGATCATCCCCGGTGAGTACTCCCTCTTCGCCACATCGGCGAACTTGATCCCGATCTCAAAAACCTGCTCCAGCATTGACTCCCTAACAGTCGCACCCATGTGGCCAATCTCAATGTTCTGCAGCACGACGTCCACTTCGAGTTGCTGCTTTGCGGGGAGCGCGACAAAGTCATGGAGGTTAGTCTGGAGTCTCCTGTCTATACCCATGAACTCCACCTCCTTCCTCAGTGGCGAGTAGAAGTAGTTGAAGTTGAAGTACGTCCCAATGACAAACTCCTCGATCACCGCCTTCTCTAAGTCCTCCCTCCTGATCAGGCCAGAGGCTATCCTCTTCTCGGCCTTCTCCCAGAAGTCCTTCTCGCCGGTGGCGTAGAAGAATGCTCTCTCGATCCTGCGCTTGGCTTCCTGAACCTTCACGATCGCAAGACGGTCAATATCAATAGGTGATCTGAATTTCTTTGGCTGCCTGATCCCCGCCTTCTCAAGTAGGTAGTACTGGTTCCTGCTTGCTGTCCTCTCCTCCGATTTGAGGATCTGCCTATTCCCGAACAATGGGATGAGAAACTTCCCCTCTATCTCGTCGTAGGGGACGTATGTCGTGAACGCCCTGTGGGGGACGAAGATCGTGCTCTTCCCCCTCAGGGCAGACTGGACGTCGTCCTTAGTTATCTGGCTGAACTTCTCAAGGACTATTGCCTCGTCCACGATCCTTCGATACATCCTGTATGGGAGTTCCCTCCCCTCCTGGCACACGACCACGGTCCTGAATCCCTCGTCCTTGGCGCCGTCGACGATGTCAAGGGCCGAGTGGCTGCCAAGGGTGCCGATGGTCAGGTGCTCCTTGTCATAGGTTCCTAGAATCCCAAGGACGTCATCCCTACTGATCAAAAGATCTCAACCCATCTCATGATAAGGTTTTAAGAGTATTAAAAGCATATTTACGGTGGTGTTGCACTATGGACGAAGGCGTCTATTACCCGCTTCTGAAGAATTATTCATATTTCATGCCAACCAGAATTGTCTTTGGAGTGAATTCCATCAGCAGGCTTAAGGAAGAGCTAAAGCCCTTCGCATTCAAGCAGGCGCTCCTCCTCACTGGGAGGACAGTCTGCCACACAGAAGCCTGCGCAGCTGTCCGGGAGACCCTCTCCTCGCTGGGCAAGTCTGTGGAGTTTACGAGCATATCGCCCGAACCAGACGTTTCTCTTTTGGCAAATTTATCGGAGGAGGTCAGGAGGAACCCGCCCGACATCGTTGTGGGCCTGGGAGGCGGGAGCACAATGGACATGGCGAAAGTCGCTTCGCTCGTGGCCGCCAATGAGAAGGAGCCACTGAAGTACTTCAAGGGTGAACCCGTTGCCAGAAAGGGCCCGCCAATCGTCACCATACCCACCATTTCAGGCACCGGATCCGAAGTGACGCCAATCTCCATATTGGTCGAGAAGACCGCGAAGCTGGCCCTTCGCCACCATGCGCTCTACCCCTCTCTCGCGATCATCGACCCTACCCTCTCCGTCACCGCGCCGCCCACGGCAACCGCCTCTGCTGGGATGGACGCGCTCTGCCACGCGGTTGAATCAATAATGTCGGTCGACTCCAACCCGATCACCAGTTCGCTTGCCTTCGAGGCGATAGACCTCGTCGACGAGTGCTTGGAGAAGGCGTACTGCAACGGCTCGGACATAGAAGCCAGGAACGGGCTGGCACTCGCCTCCGCCCTTGCTGGCATGGCCTTTGCCAATGCGGGGCTCTGCATCGCCCACGGAATAGCCTACACCTATGCGATGAGGTGTGGCCTGCCGCACGGCACTTCCGTCTCGGTTGCGGAGCCATACGCCGTGGAGTTCAACGCGCCGGCGATCCCAGAGAAGATGAAGATCATAGCAGCTGGCCTTGGCATTGATACAGAAGGCCTGACGAGCAGCGAGGCTGGCGAGGCTGCAGCCATGAGGATGCTTGACATAACTGGGACGCTGGGGCTCCCCATGAGCCTAGAAGACCTTGAGCTGGGCGAGGAAGACCTGGAACCAATGGTCGACGACCTGCTGAAGAATTACAATCGTTTCATTGTAAAGAACCCAAGAAAACCGTCTAGGGAAGACCTCCTCTTCCTGTACAGAAATATGCTCGAAGGATACTAGGTGGCTCCATTGATCATCACATACGGGTCAGCAGGCGAGGACCTCGCGAAGTCCATCAGCAAGATCACTGGCCAGACCCTTGCTAAGACGAGCTGTAGGCGTTTCCCTGACGGGGAGCAGTATGTCAAAATAACGGGGGAATTATCTGGGGAGGACGTTGCCATTGTCCAATCCTTCGGGCTGAACCCTGACCAATTGTTCATGGAGTACGCCCTGATTGCCGACGCTGCAAGAGGGTCCGGCTGCGGATCCGTGACGGCTATTGTACCATACCTCGCATACACTCGCCAGGACCGCCGTTTCCAGAGTGGCGAAGCCCTCAGTGCAAAGCTCTTCCCGAGGCTCATTGAGGATGCTGGCACGGACCGCGTAATCACGGTGGACATGCACCTGCATCGTTTTAAGGAAATAGGTCAGGTATTCAGAATCCCCGCAGTCAACCTCTCAGCTATGCCTCTGCTGGCTGAATATTATGGAAAGAGACGTAGCTCGAGGAATGCTTTGGTCATCGGCCCGGATAAGGAGTCAGAACAGTGGGCAGAGTCGGTGGCTGAGAAGCTCTCTACCGACTACACCATACTCGAGAAGGAGCGGCTGGGCGACAGGGATGTGGAGGTCTCTGGGGATCTCTGCGTCAAAGGCCGGAGTGTAGTCCTTGTTGACGATATTATCAGCACTGGCAAGACCTTGATGGAAGTCATCTCGAGGTTAAAAGCCGAGGGAGCCAGCAGGATAGACGCCTTGGTGACTCACGCACTCCTTGTGGAGAATGCCCTGCCAAAGCTGAAACGCGCCGGGCTCTCTGAGCTGATTGCCACAGACACCGTGGCGAACCCTGCGGCAAAAGTTTCCGTTTCCCCCCTGATCACCGAAGCGCTGAAAAAGTGACGCAGGACTGTTGCTTATGGACCCACACTCTTGGAAAGTGACGCCCTCCCGCTGGAGAAAGATAGTTGTATTCTTCATAGTATTGCTAGCTGCTCTAGTGCTGACCGCGCTGGCAACACTCCAGCCAATGGATATGCAGACTGCTATCGCACTCAATAATCAGGTGAACCAGCTGGTCCAATCCTTCAAAGAGAATAACATGGTCCTCCTCGGCATATTCTGGAATAACCTCACAATAACAATCATCTCTTTTCTGCCATTCGTGGGGCCATTGTACTCTGGCTATGCCTTTTTTGGTACCGGCCGTGCTATAGCAGGCGAGGCAATTGCGCACAATCTCTCCCCCTCATCCGTTCTTTTCCAGCTTCTGCTGAGGCCATACGCATGGCTTGAGTTCGCTGCGTATTCAATAGCCATCACCAGCAGCCTCTGGCTTGCGTACGGCATTGCTAACCGCACAATTGGGCGCGAACTGAAAAACACGGCAAAGCTGATAATAGTCTCGGTTATTCTGCTCTTCGTTGCCGCTGCCGTTGAGACAGCCTACATATACGCCCTACTTTGACTCTGAGAAAACGGTTGCCAAAACACTAACCTTTTTAGCCGATCTTGCCGAGGACATAATAGTCAATTTTGGTGATATTCTTGGCTCCAAGAGACCTTACGAAACTCGCGAACGACATCAAGACCATGCGGATCAGGGGCGCAGCGGAGATCGGGCGGGCAGCTGTTGACGGGCTGGAAGTCTTTGCAACCAGCTCAAAAGCCGTGAAGCCGCAGGCCTACATGGACCAGTTCGAGGAGGTCTACCAGCTGCTTCTTGAGACCCGCCCCACTGCTGTCTCGCTGCCAAACGCACTGCGCTACGTCAAGCACCGCGTCGACCAGGCCTACAAGAGGGGCATGGACACGGATGAGCTGCGGGCGTTGACGATGAGGGCAGCCGAAGACTTCAAGAAATCCTCACTAGAAGCCGTGAAGAGGATTAGCGAGATGGGCTCCAAGAGGATCAAAGACGGCGACCTACTTATGACCCACTGCAACAGTTCCGTCGCGATCTCCACGCTCATCCAGGCAAAGAGATCCGGTAAGGAGTTCAGCGTAATGGTAACGGAGACTCGGCCAAGGTTCCAGGGTAGGCTCACGGCGAAAGCGCTCGCTGACGCTGGGATACCCACCACGCTGATAATCGATTCGGCAGCCAGGAACTACATGCCGAAGGTCGACAAGGTCTTCGTGGGAGCGGACGTGGTCACCGCAAACGGCGCTGTGGTCAACAAGATAGGTACTTCCCAGATCGCCTTGGTCGCGAAGGAGGCAAGGGTCAGAGTCTTCGTCTGCGCCGAGACCTACAAGTTCAGTCCGAGTACTGTCTTGGGCGAGCTGGTGGAGATCGAAGAGCGCTCACCGGAGGAGATCGTACCTAAGGAGGAGATGAAGAAAATGAACGGTGTTAAAATTCTTAACCCCGCGTTCGACGTGACTCCGCCGGAGCTGATCGACATGATCATTACGGAGAAGGGTCTGATCCCGCCGCAGGCAGCCATCCTTATCCTTATGGAAGAGTATGGGTGGACGATCGGCGAGGAGCATATCGGAAAGACGCTTGTTGAGGAGGAATAGAGAGTGAGCAAGAAAGAGACCCCCAAAACTGGCCTGTACATGGATGAGATCTTCGTTGCTGAGCCCGAGTCGATAGACCCGGAAAAATACATCACCGCGAAGTATTACGTGGAAAGCCCCATGGGGCTCAGGTCAACCGGGATAGCGATAGCAACTGAGGAGTCAATTGGTACCTGGACAGAGATAACCACCACAAACGACTGGGTGCGCAGCAGGCTCCCTGCCAAGGTATTCAAGACCGAGGGCAAAGGGGACACTGGCTTTGTGTATATAGCCTTTCCTTTGGACCTCTTTGACGTGGAGACCAGCGGGATTGCGAATATCCTGAGTATGGTCGCAGGGAACCTCTTCGGCCTGACTGCCATAACCAACATCCGCCTCATGGACGTCAACTTCCCCAAGGCGGTTGTAAAGCAGTTCATCGGTCCCCGATTCGGCATAGACGGGGTCAGGAAGCTTGTAGGCACCAACAAGAGGCCACGGCCGCACCTGGGAACAATAGTGAAACCCAAAGTCGGCTTGGACCCAGAACAGACCGCAAAAGTATGCTACGAGGCTGCGATGGGGGGCGTTGATTTCATAAAGGACGACGAGACCCTCGTGAACCAGAAATTCTGCCCCTTAGAGGCGCGAGTGTCGAAGGTGATGAGCGCGCTGGACAAGGCAAAGGCGGAGACTGGGAGGCCGGTCCTCTTTGCGGTGAATGTGACAGGGGCTCCGAACAGGATGGTCAAGCTGGCGGAGACCGCAATCAAGAATGGCGCCAACACACTAATGCTCGATATACTCATACTTGGGCTTCCGACCGTGGAGTGGTTCATAAAGGAATACGACTTCAAAGTCCCGTGGCACATGCATAGGGCGATGCATGCTGCCTTCACCAGAAACCCTAGGCACGGCATATCCATGCTCCCGATAGCGAAGATAGCCAGGATGCTCGGCGGCGATCAGCTCCACACTGGCTCAGGCGCCGGGAAGATGGGGAGCACCGAGGAGCGCACCCACGATCTTGGGCCAATCCTAGCGTCCCTGAAGCAGGAGTGGTACGGGCTCAGGAGAACATTCCCCGTCGCGTCGGGAGGCATTCACCCTGGCTTTGTCCCGGCAAACTTCAAAGTGTTCGGCATTGACTTTGTGATAAACGCAGGCGGAGGAATACATGGCCACCCGCAGGGGACAAGGGCTGGGGCTGCGGCGATGAAGCAGGCCATCGAGGCATGCATGGAAGGGGTTACCCTCGACGAGTATGCTAAGACCCACAAGGAGCTGGCGCAGGCACTAGCCAAGTGGGGTGAGAAGCCGCTGTCGGAGGATTGAAGAAGCAAGCGCCCTTGGCAGATTAACTGGCTTTTTCATCAAATTGAAGTCTGTGAGCTGCTGACAAGAGCAAAAACAGAATAACGAATAAATTGGGCTTCGAGATTTTTATTAATAAGCCGTTCCTATCTAACTACAGTGGTACTATGCCAACTTACAGCGCCAAGGTAATTGACATCAAAACGGGCGATAAGAGCGTCGTTATCAGCGAAATTGACGCCGATGAGCTCATGCTAAGAATAGGAGATCGTGTGAAGCTGACGAAGGGTGGCTATAATGTGATAGCCATGGTAGATATCTCGGACTCGATGGTTAGCAGGGGCCAACTCGGCGTCTACAAAGATCTCCTAACCGAGTTCCCAGCCGAAGATGGTGAGCTGGTGGACCTCTCGATTGCGCTCACACCGCCGTCGGTGGACTTCATAAGGAAGAAGATGAAGGGCGGTTCTTTGGAAAAGCCAGAGTTACTGAGCATAGTAAAAGACACTATTTCGCATTCACTAAGCGAGCTTGAGATAGCTGCCTTCCTGATGTCCGAGGAGTTCGTCGGGATGAACATGGACGAGGTGGAGGACCTTACCCGCGCGATGGTCGAGACCGGGAATACAATTGATTTTGGCGAGCCGATCGTTGACAAGCACTCCATCGGAGGGGTGCCAGGAAACAAGGTCACACTGCTGATCGTCCCGATCGTCGCTGCTGGGGGGCTCAAAATTCCCAAGACCAGCAGCCGGGCAATAACCAGCCCATCTGGCACGGCTGATACAATGGAGGTCTTGGCGCCGGTTGAGTTCTCCGTGGAGGAGCTGAAGCAGCTCCTACAGAAAGTCGGCGGATACATCACCTGGGGAGGGAGCCTGAACCTGGCGCCGGCCGATGACCTGTTCATACAAGTGGAGCATCCCCTGTCAATCGATCCAAAGTCCCAGATGCTCGCCTCTATAATGGCGAAGAAGCTAGCTGTCGGGACCAATGCTATGGTATTGGACCTGCCCACCGGAAAAGGAACCAAGGTGGAGAGCTTTGACGATGCCAGGAAGCTGGGCAACGAGTTCGTCGAGCTGGGCAGCCGCCTCGGGATCAGGGTGCGGTGTGGCATCACCTACGGAGGGCAGCCAATCGGCCACACCGTAGGATCAGCGCTCGAGGCAAGGGAGGCGCTTGAGACACTGATGGGAAACGGTCCCAACTCGCTCATAGAGAAGTCCACCGCGCTCGCGGGAATGCTCTTTGAGATGAACGGGGTGAGCGCCAAGGGAGAGGGGCAGCGCTTAGCGAAGGATATCTTGAGGAGCGGAAGGGCATATCAGAAGATGCAGGAGATAATTAAGCAGCAGGGCGGGAAACCCAACATCAAGCCAGAGGAGATACCCGTGGGCGACAAGAGATACACAATAACCTCGCCTGCCGATGGCTACATCAGTTCAATAAACAACAGCTCGATAAACGCCATAGCGAAAGCTGCAGGCTCGCCACGTTGCAAGGGAGCAGGGGTCAAGCTCTACGCAAAGATGGGCTATGCGGTTAAGAAGGGAGACCCAGTGATCGAGATCTTTGCCGAGAGGGAGTCAGACCTCAGAGAGGCGCAGGCAGTTATCGCTAGAAAACCACCATTTCTCATAGAGGGGATGCTGCTAGAGGAGATACCGGGCTACTGATCCGCCCGGGACCGCCCTATAATGATAAATAGTTTTTGCGGATAAGTGGAAGCAGAAAACAGCAGTCCTGATTATTGAAAACCTTTTTTAATGGGGAAAGTAGTTGACTGAAACCACCGCTGCGGTCGAGAGAGAGGAGGCAGAGGCGCCAAAGGTAGTGGCAAAAGGCAAGTCCGTAAAAGAGAGGCACAGAAGAAAGATCAGGCGGAGGAGAGTCGCGAAGCCAGAGAACGCGGAACCTGCCACTGTCGCAGAGGCCGAAGCCCGGAAGATGCGCACCGTCAACCCCGCCCAGTACTACCGGCAGAACCTCGGGCAGCTTGGATTCGGCGACCCCGAGCACGCCCTCGTCCAGACCATAAAGGAGCTGATGGACAACTCGCTCGACGCCTGCGAGCTAATGGGTGTACTCCCAGAAATTACAGTGAAGCTCACCGCTACGGCTAAGCAGTATGAAGTCGTCACGAACAAGACAAAGGAGGGGAGCGTCCGTACCTTCCCGATCTTCAGGGTCTCAGTCGAGGATAACGGGTGCGGGGTGGTCAGGGGGAAGGTTGCGAAGTGCTTCGGAAAGGTCCTGTATGGCTCGAAGTTCTTCTCCTTCAAGCAGTCCCGCGGTCAGCAGGGGCTGGGGGTCCATGCCGCAATAATTTACGCCCAGCTGACCTCACTGGAGCCTGTCACCATTGTTACAAAAACAGAGACTGACCTGATGGGGTACAAGGTCGTCCTCAAGATCGACACCGAGAAGAACGCACCAGTCGTGGTCTCCGCTGAGGAGGCCCCGTTCGAGAGGCTCCATGGGACGAGGATCGAGCTGATGGTCGCGGGTGCCTATACTGATAAGGTAGAAGCTTTCCTTAGAGAGGTCTCGCTCGCCAATCCGCACGCTGACCTCAAGTTCAAGGTAAAGGCCTCGACAACGAAGGACCAGAGGACGCTTCACCTGAAGAGAGCTACTGAAGTTCTCCCGCCCACGCCACGGGAGATCAAACCCCACCTTCTCTCAATGGAGCCCGGTGCCCTGCTGGAGATGAAGTCCAACGACGCCTGTTGCAAGAGCGCGAAACAATTCCTTACGAAGCACTTTGTCAGGATATCCGATGGTAAAGCCCTGCAGCTCCTGAAGACTGCAAAGTTGCCCCCGAACGCTTCCCCAAAGGAGATTGACGTAGAGGCCTTGCTAAAGGCTGCCCGGGGAGGCGACATCATGCGCCCGCCCCTCGATGTGCTGAGCCCCATAGGAGAGGGAGCACTGGAGGCATCACTGCGAAGGATCTTTCCAGACGCGGAGTTCATAGGAGCAACGGCCAGGGAACCATGGTCCTACCGGGGGGTGCCGTTCCAGGTCGAAGTCGGCTGCGCCTACGGCGGGCAGGCAGTCATAAACGACTGTGACAGTGTGAGGGAGGGGGTTTTCAAGTCTAGGGTCATAAGGCTAGGAAACAAGTGCCCACTCATTTACGACTCTAAGGACTGCCTGCTGTACAAGGTGGTCAAGGAGATCAATTGGAGAAACTACAAGCTTTCACAGGACGAGGGGAACCTCCCATACGCCCCGATCGTTATGGTGGTTTCGCTCATCTCCACCAAGGTCCCCTATATTGTCCCCGGAAAGTTCGCGGTTGCGTATCACGAAGAGATCAGGGAGCAGCTCAGACTTGCCCTGCAGACCTTAGGGCGAATGATCTACGCGTTTATTTCGCACAGGCAGAGGCAGGAGCACGAGATGCACAGGCAGAGCATCTTCCAGATATATGCGAAGGAGGTAGCCAAGGACCTATCAATCCTAGCTGGGAGGGACGAGCAGGTTCTGCTGGAGAGGCTGCTGGAGTCGGTGAAACACAAGAAACCCAAGAAAGCTGCAGAGCTGATTGCAAAACCTCCAATAATACTGGCTGTGCCGACGACTCCTTCACCGACAGTTCCAACGATCTCTGAGCCTCCTGCAATGCAAGCCGCCCCTGCCATTCAGATAGAAGCGGAAGTGGCTCCGCAGAAGAAGGCCGAGAAAAAGCCACAGCATACGCTCGACTCTTATTTAGGGCGATGATCATGAAGAAATCCAGAGATCCCTCAAAGGCACGGCAGCTCGAGACCTTTGACAGTGCCGAAAAGAAGCTGAAGCAGATATTCGTTGACCTCGCCGACAACGTCGTCAACGAGAAACCTCCCGTGATGCGCATCCCCCTCAGGACCGCTTCCAACACAATATTCGACGAGAAGCGCGACATGCTGACGCTAGGGGAGAGGGAGGGTGAGCGCAAGTTCAACGAAATAGGGGGTGTGCGATCCTTCATGCAGACTTGCCTCCTCGCCAGGGCGATCCATGAGGCATTAGTGCACGACGACCACCCCACGATAAGGGATCTCTACTACTACACGCTGCACACAATCGAGGGGACCGAAGTCGAGACCTTTAACAACCAGGACGAGTCAAACACGATCTTCCAAGATATAGAAGTCATGACCGGACTCCTAAGGGAGCAAATGGGTGTGGTGGCAGAGTCGAGGGGTGCGATGGTCGGGCAGGTCGTGCTCGAGTCGAAGGGGAACAAGATCGACTGCTCCAAATTTGGCATTGGAGCCTTCAATATCCCATCGCTCTGCGACCAAATACCAATACTCGACGTGGATGCTGATTACGTCTTGGTCGTGGAGAAAGACGCTATATTTCAGAGGCTTAACGATTATGAGTTCTGGAGAAAGAACAAGTGTCTCCTAATCACCGGCAAAGGGCAGGCCGACAGAGCGACCAGGCGTATGGTTAGAAGGCTCAACGAGGAGTGGGAGCTCCCGATCTATGTGCTGACAGATGCAGACCCCTTCGGGTGGTATATCTACTCCACCTATAGGGCGGGTAGCATTTCACTCTCATACGAGTCATTCAGGCTGGCATGCCCGTCCGCGAAGTTCTTGGGGATGACCATGACCGACCTGGAGAAGTACGAGATCCCCAAGGATCACCTGATCAAGGCCAACGATAGTGACATCAAGAGGGCAAAGGAGCTGCTTGCAATGGACGAGGTGACAGGTCAGCCTAGATACCCTTGGTTCCACAGCTCCAAACAGTGGCGGAAGGAGATCAAACTCTTCCTCACGAGACGCGTGAAGGCGGAGATAGAGGCGAAATCGTCCAAGGGCTTTCGCTTTCTCTCCGATGTGTACCTGCCGGAGAAGATAAGCAACAAGGAATGGATAAAGTAAAAGAACGGGCGGGCGAAATTGGGTCACATTGCTGAGTATGGCGAAGGTAAATACAGGATCTGGGCAGACATCATCGGTGCTGGGGACGATCTTATAGTGTATGTTGGCGGTGGAGACAAGCCTCACATTGGTTCTGCATCGATCTTCGAAAAAGGGGGCAAGCTACTCACGATCTCTATCCCCGGGCATGAAGACCATATTGTCTCAGATGAGGCTGCTGAAAGGATTACGGAGGCAACCGGACGCAGATGCATAGTGATAGTAGGCATCCATGTCAATAGCGCATCCAAGAGTGAAATTAAGACGCTCGTGGAGAATTCCACAAAGTGCGTAAAAATCCTTCTGGATAAGGTTTGAATAATATTAGTGGGCTAAAATTTGGAATGTTTAGATTGGCAACATGAACAAAATGCGCTCTATTTTTTATATGCCCGACAAATTGTAATAACACACCCCATATTAAGCCGCTAACTGTTCATAGAACAATCGATCTTATCTCTATGGGCTGTTACTAAAGGTGTGGTACTAAGGTGAGATTTTATGCCAGAAGCAGCAGGACATTGGAAAAAGAAATTTGACAGGAAACGAAGGATCTCGGGCGGGCCATTCAAAAAACCGCGAAGGAAAACCATGATGTGGGTCGGTGCGAGGAAGAAATAGAAGTCTGGCAATGTCTAGAGTGTTTAATTATTCAAAAAAAGGTTGCAAACTCGACATAACTAGTGGTAGAAGCATGACAAAATGGTGCATCTAGAGAGGTTCCGTGAATATCGCAATCCTCTTAAAACTTGATGAATCACTAAAATAAATTATGATACAATAATCATCTTAAATGGAATAAAGTTCCAAGTTGCTTCCTAACATAAAGATTTATAGTAGCTATAGACTTTCTGAAAGTAACCTGTATGAATATTATGACGGACATTGACTTTACCAAACTTCTTAATAATTCGCTGAGAATCTTCTACAAGGCTGCTGTGCGTACTGCTCTCACTAATCCCTCCCAGGCTCGTTTCTTCATCCGCACCTTGAACTGGCAAAACAAGGCCGCAAAGATAAGAGCCCGCTGGAAGATGCAAGGGATCCACGTCCCGCCGATCCTCGTCTTCAGTGTCACGAACCAGTGTAACCTCCACTGCCAAGGCTGCTACCACCGCGCCCTCCGCGATCCGCCGTCTACCGAAATAAGCGCCGACCGGATGTGCCAGTTGGTCGCCGAATCAAAGGAGCTTGGGATCTCGTTCATTGTCTTTGGCGGGGGTGAGCCGCTAATGCGTAAAGAGATACTTGACATAACCGAGAATTACCCAGAAATCCTCTTCCTGATGTTCACAAATGGCCTGCTGATCGATGAAGGGGTGATCAAGCGGCTGAAGAAACAAAAGAATTTCGTCCCGCTGATCAGCTTGGAAGGCTTCCAGGGGGAGACTGATGGGCGCAGGGGCGCTGGCGTATACAAGCAGCTGCAGAAGACCCTCGCGGACCTAAAGGCGAACGGAGTGTTCTGGGGGACCTCGCTCACCTTGACAAGGATAAACTTTTCCACGGCCACTGATGACAAGTTCATCAAAGGGTTAGTGAATCTGGGCTGCAAGCTCTTCATGCTTGTCGAATACACCCCCATAAAAGAAGGGACCAAAGATTGGGTCATCACGGAGCAGCAGAGGGCCAGCCTCCACACGCTCAGAGATTCATTCCGTTCCAAGTTTTCCGCCATGTTCATTACCCTTCCGGCCGACGAGGAAGAGATCGGCGGGTGCCTCTCTGCAGGAAGGGGCTTTGTCCACATCAGTGCTGAAGGGGACCTAGAGCCTTGCCCGTTCATCCCCTATTCTGACACCAACCTGAACCACGCCACGCTCAAGCAGGCACTACAGTCAAAATTCTTGGAGACAATCCGTAACAGCCACTCTCAACTCCATGAAACTGGGGGCGGGTGCGCACTCTGGGCGAGGCGCGAATGGGTTCAATCATTGACAAAGGGCGATCCATAGGATCTACTATCTGCTTGACCCTTCCCAGCGCTTGAACAGGTTGTGCTTAATCCCGAGTTGATCGAAGACTTTGCCGATAACATGGTCCACCAGCTCCTCCAATGTCTTTGGCTTATGGTAGAAACCCGGGCATGCCGGCAGAATCACCGCCCCTGCCTCGGCTGCCTTCTCCATATTCCGGATATCTACCAAGCTCAGAGGGGTCTCCCGGGTGACCAGCACCAGCTTCCTCTTCTCCTTCAGGGCCACTTCCGCAGTCCGGGCTATAAGCGTAGAGGAGATGCCATTCGCGATGCAGGCTAGGGTCTTCATGCTGCAGGGCGCTACTACCATGGCATCGAACTGGAAGCTTCCACTGGCAGTTGGCGCCATCATCTCACTATTCCCGTATACCCTCCCACACTTGGAAAGTTTCTCCTTCCCGATCCCTACCTCGTCCTTTAATATGGCAAGGGCCACGTCCGACACAATTATCAGGAGCTCGACCTTGGTCCCGTAGAGCCTCTCCACCAACCGGTAGCCATAGACTGCCCCGCTAGCCCCCGTGAGCCCTACTACGACCTTCATCTTGACCACACCCTGATCATTGACTCCCGGATTGATATCGATTCCGTTCAGGACGAGTTGATTAAGTATTATTAAGCCCTGCAACCAAGTGATCTACTGGGAACAGTCTTGACGGTGGTCATCGCCTACATCCTTCTCACAACCGAGACAGGCAAGGAGTACGAGGTGCTAGACCATATAAAGGATGTGAAGAGCGTCACGGAGAGCAGGATGGTCTATGGCGAGTTCGACGTCTTCCTCAGGTTCGAGGTGGGTGATCTGGCAATGATGGACGACATAGTTACCCAGATCAGGCGGATCCCTGGCGTCAGACAGACGACGACGCTTGTCGGTTCCCCTTAACTGCTTCTTCAAATGGCAGGTCGTCTACAATACCTGCGCGGGCCTATCCCTTAAGCATGAACTCATTTACCATTGCCTTTGCATCTGCCCTCTTCTTTTGGTGCTCCGTGAGGAAGATCTTGATCATCTCAGCGAGCCTGTTCTTGCAGGTGCCACACATGATCCCCCCCGACTTGCACTGGTTGTAGGTCTCCATTACGTTCTTGTCGTCCTCATCAAAGAGGCTGTAGAGGTAGGAGTATATCACGCAGACATCCGGGTTGCCGCCCTTCTCCTTCTGCTCCTTTATGGTAGGCTGCCCGCCAGTAAACGCGTTTTTGATCTTCTTCGCACCAGCCTCAGGCGAATCAGACAAGAATATGGCGGTCTCCGGAAGGCTTGCGCTCATCTTTCCACCGCTGCCCAGCCCAGGGATGAACTTGCTATAGACCCCAGCTGGCTTCCTGAAACCTAGCTTTGGTGCCACGTCCCTCGTCACCCTCCAGTATGGCTCCTGATCTATTGCACACGGAATCAGGATGTGCGCGTCCTTCCCGGTAAGCCTCTGAGGCAGGAAGCAGGGCGCTGCCTGGATCGCGGGGAAGAATATTATCCCTATGTTAGAGCTGTCGGTGAACCCGAAGGCAGCCTTCGCAGTCGAGAAAGTAACATGCTTCGCTACCCTCGCCGCTATCCCATAGAGTTCCTTGGTGTACTCCATGTCGCAGAATATCTTGGTCTTCTTGGGGTCGAACCCCACCGCTATTATGTCCAGCAGGTTGTCCTTTGTATAACCGGCTATCTCTTCCAGAGTTAGATCGGGGTTGACGTAGAACTTTTCATCGTCGGTGATCTGGAAGTAGAGCTCTGAGCCGAAAGCGTCCTGCAGGTACTTCGTGAATATCCACGGTATGAGGTGGCCCAAATGAGTGTTGCCTGACGGTCCCCTTCCCGTGTACAAGGCGGCGTTGACCCCTTTATCGTAGGAGGAGATCCAATCGCCGAGCTCCCTATGGGCGAAGAACATTCTCCTTCTAAGCAGGATGTGAAGGAAGCCAGCCTGCTTCTTCAGCCTTTCCAGTAGCACATCGTCAAGTGGCTCCACGCCGAACTGCTTGATGAGCGCGTCATAATCGACCTCGCCCTTTACCTCCCATGGGGTTACCGTGCTCTCGCCTTTCTCCATCTCAGGACACCGTACGTTAGCTAATTTCTACCACAAACCTATAAAGTCAACTCGTTTCTATTTCCATCATGCCGCGCAAGATCTGCGACTTCCACATGCACTCCCTTTTCAGCGACGGTGACCTCCTGCCCGCAGAGATCGTAAGGCGGACCTACGTTCTCGGGAACCGAGTCATCGCCATAACCGATCACGCTGACCCTTCAAACCTGGAGCACGTCATAAAGTCGCTCATCCGCGCCTCGGATTTCACTTCGAAGTACGTTGATGGCTTCAGGCTCATACCGGGTGTGGAGCTGACCCACATCCCGCCAAAGAGCATACCATACCTTGCAAGGGAAGCAAAGAAGCTAGGTGCAGAAGTAGTTGTCATCCATGGCGAGACTCCGGTGGAGCCAGTTCAGGAGGGCACAAACTTAGCCTCATGCAGTTGTGCTGATGTGGATATCCTGGCACACCCTGGCATGATAACAGAGGAGGCAGCCATGAAAGCAAAGGAGAACGGAATATTCCTTGAATTGTCCTACAGGGGTGGCCACTGCTTAGGGAACGGCCATGTGGCACAGCTCGCAAAGAAATGTGGTGCCCAACTCCTCGTCGACTCAGATGCCCACAACATCGGCGATCACCTTACGCCTAGAGCCGCCCTTGGGGTAGCGCAGGATTCGGGCCTTACAGGAGCGGAGTCTGAAAGGATCGTCTTCGAGAACCCCGACCTGCTTCTGAAGCGGATAAAAACCCGGTAGCTGGCTAGCTGATCTTCATACCGTACTTGCCTGCTATCTCGAAGAAGGCATCCTTTACGTATTTCACCTGCTCCCACGTCAGCCCGTACGTATTGAATTTGAAGTGCTTCGTAAGCCCGGGCTGTATCCCTACGATCTTCCTTGCCCTCAGCTCGTCATAGAGGAAGTATCCCTTCCTCTTATGGGTCTCGGAGACCTTATAGAACCCATCTGTCTCCATATGCGTTAGAGTGTGCATCTTAGGCTTCATCCCCCTCTGCGTTATGCCCTCGATCTTCTCTAGCTCGGTGACAAGGTACCTTACCTTCTCAACCTCCTCTCCCCACCTCTCGACACGCCTCACGACCTCAGGGAACGACGCCATCAGCGTGATTAGCGGCGCACCCATCACGGTGCACCCAAGCATTCCCAGTTCCTTCTGCCCAAACTTCCTTTTCGTAAGGTCCCCCTCTATCTTTGCCCTCGCCAAGAGCTTCTCCTCAAGGGATTTCTCAAGCGCCAGTATTCCCGTCGGAGCGCTGGCAGCCCAGCTCTTGTGCCCGCTGCTGGTGATGATGTCGGCACCAACCTCCCTGCCGTCAACTGGCATAACTCCAGCAGTGTAAGCGCAGTTCAGTATCAACGGAACGCCGTAATCCTTCGCGATCTTGCCCACGACCTTCGCTTCATTCAAATTTCCGTAGAGGTAGTCCACGTGGGTCAGCAGCAGCGCTGCCGGAAGTTTGCCTGTCTCCCTTTTCACCTCTTCGATCTTCTCTGCGTACGCATCAAGGTTCAGCCTGAACTCCGGGGCGCCACCATTAGGGACCTCCTTGACCTTCAGCTCTGCAAGGTCCGCTGCCAGATAGCTGGAATAGTGCGCAGTGCTGTCCAGCACAACATAATCGCCCGGCCTTCCCAGCATCCTGAACGCGATAAACTTAGCCTCCCTGCATCTGGTCACAACCCTTGCGATGTCCATTCCCAAGAATTCAGCAAGGTCCTGATAGAACTGCTGTATCGGCGGATCTGTTATCATGTCTAGCCTCGCAGTCTTAGGCGGGCACCAGTCGCAGGTCGAGTACCCGTCCCCAAACTCTAGTATCGCCCTCCTCGCCTCTTCAGTTAGAATCCCTCCCCTTTGGATTGGCTGGAGGTTGATGTACTCCTCCTCGGCAAAGTCCCTCTTCAAGCCTATATAGCGGTTGAGCCGGTCCTGCGGAATCTTCATGCCCTGCAAGCCTCCTCCCTCATTTCCTTGAGACTCTCCTCCGACTTGGAGATTGCATCGAGGACCATCCTCTTCTGCTCTTCGCTCATTCTGTGGAGGGGAGAGGTTGCCCTTAACTGCTGATCGATCTTAATCATCTGATTGATTACTTCGTCAACTTCCTGCGCGAGTGCCATTAAAATCACCATGAAGCTAGGGTAGGGATTCGAACCCCAGTGTAACGGGTCTGCAGCCCGTCGCCTAAACCGCTCAGCCACCCTAGCATACCATCAAAGTTTTCCTCTCCTCGCTATTTATTTCTTCTCTTTGCGGAATCGTTTTTTATATTGCGAGCAAGAGATGGTTCCCTGAGGACATAGAATGACTACTTCTGGAGGGCAGGACCGGTACAAACGGCAGATGATGCTGAGGGGGTTCGGTGCCGAAGGTCAGGAAAAGCTGAGGAAAGCAAGGGTTGCAGTTGCGGGGATAGGCGGCCTGGGCAGCCCTGCTTCCATTTACCTTGCCGCAGCGGGTGTAGGTTATCTCCGCCTCATAGACTTCGATATTGTTGAACTTTCGAACTTAAACAGGCAGATTGTCCACTTCACAACAGATCTTGGTAGGCCTAAGGTGGAATCAGCTGCTATGAAGCTTATGCAGCTCAACACCGAGATCAAGGTCGATCCTATTAACGAGAGGATAACGCAGGATACTGTCTCCAGTCTTCTGGACGGCATCGATCTCGTCGTCGACGGCCAGGACAACATTGCGACCAGGATGCTCATCAACATGGAATGCATGAAGAGGAGGATCCCCTACGTCTATGCTGCGATTTATGGCATGGAGGGCTACATGACTACCATAATCCCGCTATCGAGCCCGTGCCTCCGCTGCATTTATCCTGGCGAATGCCCGATGCCCGAAGAATTTCCCGTCTTGGGAACAACGTCGGGCGTTATGGGTTGCCTTGAGGCGACTGAGGCAATAAAATTGCTGACGGGCATAGGCAGGCCCGCAGTTGGGCGCTTGATAGTATATGACGGGGAGCGCATGTCATTTCAAGAGGTATCACTCAGGAGAAATGAAGCATGCCCTGTATGCGGCTCCAAACGCACGTGAAAAATAGTTTTTGCAAGAAAAAAAATTAAATGAGGTCAGGAATCATTCGATGAATTCTATCCCTTTCTTCTTCAGCAGCTTATTTTTCGCTATCCCGACTAGCGGCTCTTCTGCACTTGCCTCTTCCTCGATAGATTTCGACTGTCGGAATCCTTCCCTCTCCTCAAGTGCGCACGACCCATCGGGTAGCAGCGTTCGCCTCTCACAGAATGCGTAGTTGCACTTAGATACTACGCAGAAATCTCCTACCCAGTTGCAGTATGCCGAACCGTCGCGGAAGGTCCGCTGTTCGTACGGATTTCCCGTCTTATTGCCTTGCTGCTGGTACTGCTGCTGTTGCTGCTGCGGCGGATTCCTAGACCTAATAAACAGCGCTCTTTGTCCACATCTGAAATAAGAACACGTGGCAGTGCATGGTTGTTTGCCTTTCATCATAGAAGCTCACCTATGGCAATTGCACTTTGTATTCTCCTTCTATTGTCCAAAAGATCAGTAAAAACTGTTTGCAAGAAATAAATAAACCTTATGATCTACTGTTTGTACCCGATCTTCCTGAGGAACTCTTTCCTTTTAGATCTAGCCCTATCGTTTTCCACACCTTTGGGAGAACTTCCATCTATTACGCCCATTATCCCCCGCCCATCTTTCCCCTGGGCTACGATTACTTCGACTGGGTTGGCCGTTGCACAGAAAATGCTGCAGACCTCCTGCACAGATTTAAGTCCATTCAAGATGTTTATCGGGTATGCATCTCTCAATAAAATCACGAACGAGTGCCCCGCGCCAACGTCGAGGCAGGCCTGAACTGCAGCATCCTCGAGTGTCTTGTCGTTTCCCTCATGCCTCACCAAGCACTCCCCTGAGGCTTCGTTGAAGGCGAAGCCGAACTTGGCACATGGCACCGTCGTCACTATATTTTCGTAGATATCTTCCACGCTTTTTATGAAATGCGTCTGCCCAATGATAAGGTTAGCATCCCTAGGAACAGAGACCCTAACCGCCACTAGTTCCATATAGTTCCCGGCTTGATCTATTCAATAAGAAATATAAATCCTTGTGTTACTAAACTGACCTATTGCGTTACCATTGAAAAACAGGTGAGTTGGATGAAATTCTCGTATTACAATTTCAATTTGACTGTCCCAGATGACTGGAAACTCCTAACAGAGAAGAAATCTGAGCATGGAAAGGGTCAGGTCGCCTTTATGCCCCCAAAGGGGGGCATGTCTTTGGATCTTGTCTGGGAGAGCCTTGATATGCACAGGTTACAGGGAGCAACCGTTGAGGCCTTCATCGACAACTACTTTGAGAACCTACGGAAGAACAAGTCCTACATTAATGTCGAGACCTACAAAGGCGAGCTTGTAAAATATGCCGATCACGAGATGCTCCTGCATGAATTTAAGTACACTATTCTGCAGTTTCTCAGGAAGGGCAGCCCCCAAAGGGTGATCGGGATCGTGATGTATGATAACCATGCCAACAGGATTGCTTACCTTTACTGCAAGATCAACAAGGATAAGGAGGGTTATGAGAATACTGTCAGAGATATTCTTAAAACTTTCAAGTGCACTTGCAATGAAACTGCGGTTCACACTGATAGTACGGCTTAAAAATAACCAAACAAAGATGCTATACAATAAAAGAAAGCCAAACTCTAAAAACTCCGCTCTTACCATTTATGTTTAAGCGTAAAAATTCAACGCCTTATAATTGGGTGAAAGCATTGAGGATATCTTACCCGCTCATACTTGTAAATTTCAAAACCTATACCGAATCCCAAGGGAAAAGGGCAGTCGCTTTGGCAAAATCCGCAGAGAAAGTTGCGCACGAATATGGCATCTGCATCTCGGTTGCACCTCAGTTAGTAGACATCCGCGCTGTTGTTGGGAGTGCTGAAATCCCCGTATTCTCTCAGCATCTTGACCCTGAAATGCCTGGACCACACACGGGCTACATTTCACCCGAGTCCATCAAAGAAGCCGGGGCAAGCGGGACGATCCTCAACCATTCTGAGCACAGGCTCAGAACCGCAACCCTCGCAGAGGCAGTCCGAAGGTGCAGATCGGTAGGGCTACTCACTTGCGTGTGCTCAAAGACGGCTCACGCAGGGAAGGTACTATCGTCGCTTAACCCGGACATGGTTGCCGTGGAGCCTCCTGAACTGATAGGAAGCGGGATATCCGTCTCTAAGGCAAAACCTGAGGTCATAAGGGATTCTGTAAGGATGATAAAGGGCGCAAACCCGAAGATCCACATCCTCTGTGGCGCAGGTGTCACAACTGGCGAGGACGTGGCCACTGCGCTGAAGCTGGGAGCCGAGGGAATACTTGTGGCTTCAGGTGTCATTAAAGCCACAGACCCTGAATCGGTGCTCAGGGACTTCGCTGCACAAGCTATCCATATTTAAGTTTTTTTCCTCAATAAATATCTTGTACATATATGTACAATAATGCTTAAATATGAATATTGCAACCCTATTGTGTTCAATGGTGAATTGTATGGGTGACCGTTTTTGGCACGAACACGAGAGTCGACCTTCCGGTCGATGAAATTCCAAAGTTCTGGTATAACATAGTACCCGATCTGCCTGAGCCCTGCCCACCGCCTCTAAACCCGATAACAAAAGCCCCAGCAGGCCTGGAGGACCTATGGTTCTTCCCAAAGGGTCTCATCATGCAGGAGGTGTCTACCGAGCGCTTCATTCAGATCCCAGACGAGGTCCGCGAGATATTCATAAAGATGTCCCGCCCGACCCCATTGTTCAGGGCAAAGAGACTCGAGGATCACCTAAAGACCCCTGCCGAGATCTACTACAAGTATGAGGGTATCTCCCCGCTAGGCAGCCATAAGGGGAACACTGCAATCGCCCAGGCCTTCTACAACAAGAGGGAGGGCGTTGAGAGGCTCTGCACAGAGACTGGAGCAGGCCAATGGGGTACTGCCCTTGCCCTTGCCTGTGCGTTCTTCGATATGAAGTGCACCGTCTTCATGACCCGGGCGTCTCACGATCAGAAGCCGTACAGGCGCACTCTGATGGAGCTCTATGGCGCTGAGGTCCATGCTTCCCCCAGCACGAATACCGAATTCGGGAGGAAACTCCGAGCAGAGATGCCGAATCACCCTGGCAGCTTGGGGGTTGCCATCAGCGAAGCTATCGAGACGGTGAAGAACGACCCGCACTCAAAGTATTCGCTGGGGTCGGTGACAAACTTCGTTCTGCTCCACCAGACCGTTATTGGCCAGGAAGCCAGGAAGCAGATGGAGCTCATAGATAAGAAGCCTGACTACGTTATAGGATGCGTCGGAGGAGGGAGTAACTACGCCGGTCTCTGCTATCCTTTCATCTACGATAAGCTCAACAAAAAGTGCGATGCTGAGTTCATATGCGTCGAGCCCAAGGCCGTTCCATCATTCACGAGGGGTGTCTACACCTACGACTACGGTGATACCGCTGGCATGACGCCGCTTTTCCCAATGTACACTGTGGGCCACAACTTTGTAACCCCGCCCATCCATGCAGGCGGTCTTCGCTATCACGGAAAGGCTCCCACGATGAGTGTCCTCGTGAAAAATAAAAGGATTACACCAGTTGCGGTTGGTCAACGCGAGGTCTTTGACGCCGGGAGGATGTTCGCCCAGTGCGAAGGCATAGTCCCCGCGCCCGAGAGCGCTCACGCCATCTGCACAGTGATAGATCTCGCGAGGCAGTGCAAGGAGAGAAACGAGAAGAAGATCCTTCTCTTCAACCTGAGCGGGCACGGATTGCTCGATCTAGGCGGTTATGGAGAATACCTCGATGGAAGGCTTGTGAACAATAGCGAACCAAAGGAACTTTCGCTGAACGATCTGCCCTATAATGCTCGCATCTAGTGTTTTGGCCTAACTTCCCTTTTTTTATTTATCCCTTTGTAAAAATAGAAAAAGGTGCGACCCCATAGGTCGAATATAAGCCCCACTCGATCCTTGATTAGATCCTAAATCACCTTCCTGCTATTCTTTTTCTCTGACAGCCCTGAACTCTCAACTAATGGAAACCTTTGTCACCGTAGGAATGTTGAGAAGCTTGGATACTACCTCTCCCGGAACCCTTTTCTCGGTGATTATAAGGAGTTTTGGATCAGGGTTCAGGTCAGGGTCTTCGGCGAGGATCTGCCTTATTGAAAGGCCAGCTTCAGCTATTAACCCAGTGGCCTTAGCTATCACCCCAACCGCATCTGGGCGCGCCCTAATTTCGACAACAGCATAGCCAAGCGTTGGCGCAACATCTATTAGAAAACTCCCCGCGGGCTTAATACCGACAAATATCCTCTTCATCCTGGCATCTGCGAGTATGTCCTTTATGGTTTCCCTTACTACCCGCCTATCCGCATTGGTCGCACGGGCTATGCTCGAATCAGGGATCTCCACCTCTCCACAGCTAATCTTGCCTTCAGTATTTATGCTGAAACCGAGTTCCACCATGAGCCTCGCAACCTTAAGTTTCGAAGGGGAGGCTGAAAAAAACTTTACGATCTCTGTCCACATGGCAATTCAAGTATATCTCTGCACATGAATGCATATAAAAGACGGTTTTCCTAGTTAAAAAACTTCAAAAAAAGAATAAAAAGGGGGTTTTGTGCCCCATTTGTTTATGCTATGGTCGTTAGGTTCATGAAGAGTATGACGAAAGCTAGTAGGAAATTGATGACAACAATAGCCAGCAGAGGATAGCCGCCCTTCATCTTGCCAAGTACTGAGAACCCAGCAACAAGGCAAGCGACGCCAAACAAGAATACCATAGCGGCTGCAATGTACACTTCATTAAATGCCAGGTAGGTATGCCAGTATCCCACGAAAATGCCTAGGATTATCAATAGTATGCCGGTGAAGTTTACAACCCATGCCGTGACTGGCGCAGCTTCGGGCTTGAAGTAGAAGCCAGTAATCCCTACACAGACGAATGCGGCAGATGCCAAGCCAAGTATTATTGCGACAACCTGGACAGCATATAGGTTCTGGGCAACAGCGGCAAGGCTGGTGTTTGCACCTAATAGTGTTTGGACAATCGTTGGTAATAGGACGTTGTTTGCGGTTGTAAAGAAGTATGTAGCCATCATAAATCCGAAGATGCCTGGAACAATAGCAAACTTAAGCGAAGCCACCATGTCTGCCTTCCCTAACAACGCCAATGATAACGGGAAGAACCCGAAGACGAACATCAATAGAGGCCAAACTAGAAATACAAATAAACTCATTAATTCACCCCCATCCCTCTCATTACAGTACATAGTTTGTACTCTTGAATATAAGTACTATCCCCTTTATTCCAACAACTGTCTTACACAAAAGAGAAAAGTAAAGCTGAATAAATTATTTTATTCCATTACTACAGTTTATTCACTCAAAATATCAAAAAGGCGTAAAGAGAGGGCTAGTCCACGCCCACTATTATCGAACCAAGACGGCTGTCCTCTGTATTCTGCCCGAGCCTATTCTTCAGGTATAGGTCCGTGGGTGGTGACGGGCTGGCCACAACCGCGCCGCATGCGGTTAGCTCTGGTATTTGCATGGGCAGCATATGCACCATCATTCCCTCCCTCCGCTCCTTCAGAACCTTGATCTTGTTCCTGTAAAAAACTAAGTTGCCTGCAACTAGATTGCCTTCGCTCTTCATCTTCTCGAGTTCAGACTCGTCATATATGTCCTGGCCGATCACATCCTCGCCACAGACGAGCTTTATGTACGAGCTGCGGGGCCAGACCATGGTGTTGTCAGTAATACAGGCAAAGATATGCTTCTTCTTCAAGGCTTCAGCGATGCCAACGTTCGTCCCGGGGCAGAGCCCCATCATCACTTTGCCCTCCGCTTCCTGCTCCAGCCTCGAGAGCTCCTTCCTGTCCTCGTCGGTGAGAAGCTGGACCTTCAAGATCCCTTTGAGCGCCCTCATGGCTTCCTCCGCACGCGCGCATGCATCTTGCCCTTCCATTTTTCAAAACACTTTCCTAAACCGATCTTCGGACGTAGCGCCTTACATTCATTGGTCCTCTTATCCCCTTCACGGTCTCGGGGTACTCCTCGAGCCTGCTGTTTGGCATATACATTGCATTGATGTACTCCTCCTCGAATATCGGTTCAACTGCCAGCTCGATGTACTTCATCTTGTCGTTGATCTCTTGGGCTTCCCGTCTCTTGTCTAGCGACTTTAGACACATCCTCGCGCCCGAGCCAGCTGTGTTGCCGAGGAAGGATACCTTCTCCAGTGGTATCTCGGGTATCATGCCGATGGTCCTTGCGCTGGACGGGTCTATATAGTTCCCGAAGGCTCCGGCGATCACGATCTCGTTTAGATCATCCTTCTTAAAACCTGCCTTTCTCATAAGCGTCGCGTAGCCACCGTACATTGCGGCCTTGGCCTTCTGTATCTCCCTCACATCATCCTGTGTTAGCACAATATCCTCCTTCCCAGTCGAGGTCTCATCCTTGTATATCAGGATGAACTCCTTGGCAGCACCCTCCCCTTTGACCCTCTTGTGGCCTTGAAGGATAAACTTCCCAGAAGTGTCAATGACACCGCTTTTCAGTGCTTCCGCCACCGCGTCGATTATACCCGAGCCACAGATGCCGCGTGCTTTTTCATCCTCAATTGTCTTGTAGGTCACGTCGAACTCAGGCGTTATCTTTACCTTCTCCACAGCGCCAGTAGCTGCCCTCATGCCGCACTTTATGTGTGCTCCCTCGAATGCCGGACCAGAAGCCGTGGAGCAGGACCAGATGCCATCCCTGCTGCCGAGCATGACCTCGGTGTTGGTCCCGACGTCCATGAGCAGAGTAAGTTTCTCCTTCTCGTGAAGCCTCGACGCAAGGATATCAGCGATAGCGTCCGCCCCGACGAAGCCTGCCAGGTTCGGGAGCACGTGAACGTTGCCTGAAGGGTTGATCGCAATGTTCATCTCCCTGGATTTGATGTCATAGGCTCTTCCCAGGCCGGCAGGGTATGGGCAGAGGCCTAGGCTCTTGATCTGCATCCCCACAAACAGGTGGTGCATTGCGGTGTTTCCGACCGCAACTAGCTCATACAGGTCCTGCGCATCTATCGCCGTTTCTCCAACTCCCTTGCAAATGAGTTCGTTGATGCCACCGATGATCGTGCTCTGTATTTCCTTGAGCTCCTTCTCACCCTGCGTGGCGAAGTTGATCCTAGAGATGACGTCCTCACCGTACCTTATCTGAGGGTTCATCATACCATCTGCGAATATCAGGTTGCCATCAGTGAGATCAACTAGGAAGACGGCCAGCTTAGTGGTTCCAATATCTACTGCCACGCCAAAGTTCTGGGTCTTCGTGTCACCTGCCTGAATGTTAACTATTTCTTTCTTCCCAAGGATCGTTACAGTGGCTTTCCAGCCACTCTTCCGCAGCACCTTCGGTAGCTCTTTGGTTATTATGAAGTCCGCCTTCAGCCCGCCGTACCCCTTTTCTGCAAGTGCCCTGAGAAGGCGCTCGTCATCCGCCATTGGATCTTGGAGGGTTGGTGCAACCAGCTCCACATATACCTTCTCTACATTCTGTTTGAGCGTCACCGGCGGCTCCTTGCCCATTATGACGAGGCGCTGCCTACCCGCCCTGCTCTGGTCTGGCACCCTCACCACGACGTCACCTGCGATATGGGCTTGGCAGGCGAGCCTATAGCCCTTGGCCAGCTTCTCAGGCGGGATCCTCTTCTTCTCCTGATCAGTCAGCGGTGACAGCTCTCCATTCAGTACCTCCACAATGCACTTCCCGCAGTATCCCTTGCCGCTGCAGATATTGGAAAGGTCGACCCCGCTCTCTATCGCTGCAAACATTATTGTCGACCCCTCGGGCACCGTACTCCTCTTGCCCTCGGGGAGGAACCTGACTTCGCAGTCCATTCTAGGCACTCCCGTTGAAATGATTGATAACTTTTGAGGGGTCTCCCTCCATTATAACTTTTCCTTCAGCTATTAGGATGCACCTGTCCGCCACCTCCTCTACGAAATCGAGCTGGTGGCTGACGATGACTATCGCCGGCCTGAAGGATTTCTTGACCCTCTTCAGGGAGTTTGCGACCTTGCGCAGCGTAAGGGGATCCAAGTCACCAAAAGGCTCATCCAGTAACAGGACCTCGGGGTTGAATACGAGGGAAAGCGCTAAAGCCACTCTGATCTTCTCACCTCCCGAGAGCTCATAGACGTACCTATCTAGAATTCCCCTGTCCAGCCCCATTTCTTGGAGCGCTGCCAGGGCCACATCCTTCGCCTTCTCCGGATCCTTGCTCTTGAAGAGCTGCTTAAGGACCTCACGGTCTAGGCCTATCTCCCTCAGCCTCTCCTCCATCTCGCTCTCCGGAAGTTCGGCAGCCCTGCTGAGTGCGTCCACTACCTCATCTTTTATCCCAGCCTTCTCTCCCCTCCTGAGGGCAGCTTCCATCATCTTCGGGTCCTTCATCCCGAGGCGGGCAGCGAAGAGGTCAAGGACTCTCGCCCAATACGACAGATCGAACTCCTGGTGTAACATGCCAATATGGGTCCTGGCATGGAGGCTCTTCCTACCAAACTTACCCAATGCCACCCACTCTCCCTTGTGGAGAAGTTTGACCTCACCAGTGTCCGGGAGCTCCAACCCAGCCATCATCCTCAGTATAACTGTCTTGCCAGCGCTGGAGGGTCCAACTATGCCAACTATCTCCCCACGCCTGAACTCGAGGTTCGTGTCCAGGAGCTCAAATACTCTGCCATAGGAGAATAAGTCATAAATCTTCGAGACATGGACCATCTTCATGACTGTGGGCCCGGGGATTTTCTCCTTCTCCAGTGGCTTCTCCAGACCCGACAGGAACTCTTTCAGGACCTTCTCTGTCTTCCCGTCGTCCTTGATCCTCCCCTTCTCGAGGAGCAGGATCCTGTCCGCTAGAGCCCTATGCATCTGGGGGTTGTGCGATGCGAATACGATGCTAGTATTCAGTTCGTCCCTCACGCGCCTCAGAGTCTCCACGAGCGCTTTCCTGCTGGCAGGGTCTGTCATGGTCCCCGGCTCGTCAAGTAGCAGGAGCTTCGGCTTCCGCGCTATCTGCCTCGCCACTATGAGCCTCTGCTTCTCGCCCCCGCTGAGGACTTGTGACCATAGGTTCGCCTTCCCCTCCAGACCGACGACCTTCAGTATCTCCATCGCCTTTTTTCGATATTCTCTCACCTCACCCTCGTCGTCGGGGAAGCTCTCCTCACCGATGTCAACATAGCGTAATGCCCTGACAATATTGTCCTGGGCGCTCTCAGGCCAGAGCCCGAAGCTACGCTGTAGCTGTATCGCGGTCTTCCTCTGGAATTCCATCACGGCAGATTGGGGAGACGATGGTTCTATAACCATCCTATCGAAGCAGATCCTGCCGCTGTCGAAGGGTTCCGCGCCCCTCAGGATCCTAAGGAGCGTGGTCTTGCCCGCCCCACTCTCCCCGATGATGCCGACTATCTCTCCCGTCTTGACACTGAAGCTCACCGAATCAAGGGCGGTGACATTATCCGAACTGTACCGTTTGCTAAGTGACTCCACTCTTAAGACCATCTCAAATACCTCACTTGAACATTGACTCCGGCAGTACGCGGACAAGGATGTAGTCTCTCATGAGCGACTTGCTGATATTTGCGATGTCGCCAAGCCTTCTCCCCTCGACCTTGATCCCCTCGACCTTCTCATGGTACTCGTCGTATGGCAGCTTTATCCTAACCCCCTCGACCTTAAGTGTTATCGGGTTGGGGGAGAGACCCTCTTCAGCCTCCGGCACCTGCCTCTCCACTTCCTCCTTCACGACAATGGGGTTAACAATCAGTGGATCGAGGTCCAGCTCACGCCTCCTCTGCTCCACGACCTTCCCGGAGAGCTCTGAGACCGCATTCAGCCTCTCTATCAGATCGCCCGTCCTCGCTCTCTCCGGGAACCTGCCTATTCCCCCGACATAGCCCTGTGCTCCTGGCAGGCCGTTGAAATAAGGGCCGCCAGTGACGATTACAGGTATCGACAGGTCCTTGAAGAGCGGAAGCTTTGCTTCTTTTAGGCAATGCTCGAAGTTGCCAAGAGTAAAGACTGCCAGGTCGTGTTCCTCTATGAGCTCCTTCTCTCTCGTGGATCTATTGACAATCTTCTGGCCGACGCCCCTAGCCAGCCCGATGATATTGGTCTTCGCCCCATACCGCCTGAGGTTCTCCGCTACGTCGCATGACGGGTGTGGCAAGTGGTGGCGAGAGAGCGTCGGTGCGACCACAGCGACCTCCGTCCCTATGAGTGGGGCTTCCTTAAGCTTGCCTTTCAACCCTACAGCGATATCGTTCAGCCTCTGTACCTCCTCCTCAGGGACCGCAAGGTTCAGTATGAGATCTAGGCTCACGGAGACCCTCTGCACTATGAAGCCACCTATGTCCTCCAGGAACTCCTCCAGGATCTCGTGCTTGTATAGTCCCCCCTCAAATATTATGTACTTGAGCATTACTCGTCGACCTCCAGCTTCCGCCCCATATCCTTCCACTCCTCCCTCATTGGGTCCTCCGCAGCTATGAATGTCATGACCCCGGGCTCTCTGATTATGCTCCTGACCCTCAGACCCTCGGGTATGATTCTTGCTGCGAGTTCGTTTATCCTAGCTGGGACGTCAATTGCCTTGTCCCTTATCTTCAAATCCCGGAGGTCCTTTGGCGCAACGCCGGACACAATAATGTCCGTCCTCCCGGACTGCTCGACCTTGTCTCTCCCGAAGGTGCTCCACAGTGTCTTGAGGGCATCGCCAAGATCGATCTCACTTTCGAGGGTTATCTTGGATCCGTTCTCGCGTTCCTCGATATTGGCGAGACCGCCTAGTGCATTCTTACCCATAGCCTCCCTGAACTTGATCTTTATGATGAAGAGGGGTATCTCGGAGCGCATGCACATCTTGAGTCCAGTTACGCTGCCCCCAAGCGCCAGATCCTCAAGAGTCTTCTTGGCTATGTACTCGTACATCTGCCCACCGACGCTGTCCGTGGAAACTGCAACGATCCTAATCCTTCTTCCCTCCGTCTATCTTTCCCTTTTCCTCTCTCGGTTCTTCCTTCTCGATGATCTTCTTCAGTGAATCCACGTTCAGCTTCCCCTTCTTCTTCTCGGCATAGGTCGGCAGTTCGGAGCTGTCCAGCGCTTTGGAGACGTTCTTCAAGGCTTCCCTCTCGACGCCAAGCACGTGGTATCCAGGCCTTGGTCCACCTCCCCTCTTGGCCCTACAGATCCTTGCGTCCCCTATCTTGTAACCCCTTACCTTGAAGAAGATCCTGTTGGGATCCATCCTCCTGAGCTCATCCATGACCTTCTCGAGAGTCTCCTCCTCCCCCTCCAGCAGCAGGCCATAGCAAGTCTCCTTGTACTCCACCCCTCCAATGGTCGCTACCTTCTCTGCCAGCATGGAAGGCGTCAGGTTCGAGTCGGTCGAGAGCATCGCCAGATAAGTCTTGATCATCATTTTACCTCCGCGATGTATACCGTCTTCTTCCCGCCCAGCTTCTTCACTCCCTCCAGGTTAGCCACGACCTCCCCGATGATGTTTGTCCCCTCGAACTTCTCTGCCGTCGGGCCAAACTCGGCACTCTCAGTGAAGCGCACACCCACCATTCCCGCAAACTTCTTCACCGCGTTTGTCACCCCCAGAATGTTCGCGCCAACCTTCCTTTCGGGCACGTTCTCTGGCAGGAGTTCCTTTGCCATGACCTCGTCGCCCTTGAAGAGTATCATCTCAGACTTGGGCGTCGTAAAATAGACCGTCATCTTGCCCGTCTTCCTCAGTTCCAACCCGGTAAGTCGCCTGAAATACCTCACGGAATTAGGAGCCTCCTTGCCAAAGAGGCGGATGCCGATCAGCTCCGAGGGTTTTACCCCAAAGCACGTGGCCTCGCCCTTTGCCAAAAGCTCCAGGGTGGTCGGCGGGTCCTGCTCGACCACAATAGCACTGTCCGAAGAGTCACCGCTCCTTTTCTGCTTGATCCCGCGGCTCTTCAGCAACTCCCCTGAGTCTTTTTGCGTCCTGCCCAGTAGACTAAGCATTTGAGGAGATACCTTCACTGATATCCTATCGCCGTTCTCCGTGACGTCGGCAAGCTCCATGCCTTCCATCACCCTGCCAGCTATATTGTGCGCAAGGGTCAGAGCAGCCTCCTTCAAATAAACGTAAACCGAGCCCGAATTGGCTCCCGAATTCCTCACAGTAACGATCCCCCTGGACCTCCTTTCCTGCCTCTCGCTAGCCAGGGCACCCATGCTCATGCTGTCGCACGCTACGAACCTGCTTGTTATCCTGTCAATGGTCAGCATGTCGTTGCCTGTGACCTTATACACGAGCTCCCCACTCAAGGGCGATGCACCATCTAGCTCGATCCCGAGCTTCGTGAAGATCTGGACCGGCTCCTTGATCTGATAACCCCTGTCAGCCTTGAAGACCGCGCCTTCGCCGGTCTTTATCTCTATGACTGGCTCAACCTTGACAATCCTGTCTCCCATCTTCAGCTCGTCAACTAGATGCCTACCATATACGACTCTACCTAGCACCCCGCACCCCTTGGGCGGCGCGTATAAGCTACTGTGTAGCCTGCGGCCGAAGACAAGGTGAGTGTTATCGCTGCTATAGCCACCAAGGCTTAGGGTGATCTCGTACTGCCTGAGCTCAACTGATTCCCTGGAAGGCTCGAAGTCGCTGACGATGGGGCCAAAGACTACCGCATCCCTTGTGACCCACCTTATGCCTGTGCCTTCGAACTTCTTGAATGTCTTTCGCCAGCCGTCGAGGATCTTTTCGCACTCTATCCTGATTACCATCTTCCCTTTTGATGTGTAAACCTCGTACAGGTTGGTCTGGACCTTCTCGCCTTCGACTTCCTTCTTCACTGCCAATATGCAACCGGTTGCAAGTTCTATTCCTAGAGTCTTCGCCACAGAACCTATCGTTGTGCTGGGCTCGACCTCAACCTGCTTGCCGTCTATTGATACCCTCAACGACCTCTCACCGACATAGCATTAATTTAATAAAGGTTAATTAAATCTATACGCAAGGTAACATCTTATGCCTGATTATTCAGGAACTCCTGATATTGACATCTTGCCCCGAAGACTCATGGAACGGAAGAAATCCGACGAATTTGTCCAGATAATAAAGGACATGGAGGAGGTCTCCGACGTCGGCGTAAAGACACACAACTGGCGTGGCGGTGGTTTTCTCGTCGGTCACTTCATAGTTATCTTAAAAGAGGGCACCGACGCTGAAGCTATTGTTGCAAAGCTGAAACCTGTCATGGATCAGATGATGCCCTATGGCTATGACGTACGCTACGGGCGTTTCACAAAACCTAAACCTACGGTCAAGGATTACATAAGGGAGTACCAAAGGAATACCCGAAAGAAGCGTTAAAGGACTGTTTGTGCTATTAACACTGTCTCGAGGTAAGCGGATTGCAGGATGCCCTGGGTAGAAACGTCCAGATAGTCGATTGCAGGGAAGCCCAAGGTATGGGCGAGGGTGGAGGCCTCGCGCAGCGAGGCACTATCTCCGAGTCCGAGAAGTTCGAGGTGGTGGCGATCGCGATGTCCCCGGGCAAGAGGCACATCACAAAACCCGTCTGTGAGATCACATATGGACTCCGCGAACAGGGAATAAGGACCAGTGTCCTTGTGCTGGATTCCGGCTCAGGCATCCCGGCAGATTCGCCCTATAGTGGTGCACCCGGAGGTTCCATGGCAACAATAAACGAGAAGGAGATAATGCAGATCAGAAGGTTCAAACTTGGTCTGTTCCACCTGGGTGGCATAGGTGGGCACGTTGTACACAAGGCGAAGTCTTTCCTGCACTTCGTTGACATTCCGATTATTATTGTCTGTGAAGCTCCCGTCGACTATGAGGATTTCGCAAGGGTAGGTATAATAACGCGGCTGGTAAGGCCCCCTCCTGGGAAGGTCGAGTGCGCTGGCGAAATAGTCGACCTCATTACAGGCGTTGTGAGGGGGGTCAGCGCGCCCAGGGAGAAGCTCAATGAGATAGTGATAAAGACCAAGTTCTGGCTAGGCAAGATCGAAAGCGGAGAACTGCCTAGAGGAGGAGATGCGAGTGGCCAAGATATTCATATTCCCGCCCAATAGCCTAATACTCTACGATCTCGTAAAGAGGGAGGGTCATACCCCATTGGGGCTCGGTGAAGAGGTGTCAAAGAACCTGAACAAGCCCGAGCTCGACTCGCCTCCTATGAACATTACCCCTGACTTCCCGAGGCGGGGGCTCAAGTGGGTCGCCATAGAGGTTCCATCAGGAGTAAGGGGGCGACTGGCGCTCATGGCCCCGCTGGTCGAGGAGGCAGATGCCGCCATAATTGTGGAGGAGTCCGAGGCGCTGTTCGGGTGCGCCAGTTGTGCAAGGACTAACGAGTTCCTCATATACCTGATTACACAGAAGAAGATCCCGTTCATCAAAGTCCCCTATCCTGGCAACGAGGAGGAGGCCAAGGTAATGCTCTCAAAGATAAGAACGTTCCTCAAGACTCTAGGTGATAAAAATGGTAACACTCGTAATTCCTGAAGAGAAGCTGCTAGGCTTCGCAAATGCATACATGGACGAAGAACTAAGGGAAGTGATGTTCTTTCTGCAAGACGGGCCAATGACGCAAGAAAGCATGGCTGAGATCCTAAAAGTGAAGGAAGATGCCCTCATAAAGAGGCTTGACAGGCTCCGTGAGCTTGGGTTGGTAAGGAGAATAATCTCAACCGACAGCCGCTCCGATCTCTATGCACTCGAGTTATCCCTCGAGAGGTTCGGGGGGTACCCGAAGAGAAAGACCGTCAAAATGCTTTCGGATGCCATGAGCGAACCAATCGTGCCCTTCCTCGAGGCCAATTCTCAAGAAATCAGCGCACTGTGCGAAAACTACGGGATGTCCATTGGCAGGGCTATTGAGCAGCTGCTCTTGAGCTCTTTTTCCAGGATAATTGAGGACTACAAGGCTGAGATCGTCGAAGAGGACAAGAGGATCTCCGAGAAGTTCAAGGCCAAAAAGTGATTTTTTCCTATCCTACTCGAACCTTCTCATCGATTCCAAGATCTTCTTTGCGATGAACTCCCTGGCCTTTCCAAGGCCTTCCTTATCGCCCCGAAGAACCCATGCCTTGGGAACAATCTCGTCCCCCGCCGATCCTGGCAGAACAACTTCTTTCTCAACCAACTCTATGCCGAACTTGTTTACCGCCTGGGCAAGGATGGAGTAAGGGACACCAGCCGGTATAGGCATAATGAACTTTTCATTATCCGGCTCATCCTTTTTCTTATCGGGTTTGCTCATATTATCCAGAAATGAGAGAAGTTCGATTTATACCTATACCCGCGCTTAACCTGTTGGTCTTTCATTGGAGCTTTCTTATTATTCTCCTTAATCCCTCGCTGCTGATCCGCTCCAGGAGCTCGTTGAGTTCTTCCTTGCATCCCGATACTATGTCCTCCACATGGTAACCCCTATCCGAGTATGCTTTTGCCTGCCTGAGGGTGGAGAGCACGTCTGCTATCTTTGCCACTACTGCTTCAACGCTCTTCCCTCCCTCATACTCCTCGAAGATTTGCGCGAGCCTCTTGGACCCGCTTGCAGCGGAGAGTTCTTTCATTATCTTCATCTCTGCCTTGCTTTTTGTTTCCTTTCCCAACCTCTTGGTGAGTGACCTGGGTATATCCCCAGCCACCGCCTCCCCCCAGTCGTGAATAGTTCCCATTATCAGAAGCTTCTCCTTGTCAAGACCTCCCCCCGCTTCCATTGATATTACCGCGAGTATGGATGCCACTTCGAATGAGTGCTCAGCCACGGTCTCCGCTACAGAGAGCGGTATTCCGCGCTGAAGCCAGCCTGTCCTGGGTATATTCTTGAGTATCCTGGCGTTATCTGTCAGAATTTTCGGGTTCATTGACCACACCAAACATTACTATTTGTTAACTTCAAAATAAGGCGTGCTATCATATTTCGCAGAAGGAGGAACTTTGCAGTGGTAGATCACCTACCTTCCACGCATAGAGTAATGCGTCAAAATCCATCAGTAATTTTTTTGCGAAACTAAGAATGAGTCACTTCATGTGAGTCACCGGATATTACTTTCGTCTTGCTCCATGAGCGAACAGTCGACCTTATCATTATCGACTCCTACTAGGAAGCTGGAGTTGTGGTGAACTTATACCAGAATCAAGTTCACACTGGAAGCAGTAATCTTCCAGGAAACTAAGAATCTCAGAGTATCTATCAGAAACCTGAGAAGGAAGAATTGGTCTGGATCGGATCAAAGAAGAAATAGTAAAACAGAAAAAAGTGGAGAATGAAAAGAATTGAAAAGAGACGATTGGAGGATCAAAGATTATTGGTGGTGCGAGAGCAACAAGACAGTTCACATTGAAAAGCACTGTGAATCCTGCAGGCTGTTGGGATACAACGAAATTTTGAAGAAGATGCAAGAGCTTCGATGATTTTCCAATAGTTTGCAGCTTTATCTTGCTGGTCGTGGGTCAAACCCAGCCAAGCCAATTCCTAAAGTTCAATAACAATGCTTAAACTGTGAAATTGTAAGGGATCATCTTCTATATTCAACCTTTTGAGGCTTACAGTATAATTGCGCCTAGTTGGATTTTTTATTGGGAGAATGAAACTGTGACTGTCAGCACCATAGTTACTTATATTAAGGATCAGTGATAACAATAAATGCGATATATATGCGATGGCCATTTGGAAGTAAGAAAGATTTTAAATGTTCAGCTTGCAGTGCTTCTTTCAAGACTAAAGAAGAACTTGACGCTCATACGAAACAAGCTCACCCAATGCCTGCCGCGACTCCTGTCACGACGCGCGTCTATGATAGCTATGTCAAAACATGGTTCAATGTGGATCCAAAGACTGGTCAGAGAACTCTAGCAAAGTAAAAAACAATAATTTTTCTACATATTTCAATCATCCCCACCATCGGGCTTTGAGATCTGGGGAGCCCAAGTTTGCATTAGTCAATACTGAAATGGAGTGCACCAACTTCAGGACTTTCAACCTCATCATGAAAATGATGGGCTACGCGATCCTAACTCGAACCACGACATTCCTTAATTTGCTTTGAAGCCATTCTCAATCCAGCAATGACTTCCTTATCGCATCTTTCTTGCTCTTGTCAATATCGAGCTTGGCTAAGATGGCTTCAAAGATCTCCTCGCCGGTCTCCTTGCCTTCGTGTTTTTCGCCATTAATGAAGAACGTGGGCCCAACCTCCACTCCCATGTCCAATGCTGCCTCCCTTCCCTCCTCGTCGCCGAGGGTGTAATGCTTCAGCTTAACAATCTCATCCCCAACATAGCCATTTATTATGCCGGCCAAGCTCTGCATTATCGCCCAAGTGACGTCGCAAGAGTCGCAAATTCCTGCCTGAAACAGGATGATTTCAACTTTCTTCATTAAACTAACCTCTAGAATTTCTATCATTACCTCTCCTTTTTATTGAGCAATTCAATGAGCTCTTTCGCCCTCGTGACCTTGACATTTCTCTCTTTGGCGAGGATCTCTGCGATCTTGTCTATCTGGTCTCCAGTTGCGCCTGCTAGTATCGCAATGTTCCTTGCGTGGAGCTCCATGTGTCCTCTCTGTATCCCCTCAGTAACAAGCGCCCTAAGCGCGGCGAAGTTCTGGGCAAGCCCCACCGAACAAGCCACTTCCGCGAGCTCGGAAGCAGTTTTGACCCCGATAATCTTGAGGCAGACTTGCGCCACTGGGTGGGTCTTTGTCGCACCGCCCACTATCCCGTACGCCAAGGGCAGCTCCAGCTCGCCAACGAGGTTCCCACCCTCGTCCTTGGACCATCTTGATAGGGGCATGTATTTTCCGGATAAGGCCGCGTATGAATGAGCGCCTGCCTCGATCGCCCTCGTGTCGTTGCCGAGCGCCAGTGTGACTGCTGTAATCCCATTCATTATTCCTTTATTGTGGGTTGTCGCCCTATAGTGGTCGTAATAGGCGAACTTGTACGCATCGACTATCCTGCTGACCACCTCCTCGCCGCCAATGGCCTCCTTCCGGTAGACTACCTTTGCCTTGGCCAATCTCTCCGTCGCCAAATTCGAGATGATCTTGAGCAGCGCCTTCGCGCCCACCAGTTGCTCCACCTCCGGGGCCATACCCTCCACTATGGTGTTTATGGTATTGGCACCCATTGCGTCCCTGCAATCCACGAAGAACTCCACTACGAGCATCCCCTCCCTGGGGGGACCAATGATCCTTGCCGTGACGTCCAGCACGCCCCCGCCGATTGATGGGAGCATATCCGCGAAGCTGTTGGCCTTCTCCACGAGGTCTTTTCTATTTTCGCCGACCTTCCTCTTGCCCTCCTCCAGATCCCTAACCCCAACAACCTGCATCTGTCCCCTCATCACTGGCCTTGTGCTCGTGGCGGTGAATCCCTCAGGCAGGGAAAGCTTGGCTGCATGGCTGGCCGCTGCCACAACCGACGGCTCCTCAATCGCCATTGGGATGAGGTAGTCTCTGCCGTTGATCCTGAAGTTCATCGCAATTCCAACTGGAAGCTGGGTCATGCCGATGACATTCTCTACCATCCTGTTGGCCGTGCCCAGTTCGAGCCCGCACTTCAGAGTCCGTAGGTCAGAGTCCGATAGCCCTGCCTTTTCCTTGATGATGAGCAGCCTCTCGTCAATGCCCATCTTGTAGAAACCCGATACCTTCGATTCTGGTGCCATAGCCCTACATCTCTCCAAAGCTGTAGATTATCTTTCTGCTAGTTCAGAAGGCCAAAGCGCAAAATATATTAGTGCAACCGCGCGATGGGACTCTCGGACAGTGAAAATTCTTGGCCCACTATATATGTGAAAAATGCGGGAAGGTTATCGAGAGCAACGAGCTCGTCGGGCTGCCTGGCATAAGGTGCCCAACATGCGGTCACAGGATACTGTACAAGGCAAGATCACAGATAGTCCATGAGATCCGATCCCACTAGCCACCCGAGGACTTGATCATCGAACATATCTCGAATATTATTTTTGACCCGACCGCAGCTGTGCTCCCATTGTCATAGGGGGGAGATACCTCAACGAGGTCGAACCCCACAACGCGGCCATCAACCACCTCGTGCAGTAGGTCGAGCAACGCGGTGGTAGAGATCCCCTCTGGCTCTGGATTGCCGACTCCCGGGGCGTAGGCAGGATCGAGCACATCTATGTCGACTGACACGTAGAGCTTCTTGGCTCCCTTCAGCTTCTCGCGAAGCCACTTCCCCGCTGGCTGGGAACCAGAGCGGATTATGTCCAGCGACGAAAGGTAGCAGATCCCCTTCTTCCTTACGAAATCGACCTCATCCCTGTACGTCCCCCTTGGACCGACTATTACGATATTACCGGGCCCTACCTCCTCTGAGGACCTTCTCATGACTGAAGCATGCGAAAGCTTGTTCGACAGGTAATCATCTCTCAAATCGAAGTGGGCATCGAACGACACAACTGTCACGTCCTTGAACGCCTTCACAGCGCCAAGCGTCATGGAATGCTCGCCGCCCGCCATCACTGGTATTTTCTTTGATCCTATGATGTCCTCCACGGTCTCGCTAACTCTCCTTATGGTCTCTGCGGAGTCGCCATGGACTACCGCGACATCACCAAGGTCATGGAGCTTGATCCCCTCGAAGTCCATCCCCGTGCGCCAAGACCACGTCTCGAGGTTCGCGGAAACTTCCCTCAATGCCCTGGGACCGAACCTCGACCCAGGCCTGAAGCTCGAGGAGCTGTCGAATGGAACCCCGAAGAAGACAAAATCTGCCTTCGAGAAATCTGTCTGGAAACCGCCAAAACCTTTTGAAAGGCTGTCGATATAAAACGACTCTCTAACCATCACAACCACCAGAATAAGATATATCTGCCTCGTTCAATCTCTTGAATTTATCTGATTGGTGTGTCAGAATGGACAAATACGATAAGGTAATCGATCTTGCAAAGAGACGCGGTTTCTTCTGGCCGTCGAGCGAGATATACGGTGGAGTGGCTGGCTTTTTGGACTTTGGACCTATGGGAACCCTCCTCAAGAGGAACATAGAGCGCAGGTGGAGGGAGGTCTTCATTCGCAGGCATCACGGTTTGGTCTACGAGATAGAGACTCCAGTCATTACACCCTCAAGGATCTTCGAAGCATCGGGCCACGTTGACCACTTCACGGACGTGATTGTTGAGTGCACCGGCTGCAGGAAACGCTTCAGGGCGGATCACATAATCCTGGAGCAGATGGGCGAGGTGCAAGGGATTGAGGGCATGACGACCGAGGAGCTGGATGATGTAATTGCCAAAAGGGGGGTCAAGTGCACAGAATGCGGCGGAAAGCTAGGGAAGGTTGAGACCTTCAACTTGCTCTTCAAGACCTCCATTGGCCCTTATTCAGAGAACGTCGCCTACTTGCGGCCTGAAGCAGCCCAGGGTATGTTCACTAACTTCAAGAATATCTACACCTCAATGAGGGAGCGGCTTCCTGTTGGCCTGGCCCAGATTGGCAAGGTGATGCGGAACGAGATCTCCCCGCGCCAGGGTCCCATAAGGCTCAGGGAATTCACCATAATGGAGATCGAGTTCTTCTTCGATCCCGAGTCACCCCGGTCCGATCTCTTGGACCAAGTTGCGGGGAGGAAACTGAGGCTCCTGACCGAGGATCTCGTGAAGAAGGGGAGTATGGACCCTATCGAGGTCACGGTGGAGGAGGCTGTCAAGGAGAAGATGATACTGTCCGAGTGGATGGCATACTTCATGGCGCTTTCCGCGGACTTCATATCTGAGCTCGGTGCGCCGCACCAGTCCCAGATGTTCATGGCCAAGCTTGCGACCGAGAGGGCCCACTACTCAGCCCAGACCTTCGACCAGATGGTCCAGTTGGACAGGTGGGGGTGGGTCGAGGTCTCCGGGCACGCATATAGGACTGACTATGACGTCTCGAGGCACCAGCAGCATAGTGGGCAGGACCTCAGCGTCTTCAAGAAGTTCGATCTTCCGGTTAAGGAGAGAATTCTTATCGCGCACCCCGACGTTTCTGTGATAAGCCGCGAGTGCAAGAGTGACACAGGTAAGGTTCTTGCCGCCATAAAGTCCATCGATGCTAAAAGCCTGATGGAGAAACTGAAGTCCGGTTCGGCAGTGATGAACGGCGTGAACGTGAAGCCTGAGTACGTCAGGTTCGCTGAGGAGGAGCAGTCCATTGCAGGGAAGCGTTTCGTCCCGCATGTAGCCGAGCCATCCTTCGGCGCTGACAGACTCACCTACTTCGCCATGGAATCCGCTTACACCGAGAAGGAGGGTAGGGTAATCCTGAGCCTTCCACGGTCGATAGCACCAGTCCACGTGTCGGTCTTCCCGCTTGTTAACAAGGACGGCATCTGGGAGAAATCTATGGAGATCCACAACGACATCAGATCCGCAGGCTTCATCTCGGACTTTGACGATGGTGGATCAATAGGGAGGAGGTACGCCAGGTCAGACGAGATAGGCTCCCCTCTTGCCGTGACCGTTGACTACGAGACCCTGAAGGACGGAACCGTCACCGTAAGGGACAGGGATACCTGGCAGCAGTTCCGCATCGCTTCGAATGGACTAAGAGACTACCTTGAAGGCTATTATAAGCGGTAATTTTTTAAAAAGGGAGTAATGATAACATAGGCAGTGATACCATGTCGCAAAGACCACCAGAAAAGAGGCTTCGCCTGCGCAGAAGGGACGAGATCGACAAGGGCGTCGGCAAGCTCAATTCTAAAACGTCGAAGTTCCTACAAGTAGGCGGAAAGATAGAGATAGTGGTAGCGGGCAAGAAGAAGCTCGTGCTCAACGCGGTGTCCTTGTCAGACGTCCCGGAGAATGAGACCTGGATAAATTCTGACGAGATGAAGGTCCAGGGGCTATCCGACAACTCAATCGCAACGGTAAGGAAAGCTTAGGCTCCCTTTTTCCTTCGGAAAGCGCTAGCCTTTTACGAATGCCGATGCATTGATGCCGGCTGTGGATCCCTGGCCCACTGCCACTATGATCTGGTGGCTCTTCCCGGTGCAGTCCCCCGCAGCATACACGCCAGCCACGTTTGTTTTCATCTCGTCGTTAACGACTACGTAGTCACGTTCGTCGGTCTTTATGCCCGCAGACTTGAGTATCTCTGCAGTGGGCACCGTACCGACAGCGATGAAGATCCCGTCCGATTCGACGATGTCTTCTGCGCCTGTCTCGTCAATCACCTTCAGACCGCGCACCCTCTCGCCCCCGACCACTTCCGAAGCCCTGCGCCCCAAGATTGGCACTATCCCCTTCTCTTTCAGCGCCCTCAGGTAGCCCTCTTCAGCTGTAATCTCTGCGGCATTGGGCAGCCAAATCAGCTTTGCCGCCAGCGATGCAAGGTAAATCAGGTCGCTAGCAGCGTCGTCGCCAGCGCCGACCACAACCACCTTCTTACTCCTGAAGAAGAAGCCATCGCAGGTTGCGCAGTACGAGACCCCCCTGCCGACCAGCCTCTCCTCGCCGGGCAGGTTGAGCCTCTTCTGCTTCAGCCCGGTGGCAATCACGATCGACCTTGCGAGGCACTCCCCCGAATGCGTAGTTATCTTTTTCAATTCCCCAGAGAGGTCCAAGCCTATAACCATCTCACCGCTCCTCATGATCGTTCCGAACTTCTCCGCCTGCTTAACAAGCCTTGACGTCAATTCGTTGCCCGAGATCCCCTCAGGGAAGCCAGGGTAGTTGTCTATGGTGTGAGCATAGGTTGCCCTCCCGCCGACCACCGCCTCCTCAAAGACTGCAGTCCTGACCCCTGCCCTGGAGGCGTATATAGCTGCAGCAAGGCCGGCCGGGCCTGCGCCCAGTACCGCAACATCATAGCTCTCTGCCATAAAAAACCCCACCTTGATACTGGTCTCTCAATCTAAAAACCTTGATCATCCGTTCAATACGCAGGATGAGCACTTAGGATAAAAGGGCACTTGACGTATGATCATTTCCTCACCAAGAATCCGAAATTTCCTTAAGATTTTTTCGCTAAACCTTTATTAAACGCCTCCGTTTTTTGTTACGCAAACCTTGGAGGCATTGTTTTGACCTTGCCATCAGAAGAAGAAACAACTGAAATCGAGAACAATGTGTATCGGAAGTCCCTCGACCTCATATCGGACCACGTAAGAAAAGTTCAGGACTCCGTAAGGGTTTTAGTCAACGCATTTGACAGTTTCCTCGGATCCCAACTCTCTGACTTGGAGAGCGACTACCAGAAGATCGCAGTGCTAGAGGAGGAAGCTGACAGGATCAAGAGGGAGCTAATCGAGCAGCTCACAAAGGTTGCCCCGAGCCTACTGTACAGAGAAGACTTCCTCAGGCTCGTCGTTATGGTAGATGAGATCGCAGAATCCTCGCAGTCAATATCGCGCCTGATGGTCAGAATGGCCAAGAACAAATGGATACCGAATTCCTCGTTCGCCGAGGGCTTTAAGACGATGTCCCTTGAGGTGCTTTCCACCTTCGAAGCGCTCCGCGACGCCATCCTCGCGCTCCCTATGAACCCGAGGCGCGCGATACAGCTTGTGCCAAAAGTGCATGAGTACGAAGCGAAGGTCGATGAGATCTACCACGATCTGGACTTCAAGGCGCTGACCGAGGTTAAGCAGATAGAGAAGCTGCTAATCTTCCGCGACCTGTTAGGGCTGCTGGAGCACATGGCTGATAATATCGAAGATGCTTCAGACGACCTGAGGGTATTGGCGCTTCAAAGGGTAGCCTGATTCTCTCAGTCAATCGATCTGCTCTTTCCGGTGAGCATCCCCCTTATGCCCTGTAGGGAGGCAGCCACGCCGCTCAGGGCCAGCTCGAACCAGAAGAGCACGAGCCTCGTTAGGATGGTGACCGAAGCTGCAATGGTAGCTGGCACCCCAAAGCTCACGAAGAAGGCTGTCATCGAAATTTCTATTACGCCAACCATGCCCGGAATCCCAATTGGGATCAGCCCAACCATACTTACGAAAATGGCTACTGTGAGTACAACTATGTACGAGATCTGGTAGTGAAGTGACACAAACATGAGGTACGGTATAGTTGCTGTCAGGAGCCACCACAGTATCAAGATGAGGGCTGATGCCCCTATGCGGCTTCTCTTTAGCCCTGCGATGGACTCATCAAAGGACTCCGCTCCCTGCAGGATCTCCCCACTGATCTTACCAATGTCGTAATGCGGCCTGAAGAATACTATTGCCCTGCCGATCCTCTTGGCCCAGCTTTCGATCAGCCCGCGGAACCTCTTCGAGTTGAATGCTGCATACATCCCTATCGCACCTCCAATGAGGCAGGCTGCAGCTACGACTGCAAAGATCAGAAGCTGGACCAAGGGCATCTTCTCAGTCACTATCAATGCCGCAAGGCTGAAAGCTAGCACTATGCCAAAAGAGACCACCAACAACACCCTGTGGAGCAGGATGCTTGCGGTTATCTCACCGAGCGACATCTTCGTCCTCTTCTGAGTGAGGGAGATCCTCATGACCTCCATGGAGACTGAGCCAGTGGGTATCATGAGGTCCGCGAAAATGCTTACGAGAACGATCTCGAAGCAGTCCCTAAACTTCATGCCCTTCCTGATTAGGATCTTCCACGCGTATGTGTAAAGACCAACACATATCAGGTTAATGGCTATCGTGCTGAGCGCCAACCAGAGGTCGAGGCTTCTTATGATGTTTACAACATTCCAAAAGCCCACGAAGTACAGGTAAGCAACAAGGATTACCATGCCTATGATGAGCATAATGCTGGTGAGGCTTATGATAGGCTTCCTCAAATGGTGTCACTTTTCGAATAAGGCTTATGAATCAGGCTGGCTTTTAGTTTTTAGAAATAGATTCCCCTTTTATAGCTTGGGGTTTTATGATGCCTGAAGACACTGCGATAGTAGCCTCGGTGATAGGATCAAGGGTGCTGGTCTGGTCCAAGGACGATGGGGCCCATCTCTACAAGGCGGGCTTCTTTGGAAAGCCCCTTAACGTTAGCAAGCCGAAGGACGAGACCGAGGCAACCGCCTACTTGGAGCTTTCGCTCTTAGAAGCCAACTACCTGCTGGAGAAGGGCACGATACGCGTCTCTTCGGGCGGTAGACCGATCCAGCAGAAGAAGCTGGTAAGCTTGGCGAAGAAGCATTTCAAGCTCTTCGATGAGCTTTACACGGTCTACAAGGACCTTCGAAGCAAGGGGTACGTGGTTAGGCCAGCAATGAAGTTCGGAGCTGATTTCGCCGTATACCAGTACGGACCAGGCATAGACCACGCGCCTTTCATAGTCCATGTCCTACCGAGCTCAGCAGCCATTGACCCCATCGAGATGGTAAGAGCAGGCAGGCTCTCGCACACCGTCAGGAAGAAGTTCATCCTTGCGACTATTGACGAGGGGCAGAAAAAGGTACTTTACTACATGTTCATGTGGTGGAAGGCATAAGGCTGCCAAAATAGGACAAAAAATCAACTTTTTTTCGAGTTGTATGTAAAAAAGAATGCACCAAGAAATTGAAGGTAAGAACAGGGCATGACTTACCGAGAAATCTCCTCGCTGAAAAAAGTGGTGGACGAATACATGCATAGGGTTCCGGGGATTGATGTCATAACCAATCGTTGTCTCAGGACAGAGAGGTGGGGAGGGAGCGTAGTTTTGATGATCATAGACGCTGCCTTCACGTCCATTGGGCTCAATTACTTCACAGCGGTTATCCCAAAGGTAGAGGAGTTTGGCAGAAGATACGTAGACACGGGAAGCGTAGATTCTCTAGACAAGCTGTCGAATGCAGACTTGGATAAGTTGAGGGAAGTATGGAAGAACAGAAGATCATGGGCAGTGGCAAGGGGTGCCGCCTCCTCTGTTTTAAGGATGGATATGGGCAACGACAAGGAAGCCCTAAGGGCCTGGGCGAAGAATGCTAATCTTCGAGAGTGGGGGTTGGACCCCGTCGGTAGGATTATCGGAGTGGGCATTGTCACCTTCCAATATCTAAGGATGATGGGCGGTGTCGATACGGTCATGCCAGACAAGATTGTGAAACGGGTTCTAAATGAGATCCTGATCAAATCTGGAATTGACTTAGTGAAGGAGGATGTTGCATTTGTGGAGAGGGTCGAAGATCTTGCGAAGATCTGCGGTTACAGACCAATCGATTTATGTTGGATGACATGGCTCGTGCAACCCGAGGGAAAGATGATGAGGATGGCAAAGTATTCCGCCATCCTGTCGAAAATATGAGCGCTGACAAACGCTTCTTCTTCCCTTTCCCCGAGGCTATAGCGACTAAGCGTACTTCTCGCCATTCGCAGGGTCAGCTGCGTACTTCCGAAACTCAGAGCCTATCTTGAGGGTTACCATGCCTGGCTTGCCGTCTCCAATCTTCCTCCCGTTTACCTCGGTCACCGGTATTACCTCTGCGCCAGTGCCTGTGAAGAAGACTTCGTTGGCGTTGAACAATTCGTGTGCCGTTATCAGCCGTTCCTCCACCTTCAGACCTAGTTTATTGGCAACTTCGGTGACCGCTGTCTTGGTTATTCCTGGCAGTGCCCCCGTGTACGCCGGTGGGGACCACATGTCATTACCCATGATAACGAAGATGTTTTCGGCAGTACCCTCGCATAAATACCCCTGCGAAGTGAGGAATATGGCTTCATCCATGCCGTAGGTGTTAGCTTCTAGCTTCGCGAGTATGCTATTGAGGTAATTGAGCGACTTTACCTCGTGCGAGGTCCCGTCCACAGGGTCCCGCCTGACCCATGTAATCATGGTTTTGATCCCTTTCTCGGCGACCTCCTTGGGCACGACCGATATGCTCCCGACTATTATGAAGACAGTGGGCTTTGCGCATTTCTTGGGATCAACCCCTAGGTCGCCAACACCCCTCGTGACAACCAGCCTGATGTAGGCATCTTTCATGGAATTCCTCTTCAGCGTCTCTATTACTGCAGCCTTCATCTCATCCCTGGAGAGGGGGATCTTGAGCAGTAGGGAGTGCGCCGAGGCGTAAAGCCTGTCGAGGTGCTCCTTGAACTTGAAGATCGAGCCATTGTATGCCCTTATCCCTTCAAAGACTCCATCCCCGTAAAGCAAGCCATGGTCGAATACTGATATTGCCGCCTTTGACTTCGGTACGAACTCCCCGTCTATATAGACTAATGGTTCCTGCAAAGATTTCACCATCCGCAACCCTTAATGTAAGCTAGTGAAGTGAATAAAAGGCTTTTGTGTAAACTTCATTTGGTCTGCTTATGGATAAGTGAACCCTCATCAAACTGCTTGCCCTCATCGGCTTTGAGCTTGATTCTTGCCCTGAAGCCATATATTCTCATAGTAACTTCAGGGCTAAACTCAGGCTCAGATTGGGAATAAAAACCAATTTTCAGCCTATTTCGGAAAAGGGATAGGCACTTGAAACCTCATAATTATGATGCCATTTTCTTGAGTGAGTTTAACCCCCATAAGAATACAAGGATTGCGAGTACACCGATAACGACGAATCCTTCTGCAATATCGATGCTACTAAAGCTTCCAGCAAATAAAGCACGAGTGGCATAGACTGCGTAGGAGAACGGGTTAATCTTAGAAATGTCTTGAAGCCACACGGGCGCAAGTGCTAGAGGAAGAATTATGCCCGATAGCAGAGAAACGGGCAGTGCTATCGTGTTCAAAGTGGGAGCAAGCGGGTCCTCAATTTTGTAAATGAGAGCGAATCCGTATGAAAGGGATGCCATGGTAATCCCGATCAAAGCGTATAGCAATAGAGAAAGCAAAAATCCATAAATGTTTATGCTCAGCCCAAAAGGAATGGCAACTAGCGTAATCAAAATACATTGGAACAGAAGGATGATCGCATCTCTCAGAACCCTACCCAAAAGAATTGCAGAACGGTTCACAGGAGTCACTAAAAATCGTTCTATGACTCCAGTTCTGATATCGTCAATAAGTGAAAACCCAACAAAAGCTGTGCCGAAGAGCGCTTGCAGAACCAAAAGCCCTGGAATAAAAACATCTACCGTTTTCCCAGCAGGCAACCCAGGGACACCGCCAAGACCGTTCAGGAGCGGCATAAACAAGATCAAGTACATAAGGGGTTGAAACATGCTCACGAAAACAAAAACCGGGCTTCTGAGAGTGTGCTGCATGTTGCGTATGAACATTAGTCTTGTGTCGTGTAGAATTTTCATTTTCTTTCATCCTCCCTCAGTGAACGGCCTGTGTACTTGAGGAAAACATCATCAAGACTTGGCCGGGACAACATTACGCTTTGCGCCTCCAAGTTTTGTGCGTCGAGTGAACGCAATAGCTCAGGCATCATCTTCTCTCCATCTTTGATGGTTAAACGGACGGTGTTGTCTTTAGTTTGAATTCTCGCTCCCTGAACCTTCTCGGTCAAGAATGTTTCAGCCTTACGGGCGGTTTCTTCTGATTGAAAACTGAAAACTATTGTGTCTCCGCCAACGGAGCTTTTCAATTCCTCGGGTGTTCCTGTCACAACAATATTCCCGTTATCTATAATCGCTATTGTGTCACAGAGCTTGTCAGCCTCGTCCATGTATTGAGTGGTTAGAAAGATGGTGACACCATCAGCTTTGAGTTTTTTTATTTCGCCCCATAGGTAGGCTCTGCTTTGCGGGTCAAGACCTGCTGTCGGCTCGTCGAGAAGAAGTAGTTGTGGATGGTGAATCATTCCAAGCGCAATGTCTAGGCGGCGCTTTTGACCGCCGGAATAGGATTGAGCGGGTCGTTCTATGAATGAACTCATCTGTAAACGCTCCACGAATTCGGAGGCGTATTTCTTTGCAGTCAAAGCATCCACGCCATAAAGCTGAGCCATGAGGACTAGATTTTCAATTCCTGTGGAAGATAGGTCTGCGCCTCCTGCTTGACTGACGCATCCAACGTTCTGTCTAATCTGTTCCTGCTGCTCTGCTAGGTCATATCCAAGAACCTTAGCTTCTCCACCAGTTGGACATAGCAAAGTTGAAAGCATTTTCTGAGTTGTAGACTTGCCCGCGCCGTTTGGGCCGAGGAAACCGAAGATTTCCCCCCTCCTAACAGTCAGATCTATGCCCCTAACGGCCTCTACCTTTTTGTTTCCGCCTCTCCCTTTAGAAATGAAAGTCTTTCGAAGCCCTTTAGTTTCAATCACCAAATCTCCTATCATGCAGAGTCACCCAAGGAATACGCCTGTGATCGATATTCGATAAAATGATATTGATTATATGCTGATCTCAAATAAATGAGACTTTCTGCAAAATCTGGGGCTCAAAGAAATATTTGATTTAAAATAATGCATATCTATGAAGTTTCATTCGATCTTTGAGGAGAAGAAGATGTGGGTTTGGGGTTAAATTTTAATCCCCACACACACACTTTTATTCTACTACTTACTCTCTAGCTCCTGCTTCCTTACTCTTCTATTCTATATCTCTCTCCCTTACTGCGTATCACGTATAGCGTATATCACGTAAATCCTATTACCATCTTTTAACTCAAGGTTAGTTATGAATAAAATTGCGATAATCGCGCTTGTTGTTGTAATCGTGGTTGTGGCATTAGGTGTAGGCTATTATTTATCATTGCCACAAGGGATTAACCCCGACAAGTTTGCCTTGTTTACTGTAAGCGGAAGCCCGACTGAAGGGGTTTATACTTTCAAATTTGCGCTTTCTGATGCGGCACAAACCATAGGTCCTGCTGATGGCTCCGTTAGGATGACAATTAAGGATAGCCAAGGGAACATCCTCATGACCGTCACCTCTGCAATAAAGACCTCCTTTTTCAAAAAACTCACTGATCCGATCATCGGTGATTATGTTGGCTATGCCCAAGACATTTCAGCTAACAGTGTGGTCGCAGGCATCCCAGACGCGCTAGGGAACGGCGTTGCAGAAGTGACTTTCACCACAACTTCAGGAAACACTTTTTCAAAAACCTATTCGCTGGTCCAAATCCCGTCGATACCTGAGGTTCAAATAACAGACATTAATGTTACGTCAGATAATCCAAACATGCTTTACACGGCTCCCTTGTCTCTCGGCAGGCTTTTTGCGAATCAAATCATTAACCTGACGGTAGGATATGTTTACGTGCCGCCATTCACCATTTACAATTTATCCATATTGCCAGCATCATTTACCATATTATCGATTAGTCCGCTACTGCCAGCCTCGACGCAGGGGAGCAGTTTGACAGTTCAATTCCAGCTTGAGATCGGACTGCCCGACCAAGCGTATAATGGTCCACTTGAGATCCATGCAACAACTATTCCGCCCGCACCCCAACAAGGAGCCATGTCTATTGATACAGGAAATGTCATGTTCAATAATCCAGGGAGTACAATTACTGTCTACGTACGAAATACAGGAGCTCAATCAGAGACTCTAGGTTCGGTGTACGTGGATAACGTTCTACAGAACGGTGTTGGCACAACTACCATAACATTTAACCCCGCTAATGGAGTATTAGCTCCTGGTGATGTCTGCACAGTAACAGTTGTTTCGACTGCTACCAATTGGGCAGATGGTTCTGCGCACACCATAAAAGTCTTTGCCACTGACGGAACGCCAGTTGCATATCCAGTACACAGTTAAACAGTGAGATGCAAACAAATAATTTTTTTATTTTTTTTTGATTTCAGTACTAACATCATATCCGAACAATTCTAGGAATCCATCGTTCATTCTCATTTCTGAGATATTTCGCAAAGAGCATTGCTTCTTCATTGATCAACGTCTCGATAGTCTGCCTTTCGCCCACTTTTATTCTTTGTATTTGGCCGCTATTTTTTAGCTGACGTAGCTTGCATTTACTCGGTTCCCTCAGACCATCCTCTAACGTACTTTTCCTGCTCTTTTGTCATGCTGTCAATCCTGATGCCCATAGTTTCCAGTTTCAGTTGCGCGATTGCGGTATCGATCTCCTTTGGTACATCGTAGACCTTTGGTTCAAGCTCCCTCCCGAATTTCTGGATGTACTCCGCTGCCAGAGCTTGGTTGGCAAAGCTCATGTCCATCACCTCGCTTGGGTGCCCCTCGGCAGCTGCAAGGTTCACAAGCCTGCCGTCCGCAAGGAGATACGCCTTCCTCCCGTCCTTCAATGTATATTCGTCGACCGAGTCCCTTATCTTGATCTTTCCCTTTGACATCGACTCGAGATCCTTGATGTCGACCTCAACGTTGAAGTGCCCAGTATTGGCAAGGATGGCGCCATTCTTCATCCTCTTGTAATGGTCACCGCGTATCACGCTCTTGTTCCCCGTCGCGGTCACAAATATGTCCCCGACCTCAGCAGCTTTCAGCATCGGCATCACCTCGAAGCCATCCATCACTGCCTTCAGAGCTTTCATGGGATCCACTTCCGTAACAATCACGTGCGCGCCCATCCCCCTTGCCCTGTTCGCGAGCCCCCTCCCGCAGTGTCCGTACCCCGCCACCACGAACTCCTTGCCTGCGAGAAGGATGTTTGTTGCCCTCATTATCCCGTCCAGCGTGCTCTGCCCCGTGCCGTAGACATTGTCGAAGTCCCACTTCGTCTCGGCGTTGTTCACTGCTATTATTGGATATTTCAGAACCCCTCTCTCAGCCATCGCCTTGAGCCTCACAACTCCCGTGGTCGTCTCCTCCGTCCCGCCAAGAACCTTCGATACATCCCCTTTGCCGGAATGGAGCTCCGAGACCACATCTGCGCCGTCATCCATGGTTATGCTCGGCCCATGCTTCAGGGCCATCTTTATGCAGTCGTAATACTCGCTCTTGGTCTGCCCCTTCCAGGCATAGACATTCGCCCCTTCCTCCGCCAGAGCTGCCGCCACCTCATCCTGTGTGGAGAGCGGGTTGGAAGCCGCAAGCGCTACCTTCGCCCCTCCTGCCATGAGGGTCCTGATCAGGATACCTGTCTCCTTGGTCACATGCAGGCACGCTACGATCTGGACTCCCTTCAGGGGCTTCTCCTTGGTAAAACGGCTCCTGATGGTGATGAGGACCGGCATGTGATCCTCTGCCCACCTCATAAGATACATTCCCTTCCCAGCAAGCTCAACATCCTTAACTTTGTAATCCATGGAAACTTCCCCAGAACACTCTCGAATATCTTGCATGCAATTTAAAAACATATTCTGCTGCCGTCCCCCCGATGAACGATCAGACAGACTTGACCAGTATGTCCTCGCGCTTGAAGAGCCTGATGCCGATGTAGAAGACGGCGACATCGAGCAGGGCGAAACCTACTAACATCAGGATCAGCATGGTAAGTCCGAAGAAGAGCGCGCCACCAACCTGGGCTAATATTATGGCCAGTATCGGGAGGACCAGCAAGGCGCTCAGCTGCTGTGCTTCTCTGAATCCTTTTACCCTCAATGAGACTATTACCGTCACGCCTATACCCGCCAGGGCCACAGCGGGTGTCACCAGCAATATGAACGCGAGCCAAAGACCGTTCGGTAGGATGAACCTGCCGAAGAGACCCAGCGCACCAAAATCGACTACTACGGTGTAGACGACAAACGCTAGGAGGGTAACTAGCATCGCCGGTATGAATGATACGAGTATCTTGCCAAGGAGGAGGTCACCATCCGTAAGCGGTGTAGCCAGCAACGCTTCAAGGGTCTTCCGGTCCTTCTCCCCCGCAAAACTGTCCGCCGCGAGGACGCTGGAAGCCATCACCGGAATTATGAGGAAGAAAGGAGCGAAGAAGTACACCGCAAAGACGTAGGTGAGGCTCTGCACGGTGCTCATGCCTACCACCTGGGCCTGCACGTCCGCGGGTAAGCTCTGCAGGAGCGCAGCAGAGTTGCTAAAGCTCGAGCCAGGGATTGAGAGCATGGTGGGTACCAATATGACTATCAGCGGCAGCACAACAGAGATCACCAGAGGCACGATCACGATCGGCGCCACAATCTGCATGTTCCTGCTCATCTCACGCCAATCTTTCCTGAAGACAAGCATCGCATTCTCAAGGCTCATACCTTGATCCCTCCATTCACCAGGGCCAGATAGGCGTCTTCAAGCGAAGGTAGGACTGTGTGCACATCCACTATCATCGAACCTGAATCCACAAGCACCTTCACAATGTATGGCGCGACCGCCTGAACGCCCTCTGCCTCGACCACCATGCGCCCCGTAACATCGTCCACCTCAACGCTCTCAACGGATTTAATGCTGCGGACCTTCACCACGCCTTCGGGGGCAATCTTCGTCATGACGATCTCCAGTTTGGGGTGCCCAGCCATCCGGCTGCGTAGCTCGTTAACGGTCCCGATTACCTTGCTGGACCCTCTATTGATGATCATTACCCTATTACAAAGCTTCTGCGCGTCCTCAAGGCGATGCGTTGAAAGCAGGATCGTGCGTCTCTCATACCTGCCGAGCTTCTCTACGAGCTCGCGTATCAGCTTTGAAGACTCAGGGTCCAATCCCGAGGTCGGCTCATCCAGGAACAGCAGAGGCGGGTCGTGAACCAGCGCCCTGGCTATGGCAAGCTTCTGCTTCATTCCCTTCGAGTAGACAGCAACCCTCTCTCTCCTCCTGTCCCAGAGCTGGAAGAATTCCAGCAGCTCTTTGATCCTGTCTGAGATGGCCACTTGATCCCTCATTCCGTAGGCCCTGGCAAAGAAATCGAGGTTCTCCACCGCTGTCATCTTCTCGTACAGGCTTGGGTTCTCCGTGAGGATGCCGACATTCCTGCGGATCTGCTGAGGCTCCTTCAGCAAGTCATGCCCTCCCACGTTGGCAGTGCCAGAGGTTGGACTGATGACGCAGGCAAGCATCCTTATGGTGGTCGTCTTGCCAGCACCATTCGGTCCAAGTAGACCGAAGATCTCACCCTCCTCGACAGAAAAGCTCAGCTTGTCCACAGCTGTGATGTTGCTGAACTTTTTTGTAAGCGAGTCTGTTTCGATGGCCAGCATAGTTAGATCCATCGTATCATTTGCTCTTGGCTTTGCTCAAACGTATTATGCTTTGATCCAGCGGAATCTTGGAGACCTCGAGGATTGGAATGCTTATTCCGCTCTCGTCAGCCGAGATCTGCCTCACCGGAAGCTGTGCGTCTATCCACCTGCTCTTCACGTCAGCTTCCAGCGCCTTGTCGGAGATAACTGGGTTGAAGTTCACCTTGATCAGGTTCACGAGCCCTGCGTCCGTTAACCACTCCTCTGGTACCACTATATGCGTGTCGTCATAAGCCATGTGGACCTCTGGCGAGTCAAGCCTTTCGCCGGAGAGGGTGCTAAAAGCCTTCTTGCTCAGGATTATTGTGATGAAGACATAATGGAGGAACTCGTGCGCTAGGCACGCTTTGAGAGTGTCCTCGCCAGCATAAAGAAGGAAAGGCAGCGACACCTGCACATACAGCTGGTAAGTCCCATCCAGCTTCTCTATACCGGTGGAGGCGTAGATGATAGTCTCCGAGAACGTCGTTGGATACTTCAGCAACATAAGCGTTGGATCGAAGACTATCATAGGGTAGGGGAGCCCGGAGGCATTCTCGACCGCGGTCACTGCCCTCTCAAGCAATGGCAGCCTGTCGTAGAAACTCTTGAGGATCTCATCGCTTATCCTCCCCTTTTCGTGCGACTCGTTAATCCTCTCCATGTACAGGTTTCGCATTAGGGACATTTGGGACACTCTAGAATGGTAATTTGCTCTCCATCATCTTTGCGAGCAGCTTCACTCCGCTGTCAAGGTCCTTCTTGGACACAACCTCGCTGAAGCTGTGGACGTATCTGGACGGGATCGAGATGCATCCTGCTGGGACTCCCTCATGGGCAAGCTGCATTGCTGTCGCGTCGGTGGTCCCGCCCTCGAGGACCTCGAGCTGGTAAGGTATCTTTGACTTGTCTGCAAGATCCATTATCCAGCCCCTGATTATGGGATTTGCTATCAGCCCACCGCCAAGAGAGTCCCTCCTGCCGTCTGCAGCCAGTATGACAGGGCCGTAGCCAAGCTTCACCGGGGCCTCGCTCTCCCCAATCTCGGGGTGATCCCCGGCTATGGTTGTGTCGATCGCGATGCCGATGTCAGGCTTGACAGCGAATGCACTCATGGTCGCTCCCCTCAACCCAACCTCCTCTTGGACTGTGAAGACGCCGACAACCTTGTTTGCAGGTTTTGCGATCTTGAGCGCCTCGATCAGCATGTAGCATCCCGCCCTGTCGTCCATTGCCTTCGCGACTACCAAGTCGCCTTTCAGTTCGGTCAACCCTCTCTCCATCGTTATGGGTGTTCCGACACTGACACCCATCTTGGAGAGCTGATCCTTCGTGGCGCCGGTGTCTATGAACATCTTGTCATATGTCACAAGCTGCTTCTTCTCCTCGTCCTTCATTACATGTATTGCCTTGCAGCCTATGACGCCGCGCACCCTCTCTTTCATGCCGTGGACAGAAACCCTCTGTGCCAGCAGGATGTGATCGGGGACCCCACCCAGCTTTGCGAAGCGGATAAATCCCTTGTCGTCGATGTGCTTCACTATTAGCCCTATTTCATCGGTGTGAGCGGCAACCATCAGCGTCCTCTTGCCATTCCCCTTGCTGACGTACAGGTTTCCGAACCTGTCCTCCCTCATCCCGTCTGTGTGACCACCAAGTTCCTTCCTTATGAGTGTTGGCACCCCGTATTCGAAGCCGGAGACACCAGGCGCCTCGCTTATCGCTTTCAAGAGATTAAGATTCATCGCAATTCCTCCGCTGCCTAACCATTAACTAACTTCTGAAGTTATTGCTTTCGCCTTTTATACCCTCTGATTTTGTAAAAAAACGCAGGCAGCTATTCCTCTCCTTCTATCTTTACCTCCAGCTCCTCGCCACCTATGTTGACCTTGAACCACTTCACGTTCTTCCTCTTCTCGCCGCCATTTTCGTTGGCGGGTCTAATTTCCCCCTTAAGGAAAGACATTGCGAGCTGCGGGAACATCATGTAGGTCACGGCGTCCTCATCCTTCCTGAAGGACACCCTGGCATCCTTGGGGATGCTCTCCATCGTCGGCAGCTTGGGCGCTTCGGTCTTGGGGACCCTCTCCAGGAGTTCCCTGCTTATCTCCCCTGGCGGCATGCCGTAGTCCCCCCTGACGTAGTTCTCGAACTCCTTGGTGAGCATGCCGTACTTCTTCCCCGTTATAACATTCATTACCGCCTGGGTGCCGACAATCTGGCTCATGGGCGTCACGAGCGGTGGGTATCCGAGGTCCCTCCTCACATCCGGAACCTCCTTCAGGACCTCATCCATCTTGGATAGCGCGTTGTACTCCTTGAGCTGGACGACGAGGTTAGACAGCATCCCGCCTGGAATCTGGTGGCGCAGTGCCCGAGGGTCTATCCTCTCCGTTGCCTCTGAGGCATAGCCCCTGTATTTGTCCCTGACGCTCTCGAAGAAATCCGCGGCGTCGTTAATGTTCTCCAAGTTGAGGTGGGCTAGCAGCCCTGTTCCCCTCAGCGCCTCGTATATAGTCTCTATCGCCGGCTGGGAAGCCCCAAAGGCGAACGGGAAGAGGGCGGTGTCTATGAACTCTGCCCCTGCTTCGATGCCCTTCAGGTAAGATAGCGAGGCGAGGCCGCACGTGTAATGACAATGCAGCCCCACTGGCAACCCGGTCTCCTTCTTTATCCCCCTCACAATGTCGTACGCATTGCGCGGCGCCAGCAGCCCCGCCATGTCCTTGATCCTGATCGCGTCCACGCCTAGCTCGGCAATCCCCTTCGCCACATTTATGAAGTGATCGACCGTATGGATGGGACTGGTCGTGTAGACAACGTCCCCGTGGACCTCGGCACCGCAGTCTTTTGCTACTTTCACCGCAAGCTTCAGGTTGCTGACATCGTTCAAGGCATCGAATATCCTGAAGACATCAACTCCGTTTTCGTAGGACAGCTTCACAAAGGCCTCGATGACATCGTCAGCGTAGTGCCTGTACCCCACCAGATTCTTTCCGCGGAGGAGCATCACGACCTTAGTCTTCTTCAGGATCCTCTTTATTTTCCTGAGTCTCTCCCAAGGGTCCTCGTTCAGGTAGCGCATGCATGAATCGAAGGTCGCTCCTCCCCAGGCTTCCATGCCGTAGAAGCCGATCTCATCCATCTTCTCCAGTATGGGCAACATGTCCTCTGTCCTCATCCTAGTCGCGAAAAGCGACTGCTGCCCATCCCGTATGGTGGTGTCAACGACCTTCAGCAATATCTGCACCCAACGAAATCAGTAAAGTGGAGTATTACATTAAAAAAGATATTGCTTTACATATGTATAGATCGTTCAGATTAGATCGACATAGAAAATCAAATCCTGAACGGAGTATCAAAGGCGCGGCAAGAAGCGGAAATAGGGGGAAAGGAGTTAGACAATAGTCGAATTTAATAACGATAATCGCCGAGCATTAGCATTATATACTTCGACAGCTATCTATTATGTGGCGATTGCTAATGTCCCTACTGCAGGTTAAAAAGGTCGTCCGAAGAGTGAGAAGGTTTAGATCTTTACCTGTTGAGACCCGTGAGGGAGCTCTTTGGAAGAGCCCACTTGAAGAGTGGGAGCCACAAGAGTAGCTTGACCCTGATGGTGCATAGGGGAGTGCACTTTTTACCGTTGTCTTGCGCCATATTTGGTACAATATGTTTTTTTACAACTAGCAATTCCTATATTGGATGATGCACCATGTTCTCGGCATTCCTAATGGACCTAGACGGCACCATAGTTGATTCAAGAAAACCCTTCGTAATCGCCTACAACCGCGTGCTGGTTAAGCATAACCTTCCGCCACTACCCTCGGATGAATACAAGGCCATCCGTATCCTGAGAAGGCCTATGGAGGAGATCTTTCCGAGGCTTATGGGGGAGGGAAAGTACGGTGATGCAGCATTTGTCGAGTCATTCGTTGAAGACCTTAAGGAAGCCTACAGCGAGCTGTACCTTTCGAACGTGAAGCTCTGCCCACACTCAAAAGAAACAATCCGGCGCTTGAGGTCATTGAACCTGAAGATCGGTGTGGTCTCATCTCGCCTGGCATTCGCCGACTACATCATCCCACTACTGAAAAACTGTGGCATAGGTGACATGATTGACCTTGTAGTCACATCCAAGGACGTTTCGGCCTCAAAGCCGTCCCCAGAGCCCTTCCTCCTTGCGGCAAAGAAGCTAAAAAGTAAGGTCAAGGAGTGCATTGTTGTGGGCGACTCTCCAGAGGATCTTGCTGCAGGCAAGGCAGCTGGCATGATGACTGTTGCATACACAGGTGGCTTCTACTCGCTTGACGAGCTATCAAAATGCGATGCCGATATGGTCATAGATGATCTCACCAAGCTCATTCACCTAGCTAAGGCACGCTTCTGATTTTCTACCATAACCTTGTTCGCGAGGTGTTAACATTATGCTTGTTTCTTCGTGGCATCTGCTGAAATCCGCTTAAGCACAGCTTCGACGATGCTTATGCTGTCAAGGTACTCTGTCAGCGAGATATTCTCCAGGGGTGTGTGGTCAAGCTTAGAATTTCCAGGCCCGTAAACTACGGCTGAGGTTTTGAACTTTTTCACAAAGTCGTTAACGTCCCCTGTTCCTGTCTTATGCGAGAGCCGCCCTTCCCTTCCGCTCACTCCGTTGATTGACTTTACGAATGCCTTGACGAGTTTCGATCTTGAATTCTCAAGATATGGCTCGTTCTCGTCAGCGAAGGCGACCTCGATCTCAGCTCTCTTCTCTCCGTCCCTGAAATCTTCTATGGTCTCAATCAGCTTTCCCTTGATCTCATTCAGGCTCTGCGAAGGAGGCACCCTCACATCAACTGTGACCTCGCATTCTGATGGAACCGTATTGTCCTGTGCCCCTCCCCTAAAGCACGTGACGCAGAGCGTAGGCACCTCGAAAAGGCTCTTCTTACCATCACCTGTCCACACCGCCTCAAGCAGCCTGAGCCTTCCTACAAGCCTCATTGCAACGTAGACCGCATTCTCAAAAAGCTGCGGAGCGCTTGCGTGGCCGGGCGTTGTCTTAACCATGGCTTTCAATACAAGCCTGCCCTTGTAGCCTACAGTGACCGCATAGGCTCCGCTGGGCTCACCGAATATCGCGTAATCATAACTTTCCTTGCAGTTGGAGAGAAAATGCTTCATCCCCCTGCTCTTGCCCTCTTCGTCAATGACCGCAAGCACGTGGACAGTCCCCTTCCTTCCCTCCTCTATGTGCTTTGCAGCGCCGCAGATCAGAGCAGCAAGCGGTGACTTCGCGTCCACTGCCCCCCTACCGAATATCACTCTTCCCCTCTTCTTCACCTCAAGTGCTCCCTCGATGGTGTCCATGTGGCCGCACAGTAGCACCTTGGGCGAACCCTCCCCAGCTTTGCCCAGCACATTGCCCACTCCGTCCACACTTACGTTGAACCCAAGGCCCACTATCTCCTTAGCCAGAACTTTCGAGATCTTCCCCTCCCCCCCGCTTGGGCTGTAGATCTCAAGCATCCTGAGAAGAAGGCTCTCGGGGTATCCAACATCCATACGATCATGCACCAGGTGCTCTCTTCTTCTCCTCTACCTTTATCGCAATGCTCACGACTTCAACTACCCTCTCGACGTCCTGCTTCGTTATTATAAGTGGCGGGAGCAGCCTCAGGACAGTCTTCCCGGCCTCGAGCACGATCACCCCCCTTTCGAGAGAGCTGAGTATGATGTTCATTACCTCGAAGCGCATGTCAATGCCCAGCATCAGCCCGAGGCCCCTCACCTCGCGGATCATCCTGCTGTCGACAGCTTCGAAGCCCCTCTTGAACAGCGCGCCCATCTCGGTGGCGTTCTGTAGAAGCCCGTCCCCAAGCAGGGCGTCAACTGCCCCGGTGCAGGCTGCGCAGGCCAGAGGGTTCCCTCCGAATGTGTTGGAGTGCTCCCCCCTCTTGATCGAATCCATTATGTCCGCCCTAGCGAATGTGGCTGCTATCGGCATGCCCCCTCCCAACGCCTTACTAGAACAGAGAATGTCTGGCTTTACACCAAAGTGCTGGTGCGCCCACACTTTGCCTGTCCTACCGAAGCCGCACTGGACCTCGTCGAGCACGAGCAGCACGCCCTTCTCATCGCACACCTCCCTCACAGCCTTCAGGTAGTCCGGAGGCGGTGTAATTATCCCTCCTTCTCCCTGCACCGGCTCGACGAAGACCGCTCCTGTATTCTCATCGACAAGCTCCCTGATCTTATCAGCCTTGCCATATGGGGCAAACTTCACGCCTTCAAGGAGCGGCATGAATGGCTCCCTGTATTTGGCCGCCCATGTTAGAGAGAGGGCACCCATTGTCTTGCCATGGTAACCCCCGACAGTCGCAATGAAGCTCTTCTTCTTCGTGAACCTGCGCACAAGCTTCATTGCGGATTCCACAGATTCAGTTCCCGAGTTGCTCAAGAATACCTTGTCAGTCCCCTCGGGCTTGATCTTCGAGAGCCTTGAGAGGCACTCTTCCCTTGCGTCGCTGTAGAAGGATCCGTGGCACGTCAGGAGCTTTTCACTTTGCCTCCTCATCGCCTCCACGACCCTCGGGTTGCAGTGACCTAACAAAGCGACACCATACCCGCAGCTGCAGTCTATGTACTCCTTGCCATCGGAATCCCAGACCCTGTCGCCCATGCCCCTCGTAAGGGTAATCGGGCGCTTCCAGAATGTGTCCGCCAAGAAAGTGTCTTCCAATCTGCTCATAGTGAAATCACCGTGCCACATCTCCCCTCAAGCGCGCCTGTGAGGGGTCTCTCTGTGAGTCCTGAGGTTATTATTGCCTTGCCTACCCCTCCCCGTATCCCCTCTACCGCCGCATGGATCTTTGTGCTCATCCCTGGGCCGATCTCCTTGAGCAGACCCTCCACATCGAGCGCGCTTATCTTCCCTATTACCTTGCCATCCTTGAGCACACCCGAGACATCGGTCAGGTACAGTATTACATCGGTCTTTACCGCAGCCGCCACGGCAGCTGTCGTCCTGTCGCCATCTACATTTAGTGGCTCATTTTCCAAGCCCATAGCAAGTGGCGAGACCACAGGCGTGTAGCCCTCCTTCATCAATGCTTCCAGCAACCTGCCATTTACCGAGACAATTTTGCCTGTATAGCCTCCATCAATCGCCATCTTTCTTCCCTGATCGCCCACTACCACGAGGCGCTTCTTCCTCTCCGCCCTCAGGAGGCCGCCATCGAAGCCAGATAGCCCAACGGCGTTTATCCCGAACGACTGGAGCGTCCCGACGATCTTTGTGCTGATCTCGCCGGCCATGACCATCGCGTAAATATCAGCGGTCTCCCTGTCCGTGAACCTGCTCTTGAACCCCTCTGGGGAAATAACGAAGACCTGCTCCTTGCCCAGCCTCTTAGCCATCTCTGTGACAAGGTCGCCACCGCCGTGCACTATTATGATGCTGTGCTCCTTCGCTACGGACTTGAGGTCCTCAAGCAGGGGTGTGTTCAGGCTCTCGCCCTTGAGGAGGTCCCCTCCCATCTTAATGGCGATTCTCATATGGGGCGCACTCCTGCGAAGCCTATGGCAGTCCTCTCGTCCACTCCAATCATCAGATTGAAGTTCTGCACTGCCTGGCCAGCCGCGCCTTTCAGCAGGTTATCTATAGCGCCAAACGTCACGAGGCGGCTCGCGTGCGGGTCAATCTCAAAGCCGACGTCACAGAAGTTTGAGCCAACAACATTTTTGGGATCTGGGAGAAGGTGCAGACCCTTCTGCTCCTTCACTATCCTCACAAATGGCTCTTTCTGGTAGAGTTCCCTGTAGATCTTCCAGAGCTCGGGTGACTTCACCTCCCTAGTCAAGAATGAATGGCCCGTGACCATTATCCCCCTGACCATGTCCACCGCGTGCGCCGTCATGGCTATGATTACCTTTTCGCCGTTCGCCTTGAGCGACAATTCCTGCTCCACCTCTGCAGTGTGTCTGTGCATCACCGGCTTGTACGCCCTCACCAGGTTGGAGTGCTCAGGATGGTGGCTGGACATGCTCACCGAGGTACCCGCGCCAGATGAACCGATCTTGGCATCTGCCACGATCCTGTTCTTCTCGACCGCCCCCGTCTTCACCGCAGGTGCGAGGCTCAGTATACTGGCAGTTGCTATGCAGCCCGGGTTCGCCACAAGCTTCGCACCCTTGATCTCCTCCCTGTGAAATTCAGGGAGACCGAATACAGCGACCTGAAGGAGCTCGGGGCAAGGGTGCTCCCAGCCGTACCACTTGGGGTAATCGTCCTTATTCTTGAGCCTGAAATCAGCGCTCAGGTCTATTACCCTCACGCCCCCTTCCAGCAGCCTCTTGGCCACGGGGGCAGAGCTGCCGTGCGGGAGTCCGAGGAAGACGAACTCGCAGGTCTGGACTATCTTCTCAACATCCGGCTCCACGAACTCTAGCTCGGTAAGCTTCCTCAGCTGCGGATGGATCCTGAACACTGGCTCCCCTGCGTTCTCCCTTGATGTTGCGACCTTTACATCTGCATCAGGGTGGTTGATCAAGATCCTAAGAAGTTCGCCTCCAGTGTATCCTGAAGCGCCTATTATGCCAACATTTTTCATTTTACCTCTTTGCCTCCCCTAGCGCATACTCGACTATCATGCCTGGTATGTCAACACCTGTTGCCGGCACTGTATTCTTAAACTCAACGGTGCTGTTGATCTCATGGACCGTGAGCCCGCCGTTGCACTCCATCATGTCAACCCCGAAGACCCCGCCACCTACGGCTGCTGCTGCCTTGAGCGCAAGCTCCCTTATCTCAGCCGTTACGGGGCAGTTCTCCACCTTGCCTCCCCTTGCTGTGTTGGTTCTCCAGTCACCAGTCTCGTTGACTCTGTAGATCGCAACAGGCACATCGTCGCCGATCACGAAGACCCTCAGGTCCCTTGGGGGCCTCTTGACCATCTCCTGCGCATAGTAGATCTGGTAGAGAGGAAACATCATCTCCCGGTGCTCGAGCGCAACGACCGCAGCGGTTGGGTCCTGTACGAGCGAGACAAGCCTTCCCCAGCTCCCCACTACAGGCTTCAGTATGGCGGGGTAGCCAAGCTCCTGAAGCGCGTTGAGCGTCGACTCAACCGCAAACGACATGTAAGTCCTTGGGGTGGGTATTCTGCTCTTCTTGAACAACAGGGTGCTCAAGACCTTGTTGCCGCAGAGCTCCGAGACGCTGTACCTATTGACGACCGTCACCCCGTAGCTCTCAAGGGCTGCTGTGGCATGAAGCCCCCTGAAGTGCCCGACGCACCTCTGTAGCACGACGTCGCCAATCCCCTTCGGTTTGCTATCTGAAGTAAGATCAAAGAATATCTTCTCGGCGTCAACGAGGGAAAAGTCCACTCCACGCTTCTCGCAGGCGCTGTAGATAGCCTTCTCCTCCCACCTCATATGATCAAACAATATGTTGAGCTTCGGCATGTTCCTGCAACCCCTATTTTCAAATAGATAGATTCGAATAACGAAGTTATTTAAGCATTTCTATGCAAAAAGTGCACTAAAAAGGTTCGATATAAGGATTATTTGGTTCGACATTCAAACCCACGAGCGGAGTACTATCATGGAGTTTGTCTTCGCTACGCCATCGATACGCCTGATCTCGTCAATGTACTTATTTACTTCTTGAATGCTGCCCCCTGAGGCTATAGCGATTATGTCAACCTCCCCAGCAACCTCATAGACGAGTTCGACCCCCTGCACCTTCTTTACCGCCTGCGCGACAGATGGGTTGGGGTGCGACGGTTGCACTGAAACCAGCACCGCTGCCTTGACACTCTCACCGGTCTCGACCTCCAGCGTGAATCTCTTTATTACTCCCCCAGACTGGAGCCTCTCCACCCTCTTCCTGACTGCAGCTTCGGAGAGGCCCACCTCCTCTGCTATCTTTGTGAAGGGCACCCTTGAGTTCTGTTTGAGGGCAGCGATCAGTTTCCTGTCGACATTATCCATTACTTTCAAGTGCTCGACCCCGTCTAATTATCTGACCTTAACCCTTAAAAAGTGAACGAAATCACCGCTAACCTTAATTAAACGGATTGTAAAACAATACCCGTCATACTCAGTCAATATATTATATCCTTAGGAGGATTCTTGTGGGAACTTCTATGGGTAGTGATGCCCAAGCCACGCAGGCAGCGCACGATTGGAAGAAGCCGTTCGTAATCGACGTTAGGGTGCCGCCGGAGCAGCAGGAGTCCATCCTGAACTACGTGATAGGTATCCTGGAGCGGAACAAGTTTCTCTCGAGCTTGACAAAATCCACTAAGGACGGCGTACCAATACTACAGTACCGCCTTACGGGGAAGGACGGTAGCGTGCTGGACATCGCGGTCAAGTTTCTGGCTGACAACATCGAGGTTTATTACGCCCCCTACCCTCAGGGTTCTGTAAAGGACAACGAGTTCATCGGCCTGAACTTGGAGCTGGAGACGATCATCAGGTCGTACTTCGCAGATCAGGGCAAAGCTTCCCTCTTCCTGGTCTTCTCGCCAAAGATGAATCTGCTGCCCAAAAAGAGGGAGAGCGCCATCAAGAAAGCCCTTGGGGCTATAATCTTCGGCAACTTCCTCTGGTTCTTTGTCCTGATAGTTCTGTTGGGTCTCTTCATCCTGCCGTACTTAGGGAATTACACCCCACTGGTTCTGGTGGCTTTCCAGTTCGTAATCGTCTTCTTCGCTGGGAACCTGATCAAGTTCCGGGGCGAGTTCGAAATAACCGCTGATAACCAGACCATTCACATAGCTGAGCTGAGGATGAAGAAGCCGGAGTTCGATCAGGTAGTCAGGACTTGCGTCCCGAAGATGGGTGAGATCAAGAAGCACATCTACGACTCCACCCTGGCTGTCGGGAAGGATCTGGACCAGGGCACAATAGTCAAGGCGCTCAACGATTACGGCTCGGTCTGTAACCCCGAGCTTGTGAGGATAAAGAGCGTGAACGTCTGGGCGCTCGTAAAGGATCTGGTCTCGAAATTCAAGTTTAAGATGCCGAGCATAACGCTGCTGAACGTTCTAGCCCCTAACGCTGCTGCGACCGGAATCATGCCTAGCAGGGCGACGGTGCTGGTGACAAGTGGCCTCATCGCCACAATGTCAGAGGATGAGATCAAGACAGTGCTTGCACATGAATTCAGCCACGTGCGCGCTAGGGACCCCTTGGTTCTGATGGCGCTCGTCACCATCCAGTACCTTGGCGGCGTTTACTTCATCCTTCCTCTATTAGCCGACAATTTCTTCTTTTACTTGGCTTACCTCTTCCTCTCACTCACGCTTCTTTTCTTTGTGGCAAAGTTCCTCGAAGCCCGGGCTGACCTGGACGCCGCGGTCATAACGGATCAGCCCCGGGTGCTAGCAGAATCCCTCAGGAAGCTAGGTCTCTACAAGTACCAATCCCACGCCTTCGAGCTCATTCATGCCGGGGAATGGGTAAACTTTGACACCCATCCACCTCTCTACTACCGGATACGGACGCTTGAAAACTACGACACCTCAAAGAAGCACCATACTTTCATTGAGGCCGTAAAGGGTTGCGTCAACGGGTTCATCGAGTCACTAAGTGGCAAGTGAGGATGACCCTCCCACCCAGCATTCTATTGAGATCCAATTTGGAAAAGATAATCCAAAAGGGGCAAAAAGAATCATCCGCATATATGCCAATGGCTTGGTGCCTCCAGTCAGAATCCTATCATATTCAGTGCTCTACCCTTTATCTTCCATCGCTGAATTGGCTTCACACTGTAGGCATAGCCAAAAAAAGGGTAAGGAAAAAAGGGAAAAAATTACAACTTTCTCGCGAAATCTCTTCCAAACTCCGAGCATTTTTGCAGCTCTTCCGCAGTGGGTGCCCAGTTAATTGTCAGGGGTGGCATAACCACTTCCATCCCAGCTTCCTTCAGGGTATCCTCAAGAACCTTCGTAGCGCCACCGGCCCAGCCATATGATCCGAAGACCGCCGCAACTTTGCCTTTCGGCTTCAGCCCCTTAGCATCCACCAGGAACGCGCCGAGCGTCGGCAGCACTCCATTGTTTATTGTGGAAGATCCTAAAAGAAGCCCCTTAGATACGAGCAGCTCGCCAAATATGTCGCTCTCGTCAGAGTCTGGCAGGCGGTACAGCTTCGCCTCTACACCTTCGCCCCTGATCCCCTCAAGGATCGCCTTCGCCATCTTCTCGGTGCTCAGCCACATGGTGTCGTAGACAATTAGCACTTTCTTCTTCGATTCGGCCTTCGCCCAACTCATATAGGCGTTGACTATCTTCATCGGGTCCTTTCTCCAGATGACGCCGTGGCTCGGGGCTATCATCCTGATCTTGAGCCCCATCTTAACTATCTCTTCTATCTTCTTAGTCACCAGCCCGCTGAGTGGCAGGAGTATGTTCGCATAGTATTTGGCAGCCTCCTCCATCAGCTCGAACTCGTTCACCTCGTCCTCATAGCGGAAGGACGACGCAATGTGCTGGCCAAAGGCATCGTTTGGCATCAGGAGTTCATCCGACTCGCTGTAGGTGAACATGCTGTCCGGCCAGTGCAGCATTGGCGCCTCGATGAACCTAAGCTTCCTCCTGCCTAGGCTTATCTCGTCGCCTGTCTTGACTACCGTGAAGTCCCAGTTGCCATTGTAGTACTTCTGGAGGCCCTGCTTGCACCTTGCAGTCCCGTATAGCTTCGCATTAGGCGCCAGTTTTAGGATCTCAGCTATGGAGCTGGAGTGATCTGGCTCGACGTGGTTGGCGATTATGTATTCTATCCTGGAAGGGTCGACAACCTCCCTTATCCTGCCGATCATCTCGCCCGCAAAAGGGGCATAGACGGTGTCGACGAGGGTTGACTTCTCGTCCATGATTAGGTAAGAGTTGTAGGTCGTCCCGCGGTGTGTGGTGTAGGTGTAGCCGTGAAAATGCCTTGCGTTCCAGTCAACAGCGCCCACCCAGTAAATATCCTTCATGATCTCAACTTTGGTCAAAATTCCCACCTAGACATAAGGTTGCGTAGATGGCACTTAATCTTTTCTTCCTCGGCATTGCAGGCTGTATAACAAGAGACAAGGTAGCTTTTGTGATGAAAAGGGCTGCGCAAATATGATGAAACCAGCCCACTGCGGGATGTGAGAAGGAAAAGCCCAAGCAGTTCCAATCGCCTTCGCTAGCCTTTCTTTTTCATCATATAAGTAGGCGTAAATGAAGATGCCCATAGTAATTGCAGCAATCACACCCTCAACCGACCAGACAGACAATTGCAATGAGTAGGTCATTACCGACGCGAAGAAATCGACAACGGCATGGAAAACTATAGCCACGAGCAGGAACTTTTTGGACTTCAGCGCCTTGAGCACTATCAGTGTATAGGAAACGTGCGCGACTATGGCGATATTCTCTCCAGAGCGCCCGGCAGATGCCCTGCGAAATGATAGCCGGACCCCATCATGCTTGCAGCCAGAATGCTGACCGCACATACCACAACCGCTTCGACGAAACCCCAGCCCAGGCCGAAGCTCAGGCCATACTTCAAGCTCTTTTGAATGTAACGTATTCTGCTCAGGAACAAGTACCGGATGCCTTCTTCAAAGATTCCAGCCAATATGGAGGAATATGCCAAGTAGAAGAGGGTCGTTGCAATGGATTGACCAACAATTAGGATAGGGAGCTGAAGTGGCAGAAGCCTTAAGATCAGAGCGCCAAGCCAACCAGTTCCGCCAACGAGGAAGCATATCCAAGCATGCTTGTTTTCTCTGGCAAAATAGACAGCCGCGACAAGACATGGCAATAGCGCAATGAGAATTGCTGAAATTGCTGCCAGTAGATCCTCCATGCGTCCCACCACTCGATATATTCGATCAATTGAGAATACTTATATCCTCAACCAGTCACGAATATGAGGGGTGTTTGTATTGGAGCATCAATCGTCGTGCCGGATACTCCTCACGGCAGATAGGACGATGATGAGCAATTATGGCAACAGCATATTCTATGGATTCTTGGCTTCTACCCCGACACGTGTGTTGAAATATTTCCCGACAGCACCGCTCCTTAGGTCAATCTTTGACAATGTCAAATCGGATAGCGAAGGGCGTGCTGTCATTGCCTCCCAAGGAATGCGGAGGGTAGAGTCTGCACTGGTAAATTATGGCGGTTTTAGCAGGGAGGAAGTTGTGGTTGCGGATCCGAGAAATATAAAGGGCTTCCTATCGGAGTCAACAAGGATAATCGGAATATCCGCGATCGACCCCTTGGGAAAAGGTCCGTCTTCCTCGACCTTCTCTGGGGAATTCGGCTGGATACACGAAGAGCCATACAATGCTGTGCACTTCAGGAACTTGGTCTTATCTAGAGTCGTGCAGGATACTAGAAAGAGGGGAACCAAAGTAGTCGTGGGAGGGCCAGGCGCCTACCAGTTCAACCTTGACCTAATGGCCAGGTACGGCATCGATGTTGTTGTCGATGGAGAGGCCGACCTAATGTTCCCCGATGTGGCAAAGAAGCTCCTGAATGGAGAACTCCAGACGCCTGTCATAATAAAGACAGATCAGACTCATGTCCCTGATGCATCTCAGATCCCACCCCTGCTGGGAGGAACAGTGGGCGGAATAGTCGAGGTCTCAAGAGGCTGCGGGAGGGGGTGCAGGTTCTGCATGCCGACCCTGAGGAGGATAAGGCACCGGTCTGTGCCAGTTATAGTTGAGGAGGTTAAGTTAAACATTAAAAGCGGCCAGACCTATCCCTGCTTACACGCTGAAGACATCCTGAGATACGGAACGACGAGCATCATTCCCCAACCGGAGAAAGTGATCGAGCTCTTCAAGGCAGTTAAAGGCGTTAAGGGAGTCACGGGTGTAGCCCCGAGCCATGTTGCCTTGGCATCAATAGTCACTACCCCGAAGACCATCAAGGAGATATCGGAGATCCTGGCACTGGACAAGCACAACTGGATGGGCTTCCAGACTGGGATAGAAACAGCAAGCCCAGAACTCATCTGCAAGCTTATGAGCATGAAAGCTGCGCCGTTCAAGCCTGCTGACTGGCAAATCGTGGTAAAGAACGCATTCGGCCTCTGCCACGACAATAACTGGGTGCCGTGCGGGACGCTTGTCATCAACTTGCCCGGCGAAACTGAAGATGATGTTCTGAAGACGGCTGAATTGGTCGAGGACCTCTACGACTGCAGGAGCTTCATTGTTCCGCTACTGTTCACAGCGTTCGATGGGAGTGGCAGCAAGCCCATGCGGCTGAAGGAGGACGCAAAGACCTACCACCTCGAGCTGTACCGGGCTATATGGCGGCATGACATGCACTGGATTAATGATCTTGCTGAGGATTACCTCAAGTATAACAAGAACCCTCTTGCGAAGCTCTCGATAAAAGTGATCATAGGGATTGTAACTGGCTACCTGAACGGCTGGGTTGTTGAGTACCTAGATGAGAATCTGAAAGGCTACAGGCCCACGCTCGACAACCATGCCACATCGGGGTTCGCTACAATATAATTATGGAACTTTGTTTCCACGTTTGCCCTCGCCTGCTAACAGAAATTGATAATAACTCTATGCAGACAAGCTAGCATCAGGGAGATTGCGAGGTTTCTCTATGCGGATTCTGGTAATAGCAAGCACGCCCGTTTACATGTCTCCCTCCCCCAAGAACTCCAACTATGTCAAGGCGCTCAAGAAAGCCGATCTCCACGTACCTTCATTCGACATCGAGAACGAGTCCCTCTACCTTAAGGCAGCTGGAGGCTATGTTAAAAGGGCAAAGGACCTATTCCAAGGCTCTTTCCAGAAGATCGTAAAGAGCATTGAGGACGCAAGGAGCCAGGGAATAAAGGTTGATTTCATGCTCATGACTGCGAGGTATGGCATTGTACCCGAAGATGAATTGCTCCTTCCCTACAACGTCAAGCTGACTGGCAAGCCAAAGAAATTCATCAGGGACCTCTCCGAAAGGCTGAAAACCAAGGAACTTGTGAAAGAATTCTTGAGGGCGTCGCCAGACATCTGCATACTTGTTGCAAACAAGAGTGACTTGCTGCTTGTGCACGATCCAAGGAAGGGTTTCGATCTTACGGAGATGTCCTCAAAACTGGTTGTGATCACTGCTCCATCTGTGACCAAGCAATTCAAGGGCATGTCAGAATTCATTGGCATCAAGCAGGTCGGCGAGAGGGCTGGGAAACTCGCAAGCTACCTCGACGGGATAACTGCAAAGACCCTTAAAGACTATCCATGAGCATTGCAGTAAGAAGGAAATCAGAGGCCCATGAGGCCCTTCCTCACAATAAAATAAGCGATTCCAGCCACTGCTACCCCGACCACAACAACAAGCGAGGGACCGAAGAGCGACCAACCGTTCGAAAGCCCCTGTGTCTGTCCTCCGCTTTCATTGGCACTTGTCGTCAGTGCACCGGCGACGAGGATATTGTACGTCGCATTAGTATTTTGAGAGACGTTGATCAAGCCATTTCCGAATACTGGTGAAAAGCTCGTTGATTGCCCCGTGGCAACCGTTCCGCCGCTCAGCAGAAAAACTGGCGTAAATATGAGTGCGAAACCGACTATTGCAGCGAATATGGCAAGGGGGGCTAGCTTCATTTTCACACACTCCAAAATAATAGAAGCCTTCCAGAGGGTATAAATCTACATTTTAGAACACGCATTAGAACGGCCTCCTCGACCACGCCCTCAAGGTCTCCGCCCAGGTCACTGCGCAAGCAGTAATGCCAAAAATAAGCGTTATGAGCGACTGCGGTGACAGCTGTATCCCGTATAGGATTAGGAAGGTCGCGAGCATGGTTGTAAAGAGTACTGAGTAGAAGAAGTACCTCGGCAGCATTAGCCCAACGACCCTGACGTAGTCTGAGAAGACCTCAACCTTAACCTCCTCCCTCACTGAGTAGCTTCCCGATTCCGTCTTGCCTGCCAGCCCGAGGTTCCTGAGCTTCTCCAGGTGGTAGACAGCTACGCTAGGGCTGCTGAGCCCGAGCTCCCTCATTACCTCCCTGGGGCCAGTCCCTTCTGCCCCTTTCCTGAGTAGAACCCAGTACACTCTCAAAGTGGTACCCTTAAGCTCCGACCGGGTCCTCTCAGGATCGCTCATGCTCGGAACTTTTTTCCACCTGTTTAATAAAGGTTAGACCGACAGGCATCAGCACGATCATCAAACCAGGTAGCAGCAAATTAAAAAAGGTGGATGCCTGACTCGAGCCTCTGGAAAGGCTCCAGTGCAAGGTAGGCTCCTTTCTTGAGGGCGTAGACGTGCTTGGCAGAGAAGACCGTTAGAACCATCCCCTGGTGGTTGAACCGGTAGCCTGCTGGCACCGCCGAATGGCTTCTCACCAGGTACTTGACCCCAAGCTCCTTAAGCGCTTCTTTGGACACTTCTGGCCCAAATCGCACTCCTGCCCCCCTCGGCGAGACGGACGTCCTCTCCGCCTGCTCGTACGGATCGCTCCAAAGCATGAGTTTCAGCTCCTCCTGGGAAGGGTACGAAAGCGTCCTCCTTGTCATTCCCAGCGTCACGCCGCCATGCATCAAGAGAAGCCAGGAATCGACGACAGCTGCCAGGGGCAGCAGGGAATGGAGCTCGAGAAGTGATCTGTATACCTCCTCGTGATCGTCTGGATAGTTATTCCTCACATGCCAAGGCAGGTCATGGGGAAGGAACTTCACGACCTCCATCCCTTCATGGTTGCCCTTTAGAAGGAATACGCTTTCTGGGTGAGCGAGCTTGAGCTCGAAGAGCGCTCCGTATACTCTAAGCGGATCGGGCCCCCTGTCCGCATAGTCTCCCAGGAACACCACCTTCCAGCCGGATTTGAGCCTCTCGTTTATCCTGCCTTCGTTCAGAATCGTCTCTAGGGAGATTAGGTCGCCATGGAGGTCCCCGACAACAATCAGAGGGGACGCATCGAGGATGAGTAGCGAACCCTCGCGTGTGAAGCCTGAACCTGACTTCTCACCTTTTAGTTGTTCCTTTACCCTATCCAGAAGCGATAGGAAGCGTGGCATAGCAGACCATTCTGTTAGATTTTACGCGGGGACAAAAATAAATCCTACTCATAGATCCTAGACCTCACTGCCCTTCCCGTCAGCTCGCGAAGCGCGTCCGACGCTATCCACTTCGCGGTCTTTGAGTCTATTGCTTGTATCTCCTTGGCAGTCTGGATGGCGGCTTCGTTAAGCTTAGCATTACGCTTCCCTATCTGGCGCAGCGCCCAGTTAACAGCCTTCCTAACGAAGTTCCTTTGGTCAGTGGCCTCTCTTTTGATGACGGGAAGAAACTCCAGGAACTTCTCGTCACCCGCCTTCTTATCGTGCACTGAGAGCGCAGCCATCAGGGCGAACCCTGCCCGTTTCACGAATTCCTCATCCCTCGAGCTCCATTCGAAGGCCTTCCTGAACGCAAAGGGTGTCCTATCGAACAGGTTGCTGCAGCAGAGGTCACAGATGTCCCATGAGTCAAAATCCATGACCCACTTCTCCATCTGCCCTTCGGTAACTTTTAGGGGATCGTCGACAAGGCACGCAAGTATCTTGGACTCATGCACGCCAGATCCCCACAGCTCTTGGGCAAGCGCGTGACTCTTTCCAAGCTCCTTTGCCATCTTCCTCAGGCTGGGGATGGAAACCCCATAGGCGCGCTCCACGTTAATTCCGAACCTTGCCATCCCCTCCCTGTTCTCTGGCTTGCTCTCCTTTTCGAGCAGCTTCATGATCTCTCTCAGATCCATTGGACCACAGCTTCCATATTCTCCAAATAGGTCTTTTTCCTTATTAATGGGGCTCTGTAAATAGCAAATTTTCCATCTCCAACCAGATGACGATTCAGCTGAGCCATTGAAAATCTAAAGGGTGGGCATACCGCCCCACAACCTTTAAATATGAAAAGCGCGTTGTGATGAGAGTAATCTGGAGGACAATAGGGTGCAAAATCGAAGAAGGAATTGCGTTTATTGACGCGCCCCTAGGTCACCCCATAAATAACCTTCCAGAAAAACAAAGAATTCTTGAGGTGCATGGATAGTGCAGACTACCATAAGAAGGGGTTGCGTTTACACCTTTTAATGGATGCTTCCAACCGCAACTCGAAAAAGCAAACCATGCAGAGATAGAAAAACTGCAAAACAAGAAACTACTTATTGCCTTGAAGAGGGCTCAAAACGTCCCGTTCTTGAGGCAGAGGCTAAGAGAAAAGAAATTGAAAAACTTCAATGGACTAAAAGATCTGACCAAGCTGCCCTTCACAACTAAGAAGGATATCGCTGACAGCTTCCCATTCAGCGCCCTAGCAGTCCCCCTATCAAGTGTAGTGAGAGTTCACACCTCGTCGGGCACCACCAGCAAGCCCATAACGACTTTTTACACCAATGGCGATCTGAGGACTTGGTCTGAGCTGATGGCAAGGGGCTTGGCATGCGCAGGGGCCGCTAGGGGGGATATTTTCCAGAACACCACCTCCCAGGGGCTCTTCACGGGGGGCTTGGGTCTCATCCAAGGGGCAGAGCGGCTTGGTCTCACTGTGATCCCACTAGGCTCGGCCAATGCTGAGAAGCAGCTGGAGGTGATGAGAGATTTCGGCGTTACCATATTCCACGCAATCCCGTCCTTTGCCATCCGCATGATTGAGGCCTTCGAAGGTCAGCCTGGGCTGCGGGAGTCGCTCAAGATCAGGATCGGGGTTCTTGGCGCCGAGCCCTGGACCAAAGCCATGCGAGGCAAGATCGAGGACTGCCTGGGCATTGAGGCCTTCAACAACTACGGGCTGGCCGAGATGGGCGGCCCGGGCGTGGCCATCGAGTGCAGCGCCAAATCGGGTCTCCATGTCTGGGAGGACCACTTCATCGCAGAGGTTATAGACCCGAAGACAGGCGAGACCCTCGGTGAGGAGGAGGAGGGCGAGCTGGTCCTGACCCCCCTGAGCCGGGAGGCCATGCCCCTGCTCCGCTACAGGACAGGGGACGTGACTCGTATCGTCGACGGCCCCTGCGACTGCGGCAGAAGCCACCGGCGTATCGACTGGTTCACCGGGAGGCTCGATGACATGATCAAGGTACGGGGCATCGGGGTCTATCCTTCCAACATAGAAAGGATCGTCGCCTCGCACAGGGAGTCCAATGGCAACTTCCTGATCGAGCTCACGGGCATAGACGACATAGCTGTGAAGCTGGAGGTCAGCAATGGCTTTTCCAAGGACCAAGCTACCATGGAACGCCTCAGGGTCGAGATATTCGAACAGATCAAGGACTCCACGCTCCTCCGGACCAATGTGGTGGTTTTGCCCCAGGGAAGCCTCCCCAGATCCGAGGGGAAGGCCAAGAGGGTCCTGGACATGAGGAGGCTGGTCTAATGATCGATCTGGTCTTCCTGGTCCAGCAAGTCTCCAACCTCAGCCTCCTCAGAATAATTGGAGCTAATCCAAGGGGTGGTCAGAGTGAGCCAATTCCAATATCTATAAAACCCGACATTGGCAATGGTAGGATTTCAGTAAATAAAACATCATCCGAAAAAGAAATCTTAATAAAAAATCTCCTTTGGCTCATTACTGTCGCGAGCCCCAAGTGCAAAAGGAGGTTCTGTCAATGAGGGCATTGCAGGAAGAAATGGATCAAAGGTACTTAGTAGAGATACAGATGCTGAAGGAAAAGATAAAGAAAATTCGGAAGTCGGTCCTGGAGATGACAGCAAGCACCTTACCAGGTATCCATGTTGGAGCCTCTCTGTCATGCATAGACATCATCGCCACGCTCTACTTCATGAAGATGCGCCATAGCCCCTATAGGCCGGATTGGAGCGACCGCGACCGTTTCATTTTGAGCAAAGGCCACGCAGCACCAGCCCTATATGCAGTCCTCGCCGAGGCAGGATACTTTCCGAAGGAGGAATTTGGGACCCTTAAGAGTCTCAACTCGCGGCTTCAGGGGCACCCTGACCTAAGGACACCCGGTGTGGACGCACCCTCCGGTTCACTAGGGCAGGGCCTCTCCATTGGCATAGGCATGGCCTTAGCTGCAAGGCATCGGGGGAGCAAGAACCGCATCTATGTGCTTGTGGGAGATGGCGAGTGCGACGAGGGACAGGTCTGGGAGGCGCTCATGACAGCGGCGCACTTGAGACTGAATAACCTGGTCCTCATAATAGATAGGAATGGCTGGCAGCTCGACGACAGGACCGAAGAGGTGAAGCGGAAGGCGCCCCTTAAGAGTAAGATAGAGAGCTTCGGGTGGCAAACGTACGTTGTGAACGGGCATGATCCTGAAAAGATCCTCGACGCATTGGACCTCTGTGAGCTCTCAGATGGCCCTGCGGCGATAATAGCTAACACCATGAAGGGGAAGGGTGTCACCTTCATGGAAGGCACGAACAAGGGGCATAAGATGCGCTTCAGCAACGAAGAGTACCTTGAGGCACTGGCCGAGCTAGAGGAGGCTTCTTGAGTGAGGGCGATCTTCGGCGACACCCTTGTCTCACTGGGCGAGGAGAACCATACCTTGATGGCCCTGACAGCGGATGTTGCAAAGCCCACCGGCGTCTCAAAGTTCGCGGAAGCGTACCCCAGTCGCTTCTTCAATGTAGGCATAAGCGAGCAGGACATGATAGGGATAGCTGCAGGGCTCGCCCTCAGCGGGGACATCCCAGTCGTGGCTGTCTTCGCGCCATTCCTCATGAGGGCTTGGGAACAGATTAGGAGTACGATCGCCAGGGCAAACCTCAACGTAAAGATGGTGGGCACACACGCGGGTCTCTCTGCCTCAGACGAGGGGGGGTCTCACCAGTCTCTGGAGGATGTCTGCTTGATGAGAGTTCTCCCGAACATGACTGTAGTGGTGCCAGGGGACAGGCAGGAGATAGCGGAGGCAACAAGAGCAATAGTTCAGATGAAGGGACCTGCCTACATGCGCTTAGGGAGAGACGAATCCCTGAAGTTTCTTGAGGGCGATTGTGTCTTTCGGCTCGGCAAGGCTGCCACCGTTGCAGATGGCCACGACATCACGGTCTTCTCGAACGGCGCAATGACATCAGAGGTTCTGGATGCCGTCAAAGCAACGAAATTGAGCGCAAAGGTTGTCCACGTCCCGACTGTCAAGCCACTCGACGAGGAGGCAATAGTGGCAGCTGCACGAGAGACGGGACTCGTGGTATGCGTGGAGGAGCACAGCGTCATTGGCGGTCTGGGGGGCGCCATAGCCGAGCTCCTCTCGAGCGAGTATCCAGTCCCAATAACACGCGTAGGCGTAAAGGATGTATTTGGTGAGTCTGGTCCCCAGAGGGACCTCCTCAGGAAGCACGGGCTGGTCGCCGAGTCCATAGGTGATGTAATGATGAACATAGTTGGGAGGAAGGCTGCATGATAATCAAGCTACAACGAAAATCAGAAGAATTGGAGAGGGCGTTGAACGGAAAATTCAGGAAAGTCCAAGCAAGAGATGGGATAATCTACGTAGTCAACTCTAAACTCCCTGATGGGATCCAGCTCACGCTCCCGAAAGGTAGTTGCTTGGAGATCAAAGGGAATGCACAGCTCGCTAGCCGGGAGATGGCACCCAATGGATCAAAGGTGAAGATAGGCAAGGTAGAGTTTGGAGGGAAGAAGATAGTTGTCTGCGCTGGTCCATGTGCCGTCGAAACTAGGCAGCAGCTTATGGAGACTGCAAAGCTAGTGAAGGCAGCTGGAGCCAGTGTGTTGAGGGGAGGCGCATTCAAACCCAGGACTTCGCCCTACTCATTCCAAGGTCTCGGTGAGGAGGGTCTCAAGATCCTTAGGGATGCCTCTGACGAACTGGGGATCCCGGTCCTCACGGAAGCCACCAACCCTGAGCAAATCGCTCTGGTCACTAGGTATGCAGATGCCATTCAAATAGGGGCAAGGAACATGCAGAACTTTGATCTCCTTCGGGCTGCAGGCAGATCTGGTCTGCCCGTAGTCCTGAAGCGGGGCATATCAGCCACCATCGATGAGTGGATGCAGGCTGCTGAGTACCTTCTTCTAGAGGGCAACTGGAATGTCATACTCTGCGAGAGGGGTGTGAGAACCTTCGAGACTGCGACAAGAAACATCCTAGATACTCCAGGAATAGCACTTGCCAAGTTAATTAGCCACCTTCCGGTGATCGCCGATCCAAGTCACGCAACTGGCAGGCGGGACCTTGTGATAGCCGCATCGAAGGCCGCCATTGCAGCTGGCGCCGATGGGCTCCTCATAGAGGTTCATCCAAGGCCAGAGTTGGCGCTAAGCGATGGACCGCAGTCACTGACTCCAGATGAGTTCAGGCAAGCAATGAAGGATATATCTAGAATAGCGAAGGCAGTCGGCAGATCATGAGCTCGCAGTCCATTACCGTCGATCTTGGAGAGAGGAGCTATCCCATACTAGTTGGCAAGAAGCTCATCAAAGACCTAGGAAGGCAAGTTGCTCACCTCTACCTAGGAGATAAGGTTGCGACCCTTGCCGTAGCAATAGTGGATGACCTATATGGTCGGGCAGTTAGGGAGAGCTTGGCTGGCAGTGGGATCCCTTCAGAGACCATACTAGTCCCTGACCGCGAGGGCGCGAAGACCATTAGAACATACCAGCATGTAATGGAACAGCTCTTGAGAATGAAGGTTGGGAGGGGCACCATCGTAATTGCTCTGGGGGGAGGGTGCGTTGGTGACCTCGCCGGGTTCGTAGCTGCAACATACATGAGGGGGGTGAGGCTCGTCCAAATTCCAACAACGCTCTTGGCACAAGTAGACAGCAGCATCGGCGGTAAGGCAGCGTTGAACCTCCCAGAGGCAAAGAATATCGTGGGGGCATTCCATCAACCAAGTCTCGTCCTCTCCGATGTTTCATTACTAAAGACGCTTCCGACAAGGGAGGTAAGATGCGGCGTAGCTGAGCTTATCAAGTACGCAGCCATTATGGACCTCCGCTTACTGGAATTCCTTGAGAAGGAAAGGGTGTCGATCCTAGGGCTCGAAGAAGGGGCAATGGTGAGGGCAGTCTCTTGGGCAACTGAGCTAAAATCGGGCATAGTCGCTAGGGACGAGCGGGATCAATCAGGTTTAAGGGCGCTTCTGAATTTCGGGCACACCTTTGGCCATGCTGTGGAGGCAGCTATGAAATACCATGGCTTGAGCCATGGCGAGGCTATTGCAGTTGGAATGGCAGGAGAGATCAGGCTGGCAGAGGCGCTTGGAATGGTTTCCAAGAAGGACGTTGAGCGTTTGGAAGCGCTGATAGTCAGCTATGGCCTGCCCATTCGCCTCAAAGGCGTCAACCATAGAGACCTCATCAGGTTCATGGGTCATGACAAAAAGGCAGAAGCCGGTAGGTTGAGGTTTGCCCTTCCAAACGGTCTCGGGAACGGCACGATCGTCTCAGATCCGCCAAAGAAGACTGCCACGGATGCAATGAGGGGGTGCCTTTAGGATTAGACCAAAAATCTGTGTGAGCCTCGCTGAGAATAGCGAGGAAGTGATGATCTCTGCAGCGATGGAAGCCCAAGTGAAGGGGGCAGACCTCATAGAGATAAGGCTGGACTGCCTTGAAAGGCCAACTGAAGAAAAAATAAGCGGCCTTTTCAGGAGGCTCGAATCCATCAAGATTCCGAAGGTCGCAACCATAATGCCAGACAGTATCTTTGGGCATTACCAGGGGAATGACAAGGAGCGGGCAAGGCTCCTTGCGGAGGCATCTAAGTTTGCAGAGTATGTTGACATCGATAAGGAGATGGATCCTGGCCTATTCGAGGAGTGCCTGGGGAGAATAAAGAGCAGCGGCGCCCAACCAGTAATTTCTTGGCACAGTCAGAGGTTACTTAAGGTAAAAGACATGCGGGATTTCATATTAGCAATGAATGGCAATTTTGTTTTCAAGGTAGTGATGCCCGCAACCCGTTTTGAGGACAACCTGGTAGCATTGGGCGCCAGTGATTCCATCACAGGGCGTAGAATCGTCTTCTGCTATGGCCCACTTGGCAAGATCTCAAGGGTCCTTGCACCATTCTTCGGCTCGGAGTGGACCTATGCATCGCTCAAGGAAGGCAAGGAGGCTGCCCCTGGGCAGGTGGACCTGCAAACGATGAGGCGCACTCAGGAGGTGTTTCTGGGATGAGAGGGAACCAAACTAAGCTCTTCTGCCTCATAGGGGACCCGGTAGAGCACTCCTTGAGCCCAAAGATGATCAATGCCGCCTTTAGAGAGATGGGAAAGGATTGCGTCTATCTGGCTTTTAGAGTAAGGAAGGAAGACCTCGGCATTACGATAAAAGGCTTAAAAGCTCTCGGCTTCCTGGGCTGCAACGTGACTATCCCGCATAAGGTAAGCGTGAAGGAGCACCTCGACAGTATAGACGAGAGCGCCAGGCTTTCAGGGGCGGTGAATGTTATCTCGAACAGTGCTGGTGAGCTTATTGGTTACAACACGGACGGGGCAGGTGCGCTTAAAGCGCTTGAAGCTGGCGGAGGGAGGTTATCGGGGGCAAACGTGCTCATCCTTGGTTATGGTGGGGCGGCCAGGGGAGTCGCCTTCGAGATCGCCCAGAAGGGGAATCCCGCTGAACTGGCCATTTCTGGGAGGTCCCTCTCCAAGGCTCTGAGCCTTGCCCGCGAAGTCTCTGCTCTCGCACCTGCTCATGCGATACCATTGAGCGGGTGCAGGGAGGCAAGGGCAGATATCATAATCAATTGCACACCAGTGGGAATGTGGCCTAAGATAAATGTGAGTCTGCTTAAAGCTGAGGACTTGGGCGCCAACTGCACAGTGATGGATCTGGTGTACAACCCGCTCGAGACCGAACTGATGAGGCTAGCCAGACTCAGGGGCTGCAAGATAATAAGCGGTCTTGAGATGCTGGTCCAGCAGGGGGCAAGAGCCTTTGAAATATGGCTCGGGGAGCCAGCGCCCATTGATGTAATGAGGCGTGCGCTTTCGGGGGATGCGGCATTGCAACCAGGGTGGAAGCTGTCATAATGACAACACATGTCATGGAGCGGGAGGTAAGCAGCGAGTCTCAAATTGAAGGCAAAAACAAAGGCAAAGGGATTGGGAAGGGTATTGCCTTCGGTGCGGCTACAATAGTGAACGCGATGCCTTCCGGCAGAGGCGCAGCCTTCAGCGTGGGCTTGAGGACTTTCGCAGAGGTCGAGGTTAGAGAAGATCCTTCCATTGAAGTGGAGATCTTAGGCGGTATCAATGAGAGGAAAGAGCTTGCCAGCGAGTCCTTCAGGGCGACCCTTGAGAGCTTCGGCTTAAAACACGGTGGGATGATCAGAACCCGCAGTGAGATCCCCATAGCACGTGGGATGAAGAGTTCTAGCGCCGCCTCCAATGCCATAATTCTGGCAACCCTGGATGCTATTGGCGAAAAAATGGATGACATGGATATTATAAAAATAGGCGTAGCTGCCTCCCTCAGAGCTAAGGTAAGCCTCACTGGCGCCTTTGACGACGCTTGTGCTAGCTATCTGGGCGGGCTCCATATGACTGATAATAAAAAGAGGATAATAATTATGAGCTGCAACCTAGAGCCAATGAGCGCCATATTTCTAGTCCCAGAAGAGAGGCGCTACTCCGGCGAGGTGAACAAGACCTTCATCAGTCAATATGCAGAGGTGACGGAAATTGCCATGAAGGAGGCACTCGCGGGGAGGCACTGGCAGGCAATGCTTCTCAACGGCCTAGCAATGGCTCATGCCTTCAAGATCAACCCTGCTCCTATTGTGGCTGCAATGAAGAATGGGGCAATCACTGCAGGCCTCTGCGGGAAGGGGCCAACAATTTGCGCAGTTTCTACAAAGGAATTCGAGGGGCAAATTGTAGATGGCTGGGGGGGTTTGGGGTTCAGCATAATCCGGACCGAGATCAACAGTAACAAGGCTAGGATGGGTGTTTAGGTGGATGCAAGGATAAGAAAGTCAGAACTGAGCGGCAGGGTAGTTGCCCCGCCATCAAAGAGCTATACCCAGAGAGCAGTGGTCTGCGCCCTTATTGCAGATGGCAAGACAGAGATCGTCAATCCATCGAGATCTGAGGACGCCCTGTTTGCCCTGCGCGCTGCAAGAATGCTAGGGGCGCGGGTTACTGATTTTGATGACCGATTTAGCATTTCAGGAGGCAGGATCGAGGTGCCAGAGGATGTTGTTGATTGCGGGGGATCGGCTACTGCCCTGAGGTTCTTCACAGCAGTCTCGTCCCATGCTGATGGAGCAACAGTACTTACTGGCGACGATCAGCTGAGGAGGAGGCCGATGGGCGATCTCCTCAAGGCTATGAATTCCCTTGGAGCGAAGTGTTTCTCCACAAAGAGCAACGGCTTCCCGCCTGTCGTGGTAATGGGAGGAGGAATGGAGGGCGGGACAGCTGCAATCCCGGGTGACGTCAGCTCCCAGTTCATCTCTTCCCTGCTCGTCTCGAGCACTCTTGCAAGGAATGACACAGCAATCATGCTGAGTAGCGCGCTAGAGTCGAAAAATTATATTGACATGACCATGGAAATCTTACATAAGTTTGGGGCTAAGGTAGCATTTGACCCTGGGAGGGGGGAGTTCAGCGTGCCATCAAGGCAGATCCTTCATCCTCTCTCCTACCACGTGGAGGGTGACTTCTCCTCAGCTGCGTTCATGCTGGCAGCGGGGATCCTTTGTGGCAAGGTCCTAGTGGATGGGATTCAATTGCCATCATTGCAGGGGGACAGCGCGGCGATAGAAATACTCCAGAGAATGGGGGCTAAAATCTCTTGCTCTGGCAATACAGTCACAGCCGAGACCTCAGTTCTGAGGGGGATCGAAATAGATGCTAGACAGATACCGGATCTTGTGCCTATTCTGGCAGCAGTCGCATCGAGGGCAGAGGGCGAGACTAGAATAACGGGGATTAAGCGATTGAGGTATAAAGAAAGCGACAGGATAGCTACAATAGCAGAAACAGCCATGAGAATGGGTGGGAGGATAGAGACTGGGGAGAATGAGATGGTGATAAATGGAGTCGGCATGACCAAGGGCGCGATAATCGATCCAAGCAACGACCACCGCATCGCCATGGCCTGTTCCATTCTAGCCCTATTCTCCGAGGGTGAGACCATCATAAAGAATGCGGAATGTGTCTCGAAGAGCTATCCATCGTTCTTCGAGGACCTGGTGAGGATGGGTGGAAAAGTGGAGATGATAAAATGAGCTTCGGAATTGGTAGTGAGTTCAGGATGACAGTTTTTGGCGAGTCACACGGAAGATGCATCGGTGTGGTGGTGGAGGGATGCCCACCGGGTCTCGAGATAGGTGTGGACGACATCCAGTGGGAGCTCGACAGGAGGAAGCCGGGCAGGGAGGCCACAAGCTCGAGAAAAGAGAGAGATCTGGTCAGAATAGAGAGCGGACTGACTAATAATAGAACCAACGGCGGCCCCATAATGATGATGATAAGCAACGAAGACACTGACTCCTCATGGTATGACCGGAACAGGATGGTGCCTCGCCCCAGTCATGCAGACTACACTGCGTTCGTCAAGTATGGTGGGTTCAACGACTGGAGGGGTGGAGGCTTCTTCTCTGGCAGGATAACTGCAGGCATGGTGATGGGGGGGGCAATCGCTAAGAAGCTGTTATCCAGGAGGGGAGTGAAGATAATAGCCCACCTCGTGCAGGTCGGTGATGTACGTGCCAAGGGAGAAATCCCAGATGCTGAGCTTGAAGCGAAGGCGAGGGAGAGCCCCATATGGTGCGCTGACAAGGAGGTTTCTGCGCTGATGTCCGAGGAGCTAGAGAAGGCGAAGTCAGAGAATGATTCCCTTGGGGGGACTGTTGAGTGTAGGGTCCTTGGCCTGCCAGTAGGAGTAGGCGAACCCATTTTTGACTCGGTGGAGAGTGTAATATCTCACGGCATATTCAGTATACCAGCGGTTAAGGGGATCGAGTTCGGAGGAGGGTTCGGTCTTTCTTCGAAGCGGGGTTCGGAGGCGAATGACGAGTTTGCCATTGAAGGCGGGCGCATAGTTACGCAGTCCAACAATTCTGGGGGCATTCTAGGTGGCATCACAAACGGAATGCCGATTGTCCTACGTGTAGCCTTCAAGCCTACACCATCCATAGGAAAGAAGCAGAGGAGCGTTGATATTTCTACGATGAAGAAGAAGGAAATCAGGGTTGAAGGAAGGCACGATCCATGCATAGCGGTCAGGGCCGTCCCAGTTGTCGAGGCAATGGTAGCTACATGCCTTGCTGACTTAATGATTAGGGTGCATAAAATTGGGAGAGTTGAGGGAAAGATATGAGTGAAAAAGGGAAAGATGTGGAGAAGAATTTGAGTCTCGATAATGCCAGGAAAAAAATAAACAGGATAGATGAAGAGGTTGTGAGGCTGCTCAATGAAAGGGTGGCAACATGCAAGGAGATCGGGAAGATAAAGTCTGCCCTTAACATGGAAGTGCTGGACATGGCCAGGGAGAGCCAGGTCTTAGAGAGGGTGACTTCGGCCTCCGAAGAAGCCCCGCCTGAGGGGATAAGGGAGGTCTACCGAGAGATCATATCCATGTGCAGGAACATCCAGCGGCCAACCTCTGTAGCATACCTCGGACCAGCTGGGAGCTTTTCGCATGAGGCAGCATACTCTACCTTCGGCAACTCATCCAAGTTCTCACCATGCAGGCGAATAAAGAAGATTTTCATAGAGGTGGACATTGGAAGATGCGACGTTGGGGTAGTACCCCTGGAGAACACCATAGAAGGCGCTGTAAACGAGACTCTTGATTGCTTCATAGACTATCCCGTGTCCATAACAGGGGAGATCCAGCTCCGGATAACTTTGAACTTAATCGTAAACCCGCAGGTGAATTCGCTCAGCGAGATAGAGAACATCTACTCGCACCCCCAAGCCTTAGCGCAATGTGACGGATACATCACGAAATATCTGAGCGACAAGAATATTGTTGTTACTGAATCAACTGCAAGGGCTGCTGAGCACGTCCTTAGGGACATGAAGGGCGCTGCCGTAGCCAGCAAGGCCGCAGCAGAGCTGAATGGGCTCAAGATATATGAGGCTGGTATTGAGGACACCCCAAACAACTATACGCGGTTTGTTACGATCCACAAGGGCGAGCCTCCTAAAGTTGGCGTAAAGTCTTCAGCGATATTTGCCCTAGAGCACGTCCCCGGTTCACTCGCAGCCGTATTAAGCGAGTTCGCTAAGCAGAGTGTCAACATTACCATGGTCTTGTCGCGCCCAATGCCCACCAGGAGCTGGGAATATTACTTCTATCTCGACTTCGAGGGTAGTCTCAGCGATAAGAATATTGTATTGGCGCTGAAAGAGGTAAGGAGGAAGACAAGATTTCTGAGGATACTCGGAAGCTACTCAAAGTTGCAATAGTCGGGACTGGAAGAATGGGGAGGTGCATGGCTACACTCCTTAGGAGTGCATGCGACCTCACTATAACTAGCAGGGACTCAAGCAGGGCGAATGAGATAGCAGACAGATTGGGCATCAAAGGCTGCGGAGCAAAGGGCTTATCAGAGATGGACATTGTCATCCTAACAATCCCCACCGAGGTGCTGCTACCGATTTCTAGGCAGACTTCTCAGCAGATGCGACCTGGATCCCTCTTAGTTGATGTATCCTCTGTAAAGTGCGGCGTTGTTGATAAGATAGGCAGAATCCTACCAGACCAAATTTTTTACATTAGCATCCATCCTCTCTTCTCATCACCAAGGGTAAAGATCAGGAACACAATGGTAATACCCGTCCGCTCAGGACCTTGGCTGCCCATCATGACTGACCTTTTAACTAGATCCGGGATGCGAGTTACGGAGGTCAGCGCCGAGGAGCATGACAGGGCAATGGCGACAGTGCAGGTGATCCACCATTTTGCCCTACTATCCATGGAGAATGCCATGGTACGGCAAGGTTACGCCAAGAATGAGGGTCTCGAGCCATTCCTAACTCATAACATAATGAAGACTATGAACACACTTAAACTTCTTAATAAGAACATGAAGACAATTGAAATGATCCAGAAGATAAACAAATTTTCTCCAGGCGCAAGGGAAAGATTCATTGAAGAGGCCATCAAGCTCGACAAACGCTATAGCAAACGCTAGTCACACTGGTCTATCCCTTCTTCGTCGGTGTACTAGTGTCAATCATGGTTGCTGCGATAATGAGCAGAATCGGGAAGCAACTCGACGAAGAACATGTCAGGAGCATCTTCCCCTAACCCTTTTTTTATTTTTCTATTTTCTTATTAGAATTCTCATTGGAATCTAATTGGAAATCCTGGTTTTCGACCTCAATGCTCGCAGAGAAACTATACTTCTTCAAAACCTTCTGGGTACCTTCCAGTGTAGTTTCGGCGATTCTGTCCTTGTCAAGCCCCAGAACTATGGAGTTTATAATTAGAGTGCCTGATCTCTCGCTCTTTCCCACGTTGCCCTCGGCGTACGCTCCTTGCTTCAGCTGGACGATATCTGCCTTTACATAACCGGATGGAGTCTTGAGGTGCGATTTGACATGGCCTATTGCCATGGCGCCCCCCTCTATGCAATCCCGCGCGATCTCAGTCACGATCTCTTTGAGCATCGCCTTAAGCCTCTCAACGTCTGCTGCTTTCTTGCCTGTCAGTCTGAGAATGACCCCGTACCCCTCAACCTTAATCTTACCATCGCGATGGGGTATGCTGATACCGACATCATCGTTGTGGTCGTTATGGACATGATCACCTTCGTGCATGCTTGAGGCCTTCAAGAAGAGATTCCTTTCACCATAAGCTCGATCAGTTCATCCATACCATCGCCCCTCAGGGCTGAGATCCTTACAAGCTTTGCATTGGGATTTATCTCTCTTGCACGGTCCTCGCACTGTTTTATCCTCGTTTCGCTAGCAACATCGATCTTGTTTATGGCTATTATGTCTGCGTTGGCGATCTGCCTAACTATGAAGTTGTCTTCCGCTTCCCCGGCAAGCATATCATCCTCAATGAAGGGATCTATGAGTACAACCGCGAGGCCTACCTCGACGCTTATCCTTGATCCGCTCATTAGTATTGCGTCCTTAACCTGGCCTGGCATCGCGACTCCCGTTGGCTCGATCAGGACGAGATCCGGGTCAATTGCCTTTTTCAGGAGCACCAGAGTGTCAGCTAGTCCTACCATAACCTCGCAGCATATGCATCCTCCCCCTATCGTTGAGACTTTCAAGCCATACTCCTCGAGGATCTTTGCATCCACAGGCGCATTGCCTATCTCATTTACTATTACTGCGACCTTCTTGTTCAGCTTCTGGCCGATCGCCTTCGACATCGAAATGAGCGTGGTTGTCTTCCCGCTCCCAAGGAATCCTGCTATCTGTATTACCTTCATTTCTGCCTACACCCCGCAATTATTACAATAGAACTCCATAATAACCACATTTATAACCCTTTTGTACTATCATGCTCTCTATGAAAGCACTGTGCTTGGCCTCTCGACAGCGGCCGACAACTCTTCTCGGGTCGTAGCGCCTATGCTTGGGGGTATGTGATGCATACCGCACAAGCCGTAGCCTCTGATTTTCATGGATCGCTTGGTCGCCTTCCTTAATGTATAACTGTTTCGCAGTAAAACACTTATAAGCACCAAAAAAACCATCTGTTGTTTACCGAGTGTTGAAGCATGAGCTATTGCCCTGAATGCTGCAGCGAGGATGTCGATGGAATAAAGCGAGGCAATAAACGCCATTTTATCTGCAGCGTCTGCGGCGCCGAGTGGGTGGAGCTTGACAACTACGGGCGCCCTGCCGCAGGAGAGGCGCACCAGTGTACAGAGAATCCGCAGCTTACTCAGATGTATAAACGCAAGAAGTAATTCCTACTCACTTGCGTCTGGCTGGGTTCTCGGTCTGGGCGGAAGTATTCTGAATTTGACGCTGTTCTTGATTCCCGCCATCAGATCCTCGACATCCTTCGAGTCCGCTATCATGTTCATGCTAATGTTCATGTTTATCAGCACGAACCGTCCGTCCCTTGATCGCCTCAGCTGTATATCTCCCTCCATAAGCTGAGCTCCGCTGCTCCTACTAGCCTGCGCTTGTGGCCGTTCATCCCATTCCATGTACCCCATGCTCTCTGCCTTTTGCCTGTCGATGGCCTGTGGAGGTGTCCCAGTGACGGGTCGCGCTGCGCTGCTGTCCTCCGCTGCAACCTTGAGCTCAACCCCAATCGATTCAGCACGCGCCCTCAAGTCCTCCAGGAAAGGATCTGGCACTTCCCAGACCTTCTCTGCTGGGTTCCACCTGCTCCCTGACCCCGACTGCTTGATCCAGGTTACCAGCTCCGGCGTATACTTGAATGATACTTTTACCATAATGCCTTCCCCTCTACCTATACTGCTGTTATTAAAATTTAAAACTGTCCCCTCTTGGATGCCTGTTTCCAGTATTTTGGCCTTCGCTTCATATGGTAGGCTTACGCTCCGCTCAGTCGCCCCGCTGCGGATAGATTAAATGCGATGAAAAACCAGCTACTTTGCAGCGATAAAACTCGTAATATGGGGTTAGGTCTGTGAAGTGTGAAAAAATGATGGGGACAGTCAACCGACATCTGCGCCAAGAGGTTACTGTCGCTGAATATCCCACCAAACCACCAAGCGACATGCTGAACGGCTCTGATGTTGGGAAAAAAAACCTCCTGATTTCTCCATTTGTCCCCATCCTTCTCCATGACAGGTGCAAGATCAGCCAACCTAGACACTTCCTTCTGCAGCAGTCCTCGCGCTTGGATCTTACCGAGAGCGTAATTAAGGAGGCATCACGCTGATGCACACCCTGGCCAACCTATTCACCGAGGTTCGCACAGCCCGCTGTCCCATATGCAATAGCATCACTACAGTCTATGTTTCTAGTGGCGTGGCGCTCCCATGCGTCAACTGCCGTCGGAAATGTCTCAAAGCAAACCGACGAGATCCTGAAAGCTGAATTCTGATCACAATTCTGATAAAGTAGATTAGGTTCTTGCTTCGACGTATTACAGCGAGGGGAAGTTGTGTCATCCCTAAACATGCTGGATGATCTGCTCGACGCGCTGTTCTCCAATGCTGGCAAACCAAAGCTAAACATCCCCTAAAAAACTCTATCGAGGTGCTGAAGATCGACAATCTAATAATAATCGGACCCGCGGGATCTGGAAAGAGCACCCTTTCCCGGTCCATGGGCGATTGGCTGGAGAGTGCTGGCCACAGGGTCGCTTACCTGAACTTGGACCCGGGAGCAGATTATCTTCCTTATGTGCCCGACTTCGATGCCCGTGAGCTAGTCACGGTTGAATCCCTCATGAAGAAGGAGGGGCTCGGCCCAAATGGAGCGCTAATCAGGGCGGCGGATGTCTTAGAAGGCGTGGTCCCTGAAATTATAGCTGAATTTGAGAGACGGTCCGGTGATTCCGACTTCCGCATAATAGACACCCCAGGTCAGATGGAGGTGTTCATCTTCAGGGGGCTCGGTCCAAAACTTGCGTCTGCGCTCCATGGGCGGGCAGCTGCCCTCTCCATTATAGACCCGAGTCTCCTGAAGAATGGCGTTGACCTTGTGGTCTTGAAGCTGCTCGGGCTTGTCGTGGAGCTGAGGCTTGGCGTGCCCTCAATCGATGTTATGAACAAAACAGACCTCTATGGCGATTCGATTGTCGAAAAAATGGAGCGGGAGATCGCTGGCGGTGCGTTTAAAGACAGGGGCCTTTCTGCCGAGCTTGCCGATCAGCTGTACCCGATCGTCAACGGTCTGAGCAAGAGGAGGCGCGCAATCCCTGTGTCGGCAAAGAAAGGCACTGGGATGGAGGACCTCTACAAGGCAATCGGCGAGTCCTTCTGCGCGTGCGGCGACCTCACTTGACGTCGACGTTCTCTATCTCCATCTTCTTCCCAGCAAATGCCTTGAATATGTCCGTGCCGCTGAGCAGCCCGACGATCTGACCGTTCTCGCCCTTCACCGAAAGTCTCCAGACATTCCACTGCCTCATGAAAGCCGCAGCCCTAGCGATGTCTTCCTCTGGATCGACTAGGAGCAGCGGGACCGACATGATGTTGCTGAGCGAGATGTCCTTGCCGAGGCTCCCGAGCGATATCACCTTGTACAGGATGTCCCTGGTGGTCACTATGCCTATGGGGATATCGGTGTCCATTACAATGAGGCTCCCCACATCATACTCCTTCATTATCTTCGCAGCTTCGAACGCCGACGACCTCCTGTCTATCGTCTTTATGTTGGTTATCATCAAGTCTTTTACCTTGACGCGCGAAAGTATCCTGTTAAGGATCTTGCCGCTGGGCGTCTTAGGGAGGTTTTGGACGAATTCATAGGAACGCGGGACCTTGAATGCTGCCAAGTTCTTTCTGCAAAAATCGTCGAGCTCCTCAGGCGTTACGGTGCTGCCATCCTTGGTAACTACGTAAGCCCTGACGCTCTCCCCCCTCACTGGGTCAGGTATGCCCACCACTGCCACCTCTTTTACCTTCGGGTGGGTATGTATGACCTCCTCCACCTCGCGTGGGAAGATCTTGAAGCCGCTGGCGATTATCATCTCCTTCTTCCTGCCCACTATGTGTAGATAGCCCTCCTCGTCTATGAAGCCCAGGTCGCCCGTGTGGAACCAGCCCTTCTTGAAAGCCTCATCGGTCTCCGCCAACTTGTTCCAGTAGCCTTTCATTACGTTGGGTCCCCTGACAGCTATCTCCCCAACCTCCCTCCTTGGCAGTTCGTTCAGGTCGTCGTCGAATATCGTGATTTCGACACCTGGAATCGGAGGACCAACCGAACCCGCCTTCCTGTTCCCCTTATATGGGTTGGAGGTTATTACGACTGCAGCCTCTGTCATGCCATATCTCTCTAGGATATCCACACCATACTTCTGCTTGAACTTGGTGAGGACCTCTACTGGCATGGGCGCCGAGCCGACGGTCCAGAGCCTGACGGATGAGAGATCGCGCTCCGCAAGGTCCGCTTCGAGCAGCTTGACGTACATGGTTGGGACACCCATGAAGACCGTGCATCTGTTCCTGGAGATCTCGTTCACCACGGTCTGTGACTCGAACCTCTCGAGCAGAACCATGGTGTACCCGCAGTAAGCCAGACCGTGTATCGCAATGCCCAGCCCGTGAACATGGAACATGGGGAGCGCCATGAGCAACTTATCCGAGTCGGAAAGCTCCCACATCTTGGCTATGGTCGTTATATTAGAAATGAAATTTGCGTGCGTGAGCATAGCTCCCTTCGCAAGACCCGTTGTGCCGGATGTGTAGCAAATAACCGCAAGGTCCTCATCGGTGTTCTGCGGTTCCAAAGACTCGCTGCTCTCAGCGTCGATAAGCTTGTAGAACGACAGGCATCCAGTAGGAGGCGAATCGGACACTACTATTATGTGCACGAGTGTCTTCAGTTCCTTCCTCGTCTCAAGGACGAAGGGGAGGTTCTCCTCCGATGTCACTATAGCAACAGCACCACAGTCGTTGACCATGTGGCAAAGTTCGTGTCTTCTGTACATCATATTGAGGGGAACGGTTACGGCGCCAGCCTTCAAACTGCCGAAATGCGCCATTATAAACTCTGGGGAATTCTGCATGAATATGCAGATCCTTTCGCCCTTCTTCACGCCGAGTTTCTTCAGTGCGCGAGCGAACTTGTTTGTTATCCCGTCGAGATCCAAAAAAGTGTACTCCTTTTCCTCCCACTTCAAGGCAACCTTGTTTTGAAGTCTATTCGCCGTACTTGATAAGATCTGGTCGAGTGTCATTCTCCCACTTGGGGAAAATACTGAGTAAAAAAATTAATAAATATTATTGATAATTATAATTATTTATAATATCCTAGATGAATTGAGATCTTGCAGATTATTGGATGGTCGGTTCTATCCTCTGCAAAAATGAGCTCTCATCTATATTTAAGGTCTGGATATGCTATGGTTGAGAAGAGGTTCAAATTATCTGCACACATAAATAGTGATAATCCACCGGCGATAAAACCCGCACTTGAACGAATAATAGGCAATAATGGAATTATCAAGCCCACAAGCGAAGGATTCGACGTGAACGCGGAGCTCGATGGGGAAAGCGCTAGAGCTCTAAACCGTATGCTACTCTCAGAGATACGCAAGCTTGAGAAGAAGACTAGAATACGCGCAGAATGGCCCCAGGGGAATACAACTGAAAAGCTCTTCGACTACGTTCCAAAGGGGACTCGGAAGGCAAGCCAGACTTAGCTTATCTTTCGCATAAAGAAATCACTTCAGAAGTCAGCCTAACCTTCCCTGCAGCGAAAAGAGTCTGGATCGGACTGGTCATAGCTTTCTGGAAGCCTAAAGCACTTCTCATACACACGCGCTAAAAATGTACCATCCTTATGGAAAAGTGGGAGGATAGCGGCCCATGGCCTCCAGTATTTCTTCAGAGGTTGTCTTTTTTCCAAGATTTCGCACAAAATCGGAAGCGACGGCTATCCCTACTAATCTGTTCTGCTTCAATACAGGAAGCCTTCTAATCTTATTGCTTGACATTAGCCTAGCTGCCTCCTTAAGCGAAGCATCAGGATCAATTGTAATGAGAGACTTAGACATAATCTCCGAGATCTTGGTGTCCAGCGGTATTTTTTTCGCCACGACCCTTCTGACAATGTCTCTTTCGGTAACTATTCCAATAGGCACTTCGCCATCCATGATCACCAAGCAACCTACTTGGTTAGAACTCATGAGCTCCGCTGCTTCAAAAACGCTATTATGAACACCGATTGAAATGACGTTCTTCGTCATGATGTCTTTGACTGTCGGCATAGTCTCTCTTAATAAAAACGCACCAAATAAGAATTTTGGGTCAAATGTTATGACTTCAACATTTAAATGTATAGACAAGGAATCCACTGCTTTCTTTTATTTGCACATGGGCCCAAAATAAAAAGGTTCGGGGTACAAGACTTCTACGCCTTTTCAGTGCGTTTTTGTTCTTCGTATACGTATTTTCCACCTCTTAGTGCGGAGCAAACTGCAGCTAAAACACACATTATCGCGCCGATTATGAACGCTTCTCTTAGCGCAATCATGAACGGAGATGAAATTGCATTAGGAAAGAAGGTTGATCCTGTGAGGAAATCAAGCGTTGCCTTTGGTATGGAACTTACTAGCGATTGAGGAAGGGTTTGAAGCATCGTTGCAACTGGATTGTAGCCTAGAAATGAGGCAAAGAGGGCTCCTGTGGCTGGCGTAGCACTAAAGATCTGCGCAAGCTGCACAGGCGCGCCAGCACTCGTAACTGCAGCTGATAGTGCAGCCGGAAGACTCCCACTGAGCGACACTATGATGATGGTGAAGAACACCGCCATGCTTATCGTCATAGCACTGTTCTGTATGGTTGCACGCATTCCAGATGCTGCCCCTCTGTGTTCCGCGGGTACTGAGTTCATTATAGATGCCATGTTGGGAGAAGCAAAGATACCACCGCCGATTCCCATTAGGAAAAGTATAGCCGCAAAGGACAGGTAGTCGAAATTGGCTGGGAGCAGCGCGAACCCCGCGAAAGCAACTGCGGATATCAACATACCCAGAGTGGCGAGTATTCTTGCGCCATGCTTGTCGGACAGCCAGCCACTGATAGGTCCCGTTAAGATAAAGCCTATTGACATGGGTATCATAAATATGCCAGCCCAGAATGGTGTGGAATCAAAGCTGTACCCATGAAGAGGAAGCCATATTCCTTGAAGCAAAATGATGAGCATTATCATCACCCCGCCCCTTGACATAGAACTGAGAAGCCCAGCAAGGTTACCTGTACTAAACGCTCTTATCTTAAACAGCTCAAGCCTGAACATTGGCTCAGGAACATGCCTTTCGATAAACGGAAAAGCGACAAGAAGGCCCGCCCCTGCGACCAGGGAGGCAATGACCCATGGATCACCCCAGCCCATAGTCGAGTTTCCATACGGTACCAAGCCGTAGATAAAGCCTGCTAGAACTAATGTCAATCCCCCGCCAAAGGCGATGTTCCCCCATATGTCAATTTTTTGGTTTCTTCTAATGGTGCCGACCTCTTTCAGTTTCAAGTACGACCAGCCCGTGCCTACCAGCCCAACTGGCACGCTCACCAGAAACACGAGCCTCCAATCATAAATCGCTAGAATTCCCCCCAGAACCAGACCTATCATAGAACCAGCAAGGAAAGATATCTGGTTTATTCCAAGTGCTTTTCCACGTTCATTGCTTGGGAATACGTCAGTTATTATTGCGGCGCTGTTTGCGAACAAGAATGCGCCGCCAATTCCTTGGATTATTCTGAAGAGTATTAGCTCTATAGCTCCTGCGTCGCCCTGATTTGGGGTTATCGAACACAGTATCGAGCCGACTGTGAAGATGGCAAATCCAAGGTTGTAGAGCCTTACCCGCCCAAACATGTCTGAAAGTCTGCCAAAAGTAACAAGCAACGTGGCGGTAACGACGCTGTAGCCGAACAGTATCCACAGCATATATTGAAAGGACGAAAAAGGATCAATGTTGATTCCACGAAAGATTGCAGGCAGTGCAATCATGACAATGGTGCTGTCAATTGATGCCATCAAAGTGCCAAGTGTCGTATTCGAAAGCGCAACCCATTTGTACTGAACCATTTGTCTTCACTAAGATGTCATTTGGAGTGGCTTGTGTGCTTTAAATAGTTTATCAACCAAAGTCTACTGTCTTTTGCAAGAGTTTTCAAATAAGAGAATATACAAACAGGTCAAAATACAACAGGACAAAGCTCATGATGAATGCTAGCTCAATCCTAATACCCTTTGAAAGCGATGCAAAGATTGCAAGGGCAATTACTGAGAGTAGCGGTCCAACAGCGAATGCAACGATTGAAGTCAGCCAAAAATTGAAACCTAAAATCTTTGGGAAAAGGATGAGCAATAGTGGAAGCCGGGAAAGTCCGATGCCCCCTGCCAAGTATGGTTCGCCCCCAACCCTCCTGGTCAAGACATAGGCGAAACATTCTACAATCAAGAAAAGAAGGATCAGGTTGCTCGCATAGTAAATGTAAATAGGCGTTGGGTCAGACGCTACGTGCAATCCATAACCGAAAAAATAGGGTCTATAGCCATAAAGATAACACGCTAAAAACTCTAAAGCCACGGAGATGGTACCTGCAGGCAGAAGTACCTTAAGTGAGAAGAGCCTGTTGATGAAATCCAAATGGGGGTTGATCTGCCCGACTGATGTTTTTGAAATAACCTCCTCTTTTATGGCTTCTTTATAAAGTCCAATTCCTTTCTCTGTAGCCGCATACTCCCCCCTCGATGTCTTTGTGACTAGACCTCTCATGAGATCGAGATGATAGTATACTGCTGGAACCCTCATTTTTAGCTCTCTGGCTATCTCTTTTGGAGTAGCGACCTTCCGAGAATATAGAATCTCTAATATTCGCAGTCTTATGGGGTTCTTGAGAATTTCGTCCACCCGACTCAGCACCCATTTATGATTGAAATTCTCGGGCCTTAAAAGTTCTCTTAATTTTTTCATTAAAGCCCTCATTACCTTTCTGAAAAGCATTTTCAATTTTCTGAAAATGGACAAATAATTTTGAAAAGTGAGAGCTTTAAACCAGACCTCCGACTGCGTTTCAGTTGGTGATAAATTGTGAGTCTATCTGAAAATCTTTCCTCAGCGGCCGATTATACCCGTCGGTTCTTCGAAAAAGCTGGCGATTTGCTTTTGCTGTTCATCCTAACCCTGATCCCAATAGTCGATATCCTGACCTTAGGATATCTTGGCAGGGTCATGTCTGATAGTTCAGACTCTAGGCATCCCCCAAAAATGGAAAAATACAGCGATATGTTTGTGGATGGTCTAAAATACCTTGCCGCAGCGATAATCTGGGCCATTCCTATGGTTGTTGTGACTGTAATTGTAGGCTTCTTGCTCTTCATGCCAGTAGCCATTACTGCAACTTCTTCAATTGGAGGCAACTTCACTAACCCGACCTATTGGCAGAACTTTAACTGGACCAATTGGGGGGACGCCTTGAGCAATAACCCTGCAGTTGCAAGTGCGTTTGTCTTGGCTATAATCCCTTTTGCTATCATCATTTTTATGCTCGCTGTGTTCATTGGCCTCTTCTCCATAATTGGCATAGTGCACATGTTCAAGACCAGATCCTTCACAAAGGCATTCGCCTTGGGTGATATACTTTCGATAATTTCCAAGATTGGTTGGCTGAGATACCTTGGCTTCATAATAGTCGCAGCAATACTTGGGTTCATTGTAAGCATATTTTCAGCGATACCAGTTATTGGCTGGTTGATAACCGCCTTCTTGGGATTGCTATTATCCATCTTCATCGCAAGAACAATCAGCTTGATGTATGACACCGCGATGGCAGGAACAACGTTTGGAAAGCCCCAGCCACCTGTTCCCCCAACGCTCCCTATTGTATCGCAACCTTCGTCTTCTGTACAAGAAACTGCATACTGCACTTCCTGTGGTGCACCTAACCCCAAAGATGCAATATACTGCAACAAATGTGGCAAAGCGCTTGGAAAATAATTTTTTCTTTTTTTATATTATATGCTCTAAATATGGGAAAAAGGTGAATAACAATGGCAGGAAAAACCCTAATAGTCTATGCCTCAAAAAGTGGAGCAAATTCTGAGGCGGCAAATGCCATAGCCGATGCACTCAAAACAACCTATGGCATGGATATAACCGTCGCAGATCTTAAGAATGGTTCCCCTGACATAACGCCATTCCAAAACATCATAGTCGGGAGTGGTATAAGAGCTACGAACGTTTACAAAGAAGCCGTGGATTTTTTGGGAAGGGACTTTGGAGACAGGAAAGTTGCACTCTATTTCTGTTGCGGCGGGGGCGGAGATCCGAAAACGCGTGACCGAAGTGCTGAAGACAACTCAAAAAAAGTACTGGCCAAGAACAAGTCTCTCAAGCCTATTGATGTTGTTGCCTTTGGAGGGCGCATGAAAATACTAGGAAGAGTCGTCTGGGACAATCGAGACATGAATAAGGTCAGGGAGTGGGCGATAGAGCTAGGAAAGAAGTTTTAACCTGTTGGTTTCTTTTGTTTGCGTCTAGCAGAAAACCAAGGGTATAGCCATATTATTACGATAAATATGCTAACACCTACACCAATTGAAGCTTGATCGCCCACAGGGAAAAAAATATAGATTACAAGGTTAGAAATCACCAATGTGAAAATGGCACCAATGACGAAAACAATCAGACTGTCCTGCTTCATTTGTTACACTTGATAAATTCAGTCATAAGCATTCTTTTAGGTCTTTGGCCATGTCTTTGCTTCAGGGATCATCCTGAGATCATCCGTTTTTGAGTTTATCTTGCTTCAAGTGAAGAGTTCACTGTGAGTTATCATCAACTCTAGACCTCAACCATGCGTCTAAAAAAGATATGATTATGAGGTACAATAATTATAATTATTTATAATTGACGAGTAGGTGGGATTTTGGTCTCTCTAACAACCCCGCAGAAGGAGATAGTGATTGCCCTCATTGAGCTCTATGACAAGAAGCGGTCCCTAGTCAAGAGCAAGGAGATCGCCAACAGGACTGGGCGCAACGAGGGGACTGTGAGGAATATGATGCCAGTCCTAAGAGCGATCGGCCTCGTCGAGGCTGTGCCTGGTCCCAAAGGGGGGTATGTCCCGACCAGCAAGGCGTACGAGGGGTTCAACGTCCCACGAAATATCCGATCTCTATCTGTGCCAGTCTACACACTGAATGGAGAAAAAACTGGGATCACGGTCACAGACATCCTCTTCAAGAGCGTCTTTAGCCCTGACTTCTGCCAGGCGATGCTGAAGGTCATAGGTAGCCTCTCGATGATAAACACAGGCGGAGACCTCGTGGTAGGTCCGACTCCATCGGGCAGGATGATCATCGAAGGGAAAGTCACTGGACGAGACGACCTTCATGGCGAGATTCTGCTCGATGTCATAAACCTGATCAGCATACCCAAGGAGAAGGTCCAGAACGTCATGTCAAAGCGTCTCGTCACTATCCCGGCAAGGGCGAACATCAGAGAGGCGGCAGGGATAATCTATAAAGAATTCATAAGGGCGGTTCCGGTTATGGATAACGGCGCCCTAGTAGGCGTGCTCACGAGTTACGATATTGCGAGGTGCATGAGTGAGGGAAGAGAAGACCTCTCGGTTTCAGAGGCTACCAGCCGGAGGCCGGTGATAATCAGCTCGGAAGAGGACATCCTGGAAGCAATGGGGAGGATGAGGAGGTCAAGTATAGGGCGCCTTGTCGTTGTTGATGCGCAGGGGAAGCCAGTTGGCATGATCACCCGCACAGACATCTTGACAAGGATTCTGAAGCCATTCGAGATGGTAGAGGAGAGGTCCCTTAAGGAAGCTGCTTCCACCTAATCTTCTGTTAGGAGGAGAAGAGCAGCTCAGAGACCGCCTTGAGATCTGGGGGTATCTCAATAGGCCTGCCACAGACCTTGATGACTTCTTCTGGATCTTTCAGCAGGTGCCCGGTGCAAACGCAGACGATCTCGCTCTCTTTGCCTACCTGCCCTTTCGCAGTTGCCTTCTTGACTCCCGCAACTGACGCGGCGCTTGCTGGCTCGACTCCTATGCCTTCCACGTAAGCGATCACCTTTTGCGCCTCGACGATCTCGTCGTCAGATACCGTATCGAAGAGCCCTTTTGATTCCTTTATCGCCCTGACCGCTTTAGGCCAATTCACTGGGTTGCCTATCCTAATGGCTGTGGCAACAGTCTCGGGATTCATAACTGGCTCAAAAACGCCAGTCTCCTTCCTCAGCATGTTCACGACTGGCGAGGCGCCTTCCGCTTGGACGCCGTACATCTGGGGAAGAGCCTTTGTAATCCCTGCAGCCTTGAATTCGCTGAAGCCCTTCCAGATCGCCGAGATGTTGCCACAGTTGCCCATGGGCACCGCCAGGAACTCAGGCACGTGCCCCAGCTGGTCGACGACCTCGAAGGCAAGTGTCTTCTGCCCCTCAAGCCTCCAAGGATTGATGCTGTTGAGAAGGTAGATCCCCATCTTGATTGAAAGGTCGACGACGAGCTTCAGCGCATCGTCGAAGTTCCCCTTAACTGTTATGACTTTCGCCCCGTGCATAAGCGCCTGTGCCAGCTTCCCCATGGCGACCTTCCCCGCGGGGAGGATGACGTAGCATGTCAGGCCCGCCCGGGCTGCGTACGCGGAGAGCGAGGCGGAAGTGTTGCCAGTGGACGCGCATGCGACCGCTCTAGAGCCGAGGCTCTTCGCCTTTGTCACGCCCAGGGTCATGCCACGATCCTTGAAGCTCCCAGTCGGGTTTGCACCCTCGAACTTGATATAGAGGCTCCTGACGCCAGCCCATTTCGCGAGCTTCTCACACCTGTACAGCGGGGTGCCGCCCTCCTGCAGCGAGACTACCTCAGCACCCTCATCGACAGGGAGAAACTCCCTATAGCGCCAGACGCCAATGGGCCTCTTTGACATCTCTGCCAGGGTAGCTTTTGGGGGCTCGATTATGACCTCGAGGAGCGAGCCGCAATTCTGGCACTTGTAAATAATCTCATTGTTCCCGTACTCCCTGCCACAACCCATACACCTAATCAGTGACTTAGGGAACAACCTTCGCGCCCTCCTCGCCGCACCTGTAAACTCCATACTTCGAAGCTACGCCTTCCTTCGCGAACCGTCCCTTCACCACCCTGCCCACATCTTCCCCCTTTTCGACGGGGCACAGAGCAAAGACAGATGGCCCTGCCCCGCTTATGGAGAATCCGTATGCGCCTGCCTCAAGCGCAGCCACCTTGAGCTCGCTGAAACCCGGAATTAGCTTCGCTCTCGCGGGTTCTACGATCACGTCCCCGGAGATGCCACGCCCGGTCATCCTTGGATCCTTGATCATCAACCCCAGGATGAGCGACGAGTACGCCCCCATCTGCCTGACCATGGTTGAAAGCGGGACGGCGGGAGGAAGAACGTCCCTGGCGAGCTTCGTCTTCTCGTCCCCCAAATCGAGTTCAGGCGATATTATCACGATCTCGCTCTCCTTGAGCGGGTCAAGTCTAATCACCCTCAGGGGATCGAAGCCTAGGATCACAGTTACCCCGCCGAGCAACGCAGGAGCAACATTGTCGGCATGCGGAGCCCCACAGGCAGCCCTCTCCCCCTCCATGGCGCAACGTAGCAATTCCTCGATGCTGAGGGGCTTTCCTAAAAGCAGGTTGACCGCGAAAGCTCCAGCCGCAGAAGAGGCCCCCGAACTGCCCATTCCCATGCGTGGCGGAACGCCCTTGGAAAGCGTCATCTCTAGCGAGCGAGTACCTTTGCCGGTAGCCTCGAGGACGGCTCTCCCTGCGACCATACAAGCGTTCTTCCCTGAAGCCGGTGAGATTGTCTCGCTCCCGACGCCTGATATCTTAAGCTTGTCCTTGCCACTCTTGGACATGCTTACGGTAAGGGTGTCCCTTGGCTTTTCCAGCGCCAGACCTACGAGATCGTACCCCGGTCCAAGGTTGGCGATGGTCGCAGGTGCTGAAACCTTGATCTCCAAAGAACCCATTGAACTTCACTCTTTCAGACTAGATGGTATTCTCTCTTAACGGCAATACTAAAAGTTAACTATGACACAAAATCGCCACGCCTGAAATCAAAAGAGATGGCAAAAAGGGGGTTTTCCCCGCTAGTAGCCATAGACTTTTGCATATTTTTCGTCGAGGTACTCGATAAAGTGCCTAGAGTTTATTCTGTCTCCCGTAATCCTGCAGAGCAGATCGAGCGGGTCATATATGTTACCGTAGCTGTGAACATTCTTGGTAAGCCATTCCCTTATCACTTGGAATCTCCCGTTGGCTATAGACTCTCGCCACTGTGGCATGTCTTGGTTCAGCTTGTTGACAATCTGGCCACCATAGATATTCCCCAGCGCGTAAGATGGGAAGTACCCGAAGTAGCCCTGAGACCAGTGAACATCCTGCATCACACCTTCGGAGTCGTTCTCGATCTCCACGCCTAGGTAGTCCATGTACTTCTGGTTCCAAGCCTGCGGGAGTTCACCCACGGTTATCTTCCCCGCGAAGAGATCCCTCTCGAGTTCGAAGCGGATTATTATGTGGAGAGAGTACGTTGCCTCGTCAGCCTCGATCCTGATCTTCGAGGGCTGAACAACATTGATCGCGCGGAAAAGCTGTTCCAGCCCTACGTTTGAAAGAGCTGCGCCTGTTATCCGCTTCAGCTCCGGCAAGTAGTATGACCAGAACTCGCCGGATCTCCCGACAATATTCTCAACAAACCTAGATTGCGACTCGTGAAAGCCGTATGAACAGGCAGCACCCACGGGCTGGTACATCCATTCCCTATTAAGGTTCTGCTCATACATCGCGTGACCCCCTTCATGGAGAACTGAGAAGATCGAGGAGGCAAAATCGTCTTCAAAGTAATGCGTCGTTATCCTTACGTCATCATAATAGCCATTGGTGAACGGGTGCTCAGTCTCGTCTATCCTCCCCCTGGCTTTCTCCGACGCAATATCGTAGCCGATGTAATTGGCGATGGACTTTGAGATCTCCTGCTGGACGGCTACCGGAACTGCCCGCTTCAGGATTGATCGGTCCGGCTTGGTAGTTCCATTTACGCACTTTTCGATTATTGGTATAAGGCCCCTCTTCAGCTCACCGAAAGTTTCCGCAATAACGTCCTCGGTCATTTTGGGCTCATAGTAATCGATCATCGCATCATACTTCGTTCTTACTCCCTTGACATCCATGAGAATCTCTGCAGCCTGCTTCTTCAGTTCAAAGACTTTTGTCAGCTCAGGCTTGAACAAGCCAAAATCTTTGATCGCCTTGGCCTTCTTCCACACGTTATAGGAGATCACTTTCTGTTTCTCAGTCTCAGAAACCAATTTTTCTGGAAGCTTGGTCTGCTCGTTGTATATCTTCCTGACAAGATAGACGTTCCTCTTCTGCAATTCGCTCAAGGAATTGTGATCCGGATCCGCCTCAATCTTCTCGAGTAGGGTCCCCACTTCTGGATCCGTTGCCATCTTGTGTTCAATCTCGCTGAACAAGCCGAGCTGCTGGCTCCGAAGGTTGAAGGCCCCTGGCGGCATCTTCGTCTCCATGTCCCACTGGATCAACCCCCCTATCGATTGGAAGATGGTATAGTCTTTACACTTCGACATCAACTTGCCATACCTGTCTATCAGTTCAGACTGTGCCATTTTTTCCACCATAAATAGACTATTCACTGTCAAACCCCAATATATGCCAAATGATCAAACGGGCAAAATCCCGGACCATACCCCACCGATTCAGTACCCTTCAGGGACAAAAACCCTGTAACTCTCCCCGACCGATTCAAGGAGCTTCGGGACTGTCTTAGCATCGACAACAATGACGTCTCCATTGCTGATAGGGACATACCTCCCCTCGTCTATAACCTCGCCAGTATCTATGTTCATCCTCATTTCGTACCTCTCCTTGAGCCTGCCGGAGAATAGCCAACTGACTATCTTCGCAACGGATAGCGATTCGATCACGCCATACTTAACAGATTCGCGCCTCTCTTCCTCGCTGTAGACGTTCCAAGTAGAGGGGTTGAAGACATCTCCGGGTGCCAGCGTATAGAGGCGCACTCCCCAGCCATCCCTCTCCGACCGCAGAGCAGTAGACGTTGCCAGACCCTCGTTAGCTCTCTTGTAAGGGATGTAGTCGACGTCCTCGGAGTAGCCGTAGACGGAAGTGATCGCTGAAATCAGCACGATCATTCCTGTCCCCTGCTTGATCATCTGCGGGAGGGCGTACTTGAGAACTCTCACTGAGCCGAAATGGTCCACCTCCGCTATCTCCTTCATATGAGCTACGCTAAGCTCATAGATGGGCTTCCTGCGGTCACCGCTGGCGTAGCCGATCGGGTTGCCAGCAAAGTTTACAATAAGGTCAACCCTGCCAAACCTCCCCGTAGCGCCCGCAATTGCCCTTTCGACGTCGCCATCCTGGGAAACATCTACCTTAAGCGGTAGAGGGTTCGTCCCGAAGTGATCCCTGATCTCGTCCGCAAAACTGCCCACGATTTCTAGCCTCCGTGCTGCTAAGACGACATTTGCGCCCAAGCTCGATAGGTAAAAAGAGGTCGCTTTCCCCATGCCATCGCTCGCGCCCGTGACGAATGCCACCTTTCCCCTGAGGCTGTCGCTTTCCATGCTCTAGATTTGCATATGTTCGCTAATATACACCTTTCTCGCGAACATTCTTTTGGAGGTATTATGGAGTTTCTGCCCCTGTTTCCCTCAAAGCCCTTCGCATGGCGATGCAGCCAGTGCATATGCCGCAGGGCGAACTGCCATCTTTATGGCAGCTCCAAGTCATTCTCAAGGGAACCTTCAGCCTGTGGGCAATACGAAGTATCTGGGTCTTGTCCATTTCCAGAAATGGGGTTGTAACCTTGGCGCCTCTCTTCCCCCTCCCAGAGCCAATCGAGAGCGCTTTGTTAATTGCATCGAAGTACTCCCTGCTCGAATCAGGGAAGTTGTCCTCCGAGTTGTGCCCCGTGACTATCAGCTCTGCACCCTTGATCTCCGCGAAATAGGCAGCGATGCCAAAAAAGATTGTATTCCTGCCCGGGATGTAGCAGTCTGACAGGTTTATCTTTTCAAGTTTCCCCTCACTCTGAAGCTCCCCGAGCTCCTTGAGAAAGCCGACTTCTATAACAATGTGCTCCTTCACGTCAGCTGCTTTAGCCAACCTCCTTGCTGCCCTCATCTCGTTTTTATTTGTAGTTCCATATTTGAACGAGAGCCCATAAATCTCATGAGTCTCTTTTATCGACCAGAGTGCGGTTGCTGAATCTAGGCCACCCGAGATCAAAACAATTGCTTTTTGCATAAGCGATTCCAGGAAAATACGATTTTATCTTTTATTATAATGATTGCCATGCTCTATAAAAACTTCCACGGGTTCGCTTCCTATTATGGTGCAAGCCTACTAGCCCTCTGCCTATCATCCCTTTTTCAGACCATCATGCGAAATTGATTCAAACAAATCAATTAATTCAGGAACGAACCCTTAAGCTAGCACAATTAGCCCTGTTTTGATAGCAATGTTATTAGGCGTCCATGTCAACTTAGACTGAATTTTAAAGATTAGTTGCATCAAGGATGAGTGCACTAGGATAAGAGCGACCATGCCGTATTGTATTTTCGCCGCAGTTGAGACCGAAAAGGGCCTGCAACAGCAAATAATTGAAACCTTGGGCGGAACGACCGAAAGGAAGGAAAGCCCATAGGAATCGTTAGGCGCGATGGGCAGGGCGCAACGACGGGACGATCCAGGGCGTCTGGATAAAATCGGACGCCACGGCCAAGGAAAGCCGTTGCGTGGGAGTGATGAAAGAAGAAGTTCGACCATGGACCGAACTTCCGAAGACGCCACTGTCCCTGAAAGCCGGTCCCAGCTGCGGTATTTCTTCTGGCAACGATTTTTTTGGAATTTTCAATGATATGTGGGAAGATATGAAAAATGATTAATAGTCTTGAATTGGGAAAACAAGTAATCTGTATGCGGATTTGTTTCTTAGTTGAGGCTAAAAAATAAAAAAATCATGCTTTTTGCGTTATTCGATGAATTCCACTTACGCACCTAGAACCTGCGTGGTGGCCTTCTCTTTGAGTAACACTCGCGGCAGTATACTGGTCGAGTTCCATCCGGTTTGAATGGAACTTCGCATTCCTTACCACAATCTGCGCAAGTTGCCTTATGCATTTCGCGACTTGCCATATTTCTTTCACCTCTTATTCCATTTATATGTCCCCATAAGGAGTTTGCAGACTAATAAGCTTGTAACAACAGTTGATTCTTTTTCAGTCGCAAAGTTGCACGCGAATGAGGAAATGTGTTATCCCCACATTCCCTTTTTCGGTAAATTGGTCTTGGCCCTAAAGAACTGCTTAAATAGCAACGTGCGTATTAAAGTGCGGCATGTAATTGCAAATAACTTAAAGGGGATAACTATGGCTGAAAATACACCAATTCCAGAAACAACATCTACGCATAGAGATATTATTTTTATCGGAAAGAAACCAATAATGACCTACGCTATGGCTGCCTTGATGCAGCTCAGCAATGGCGACATAACCATAAAGGCAAGAGGAAGAGCCATCTCTTCAGCTGTCGATGTGGCAGAAGTTGTATGCAGAAGGTTCCTTGGCGACAGTGCTACAAAGAAGGTATCCATAGACACCGAGATCCTTGGTGAACCAGCAAGGAACGTCTCTACCATCGAGATAAAGATCTCGAATAAGAAAAAGTAAATGATGTGTTCATGGATGGTTGGGAAAAATATTTTTGTTTTCCCTTCAAAACGGGATTGAAAAAAAGGAGTAAATCAAGATGTTGATTTTATGCACAAAATGCGGCGTTGAGACAGAGCAGAGCTACATAGGGTCAAGCCTCAGCCCGCCACGAATCGTTACCCGTTGCAACGTATGCAGGCAGACTAACTTCACAGACTCTTGGAAAATCGATGATGAAAACCGGAAGATCAGGCAAAACGCAAAGATTGCAAAGATCGAGGCGGCAAGGGTAGCGCAATTGCAGAACCCCGAGTAATGTCAACAGATTAGCGCGACATTCGTAGGAGTGATGCAAATGCCAAAAAAACATGAAGGAAAAAAGGGAAAGCGAGGGCCCAAGGGAAGGAAGGGCAAGTAAAAACACGCAACGCCTTCTGTGGTTCTACCTTTCTTTTCTAAATCTGTGAAGTGGCAGTCTCCGATGGGTATGCTGAAAAAAATCAAAATTGCTTTCTCACTGATAATTCTCACTGTTCTCGCATCGGGTGGTCTTCTTTTATTCGCCAATTATGCTGCCAACAGCATCCCTTCGTCAAGCAATATCACCACCTATACGTACCGGATCGTTGCGACCTATCCACACGACCCTAGCGCCTTCACAGAAGGTCTAGCGTTTGCTAATGGCTTTTTATACGAAGGAACCGGCCTGTACGGCCAATCAAGCCTGCGCCAGGTGGCATTGGAAAACGGGAGCGTCTTGAAGATCAACCAACTCGCGGACGAATACTTTGGCGAGGGCGTAACTATAATTGGCGCCCGGATCATCCAGCTTACTTGGCGCTCTCACATCGGCTTCGTCTATGACCTGGACAATTTCACTTTGCTAGGGAACTTTAGCTACTCTACAGAGGGCTGGGGTCTTACCAACGACGGAAGCAGGCTTATCATGAGTGACGGAACCGCCACATTCCGCTTCTTGGACCCGGTTACCTTTGCCACCCTAGGCCAAATTGAAGTTCACGACGACCATGGCCCAGTGACCCAGCTCAACGAACTGGAGTACATACATGGGGAGATCTTTGCCAACATCTGGCAGACCAATCGCATCGCCCAGATCTCTCCGCAGACTGGCCAAGTGGTCGGGTGGATCGACTTAACAGGGCTTTTAAACCTTACGGAGCCCCACCAGCCAGTGGATGTGCTCAATGGGATAGCCTATGACGATGTCCATGATTGGCTCTTCGTTACCGGGAAGTTGTGGCCGAGCCTCTTCGAGATCGAACTGAAACTGCAAGAATAGCGCCACCGTCGCCTCCTTCAGCTAGTCAACAAAACAGAAATTATATACACTACTATAGGAAATTAGAATTACAAGTTTGATAGGTGGCTACCATGGGCTATAATGACTATGATGAAGATGACGAAGATGAAGATTTAGGCGAGAAACCAGAGGAGAAAGAGCCAGGATATGATCAGGACGAAGAAGAGGAGGAAGAATAGTACTTTTTTAGACGCTCGAACTCTGACTTTTTGGCGGATTTAAGATAGGACGCAAAGTTTACCGATGCCAGACAAAAAAATTGATGGGGCTGCTATGCTAAAGGTCGAATAAATTATCGCATGGTCGCTCGACTTTCTTAAAACAGATTAAATTTCAAGTTGCAAGTTTACATAAATAGATTTAAATCTCGCTGATTTGGGATTTTAGCAAAGGTGTAAAATAGTGGACAAGCCAACCTTCAAATTCTTCACACAAAAATCGGATGCGATCAACCTCAGTTCGGATGTTGTGAAGGGTCGGAAAGCACTCCTCAAAGACCCAGTCGAACAGCTCGATTTGGATAAGGCCACAACAATAATGGATCTAGTTGAGTCGTGGAAGAACGGCGGAATACAGTCGCGAAGCCTCGCGGAATGCGCCATGGTCTATGAGAATATGTTGAAGGATGAAGACCGGCCCACCGTTTTGCTGGGTCTGTCAGGCGCCCTCATCGCCGGAGGCCTCCGGAAGGTAATAAGTGATATGATCGCTAAGGGGATCGTCGATGCGGTAGTCTCTACGGGCGCAATACTCTACCAGGATTATTACGCCGCCCAGGGCTTCAGGCACTACAAAGGAACACCTAAAGCGGATGATGAGGTTCTTCACGATCTGTATATCGATCGCATCTACGACGCTTACGTTGACGAAATAGGGTTCGTGGAGTGCGACAACAGGATATCTGAATTCAGCTCGAAGCTCGAGGCGCGAAATTATTCGACGCGTGAGTTCCTGCACCAGCTGGGCTCAACCATCGGGGACAGCGATTCGATACTCTTCAACGCATTCAAGGCTGGCATCCCCGTCTTCTGCCCTGCAATCGCTGACAGCTCAATAGGAATAGGGCTCGCAGGCTACTTCAGGTGGGCGAAGGAGAACAGGAAGCCAACGTTCACGATAGACGTTATGAGGGATAACTACGAGATAGCGCAGATCGTCTTAAAGTCCAAAAAGACTGGTTCGATCTACATAGGAGGGGGCGTCCCCAAGAACTACATCAACGACGCTGCCGTGATGCTCGACTACACAAAGGGGCATTCCTATGTTTTCCAGGTGACCACTGACGCTCCGCACTGGGGAGGCCTGACAGGCAGCACTCTCGACGAGGCGAAGTCTTGGGGCAAAGTCGCAAAGAAGGCCACTAGGTCAACTGTCTATGCCGAGGCTACGCTTGCTCTTCCCCTTATCGTAGGTTACGTCCTTCAGAAGGGCGTTCATAAGGGTCGCCCTAGGGTCAAATTCACCTGGAACGCAGGCGGCGAACTGGTATTGGGCAAATCCTAAGATACGATTGCTGGCCAGAAGCTCAGCTTACGCTCCCCGTTCTGTATCCCTTGGGATCCAGGGCAACCTTCTCGAATCCCAAGCTCTTCAATTTCTCAACGGTTTTTCCGTAATTGTTTCCATCTAACATCTTGGCTATCTCGTCCCTGCCCAGCTCGATGCTGGCGAGCCCATCCAAGGACCTCACGCGCACCACCTTAAAGCCAAGCGATCTGATGAAGCCCTCCGCCTCACCTACCATCTGGAGCTCCCCTACGGTTATCCTATGGTTTGGGGGGAATCTGGTGGCCAGGCAGGGGTTTGATGGCTTGTCGTAGTCTAGCCCAATCTCTCTCGAGAGCTCCCTGACTAGAGCCTTGCCAATCTTCAGCTCCGCTAGGGGGCTCCTGATGCCCTCTTCCTTTAGTGCCCTAAGCCCTGGCCTGTCTGATCCAAGGTCATCATAGTTTGTGCCATCCACGATGATTTTTATGCCACTTTCCCTTGCAAATTCCTTTACTGCATCCATGACGAGCTTCTTGCACTGGTAGCAACGATCCGGCGGGTTCCCCTTGATCCTCTCTGGGAGATCCAGCTTTACGATGCAGTGCCTGATGCCAATCCCAGCTGCTGCCCTGTGAGCTTCCTCCAGCTCCTTCTTGGTAATGAATTCCATCGAGACAGTGACCGCTACTGCCTTGTTCCCGAAGACGTTCCATGCCACCTTTGCCATGAGAGTGCTGTCCACCCCGCCCGAGAATGCCACTACAACGCCTTTATCCCCGTTCTCCAAAAACCAGCCAGTGAGCTTCAATAGAGCTTCTTCTGCATCCATCTCATGATCCCCCCACAATGCGGGCATCTACAGCGATCTGGTAAGTTCTCCTTCCAACGCTCCTTACTGGTCGCCCCGATATCTCTTTCACTACGGTGAACTCCTCGATCCTATTCCTGATCTTCCTCCTAGCCTCCTCAACTGCCTGCTTCCTGGAAGTGCCTTCCTGATGGGTATACAAATGGATCCACCCCTCCTCTCTAAGACAAGCAACCCCGTAGGGCAGGTATTCGTAGACGAGTTCGGGGAGCGGCATGAGGACGCGGTCCGCCATGCCTCTCAAACCTGCTGCCACCTCTTTTGCATCGCCATGGATCGGCACCACTACGCCGTTTAATCCGTTCAGCGCAACATTTTCCACCATAAAATCGAAGGCAGCCTTGCTCTTGTCGATAGAGTATACCCTGACCCCTGCTCGTTTTTTCGCGATAACGATCGAGAAGGTTCCGATACCCGCAAACATGTTCACTATGAACTCGCCGCTCGTCGCAAGCTTGGCAATCCTAAGCCTTTCGTAAGAGAGCCTCGGGGAGAAGTACACCTTCGCGATGTCGAGGCGGAACTGGCAGCCATGTTCTTTATAAATTGTGGTTGTCTCCTCCTTCCCAGCCAACCACTCCAGACCCCTGACCTTCTCCCCCCTGCACGCCGCCGTCGTCTGCCTGAAGATCCCCTTAACGCGCGTCATTCTCGACAGCAGGAGTTCGCCGATCTCGTGTCCCCTTCCCTCCCAAACCCTCGGGAGCTTGACGACCGCCAGATCGCCTATTATGTCGATCCTGCTCAAAGACTTCTTCAGCTCCTCTTCGCTGAAGCTGCCGCCCAATGCTTCAATGATTGCCTTCTTCCTCAACGCGGGCACCTCAGATGAGGGGCCTTACTGAGATCCTGAGGTTGAGCTTTTCCTCAAGCCTCTGGAGCTTCTTCCTGCACCTCTTGATGACTATGTTGACACTCTGCGGTGGGACGCCCACCACGATCTCCCCATCCCCGACATCTATGCGGACATCATCCATGGAGACGTACCTGCCGATGATCCTGGCTATCATGGAATTCATAATGGCATTCCTCGGCCTCTCGCCGCCACCGCCGCGTTGTCTCACTGGCACGACGAAGGTTCTCTCGCCAAAGACGTAGATCTCGAACTCTACCTCGCCTGTAGCATAATTCTTGACCAGCACCACTGGACGCGTCAGATCCGCCTCTGTGAGCCCGTGCGGTATCTTAACGCTGGTCTCCAGCTCGTAGACCTTCTTGACCTCTCCCCTGTCGATGAAGATCACCGTATCAATCACGGAAGGGATAACCCCGAGCTCGACCCTTCCAATGAACCTCTGGATTGCGTCGATGGGCGTGGTGGCATGTATCACCCCGACCATCCCTACCCCCGACAGCCTCAGATCGGTGAAGATCCTGAAATCTTCCGTGTCCCTCATCTCGTCGAAGAATGTGTAGTCGGGCCTGCTCAGCAGCAGCACGTCGTGGAGCTCCTCTGAAGTTGATCTGGTCTTCGAGTACTGTGTAGCGAGGGGTGGCAGATGAAGGTCCCTAGGCGACTCTATTGTCTTCACGATCTTGTTCTCCCGTAGGTAGAACTTTGCAAGCGCCTGGGCGAAGGTGGTCTTACCCATACCCGGCGCTCCCGCAATGAGAATCCCCTCAGCTCTCTCCTTGAACCTGCTCAACAGCTTCTCGTCGAGGCGATAGTCCTCGATCTCCAAATCAACGATCTTCCTAGTTATCGTGACTTCAAGCTTGTCGGAGAAGGGTATGAAGGTGATGATTATCCTGTTGTCCCGCAGCATCACTATGTTCGACCCCTCCCTCTTTATCTCCAGGAAACCTTCTCCCGCTTCCGCCCTCTCCAGGATATCCCTGACGATCCTGTCCAACTCAAGCTTCTCGAGCGGCTTTGCCACTAGCTCCCTGAGCACCCAGCTGCCAGGTTTCCCTATCTTGCCCCTTGGCGGTAGCCCTTCCTTCAGGTGGATCGACATTATGTCGCCCCCAACATCGAGATCGAAGTACTTCATGTAAAGCGGTGGGGCGGACAGCTTTGTCCTACCAGAGATGACCTTTATGCCGATCGCTTCCGCAGTCTTGGCGAAGTTTTCGTTTGATGTGACGAGTGTGTAGCCGCCGTCATGGGCAAGCCTCAGAACTGCCTCGTCCGGGTCCTCGGCCCTCCACTCCTGCTTTCTCAGCTCGATCTCGACGCCTGCTTGGTCTGCAGCGCTCTTTAGCTTGCTGAGTTCCTCCAACCCAATTATGTCGCCTGCCTCGGAGGATTTCTTGACCACATTCACGATCGTCTCTGAGAGTATGACCTTCTTTGTGACCTTTCCCCCGCTGACCATATCTGCCATAAACCCTGACTTTATTGACGATAGATCAGGAACTGCCTCCTCGGCTGTCATCATCAAAACCTTCGCTCTAAACTCCATAAGATTGATATAAAAATATGATCTATCGCATCCGTCTCACTTTTCGAGTCACAGCTCCTTGAACATGAAGTTCGATGAGGGGAACCTGCTGTAGCCCTTCTTGCCATAGTATCCCCTAACTCCGACTCCTGGGAGCACAGTGATCCTCTTCAACCCCTGTTCATCCCTTGTGATCCTCTCCGCAGCCTCGAGGAGTAGCGCCCCCCAGCCCTTGTGCTGGTAGCCCGACGCCAGCCTCTCCCCCACCGCGGTCTGGGTGCCGTAGACGTGTAGCTCCCTTATCACACCCGAGCGGGCGACTTCCCTCCTGTGAGCCTCGCCTGACGGGAATCTGAGGCGCAGGAAACCAATAAGCACGTCCTTCTCTTCGTCCTCCACCGAGAGGAACTCCTCGGTCCCCTCTCCTGCGCTGTAAGTTTCCCTTGCAAGCCTTGGCTGCAATTCCTCGGTTTCCCCGCGTCTTATCCTCGCCAGCCCGACCTCCCTGCACCTTATGCAGGCGCACTTTACGCCTTGGCTCTTCAACCTCTCGTCCACTAGCTCCCTGAGGTTGCTCCTCTTGACGCCATCGGCGATCATGTACGCGGGTGTGTCCCTCTGTATGCGTGCAACCCGGACCCACTTCGGAAGGAAACTGTGCGCTTTAGCGAGCAGCTCAATGGCATCCTCGTTCGACAGTGCCCTGTAGGAGCCTGCTTTCCACATCCTATGCAACTCGGTCCCCTCCATCACGAGCGTGGGATAGATCTTCAAATAGTCTGGCCTGAAGTCCGCATCCTCGAAGATCCTCCTGAGGTCTGCTAGGTCTCTGTCAATGTCGCTGCCTGGCAGCCCTGGCATCATGTGGTACCCGACTTTCAGGCTGCTATCCCTCAGGATGCGCGTTGCCATGACGACCTGAGCCGTGGTATGTCCCCTCTTGACAATCCTCAGGACAGCTTCGTCGAGCGATTGGACCCCGATCTCCACGAGGGTTGCCCCGAGCCCGATCATCCTATCTACCTGTAGGATCCCGGCCCAATCTGGCCTTGTCTCTATTGTGATACCGATGCACCTCACTTGGCTCTCCGAGTTACTCTCCTGTGCGTCCTCCAAGTACTCCCAGGCGTATGGCTTTGCTTCTGGGTAATGATTCATCGCTTGGAGGCACCTTGTGACGAACCACTCTTGATAGTCAAGGTCTGTGGAGGGGAAAGTCCCCCCCATTATTATTAGTTGCACCTTGGACGGCCTGTGGCCGATCGTCCTGTACTGGTCCAACCTATACCGTACCTGGAGGTACGGATCAAAGCCCGTCTGCAATCCCCTCATCAGCGCCGGCTCATTCCCTAGGTAACTCTGGGGTGTCCCGTCCTTCACCCCGCCAGGGCAGTACACGCACGGCTCCTCCTTGGGGCACCTCCAGGGCTTGGTCATCACTGCAACGGTGTATATGCCAGATGCTGCCCTCACTTCCTTGCTCCTAAGGAGGGGAACGAGGTGGCTCTCGCCATCTTTTAGATACTTTATTATCTCGTGGTCCTTTAGCACACGCCTGAGCCCTTCCTCTGCAGAGAACTTGTACTTTAGCTTGGAGAACTCACGCTTGTCGAGCCTCTTCTTTTTGATCTCTTCGATTACCCTGCGCGCAGCTCTCTCCTCAGACAGCAGTGTCCCTCCTCAAGACCATAATCGGCAACAGATGTCTTCCCTGGGCTTTGGGCGTTTCTCATCCATCCTGCCCCGCCTCCGGTCTGACTGCGACGACTACCCAGTTCCTTCCCGACTCCCTCGGGGATGTCCTCTCCTCATAGGCGTTCAAGATCTTCAGACCCGCTGACTCTACCAAGTCTTTCAGCCCGTCGAGAGAGAGAATGTGGTAAAACCTGTCGACATCGTCCCCCCAGGATACGAAGACATCACCATCCTCGCCGCCTTCAATCGATCTCATACGCGGCCGCTTCCCCTTTGCATTTGTTGTGATAGCCCAGGATGTGACCAGAACTCTTCCGCCTGGCACGGTTACACGCTTTACCTCCTCCATCGCTTCCCTTCTCCATTTTTCGCCAGGGATGTGGTGTATCGCCGCGATGAAGGAGACTGCGTCGAACGAGCTGGACCTGAATGGCACGTGAATTGCATCGCATCTCACGGCATCAATTTTATCCCAGTCGGCTTTGCTAGTTTCTCTGATGATCTTCAGCATCTCCACGGAGACATCAGCTGCGACAACCTGCGTAGCTCCCCATTCTGCCATCTTCAGCGAGTTCCTACCAGTCCCTGCACCAAGGTCAAGCACCCTCTTGCTGCCGCAGTCCTCGAGCTCTTTGAGGCTCAGCCAGGGCTTCCTACGCGTGTGCTGGACGTCTGACGCTATTTCATCGAAAGCTTCCATGACCCCCCTCCGCACTTGGTTCTGGTCCATCTGCTTCCCTTCACACTTTCAGAATCTCTTCGGTAATCTCCGAAAAGCCTTTACCGAATGATTCCTCTGCCACATAGTCCGCAATCTCCTTGATCCTAGGATCGCCGTTGCCTACTACGCCCTTGAAGCCGCAAGCCTTCAGCATCTCCAAGTCTGTTATGCTGTCGCCAATCCCCGCCAGTTCACCCAGTTCTAGCCCCAGCATCCCCGCTACCCTCTGGACCCCAATCCCCTTGTCCACCTTCTTATCGAGTATGTGGTAGGCGAACCCGCTGTCGATGACCTTGAGACCATCGAACTTCTTCACGACGTTCTCCACCTCGCCTATATCTAGCGTGCGGAGTATTGCCATGTCGGCGAACCTGTACCTATTCGACCAGGATTCGCTGATCTTAGAACCGTAAGCTTCCTTAAGAGCGGCGAGCGCATCCCTTGCAGTCCTATTCTCGCTCAGTATCCTGAAGCCGCCCTTTTGTTCGATGACCCCCCCATTCTCAGCGATCACTGGACCGCTGCAGCCTATGTACCTCGACAATGCCTTGAGGACGCAGAGCGCGTTTCCCGAGCACAGGATAACCTTGATTCTCCTTGCCTCAAGCTTCCTTATTGCCCCCAATGCCTCAAGACCAAGCTGGTCGGAGTAGTCCGTTATTGTACCGTCAACATCGGTCACGACACCCTTGATCATAGCCCCACCTACAAGATGCGAGTTCAACTATGCAACCCCCGTAGCAATAAATTTTGGGCTTGCGGCTGCAGCCGCCCTGATGATGGGCCAGACCTCAGAAGGGATCCCGGTTGTGATTATAGGAGGGCTTGACTATGAAAAAAGGGCGAAAACGGCAAACCTCTCTCCTTTAGGCTGGGCGTCTTCAATGTGGGATAAGATGGACCCTGCTCGCAACTCTTAAACTCAGGTTTGAAAAACTGGTCCGGATATTCGTTTGACGCTAATCATTCTGCCTATTGACCTATCCATGGAAATACTCGGTGCTTCGAACTGTCTTGCCCTCCAGCCCGGGCACGCCACACGCGTCAGCTCGACACTGCCTGCAAAACCTGAACTGTGGTATGAACCTCTCGGCTGCCCCCCTTGCCATCTCGAGGTCAGCGCACGAAGGCCCCTGGGTGCCGCTGAACTTGTGGATCGGTATCAACGGCACTATGTTCATCAAGCTGGCTCCTCTTTTTGCGGTCTCCTCCGCTATCTTGGGAATCTCATCCATGTTTATCGATGGGATGAGCACGGTGTTGATCTTGACCACTATCTCCCTTTCTGTAAGAGCTTCAATCCCCCTGAGCTGCTTCTTAATGAGGAGCTTCGCCGCTTCCTCACCTCGACAGATCTTGTTGTTGTACACAACCCAATCATATATCTTCGCGCCGACCTTCGGATCTATGGCGTTGACAGTAATCGTGACAGTTCTCACATTCAGCTCCTTCAGTTTCTCAGCCTTCTCCTCCGCAAGGAGACCATTTGTTGACAGGCATGAAATCAGGTCTGGCCACTTTTTCTTTACGAGCTCGAGCGTTTTGAAAGTGGCGGGGTTCGCAAGGCTATCGCCCGGGCCAGCAATGCCGACAACCTTCAGGTCGGGGTTGCTCTTTATCTCGGCTTCCAGCCTCTCGATTGCCTTTGCTGGGCTCAATATACAAGAAGCAACGCCCGGGCGGTTCTCGCACTTGTTGATCTTTCTAATGCAGTAGTTGCACTGTATGTTGCAGCTAGGCGCAACTGGCAGGTGCATCCTCGCAACCTTATAATGGGCTTTGACGCCAAAACAGGGGTGCACAGCTGTAAGGTGTGCAAACTTCGATCCGACCCCTGCCCATTTCGGGTTCTGCGACATCATACTCACCTTGGGATCATTCTTATAACTATACTTATAAGAACGTTATATAAGGATTATTCAACCCGACCACTTGATATACGCCTCTGCCATCCGCTTCAGCGCGCCAGCGAAGTCCCTGCTCAGCAAGTACTTCGACTCGGAGGGTCTGTACTCTAGGATTCCCATAGGCACGAGATAGCCCTTTATCACTGCGTAGGCAGCGCTCCTCCTTCTGCTCATCAGCCTCTCGTTTATGTACTGGGAGAGCTCGCTTGTTGTCACCCACCTCGTCTTCCCCCTACTCTCTTGATCGCTCTTCGTCCTCAGCCAGTCCAGGAGTATTATGGCGATCTCCTTGTACGAATCGGCGTTTGTGAACACTACCTCCATGAGCTCCTTCAGACCCATGTTGCTGGTGATTGTCGATGAGTTGAAGAACATCTTGCCAGATCTCTTCTCCTTGAAAGTTATCTTCCTCGGCAACAGCATTGCACCTTCTTGAAATTCTTGCAATCTCTGCCCTTTATAGTCATGGCACTTGTGCCTTGGAGCATATCTCTCTAGCCCAAATGGCGAGCACGGATCCGCCGAGTGTTCTACACATATAGGTTTTAACTGTACAACAGTTTAACCCTTAATTGTCGAACAGATCATGAAATTTTCGAAAGCCTTTAAAGCGGTACTCCCGATATATATCGTGGAATTTGGGGGAGTATGACGACAGCCCAATCTAATGACAGACGTGAGACTTTTACTCATGTTGAAGTAGAGGAGGCGCTCTTTACAGCCGCAGAATTGATGACGTCCACCATACTCTCTACAGCAATGCCCGACTACTCCACCGACGGGGTCATTGACCTCTGGGAAATAGAAACCAAGTTCAGCCAGATACTCACGGAGACTGTCGACAGCATATCCGAGGTTGCACCCGTATTGGGGAGTGAATTTTCGTCTGGGGTGAAGAAGCGCCAGTCGATCCTCATAGGCGACATAGTAAACAGTTTTATTGAGTGCATTGGGGATGCCTTTGGCCCTGCAATCGAGATAGAGCGCACGACCCCGCGAGTCATCTCAGTGAGGCTCTCAAAAGAAGTGAAGAAAAAGGACTTTATAGAGAAAGAGTTCAAGTCCACAGCGTATGACGCGCTGAGGTACCTATTGGAACGATAGAAGCCTTATCTCGCGGTCATAGGTGGGCAATTGGCAGATGGCAGCAGATTTGAATGGCCTGTTCTTTCCTGAATCCGTCTGCGTCATAGGCGCTTCAAGGGATCAGGAGGCTCTTGGGCACATCGTGCTGAAGAACCTTATTGAAGGCGGTTACACAGGGAAAATATTTCCAGTGAACCCGAAGGTCGGCAACCTGCTTGGGCTTACATGTTATCCGTCAGTAAAGGTAGTACCTGAAAAGGTCGATCTTGCAATAATCGTTGTGCCTGCCCTCATAGTGCCCTCTGTCATGACTGAGTGTGGCTCGAAGAGAATACCGTTTGCCATAATAATCACCGCAGGTTTCAGAGAGACCGGCGAGAGTGGCAAGGCACTCGAGA
>JACTUC010000002.1 GCA_015660995.1 Candidatus Methanomethylicaceae archaeon | reverse complement strand
ATCACGAGGTCCACGATGCAGAGGAGGGACTAACGGACCTGCAGCATGGTTTCAGAAACGTGATAAACTCGTCGCTTCACCTGCACATCGACGAGCGCAACTGCCTTCAAATAATCGCGGTGCGCGGGGAGTGCGGGGTGGTCAACTCGCTGATCGATAGCATTTCCAAGTGCAAAGGTGTGAAAGAGGTCAAGTTTACGGTGGTCGGCGTATAATCTTGAATTGAGGAAATAGAGAAGAAGACAAAAGAAAAAAGGTGAAGGAAGAGAAAGTAAAAATTCTCCCTTAGAGCTGTACGCCTTCCTTGGAAACCTCTGCGGGTAGGTCGGGGAACTTCTCCTTTATCTTCTGCTCGGCTACCGTGGCAGCGTCAGTAAGTATCTTGGTTGCGTCTTCGTTCGCAGACTCAAAGGAGACGTTCATATTGTTGTTATAGCCCGCCTCGGTGACGATGCTAGAGAGGGAGTCGCTCAGCGAAGAAAGGCCCTTTTCTGCCTCAGGCACAACATCGAGGACACCCGGGGTTACGCCCTTGATTATGGATATAGCCGGAGTAACCGTATTGAGGAAGTCGCCATAATCCTTCACAGTTGTGAGCCGCAGAGAGATTGTCTCGAGGGCGAGCTTCACCTGGAGTACGCGCTTTTCAAGCTTCCTGACTTCCGCAAGCTCGCTAGCGTACATGAGAGCCCTCTGTCTGTCGTGCCTTGTATAAGACTCAACGACTTTATTAAAGATCAGATTATCCTTTTCCTTCAGCCTGCCGCTGGCTATATCGAGCCTTTGGTTCTGCTGGCCAATCAGGCCTATTGCCTGTTCAATGTGCGGCTTAAGTGGTCCTGATGGTGCAGAGCCCTTCTTCTGGGGTGCGTCCCAGTTCTTCTGGAATTTGCTCATTGAACCTTTTCACCTTAGATGATTTGAGGGGCGAAAGTAGTTAAAAAGAGTTTCGTGTTGGTGGATCTCATGGATCTGACGGGGAAAAGCTTGGCACGCTAGGATGACACGCGCTCGATCATTACCGAGCATTTTGCCTCCTCAGAGACCCTTTTGCTGACACTCCCCATGTGAGCCAATGTGCCAACTTTCTCCTTTGCCCCCATGACGACGAGGTCAATATTCATGGTCGCTGTGGCCTTCAGTATCTCTCCTGCGGGATCTCCCCCAATGATAGAGGCATCGCCCTCTACTCCTGTTTCTGCCATCCGCTTTTTGGTCAATTTTATCATGTCCTGCGCTTTTTCCTGCATAATATCGTAATATTCGGGCTCGATCTCTATTTTCGAACTGGTCTGGTACGGCAGTTTGGTTGGTATTACATGCACGACGTAAAGCTTTGCGCAGAAGATTTGTGCCAGCTTCAGAGCCCTTTCGAAGATCCGGGCAGATGTGTACGAGTGATCAACACCAACCAGGATTCTCCTGTAAGGGACTATCGCGCAGCTTTCAAGATACTCTTTAAAACCTGATTTTTGGGCTTCCTGATTAGGATTGGACATTTCGGATCACGAAGCTATATCCTACCATTAGATATATACTCAACTCTGCCCGCTTTTGTCGGCATGGGCGCGAGCATGCGTTACGGATATATGTTCCCAAACCCTCGCTTAAGGGGAGGATTGGCATGGACAGCGTAGTCTTCTTGGTCTCTGGCGGGATAGATTCACCCGTTGCAGCCTATCTAGGGATAAGAAGAGGTTGGAAGCCGGTCTTCGTCTACTTTGACAACACCCCTTTTACTGGCAGGGACACAATGGACAGGGCGCTGAAGACTGTCGACAGAGTAGTGAAGGTCACGGGGGTTGACGGCGAGACTATCATCATTCCCCATGGGGATGACCTCCGCATGATTGTGGATCGATGCAGGAGGAACTTCTCGTGCCTTCTTTGCAAGAGGATGATGTATAGGAAGGCGGGCATGATAGCTTCAGAGCGGGGATGCGGGGCAATCGTCACGGGCGAGATCCTCGGTGAGCAGGCGAGTCAGACCCTCCGCAACCTCGTGCTCGACAGTGCAGTTGTAAAGATTCCCATTCTCAGGCCTCTTCTGGGGATGAACAAGAGGGAAGTCGAAGAGATAGCCAAAGCCATAGGCACTTTCGAAATCTCGTCGATCAGAGCCCAAGCGTGCAGCGCCGCTGCCATAAAGGCCAGGACCCGTGCCAAGTTTGATGAGCTTGTTCGAGAGGAGGCGAAGCTGCCCATCTTTGAGCTTGCCGAGGCGGGGGTCAAGGGATCTGGGCCCGCGGTTCAGCCTTGATGGTCAAATCATCCGATCCCAAGATGACGCTTTCAAGTTCTTCTTCGGTGTAGTCACTCCCCAGAGAACCATCTTCGCTGCCATCTGGGAGTTCTACACCAATCATTTTTGACCACTGTTCAATTAGGCGGTCATCCACTGCTACAAGGGGCAGGAGGACGCATATTTTGGAGTCCATCACTCTCCGGACAGACTCAAGATTTGGCGAGTGGAATCCTGACACGACTGCGCCTATTCTCTTTCTCTTGGCAAGTTTAGCAGCTAGCCCGAGCTTTATCTTCGTAAGGTCGGAGGGGGCAGCCTTGCACCTTACGACTGTGACCCTAATTTTCCGCCCCGGCACCCATTCTGCAAGCATTCGCAGGTTGAGTAGAGCGCTCCCGCCGAGCCCTTCAGCATTGGCTACGGCAATCGCCCTCAAGTTTGAGCCTCTCTTCATCATGCACCACGAAGCAAGTACCGATTCAGCGGTCTCGTCGACTATGCCAACAAAGGTCTCCTGTGTTCCCAACGGGTAGCCATCTGGACCCCTAATGGAGGAGGTATAGATTATGGCTGTATCATCCCGAATCTCGACGCTTATCACCTGGCTGGGGCTAGTCAGATCCACCTTGAGACCCTTGCCAAGCCCAAGTATCGACTCCCCCAAGAGTGCTGCGACCTGGGGGCTCGTGTAGGGGTGGTTGCCGATCCGCCTGCAGCGTACGGCAAAGGTCCCAGGAGCAAGGACTTTTTCCGCTACCTCAGTCCCGACCCTGACTATCGTTTCCAAATCGGACTTGACTACAATCCCAGCTGAGGCTGAGGATACCCCGAATGTCTTCGCTGCGACCAGCGCTGCCCTTTCACCTTCTTCCGTGTTGATGTATATTCTCCCTGCGATCCTGGTGATAGTCGAGAATGGTATGCATGCCTCCTTCAGGGACCGTCGGATAGTCCGAAGCAGAATCTTCTCGTAAATGCTCCTGACCGGCTTGCTCTTTATGCCGATCTCTCCCCCAGTGCGCACGATAACTATGCCCCTCAGATATTACTACCTCCCCACAGCAGACGATTAAATTCAAAATGGCGCTAACGAGAAGATAGGGGTAAATGAGATAAAAACTTAACTCGGAGGCGCTTTTATTATCGTTGAAAAGACTGCTGGAGGATTTTCGTTGTCTTATGATGAGAGTGAGATAAGGGAGCAACTCGTGAAGTGCATGAAGACCCTTCACGGAAGAGGTCTGATTACAGGCATAGGTGGCAATGCTAGCATTCGAATGGAGGGCACAAATGAGGTCCTGATAACCCCCAGCGCCCTCTACAAGGGGGAGCTGAAGCCTGATGACATCGTTAAGATTGACCTCGAGGGCAATGTGCTCGACGGCGTTTTTAAGCCTTCGATAGAGTGGCACTTTCATGCCGCCATCTACAATAGGAGGCTAGACGTGAATGCGGTTATTCATACCCACAGCCCAATGACAACCGGGCTCGCGCTGGCAGGGAAGAAGATAGAGCCCATTACTCTTGAGTCAGCGGTCATGCTGGCTGATGTCCCGATACTCGAGTTCAGGTATCCAGGAACGAAGGAGCTTGGCGAAATTGTGGCGAATAACATAATGGGTCACAGGGCGGTGATTATGCAGAACCATGGTGTCATCGCTGTAGGGTATGATCTGATAGAGGCTTTGACGACGATTGAGGTCCTGGAGGAGATCTCCACTATGACATTTGTTGCTTCCCACTTTGGGGGAGCTAAACTTATACCCGCTGACCAGATAGAGATGATCAAGAAGCTTTACAAGATCTGATTGGTGGAACGCAATGCTAGACATTAAAGTCGTAAGGGAGAACCCAACGACGGTCAGGGAAAACCTTGCGAAGAGGAACAACCCGGAACTTCTTAGCATGTTTGACGAGCTTATAGGTTATGACAGGGAATGGCGGAGACTCTTCACAGAATCCAACACGCTCCGGGAGAGCAGGAACAGAGTGACCGAAGAGATTGCGAAGCTGAAGAAGCAGGGGCGTGATGCCTCAGCCAAGATCGAGGAGGCTGCTGAAATTCCCCAGAAGATAAAGAATGTGGAGTTGGGGATGAACCGCAATAGGGAGAAGATGGACCATATCCTCATGAAGCTTCCTAACCTCCTCGACGACAGCGTCCCGTTCGGGCTAGACGATAGTGGCAACGTGACAATCAGGAGCTGGGGGGAGCCAACACGTTTTGCCTTCAAACCTAAGGACCATATAGACCTTGCCCTAGCCCTGGACCTCATCGACATGGAGAGAGCTGCGAAGGTAGCGGGCGCGAGGTTCTATTATCTCAAGAAAGATCTTGTGAGGCTAAACTTTGCATTAATAATATACGGACTCGACTTTATGGTTGACAGGGGGTTTGTCCCCTTCCAGCCACCCTATATGATGAAGAAGAAGGTGATCGAAGGAGCAGTCGCGCTTTCGGATTTTGAGGATACTATATACAAGATCGAGGAGGAGGACCTATTCCTGCTAGCAACAGCAGAGCATGCCCTCCTCGGGCTTCATACGGATGAGATACTCGAAGGCAAGTCGATGCCGTTGAGGTACTGCGGTGTTAGCCCCTGCTTCAGGAAGGAAGCGGGTGCCCATGGTAGGGACACGAAGGGTATTTTCAGAGTCCACCAGTTCGAGAAGGTGGAGCAGTTCACGTTCTGCAGACCTGAGGACTCAACCAAGGAGCACGAGCTGCTGATCAAAAACGCGGAGGAGTTCTTCCAGAGCCTGAAGCTGCCGTACAGGGTAGTCAATGTTTGCACGGGAGACCTTGGAGCTGTGGCGGCAAAGAAGTACGACCTTGAGGTCTGGCTGCCAGGGCAGGAGAAGTATAGGGAAGCGGTCTCCTGCAGCAACTGCACATCATACCAGGCGGTGAGATCCAACGTGAGGTACAGGGATAGACTGAACGACCCGACAGCCTATGTGCACACGCTCAACAGCACGTTGGTCGCTACCGAGAGGGCACTTGTCGCAATAATGGAGAACTACCAGGGCGAAGATGGCCACATCGAAATTCCTCATTTGCTTATCCCATACATGGCCGGGCTCGAGATCATAAAGCCTCCAAAGAGAGCATAGTATCGCCAGTTTATGGGATAGCTATGGCGCTTCAGGGCGGATATGCGGGCAAGATCCTCAGGGTTGACCTCAGCAAAGGCGAGATTAGCGAAGATTGTTTTGGAGAAGAGGTTCTGAAGAAGTACCTAGGGGGCAGCGCCCTGGGGGCGAAGATCATATTTGACGAACTCGATCCTGCCGTCCTGCCCCTTGATCCCGGAAATCTGCTCATATTCATGACAGGCCCCCTTACTGGTACCGCATGCCCATCCTGCGGCAGATACTGCGTCTGCACGCGATCCCCCCTAACGAACATATGGGCTGAGGCACACGCTGCAGGTTACTGGGGGCCCGAGTTGAAGTTCGCTGGGTTCGATGGCATAATAATTAAAGGTCGATCAGAGAAGCCCGTTTACCTATGGATAAATGACGGGAAGTGTGAGTTGAGGGACGCATCTGCGCTCTGGGGCAAGGATTCGTATGAAACAGAACATGCCCTGCGGGAGAACCCAGAGGACGCGAAGATCAAGGTAGCTTGTATAGGTCAGGCGGGTGAGAGGCTCGTCAGGATCTCCTCGATAATGAACGACCTTGGCCGAGCTGCCGGGAGGTGCGGTGTGGGGGCGGTTATGGGCTCCAAGAACCTCAAGGCCATAGCTGTGAGGGGGACAAAGATGATGGTCTTCCCAGCAGCTAAGGAGGCTCAGCTGAAGGAGTATCTCAGGAAGATATACGTGTCGATAAGGTCTCATCCGACCGTTCAGATTTACACGTCCTATGGGACGGATGGGATAATGAGTATGATGCACGAGTACGGCGACGTCCCGATCAAGTACTTCACGAGGGGTGAGTGGGCAGAGGGGGTGAAGAAGCTCTGCGGTGAGACAATGTCCAAGACGATATTGCACAAGCAGTACGCGTGCTACAGGTGCATCGTCGCATGCGGAAGGGAGATCAAGATTTCCAATGGGAAATATGCAGGGCTGATGGGTGCGGGGCCGGAGTACGAGACATGCGCCTCACTGGGTATGCTTTGTATGAATGACGATCTTGAGGCGGTGTCCAAGGCGAACGATCTTTGTAATAGATATGGGCTCGACACGATCTCGACGGGGAACGCGATAGCATTCGCCATGGAGTGCTACGAGAAGGGGCTGGTAACGAAGGAGCAGATAGGTATCGACCTGACATGGGGGAACGCGGATGCCATCGTAGAGATGGTTGACAAGATAGGCAAAAGGGAGGGGTTCGGCGCATTACTCGGGGAGGGGGTAAGGATAGCCTCGAAGGAGATCGGCAAGGGCGCGGAGGATTTCGCGATCCATGTGAAAGGGCTGGAGGTGCCGATGCATGACCCGCGAGCCTTCAAGGGAATGGGGCTACAGTATGCCACTTCACATAGGGGTGCGTGCCACCTGAGGGGAATGTTCTACCATATCGAGCAGGGCGAGAGAGTTCCCGACCTAGGTATCCACAAGAGGTACGAGAGGTTCACCGTCGACGACAAGGCGGAGCCCGTCATCGCACAGCAGAACTGGCATGACGCCCTGGATGCTCTGATAATGTGCAAATTTGCCATAATGGCCCCGGCTTCTGTTCTGGCGATGCTTCAGATGGTGACTGGATGGGACTATAAGCTCCCTGACCTGATTAGGGCTGGCGAGAGGGCATATAACCTGAAGAGGCTCATCAACACCAGGTATGGGATGACGGCGAAGGACGATGTCCTGCCGAAGAGGCTTTTGACAGAGCCACTGCCAGATGGCGGTTGCAAGGGGAGCGTAGTTGAGCTAGAAAGGATGCTCCCCTCATATTATAGGATCAGAGGCTGGGATGAAAATGGAATGCCAACAGAAGGGAAGCTTCGGAGCCTGGAGCTGTGCTGATTAAGAGGAATTGAGCCTGCCCAATATCTGAGGGAATTCAGTTATCGATCTGATCAGGAAATCTGGATTCGATTCAATCAGCTCTTTTTGGAAGAGGCCCTCTGTTATGCCTACTGTTTTAGTACCTGCGGATTTACCCGCTTGAATGTCGGTGGGCATATCTCCAATCATGACGGCGTCGTGCGGCTGTATTTCAAGTTGCCTAAGAGCAAACAGGACAGGATCTGGCGAGGGTTTGCTGCGGCGGACGTCATCCCTGGTAACCACAGCCTGAAAGTATGCATCCAGTGAGTGGCGCTTCAAAAGGGCAAATGTGTCCTTCTTGCCTCTCGTGGTGACTATGGCCATCCTCATGCCACTACGCTTCAGCTCCTCAAGAACCTCTGATGACCCGCCAAATACTTCACAGTTCCTGGCAACTTTCTTCATGTTGTTGATCGAGACAAAAATGAGCGGCAGCCTCTTGTGCACGGGTATCCCCAGGTATGCAGAGAGTTGCCAAATTGAGAAGAAGTTGAAGAGCCCTGAGCGGTTGCGCTTTATTTTAGCGAGGTTGTTGCTTACGTTCTGCTTGCCTTCCGCAGTTATCTGGCCGCCTACTCTCTCGACTGACTCCACAAATGCCTTCTCGAGGGGCTCAATGCAGTCGAGAATTGTGCCATCCAAGTCGAAGAGAACACAAAGGACCACTTTTCACTCAACCAGGCATTCTGTTCATTGATAGAAGATAATAGAAAAGACTCAAACCTATTATGCTTTAGGTGCAATTTGCTGGTTGATTGGACCGAATCGGTTTTCGAGACCAAGCCCGAAGGTCACTACCCAAGATACTGCAAGATCTATTAGTCCTTGGGTAATGTTCAGGACACCGACAAAGGCTACGAACCCCAAGATCGAGCCGAAGAAGAAGGTTTGGATTATCTGCTCAACGGGCATCGCGAAGAAGAGAGGGAGTGCCCAGTAATAATTCAAGAACGCTGCGACTATGACCCTGGCGCCAAGAGCGAGGGCAGAGGCGAGCCCGAATTTCAGCGGGTTTTTGTATGTCGAGGCTGGGTTTGGCTTATTTCGCAGGGGCGTTGAGAGAAGCGCCCCAAGAACCAGAAGCATGGCTACAGTGGCGCCAAATTTCATCACTGCGCCGACGAATCCGGCAAAACCTATGATCATTAATATTGCAAACATTCCGACAGAGGCCGCAAGGGCATACCGCATGCCCAATATGAAGAATACCAGCATTACAGGAACTGCAACGAAGTCTATCGACATACCCCAAGGAACTCTTAAAGGTAACGCGCGGTTGATGAGCTCCAGTATGGCAGTCAGTGCCAGCATCGAGGCAATAAGAGAGATCTGGAACGGCCTGGAGTTTACCCTCGCCATTGGGTTCACAGACTAGCATGGAACGGATTCTAACATTTAAGAGTATCTACTCTTTTTTAGGTAAAAAAAGCCCATGACCAAAGCACATTATCATGGTTCCATTTCTTTGGGCGTGCTATTGCAGGGGATGGTTCCTTCAAATGGGGTAGCCTATTTATGGACAATGCCTTGGCCGCACTCTGATAATTTAATAGCTGGAAGGCACGATATTTTCAAATGGTGGATTAGAATGGTTGAAAATTGCGTCATTGCAGAATTTTCGGTGGTTCCACTTGGGACAGGGGACACGAGCCTCAGTAAATATGTGAGGAAGGCCCATGAAGAGGTTGTAAGGTCGGGTATCCGCTCATCCCTGACCCCCATGGGCACAATTATAGAAGCAGAGAGCATTGACAGGATATTCGAAGTCATCAAGCTAGCCCACGAGGCAGTCTTCAGTGCGGGTGCTAAAAGGGTAAGCACAAACATCAAGATAGACGACAGGAGGGACAAGAAGAGGCAGATGGAGGATAAGGTAGAAGCAATCAAGTAAATCGCGTAAGTATTTCATCTCGCTCCGTATGAATGCCCTCACCTAGGGTCGCTATGGCTTCAAAGAGAGATGCGCCATCAGATTCCTGTATTAGGTACTACGTATACACTGTCTTCGGGTATTGTAACTTTTACAATATCTCCCCTCGTAGGTTTACTTCCAGCAAGAGCTGTAAACTCAATATTGTTTATATTTATGATTATGCGAAATCCAAATTTCTCTCTGAACACTTCTACAATTCTCCCCTCAAAATTATTGAACTCGTTACTAGTTCTTATTTTGACTCCTTCTGGTCTAACACAGGCGTAAACTGATCCACTAATTTTCATACGTGACTTCAGTTCTAGACCGTTATCCAACTTTATTGTAGACCCTGAATCAGTAAGAGTGGCGACTCCTTTGTGCATATCATAGAAACCTGCAAGCTTCGCTGTATGATAGTTTCTTGGTTCATTAAATATTTGTTCAGGATCACCAGCCTCAATTATCCTGCCCTGATGCATTACAGCGATTAGACCTGCTAATGCATAGGCCTCGTCCCATTCATGAGTGACATGGACTACTGGAATGTTGTACTTCTCAGGAATTGCCTTCAGCAGCCGTATGATTGGCCCTTTAGTCTCGGGGTCTATCATCGAGAGCGGTTCATCCAATAGTAGTATCTTTGGGCTGGTAACCAACGCTCTCGCCAACGAAACGCGCTGTTGTTCACCACCGCTTAACGTAGCGGGCATTCTATCCAATAGATGTTCAATGCCGAGGTCTCTGACAATCCCGTTCATCAACTGTGCCCTCTCTGGCTTTGGCACGCCTCTAGCTCTGAGCCCGAACTCTATGTTGCCTTGGACATTCATCGGATCAAATGAGGAGAAAATCTGTGATACGTAAGCGACATTCCTCTTTTCAGGAGGCGCGGTCGTAATATCTGAGCCATCAATCAGTATTTTGCCGCTAGATGGTCTGTAGGCTCCTGCGATTGTCTTAAGAAGCGTCGTCTTGCCACTGGCAGTCCGTCCAATTATTATCAGGTATTCTTGTTGATCAACATTTAGGGTTACAGAGTCTAACTTGAAGGTTCCCAGCGTGAGATCAACATTGAATAATTGAAGCAACATATCACCTCTATAGGATGTGTCTCAGAACCAATCTGTAGATTATGAATGTTGCGAGGACTATTATGAGAAGAGCTGCCGAATACTTGACTACACCAGCTAAGCCCAGTGCTACATATCCCTCATAAATATAGATTGAGGCTGGATACACATAATTGCCATTGAAGTACACATAATAAGCTACTACGAGTAGCGCTCCCACCTCCGCAACCGCCCTTGCCCAAGTAAGTATCGCTCCGTTGGCTATTGACTTCCAGATTCTAGGTACTATGACATGGATGAACGTAAATGCTGGTGTGGAACCCAATGTTCGAGCTGTCAGCTCGACATCAGTGTTAATCATCTTTATCGCTGACTCAACCACCCTAATAGAATAAGTTGCTGACAGATAGGTAACTGTAATTATGGCTCCTATCAGCGTATCGATCAGGTTTATGCCGATTCCCTGCAGAAATGGACCTAACCCATATGTTGAGGAGAAAGCTAACACAATCATTATTCCAACTAAGACATGGGGAACCATAATAGGTATGTCAATGATTGCGTCGATGACTTCTTTCAACTTGAAGTCGTTTCTCGCCAGAAGATAAGCGAAAGGTGTACCTACTAGCACAGAAAGGATCGCTGCAGCTGTGGCAATTATGAAAGTAACCTCAACCGAAGCGAGAAAAGAACCTGTCGCGAGCGCGGAAATGATATCTTTAGCACCCAGCGCTACGATAAGTATGATAGGATAGAGGAAAAAAAAGATCGTTACTGCGCCGCAGAGTATCAGTAACGATCTGAATGTCCCATGAAAATCAATCAGCTCCCGGGAAATAAGGTTGTATATGTTGCATTGACTGGTGTAACGAACGGGACGATTAGGCTTGGAATACTGGTGTAGTTACCGTATACGATGCCCGGCAATATTGGAGTTATGCCGTTTGCTTCTAGTATGCTCTGGCTGGTTTGACTGAACAGAGTTTGGATGAATAGGGCGGCCGCTGCTGCGTTGGTGGAGGATGTTGGAATCGTTATTGTGTAAATAACAGGGTTGATGGTGAATGATTTGGTCGTTCCCAATTCCGTGTAGTTGAAGTTGGCTTGGTGATAATAGTTGACGTCCGATAAGACCCCTAGGTTAACTGCGTCAGGTAGTGTGATGTAGGCAAGGTGCGTTTGAGTTGAGTTTCCCGTCTGCGGCATAGCGTTGGACAGGTAAGATGAAATTATGAAATCTATGTGCTGGGTCTGCATAAGCGTAACCAGAGTTGTCTCGGTGTCTGCCATATAGTATTTACTAGGGTTGTTGTATATCGCGTCGTAAAGGGATGATATGTTTCCGAAGAAAGTTAAGCCAGCCAATCTAATCATGCCAGCACCCTGATAGCCGCTAGGATCAGTGAAAGGGTTCGAAACACCAACCATGGTGCTCGAGTTAAGGGCAATCAAGGTGAACATCTGTTGCCAAGTCTCATTCCACTGAGTTGACATTACAGGAAGCCCTTGAACGTCTTTCCACATGTTGTAGAGTTGGAGACCAGCGGATGAATTGAGGTTGACAATAATGACCATTTGTGTTTGGCCAAAGGCGATTTCGTAATTTGCGAGATTAGGAAAGATGATACTCGGCATAGTGGTCGTGTCAGCAGCAGCTTCCACACTAAACTTTTGTGTGGTGTTCTCTGTTTGGGCAACTAAACTGCTCCCTGCAAACAGAGGAGGTGCAACACTAATACTTGGGTACAGTCCCTCAAAGGTAGTGAGAATTGAGCCAAAAGCAAACTTTAGAGTGCCGGCTGCACCAATTGCAAACGGCGGTGAATTAGAAGCTATAGTGATTATAGAGTTATTAAATGAGGTTTGAAGGTTCGTTACTTTTGAATTAAGCGAGTTGATTTGAGGTACATAAGTCAAGTAGCCTACTCCAAATCCTATGGCGCACCCAATTATTATACCGACGATGATGAACGAGTATGCCATGGTGCTTCGGTTGCGTTTTTCAACTGTCATTTATATCCCGTTCCTTTTAGTAGTTTTGTTGTGGTTGCTGTCGCGGCAACGGTATAGGCTATTGTAGCAATTACCAATAACATATTTCTAGTTTTCATGAAATGCATCTCTCCGTTATATTTGAACGAATATAACGGTCACATTTAAATAAGTTACGGGCGGATGAATAACCCGTGAAAACCGGTTTCACCGTCTGGCTCGAGGAGGATGGAAGGTACATTCTAGGCGAGAGAGAGGCAAAGATCCTTGAAGGCATCAAGAAGTACGGATCTTTCATGGCTACATCGAAATCTCTGGGGGTCACCTACGCCTACGCGTGGAATGCTGTGGACGACCTCTCCAAGAGGATCGGCAATCCGGTTGTGAAGGCGCAGAGGGGCGGCGATGCAGGTGGTGGAACGGCACTCACGGAGACGGGGGAGAGGATGCTGGAGGAATATCTTGCTCTGGAAGACAAGGTCTCCCGACTGCTCGGGTCCCGCAAGGAGCTGAAGTTCATCAAGTTCAGGAGACCCGATCTCTCAATCATAGGCAGCAGCTGCGTTGGCGTAAAAATACTCGCAGGGATGGTGAAGGGGTACTCGGTGGAGGTGGTGGAGGTGGGCTCGACAGCAGGCCTTGCGGCTCTGATGCTAGGCGAGGCCGACATATCTGGGGTTCACCTCTTTGACGAGGAGAGCGGGATCTACAATGTGCCATTCATAAGGAGGAGCTGGGCGGGCGGCACAGTAGCACTGATCAGGGGGTACAGGAGGGAGCAGGGGTTGATGCTTAAGAGTGGCAACCCAAAGGGGATCAAAGGGCTCGAGGATATCTGCGTGAAGGGAGTCAGGTTTGTAAACAGGAATATGGGTTCAGGTACCAGGGAACTTTTTGATAGGTTGATCAGGGAACGCAGTCTCTCTCCCGAGGAGATCAGAGGGTACGACTTCGAAGTCAGGACCCATGAGGAGGTAGCGCGCGCGATAGAGGAGGGCAGGGCGGATGTTGGACTCGGTCTGAGAGCGACCGCTGAGATCTATGGACTTGACTTTGTTAAGTTGTGTGAGGAGGATTATGATTTTGCGGTCGAGACAAAGAGGCTTGGCAAGGCGCCGGTGAAGGGGTTCATTGAAGCGCTGAGGTCCAAGGAGTTCCAGGTGGAGCTCGAAAAGAGAGCCCCGGGGATCACACCTCGGCATGACACAGGCGAGATACTCAGGATGGCATGAGCTGCATGCCTACCCAGGGGCTTACATAGGCCTCTATCACTGCTGCTATGAGCAAGAGCATCAGGGCAAACATAAAGAGCTTCCAGCTTGCCATGAACTCCGGAGTTAGGGCGTACTTCTCTCGATTTAAAGTCCTTATTACCTTCCTTCCGACACCTATGCCAAAACGGATGCCAGCTGAAGCCGCAAAGACCAGAGCGGGAAGCTCGAATACACCGTGCGGCGCCAAGATCCCTATGGCGAATGCTAGGGAATACTTGTCTGCTGCTAATGAACCTACGTATCCGGCTACGAACCCATTCAGCAATAGAACCACAGGAGGGAGGATCAGAAGAGGACCTAAGAAGAATACGGTCGCAGCCGCTACCGAGTTCTTGGCCAGAATGTAGAGCATCATTGTAGGCGTATATGGGTGCAACTGGTTGATTTGAGGGTACAGCTGTGAGAAGATATTGTTGACGGAGGAACCTTCCCCCTGCGGGGTAATTGAGCCAGCTACGATTGCAATGACCAAGATCAGCGAAGAGATAGCGAGTATTTTCCTGTTCTCCTTGATCACGCTTCGGAAAGTGCTGAAGACCATTTTATCATCAGCTTTTTACAATGATCGGGCTGTATTCTCGGTGCTTCCTGAAATATTCTACGGCGAAGGAGCAGACTGGCACAATAAGAAGGCTGTTCTTTTTTGCATAATCCATCGAGGATTTCATCAGCTCACTACCTATGCCCCTGCCGCGGTACTCCTCTGGCGTGAAGGTGGAGTCGAGGTACATCCTGTTGCCCTCTTTATGGAAGACGACGCTGGCCAGGTGTTTCTCATCAAGCCGTATGGTCAATGCATTGCCCCTTATGTTGTACTCCAAAAGCAACTCACAATCAGAATAATATATGCCAGTTTATTAATCTTGTTTGGGGATGTTTTTGAGGCTGAAATTCCTTGGGCACGCTGGTTTCGAGATTACTTTGGACGGAAGAAGGATTATTGTTGACCCCTTCATCACGGGCAACAAGTCTTCAAAGCTCAAATTGACTGATATTGAGAAAGCGGACATCGTGGCCGTTACCCATTCCCATTTTGATCATTTAGGAGACGCAATAGAGATTGCAAAACGCGACAACTGCACCTTCCTGTGCTTTACGGAGCTGGGCAAGATAGCGGCGGGAAAGGGTCTGGGGGATGTCGTCGCACTCAACACAGGCGGTTCCCATGAAGTAAAGGGGATAGACGTGGTCTGCACACAGGCATTCCACACTGGCGACCCCTGTGGCTTTGTATTCATCGGCAAGGAGAGGCGGGTCTACCACGCAGGGGATACAGGGCTCTTCGGAGACATGGCGCTCATAGGCGAGATGTATAAGCCAGATGTAGCCCTCCTGCCCATCGGAGGTTACTTCACCATGGGGCCATATGAGGCTGCCAAGGCCGCTGAGCTGATCCGCGCAAAGTTCGTAGTGCCCATGCACTACAACACCTTTGATCTGATAAGGCAGGATCCTGATGAGTTCAGAAGGATGGTTAGGGAAAGGATCAGTTCGGACGTGATCATTATAAAGGAAGGGGAGTCCGTAAATATCTGAAAATCACAGGGGTTTGAAGATGACCAGCGATAGAAGGGCCAAGGTTAAGGATAAGGTAAGGGATTCAATACTTTCTAAAAAAGTTGAGGACCTTGAAGTTACCTCGGATACAAGCATAGGTGATCTTGTAAAGGGATTTGGCAAAATGGGGGGCTTCATGGCTCCAAGGCTCGCGCAGGCTTCAGCCATATTGGATGAGATGATGGAGGATGGAGCAACAACCTTTCTCTCATTCACAGGCAATATTGTGTCTACTGGGCTCCGCGGAGTTCTGGCCCAGATGGTGCGAAGCAGCATGGTCAGTGCGATTGTTACCACGTGTGGCGCCCTGGACCATGATCTTGCCAGGGCATACGGCGCGCGATACTCGTCCGGCGAGTTCGAGTATGATGATGTGATGCTCAGCAAGCTCGATATACACAGGTTGGGTAATGTTGTCATACCCTTGGAGGACTATGGACCTCTAATCGAGAAGGTGATGAGGCAGAGCCTCCCCGAGATCATGAGAGGTAGGGATTCCATTTCTCCCAGTGAACTGGCAAGAGAATTTGGGGGGAGCATAAATGACAGAAACTCCATCCTTAGGGCAGCTTACGACAAGAAAGTTCCCATTTACGTGCCAGGCATTATCGATGGCTCGTTCGGCACCAACCTTTTCTTTTACTCCCAGACCAACAAGTTCAAGCTTGACATGTTCAAGGACATGAGTTCCATCCTCAACCTTGTGCTGGACTCAAAGAAGACTGGCGCGTTGATAATAGGCGGAGGGATAAGCAAGCATCATGTAATATGGTGGAACCAATTCAAGGATGGGCTCGACTACTGCATATATCTGACTACGGCTCAAGAGTTCGATGGGAGCCTCTCGGGCGCGCTCCCGAAGGAAGCCATATCCTGGGGCAAGATCAAGCCCACTGCCAAGCATGTGGCAGTCTTCGGCGATGTCACTATAACGCTGCCTTTGCTTGCGGGATCGGTAGTTTAGGTTGTGCTTGCCGTGACGAGGCTTCGCCATTGCTACCCGCTGAACCACAGACCGTCCAAAGTCAAGGACAGAAAGAAGTACTATTCTGATCTTGATTTCGACTTAATTAGGGACTGGTTCAGTAGAAGGCCGGAAGGGCTTAAGAAGCCCATCTTCCACCTTGACCCCGGAAACGAGACAAGGTACTACCGCAGGGAGTATAAGGACCAGATCGGCAAGCTGATCTACTTCGATGTCGAGGATTTCCACGAGTTGAGGGAGATGGTCATGGAGTACCTACCCGAAGATCTCTACTATGACAGGAACTTGTACAAGGATCAGAAAGCATGCGCTGACTGCAGCAGGAGGGGGAAAGGGTGCATGTCCTGCGAAGAGGTGCTCGGGCAGGAGCTTATGTTCGACCTCGATCCCGAGAATATAGTCTGTCCCAACTGCGGCACCCTTGAGGACAGGGTGAAGGGTGCGTCCATGTTTAAGTTCTGCTATATTTGCTTCAACAAAGCCATAGACCAGACAGAGGAGCTCTACGGTTGGCTTGAGTCAAAGGGCTGGAACGAGCTGTCGACTGTCTATTCAGGTAGGGGTTTCCACATCTACGTTGACGGCGAGAGGGCATTGAAGATGGGCTTCCATGAAAGAAAGAAGTTTGCGAAGGAGGTAAAGGGCAGGGGTTTCGCGATAGACCCGTGGGTTACCGAGGGCGAGGCCAGGTTGGCTAGGGTACCCTACTCCCTCAACGGACTTGTAAGCAGGGTTTGCCAGCCAATAAAAATAAAGGAGATAAAAAAATTGGACTTCTGGCGTTCCCGCCCCTTCATCCCCAACTTCCTTTGATCAGATTACTTTTTCTTCTTTGCCTTTACTTCTTTTTTCTTGTATTGTTTCTTCTTTGCTGCTGCCATTTTTTATTTAACCTCTGTTGACATATTGCTTTTGAAACCTTTATAATATTTCCTATTCAATTAAAGATATCAAAGAGAAGAAATTTTTTGCTAAGGATTCTTTAATAGTGATAAGGGAAACTGCGTGCCAAGCTTTTTAAGAATTAACGGTTAATTTAGATTGGGGGTTTCATGGTCACATTCTACGACAATTATAAGAACTTCCCTAAAACTGACTGCGGCTACTGCGGCTGTTCTTCCTGCGTGACTGCTCTCCGCAAGTTCTGCCTTGGCGAGTTTGACCTCGCGGAGTGCGTCTACTTCAAGGCAGGCAAGTACAGGAAGGAGAATTTCTCCCCCTCAGCAGTCGTAAATAATTGGTGGAGCCTCAAGCCAGGGATCACTTATGTACTCCCGTGCGCTGTGGATCCGAAACGTACCGCCCTCGAAGTCTACCTATCGTACCCTGAGAACCTTAAGTATGGCTACTTTGACATGATCACCGCCGACAAGATAATCTATCTCTACTTCCCTGGGCTCGGCTTCTGCCCTTCCCTTGGGATCGCTAATCTCGTACAGGGCGGGAGGGATGTCTATGGGTATGCTAACGGCCAAGTACTGTGCAGGCTTTCGCTCGACAAGGAGGACGCCCTCTGGCAGCTCAGCAGGCTCACACGCTGGCTCTGGGGAGCGGTCAACTGATACCTTGGTATCAGGCCGAATCTGCCCAGAGAGCGGCTCACCTGCCATAGAGTGCGCTGGAGGGTGCGGCTCGGAACGCTGCGCCTACCTTAGGATGCCGGATAGGCCTATCGTCGAGAACATGAAGGAGAAGAGGGGAGGCGGGGGATACTCTAAGGCAAAAACCCCCAGAGACTTGAAGACAGCGAGAGCCTTCGACTGGATGGGCGCTGCAAGGATGAGGATGTTAGGTGTGATGCCTGAGACTGAGCCTGATGCAGCGGCAAGATACCTCTTCGATGCGGCATACGCTCTCTTCGTTGGAAGAGCACTCCAGGGAATTATTAAAAGTAATTCCAAGGGCATGTCAAAGCATCTGGCAGTTCTTCTAAAGAAAGAATGGAGCGAGGCATCTGATCTGGAATTGGAGATGGTGATGGCCAAGCTTAAAGAGAGAATCCCTGACGCGGGAGAAGTCGATGCTTACGCTAACAGGTTCAAGGCAGCATATTGGCTGAAGTCGGCTAGCTCCATACTTAAGCGAAAAGCAGGGGAGAAATGATCAAGCAATTCTCGAAAAAGTTATCACGCGGGCATGCCATTATTATTTGAAGATTAGATGAACCAAGATATTTTTTCGAATCTCCCCAAGGAGCGCGAAGAGGGGAACGTGGAGTACAAGCTCAAGCTCGTGCAGCCGAGCAAGGACAGGCTGGAGGAGCTTGCGTCCCAGATTAGGTACAGGCTGGCGGAGAAGGGGGGCGAGGCCCTGTATATCATCGGGGTGACCGACTCCGGAGAGCCTGTAGGGATCAGCGATGCGGAGCTTGATCTCTCCCTGGATAACCTCAAGAAGGCGGCCATCATGGCCGGCGCCACGATGAGCAGAGTGAGGGAGGCGAAGGGGAGAGATGGCAGGATAATTGAGCTGCTGCTAAGGAGGTGCAGAGATCAGCTCCCCATACAGATCTCAATAGTCGCGGCCGGCCAGGCTGACCACGGTAAGACTACAACCGTTGGCGTCCTTGTTACTGGTGAGAAAGACGACGGGGACGGCTTGGTTATGGGGAAGATAGCGAGGTACAAGCACGAGGTCATAATGCGCAGGACATCTTCAGTAGCAGAGAGAGTGATGGGATTCGACGAAGAGGGGACCGTGGTCAATTACCTCCTCCCCTCCCCACTTGACGAAGCCCAAGTTTACCTCAACAGCTGCAAACTGGTCTCCTTCGTAGACATTGGCGGGCACGAGAGGTACCTCAGGACTGCGGTAAGGGGGCTCCTGTCGTATAACCCAGATTACGTCATGCTTGTTGTAGCTGGCAACGCAGGGGTCTCCACAATGACGAGGGAGCACCTGGGCATAGCCCTCAGCTTCAAGATACCCATCTTCGTGGTTGTGACAAAAGCAGATCTCGCACCGAAAGGGGTTCTCTCGAGCGTCATGTCAGACCTCATGACGCTGTTAAAGTCGCCAGGCGTGAACAAGATACCACTGATAGCAAAGGACCTGGACGACGTAGCAATCTCGGCTAGGCATATGGGCAGTGGGAGGGTAACACCGGTCTTCTTAAGCTCCAACAGGAGCGGCGACGGTCTCTTCCTCCTAAGGAAGTTCCTCAACCTTCTGCCTCCTAGGCTGAAATGGGAGGCCGAATCCGCGAAGCCTTTCTTGCTCTACATTGACGACAGGTTCAACGTGCCAGGCGTCGGCCTGGTAGTTGCGGGGCTGGTCCTCCAAGGAAGCGCACGGGTGGGTGACATCGTTAAGATCGGGCCCTTCGGCGAGGGTGACTTCTGGAGCACGCGCATAAAGAGCATACATGCAAAGAGGGGGGTCTACGTTGAAAAAGCTCAGACTGGCAGGAGCGTGACCTTTGCTATCACCGACATCGACTACAACGAGGTGGAGAAGGGCATGGTCATGATTGGGGAGGAGCTTCCAGCCATAGCAGCGCGGGAATTCGAGGCAGAAGTGTTCATCCTCCACCACCCAACGACGATAAGGGTTGGTTATGAGGCAATCTTCCACATCCATTCGATCAAAGAAGCTTGCAGAATTACGTGGACTTCCAAGGACCCCCTGCGGACTGGCGATAAGGCTCTGATAAGGGCGGCTGCGGTCTTTCATCCCATCTATATCAGGGAGGGTGACCAGTTCCTATTCAGGGAAGGGAGATCGAGGGGAATCGGCATAGTAACTAAAGTCTTGCAGCCGGAGTCCGTTAGAGTGCCTTGAGAGTGCGATTACTGACCTTGAACGCCAAGTATCTCCTGTAGTTCTCCTCCACTGCTTTCCTAGTGACGCAACCAGAGTGGGGTCGAAGCCCGCCGCCAAAGCACTTTGGTATGTGCATGAGCTCGTGGATCATGACCTTAACCCGCTCCTCTTCAGGTAGGCCGTCGTAATGCTCGGAGATTACCTCGATTATGTAGAAAGAGGGGAGGTATAGAGCCTTCTGCCAGATCTTGGACAGTGAATAGCACCTCGCGATAATGCGCCTTGACTTGGAGCCCTTACTCCTGAAGCATAAAACCCGATCTGGATCGATGAATGTTAAGGATAGCGAGCCTATGAGGTCTCTCACAAGAAATTGAACGTCTTCTGCGGGAGAGTAGGTGATCTGCAAGTCCGATCACCCATTATGCTTTGGGATAATTATTAGAGTCATTGCGTTAGTTGTAAGGGACATTGAAAAGGAACTTCTACCTTCTTCGCCTGTACCTTCCGCCACGGTCGCTGTCAGTGTAGAGGGGTCTGAACTTCGGTATCTGCTGGTCGTAGGACCTGTTGGATATATTGTTCTCCGTGTTTACCGTCTCCAGCGCTTCTGCAGTATCCTCCATTGTGCCATACCTTCCCACGTTGAGGCGCATCGTACCCCTGAAGAGGGTTATGTATCCGTTCTTTATGGCAATGGTCTTGCCGACTTGGACGCGCCCGATGTCGTCATCCCAAAGGCTCAGTATCACGCTGGCAGTATCGTCAGCTACGACAGCCTCAGCAACATTATGCACCGATCCGTCCTTTGTCGATACCTGCCTGCTAGGATTAAGTTCCAGAATCTTTACAAGTACGTCGACGGCACGGGAACCCGGATTAAGTTCCTCAACCTTCTTAGGCTCAGACATTATTTCTCCAACTTTCCAAATTGTCCGACTCTCAAGAATCGAGTCTGCAGAAAGGAGAAGAAAGAATGAAGTAAATAAAGCTTCCCTAACTCTTCCTTTTACCTGCCACGAAGTCCTCGAACCATTTCTGAGCTTCCGTCACGGATGTGCGCACTAGCGGGCTCTTGAAGCCGTATGCTGAGATGCTCGGTATCTGCCCGCCAAGCTTCCTGTTCATTGCCAACTTCACACCCCTGATGATGTCTGTGAGCATCCCCGCTCCATTGGAGCTGTCCTGAGTCCGGAAGAAGATGTCGGCTACAACCTCCGCCCCCAAGAAGTTGCGCGCGTGGACGAAGAAGTAGCTGGTTCTCTTGTCTTTCATGAAGCTGACATAGTCCGATGTGCCTGTCGCAACCTTGGACTCGGGCGGGAGCACCAGCTTAATGGCATCCGCCTTGACTTTCCGCTTCTCCTCCCTTCGGTAGTCCTCAAGCACACCATAGGCTTCCATGGATCCCCCGATGTCCAACTGGTACGTCTTGTCGACAATCACACCACGCCTGTTCAAGAGATCAAGCAAGCCCATGTGAAGTGCTGTGCCACCAATCTGGCTAATCAGGTCGTCGCCCACCAACGGGAGCTTCTTTTCAGCGAAAGACCTTATCCACTTGTCATCAGTTGCGATCTTTGCGGGAGTGCAGTTTATGAATGCGCAGCCGGCGTTAAGGGCAGCTTTTGCGTAGAACTTTGATGCTTTCGTTGCCCCAGTGGGGAGCAGATTGACGAGCACTTCGGCCTTTGCATCCCTGAGGTACTTCGCTATATCCACTGGGCGGGAGCCATCGACAGTTATGAGCTCCTTAAGCACACCCGCTGCCCCGTCCAGTTCCGGCCCCCTGACGACCTTTATGCCGAGCGCTGGCACGTCGTTTACCTTCGGAGCGACATTCGGATCCTCGAATATGGCCCTAGAGAGGTCCTTGCCGACCTTCCTAGAGTCTATGTCAATGGCTCCAACGATCTCGATGTCTGTTGGACCCATGCCGCCTACATCATTGTGAATTAAACCGATTGTCTCCTTCTTGTAGAAGATTGCGCTCTGGACGAGAGCTGAGCAGCAGTTGCCCACTCCCGCGATGGCAACTCTAATCTTGCCCATATCGATTACCAAGTCTCTTAAAATGAGACAGATATTAAAACCGATTGTTCGCGAGCTATGCAACTGTAGCTTATCGGTCATACTGTCAGAAAAAATCTAGTAATTATCTCTAAAAGTGCTTTCTCTTAAAAAAATTATGAAAAGGCGACCGTTAATCGCAACTCATAGAAAGGTATTTATTACCATGGGAAGGTATTTATGTTTAGTAATTGAAGTGTTTGACACAAAGACAGAGCGGTCCTTGATGAGCAAGACTGAAATTGATACTAATGCATTGTCAAAGATGGAGAAAGAGTTCTCCTCGATGAGAATTTATCTTGAACAGGTGCTCACGCTTCAAAAGGAGATTCTTGAGAAGCTAGCTAAGGAGACTGAGAAGAGGATCGACGAGGAGGAGGATGGCTCTTCAGAGGGCGGCTTAAGCGGCGGCATTAGTGTCGCTGTGCTTCTCAAATTACCCGATCACTTGAGGAAGACCATGATCGCCCTAAGCAAGCTTATTGAAGGGAGGGCCGACGAGGTGGCAAACATTACTGGCCGTGCCAGGGCCATAGAGAGTGGATACCTTAATCAGCTCGTCAGGCTTGGATATGTGAAGAAGGTGCGGAGAAAGCATCAGATCTACTTTGCGGTAGAGAGTGGGGCATAGTTATGGGCAAGCTAATCGCATTACACTCTTACAAGGGTGGCACCGGCAAGAGCTATCTTTCGGTGAACCTGGCTACGATCTACGCGTTGCAGGGAAAGAAGGTATGTCTGCTTGACCTTGACTTCAGGGCGCCGACACTGCAGGTGGTCTTCGAGCCAAAGGGTTTGAAATGCTTTCTCAACAGCGTGTTGGAAGGCACCATAAGCGTAAGGGACTGCCTGCTGGATTGCTCCGACAAGCTGGAGAATAAGGGTAAGCTTTACGTTGGTTTCGCTGACTTTTCCACTGAAGCCATAAGGGAGATGGTCACGAAAGGCAAGAAGTGGGAGATCGAGGCGCTTCAGCGGATCTACAAGATGAGGAAGGAACTCCTCGATGACATGAAGTTCGATATAGTCCTTGTCGATACAAGTCCAGGCATACAATATCTGTCAATTAATGCGGTGGTCGCGTCAGATGTGGCAGTCGTTGTTTCAACCCTTGACGATGCCGACATTATGGGCACCTCCAAGATGTTGAAGGAGCTCTACGAGACCTTTGAGAAGGAGACGGCTATCGTAATCAACAAAGCCATTGGAGGAGCAGAATGGGCAGACCCAGACAAGAACAAGGTTGTCGAGGATCTGCAAAATAAGTATAAAGAGGCGGTTATTGGCATCCTCCCTTGCTTCTGCGAGGTCGGCAGGCTGAAGAGGGGAGATCTATTCGTGCTTCAGAATCCAAAACATCCCTTCACAGAAATGTTAAGAGTGATAGCAGCTAAACTGGACCTCTTCTAGTCTTTTTATTTTTTATATTTCTCACTAACTTTCTTTACTTGCTGGATGTAATCTTCAAGTTCCTTTTTCTGGAGAAACCGATCAGGAATGGTTTCTGGTAAAGACAAGATAATTACAACTGCCACAAAGAGGAAGATGCTTGTTAGAGGGAAAATCTGTTCGAAACGCAGACCAAAAGGCAGACCCTTTAAGAGGGAAGGCATAATTGGAAGCAATATTACCGAAGAGAAAGCTATGGATAATGATGCCGCAATCCAAGTTCCCCTTGACGTTGGTTTGCAAATATCTCCCCATAGGATAAGTAGAAGAAGAATCGTAAGAATCCCCCAAGCTATCCCATCAAGGACTGTTAATTGATACAGCGAGCTGCCTGCAATCGAAATCATTGCGTAGTCTAAACCCAGATATGCGTATGCAATAATCATTACCCTTTTTCGGCCATAACTATCCATAATAGCGCCAGCCACGACCATTGCTACAAGTCCTATTAGATAAGATTCAATCAATGTATTTTGTATTTGAGAATTACTTAACCCAGAGCTTACGATAGTCTCGACAACCACGTCGACTATATTGAAAATGATCCATACAACCAAGAAAGCAATTTTTGTTCTAGTATTCGTTTTTATGTAAACCAGTTCTTCTGTGGAAAAATCTATTGACTTTATTTTATTTGAAGCCAATAACCCTAGAACTTTCAATATCACTAGCGCTATCACTAGTGCTATGAATGAATCGATAATAAAACTTAGTGCGATGATGACTACAAACACTATGACGGTGAAAATGCCACATGCGCTTCCTCTATTGTTATAGTCAGTTTTACTTAGGAAGGCAGAGATCACATTAGGCAAGCACATTGCGGCGGATATGCCTCCAAGAAAAGTATATCCAAGTAGACCGGGGATTCCTTTTACTTCAAGAAGAAGCAGGAGGGGAAAGGCTATTCCGACTACGTTACAAATTAGATTCAATTGGCGATGATAATTCTTTTTATATGCTGCACCTACAAAAAGAAAAATGACAGTGAAAAGAGCTAATGGTATAATAAAGTAGAGATTATCTGAGATACCGATTACTTCCGCTATTACAGAATAATTAGTTCCTAACAAGTAAATATAGGTTATACTAATAATTGAATAGATTGATAAAGGTAAATTAGATGTTATGAGCTTCAATCCGTTCTTTGTTGACTGTGTCAATGAATTCAGTACAGGCATTAATGATAATCAAGATTCATGATGATATAAAAGTCTTTGGTAATGAGGTTAAAAAATATGAAGGCGTAGTTTTTTCTCTAGTTATGGAGGAATGCTTAGGCATTCAGTAAGAAAATTCAAGGTTCCTTTGGGTTGGACATGTGATGTGCGGAATGGCGCCGCTTGGTCGCCGCCGGAGCTTACTCGATTATATTAAATATGTTTAACAAAAATATCTTCATATATGAAAGATTTTTTATTCTTCATAATAAAAGTTTATAAAAAGTAACATTAAGTGGCAAAAACCTTTTAAAGGAGTTAGCTGTATCATTGTCTTACAGGTAAACAAAAAAGGTGGAGAAACCTAAGATGAAGACCTACAGCCCAACCATGATAAGATTCTGGCATTGAAGAATACCAATTAATTCTCATTTTCATAATTCGTATTGTGGATTATTGTTGTATTTTTAATCATGTTTCACTACTGACTAAATAACGAAAGCAGAAGGTTAGGCTCTTTTATTGTTGAAAGCGTCTCTTTTGCTTCGATCAAGTACTTGTCAATAACTTTTACAGTTCTTTCGAAGCCATTATTGCTTTCGATCAAGGATATTAATGCTGCAATTTGTTCATCGTCTAATGTTTCTTTTGGCGATGATTGGATACTAAGTAGAATTTCCACACATTTTGGATCTGCTAAGGTGAAAACAATAGGAAGGGGGAGACTTTCCTTCGTTAGCCGTGAGGTCAGCTCAACCTTATCGTTGAAAGTATCCTCAATATCATCCCTTAGAATGGTAATCATCCCTAAAAAGCGCCCGAATCGCCCCAGATCTTCAATATCTTTGGCAGTGCCACCTCCAATTATAGCACCAACCCTGGTGTATGATTCGACATCCGCGGCCTTCATTTTCACTATTGCAAGGTATTGATCCGGCTTCACTTCAAGGTTTTTTATTAAGCGCAGCTCATCCATTTCGGCGCAACCCAACTCAAATAGACCCTCTTTTATAGTCTTGACAACCTCTTCGATTCTTCCACCGAGTGGGAGTTGTGCGAATTGCGAAAAGTAAGACAGGCCTGCAATTAGCAGAGCATCCCCTGCAAGCAGCGTTGCATCCTGACCATAAATTCCCATAATGCTTTTCTCCTTCTTTTCTTTCCTGACATAAGAGCGATCAATAATATCATCATGAAGATCGAAGGCACCTCCAGAAAGGATCAATGCTTTTGCAGCGGGAACAACCAAGGCGGGATCGCCCCCCACCGCTTTGCACGCAAGAATCATGAGAGCAGGGCGAGCATAATCCTTCCACCTTTTAGAGAATTCACTTAATATTTCCATCGCCATTTTTGAGGGGATTCTATTAGATAATAGTTCTTGGAAGGCTTCATTAACAATAGGCTCTCCCAAGGTTTGCAGCAGCTCTTCGGGAGGTTGCAAGGGTTTCATATCAATGAATATACATTCTTTTTTATATAAGACTTGGATTTCTTTAGACTGAGTATCAGAAGTGTATCCTGCCAACTAGGACGCGGTTCTTGCTCACGTCTGTTATGAACTCCACTCCACGTAATTTTGGCAGCTTGAGAAGAAAATCACGCTCAGTAAGCATCCCCACGGGCTTTCCGCCCGACATGACAATCAGAGAACCCACATTGAAGGAGTTCATCTTCTTTACGGCATCGCACAGGTCCTCGTCTGGGCCAACGGTCTTGGGGTTCTGGCTGGCTATCTTGGATACATTTGAAGTGAACAGGTAATCACAAAGTCCCTTGTTTATAGCTTCGTCCACATATGGGCTGGCGAGGAACTTTATCACATCCTTCACGGTGATGATGCCCCAAAGAGCCCCTTCATGCATTATCGGTATGCGCCTAATATCGTTCTTTATCATCACCCGCATCGTATCCAGGAGGGTGGCTTTCGAGTCCAGCGTGATGAGAGGCTTCGACATTATCTCGAACACCCTCACGAACATCTGGTTCTCCTCGAAGAGCTTGAAGAGATGCCTTTCGGAGAGCGAACCCCAGATGATTCCGTTCTCGTCGAGGAGGGGAAGCATGCCTATGTCGTGCTTTGACATGAGGTTCATCATGTCCGGAAGCGACGCAGTGGTGCTTGCAATGACAGGCTTTCTGTTGATGATTGGGTCGATAGAGGATCCCAGCGCAACCAAGATGTCGCAGCTGCAACTAGTTTCGACTATCTTGTACTTCTCGCCGCCACCAAGGTAGTTTAGTATGTCTTTTGCGGACACTATGCCATCTATCTTGCGGCCATCATTGGAGACGATCGCGTGCCTGACGCTCTTCTCTGCCATCATCTTGATAGCATCCCTTGCGGACGAGTCTGTCCTAAGTATGACTGCCGGTGGGTGGCGGGCGATGGACGTGGCGGCAAACGATGACAACACGGATCACTAAGCATTACTCATAACGCGGTAAAGTTAAAGTTGACGGTGAATCTATTAGAGAATACGAAAGGGCAGACAAATGTTACTCATGATTTATGATATCGAAACGAAGAAGGATCCCCATGGGATCAGGGTAAGGCTCGTAAGGAGCTTGAGGAGGGGGGGCGCCTTCCAGCTGCAGAAGTCAGCTTGGATTCTCGAGGAATTCAGCGAGGACATTCTAAGAGTCACCGACGAGTTCAGGAGGGCGGGTGGGTCGGTGAAGATCGCTGAGTGGCTTCCCAGATCTGTCAGCGAGGTCTCTGGTAGGGGCACAAGCCAGAGCAAAGTTATTGCCTTGGCGATAATGGGGTCAGAGCCCGTAATCGAGGGTTGGCACAATATGGTCAAGGGAATCCTTGAAAGGCTTGGCTATAAGGTTTTAATGAGGGGTGTGAGCGAGAGCGCGATTGCGGAGCTGGCCAAGAGTGCTAGGGCATGGTATGGCCCGTGCCTGGTCGGGAAAAAGACCAACAGCAGGATGCTCGACGAGGTCGCTCTCCTTGATGTGGACAGCGTGGTTCTCCTCAACTGCGGCAGGAGTGCGCAGAGTGGCATGATATTCGGCTCCCAGACAATAGCGAATACCAAGATACTGAAGAACATGACGTCGATGCCGCTCATTCAGGTGGAGAGGCCGGGGAAGACTGATGGGGTCCTTCTTGTCTGGAACGAATCTGGGAGGGACCTGGGAGGGAGGATAGCGGAGGAGATGGGCTTGCCACTGATAACGCCCAGCCTTGAGGCGAAGATGATCACCAAGGCTGGGGGGAGGGAGGTTAGGCAGATACACTTCGCCAGTATGGGGGATGCTGTAGTCGTGAATGGGCATAAAATCGGGGTCTGCCTAGCAGATCAGGTGTACCTAATTGGAGAGAAGGGAAAACTCGTAGACCTAATGGGTGGCAAGCTTTTCAAGAGGGAGGCGAAGAAGATCTCTTTTGATAGCATCTCTTCGGTTATGGTCAAAACAATAAGCAGCAGTTAGGTTTTTGGTAGAAGCAAGGGGGAAAGAAAGGGAATTAGTGGAAGATTGTGGAAATTAAACGCATGAGAAGACAAATATGAGACGCCGATCCCAATTAGCTATCTGGCGCTGGTGCTTAAAATAACCCAACTGAGGGAGATAGCTCCTATATTTGAAAAAGCTAATTTCACATAGAGTTGTTGGAACATGGACAAGAGAGTCTTCTTAGCAGTTTCCGTAATCGTGGTCCTTCTCATGTACCTGGTCCCATACCTTGTGCTCAGCGGAATGGCAGGCCCTGCAACCTTCCTCTTCTGGGTAATTCTTTCTGCTTTGTACTTGGTCTTTGTCTACATCTCTTTTAGGAGATGATGAAATGGAGGCAGTGTCAACCTATTTTGCAATCGGGATCTTCCTGATCCTCGGAACGGCAATAGCTGTTGTCGCGAAGAGATTTCTGAAGAAGGGTGCCAAGGACTTCTACACGGCCAGCGGTAGGTTTGGGACCCTGCTTGCCTCGCTCTCGTACGCAGCGACGACCTACAGCGCCTTCATGTTCATCGGCCTTGTCGGGCTTGCCTACACAGCGGGCGTCGGAGCCCTTGGCTTCGAGCTGGTGTACTTCGTTGGCACCCTATTTCTGCTCTACTTCATCGCCCCCAAGTACTGGTCTCTTCATAACAGGGGCGGCTACATTACCCCGGCAGAGGTCCTCAGCGACCGGTACAAAAGCAGATTGGTGGGAGCAGTCGTGACGCTTTTGGCGCTTGTAGCACTGATTCCTTATTGTTCCGCCCAAGTGATCGGCGTGGCCGTAGCGGCGGAGGGAGCCAGCGGCGGGGGGGTGCCCTTCACCTTAGCTGTGCTGATCGCCATCGCAGTGGCACTTCTCTGGTCTGTGATAGCGGGCATATGGAGCATCGGCTGGACTGACGTCTTTCAGGGGATCATAATGCTCGGAGTGGGGTTGATGGTCGTCTTCTGGGTGTTCTCCTGGGGATACAGCACTGCGGGGTTCAACATAGCAGCCCTCGGGCAACTCAGCTATGTTCCCAACCAGACATGGTCGTTCTCGTACTTCCTCAGCTTGACGCTGCCATGGTTCTTCTTCGCCATCACAAACCCGCAGGTGGTCCAGAGGCTCTTCTCCCCGAAGGACAAGAAAGTGCTGAATAGGATGATAATCTGGTTTGGGGTATATGGGCTCATTTTCACTGTGCTTGTCACATTCCTCGGGCTGATGCTCAGGGGGCTCACGATAAATGGAGCCTTTCCAATGATAGCATCACAGGACCTGGTGACGCCGACCCTCTTGGGGATTATGCCTCTTTGGTTGAGCGTGCTGGGCCTTGTTGCAGTCCTTGCAGCATCAGTCTCTACAATCGACGGGATCATTCTCACCCTCAGCAGCATGACAGTCAAAGACATCCTTGGGACCTACAGGCATTCGATCGCAGAGAAGAGGGGGGTTCTGGCTGGGAGGATCGTAATAGCTGTCCTTGCCTTAGCATGCACATTATTTGCCCTTGCGAGACCTGGCTATATAGTACAGTTGTCGGTCCTCTCATCATCGCTCTTGCTTCCCCAGGTCCCAGTGGTTCTTGGGATGTTCCTGTGGAGGAGGGGGGGGAAGGTGTCTGCGGTCGCGGCGATTGTGTTGGGCTTTGCGGTTGCCATCAGCCTCTACCTGCTGCAGATCGCCCCCTTGGGTGTCCCTGCGAATGTCTGGACGCTCACAGCATCCTGTGCAGCTTACGTTGTTGCGGCATTGGCTGAGAAGGAGCCGAGCGGGATCGAGCAGTACTTCGAGGATCGAGGTGGCGAGCCATGATAGAGGCCGTTGCAATAAAGAGAGGAGCCCTCGAAGCCTTTCTCGAGCTGTGCAGGGAAGTTTTTCCAAGAGAGAACATCATGCTGATAAGGGGAAAGGTTAAGGGAGGCAGAGCGACCATAAGCGAGTTCCTCATCCCGCCATTCGGGACTTATGGCAATGGCTTCTCGGGCTTCTCCTCATTCATGATCCCCTTCGATCTCAGCATAATCGGCGTGGCGCACTCCCATCCAAGCGGAAACGCATCACCATCAACAGGGGATCTCAACAACCCTTACGGGAGGATAATGATGATAGCAGGGTATCCCTATGACGAAGGATCTCTCAGAGTCTACACAAGCAAAGGAGAAAAGTTGCCCCATTCAGTAGAGTAGCAGACAAGATCATACTCGACTGAGACCATCCACGAAAGAACCGAATAGGATTTTTATCAGCAGTTGCAATCTTTAGCTGGTGTTTGATTTGAAGAAGCTTTGGGCACCGTGGAGGCTTGCATTCATCTCTGGAGGGAAGACTGGCGAGTGCATATTCTGTACAAAACCAACTCAGAATGATGACCAGAAGAACTACATCTTCGAAAGGAGGGAGCTTGTCTTCGGGATATTGAACAGGTTCCCCTACAACTCGGGGCATCTCATGATTGCCCCCTACAGGCACGTCACGACCTTCAAGGAACTCAGGAAGGGGGAATGGGAGGGGATCCTTGAATTGTTGCAGGACGCCACTGGCGCGCTGGATAGGCTGATGAAGCCAGAGGGGTACAATGTTGGGTTCAATCTTGGGGGTGCATCCGGTGCAGGGTTTGAGCACATCCACCTGCATGTCGTTCCAAGGTGGAGGGGTGACACTAATTTCATGCCAGTCATCTCAGATACTAAGGTATTGCCCGAGCATCTTGACGAGACCTACAGGAGGATAAAGGAAGATCTTACATCTGAAAAGCGGAAGCCCTAGGTCTTGAATTCTTTGAGGAATTTCGTCAGATTGCTATCTCTGCCCCTCGAAGTTTCTAGGGCTAAATTTGTTGTAGATCGGTCTGACTGCTTTCCTGGTCACTTCCGCACTCTCGCCTCTGACAGCCACCCAGATCTCATCAACCATGATCCGTTTCAGAAAGCCTTTGGGAATGCTCCCCAACTCTATGGCTTACCAGGTCTTATGGTTACTGTGCTACCAGTGCTCTTGTCAAGCTCTTCCATTTCCAAGATGCTGATCCTTGTCTGCCCTTGCCATTTTGATCCTCGCGATCACGCCTGAGACGTTCTTGGACTCAACGCATGATGCGAGCTTCAGGCTTCTGTCGATGCGGTTGGCTGCGCCACAGTGGCAACATTTGAAAGTCGAGGCACCCTCCCTCCCCGCGCAGACCGCTGCGCACTTTTTGCAGAGGAAAATGTCATAGTTCACTCTTGTCGCCTTCCACCTATATCGTGATATTATTATTTAATCGGGAGTGGGATTTATGTCAATCGAGCTATTCCAAAAAAATAAATACTCCATGCAATCATAGTTATGGTGCCAAGGAAATTAGGTGACTACAAAACTTGAGCGATATTTGTTCTAAGTGCGGGCTGCCTAGGGACCTCTGTGTTTGTGAAGCCATAGTCAAAGAGCAACAGAGGATAAGGGTTTTCATAGAAAAGAGAAAGTGGGGCAGGGATGTAACGATCGTTGAGGGTATTGATGATAAGAACATCAACCTAAGGGAGCTCGCTGGCAAACTGAAGAGCAAGCTTGCATGCGGTGGCACTGAGAAGGCTGGAAGGATCGAGCTCCAAGGCGATCATCGTGAGAGGACTGCCGAGATCCTTGTTGAGGCAGGGTTCCCTCAGGATAACATCGACGTAGAGTAGTGCAAGACCTTGAAAAAGAAGGATCTTAGGGATACCGTAGCATCACTGAAGAGGGGAAAGGTTGGGCTTGATGCTTGCCCCAGATGTGGCTCCCTAAATGTATCCGTGATCACAACGACGGGGTACATCACGCAAAACATCTACGTCTGCAATGATTGCGGATTCCAGAACAGCCTCTTCCTTGAATTGGTCAAGGATGATGGCAAGGGAAAGACAGAAGAAGAGAAACGGATAATTGAAGCGGAAGAAGATAAAGAAAAGTAATAGCCTCGCCTACGTCGTAGCCACAAAGCTGGAACTCACTGAGGCGGGACTTCTATGCCAAGCTCTTTCATGAGCTCTTTGTACCGGTTGCGAACCGTAACTTCGGTCACCTGGGCTGCTTGGGCGATCTCCTTCTGGGTCCTGCGCTCATTTTCCAGTAGGGATGCGACGTATATCGCAGCGGCGGCGAGGCCCGCGGGGTCCTTCCCGGCAGTAATGCCCATCTTCTTTGCATCACGTATGATCTCTGCTGCCTTGTGCTGAGTAGTGCCGCTGAGCTCCAGAGCGCCACCGATCCTTGTTATGAAGTCAACCGGGTCAGCAATCGGTATGTTTACATCCACCTCGCGCAGGAGGAGCCTGTAGCACCTGGCGACGTCCTTCCGTCCAGCTTTGGTATACCGGGCAATCTCATCCAAGGTCCGAGGCACCTTCTGTGTTCTACATGCGGCATAGATTGCGGCGGCCATGACAGACTCTATTGATCTTCCCCTCACAAGCCCCTTCTCAACTGCTTTTCTATAGATAACGGCAGACTCCTCCTTCACGCTCTTGGGGAGACCAATCTGGGAGCTTATCCTGTCCAGCTCGCTCATCGCCTGGGCCAGGTTCCTGTCGAGGGAGCTGTGCACGCGGGTACGAATCTGCCACTTCCTCCACCGTAGTATCTCGATCCTCTTCCTGGGCTCAAGCTTCCTGCCCATGGCATCCTTGTCGCGCCAATCAATTACCGTTGAGAGGCCTCTGTCGTGGACGGTCGGCGACAAAGGAGATCCGACCCTGCTTCGTTTATCGCGTTCCTCGGATGTGAAAGCCCTCCATTCAGGCCCCCTGTCGATGATCTTATCGGTGATAACAAGACCGCAATTGGAGCACGTAACTTCTCCCCGTTCAAAGCTCCTGACGAAGTTTGTGCTTCCGCAGTTAGGACACTTCATCCCTTCTGTGGACTCGGCCCCTGCTTCGCCCTTGTCCTTCTCCCTTTCTTTCTCCTTCTCCTTTGAATCTCGGACAAGTTCCTTTTTCAAATCTAATTTTGACAAAATAACCACCTATTGATTCAGTTATTGCAAGGGGGTTTGAAGCTTAAACTTCCGTAATATATATACATTTCGATCTACTTATAAAGAAGCGACAAGGGAGATAATTAAAGCTTGCGAAATCTGGTTCTGTGTAGTTCCCGTTTGGTTATTATCCCGTGTATTTTCGTTTGGTGGCCACGGAAGAGCTTCCCCCTTTGTCTTTAGTTTAATCATATAACTAACTCCATTAAGACCATCCACAAGCAGAGTCTTTTCCTCATATGTGGTGAGGTCAAGAATTAAGCCCGCAATAATTTCAATGTGCTTCTTTATGGGGACTTTACATTTGTGTGACTCAAATTCCTCGGCTATCAAAACACTACGACATCGGGAGCATTGAACAAGGTTATTCATGTTTCCCGACATCCCCTTCCACAAAGTATGAGCCAATTTTTTGATGTGCTAATTCTTCATCTAATTGTTTTATTTCTTCTTTCAATGATTTGACTTCTTCCTTAAGTTTAGAGTTCTCTTCTCTTAGCAATCTATTCTCTTCTATTGATGCGTCGCCATTTTCGAGATATCCATGAGTTTGTAATACATCTCTGACTTCAAGAAGATTTTTAGCAATGTTATACCGTTCCGTTTCGCCAGTGCTATATCGGAATCGTTTTTTATTTTCATATAAAATATCTGCAATCTTTTCCGATAGTTTATTTGGTTCTTTGTACCATCTTTCTAGATTGCGGGCTCTAGGACTGACAATCTGAAGACCATCATCAAGTCTTCTCACGAATTCTTCTGCTTCGGCTATGATTTTTTTATTCTGATCGGTTAGCTCCATAATTACACCTGTTTTTTCCTTCTTACAAGAGCTACCCGCTCACCATCAATGATTTCCATTTTCCACTCAAGTTTATCGCCTTCATGTATGTCAAGAAAGGCCACGATCCCTTCGGGAACAGTCGCTCTAAGAGAGAGCGTGCCAGGTCTTGCTATGCTCACTTTACTCGCTAAGCTCATTTTTTGATACCTCTACCTCTTATCTACCTATGAGTATCATATAAATATATCTCTTGATTGCCAGATAGATTTATATAGGCATTTGTATATATGTATTAGTAGGTAGATAAGTATGGCAATGAACGAGCGAGAACAGAAGGGTTGGAAAATAGCCAACGCTTTTGGTTCGGTCAAAAGGATTGAATCAGATTCTTACAAGGTAAAGTCGCAGTCTGGCAACGGCGAATATTCGATAAACAAGAAAAATGACCAATGGGTATGCTCATGCCCCGATCACGTTTACCGCCACGTCAAATGCAAGCACATCTATGCGGTTGAAATCTCTCTTGCCCTAAGAACTGAGGTCGCTATCCAAAGGATAGAGCCATTGGACAACCTGAACGAGTGTATCTTCTGTGGCTCTTCAAACATAATGAAGTGGGGCGTAAGGAAGAACAAGTTCGGGGACATCCAGAAGTATCTCTGCAAGGACTGTAACCGCCACTTCACCTTCAACATTGGTTTCGAGAGGATGAAACATGATCCAAAAGCCATCACTATGGCCATGCAGCTCTACTTCAGCGGGGAATCCTTCAGGAATACGACCAGATCGCTTGAACTCCTTGGGGTCAAGGTATGCTACAAGACTGTCTTTAACTGGATAAAGAAATACTCTGAGCTGTTAAAGAAATATGCCGACAAATTGAAACCATCAACCTCTGATGTCTGGCGTGCTGACGAATTGTGGGTTAAGGTTAAGGGCGATATGAAGTACCTCTTCGCCTTGATAGACGATGAGACCCGATACTGGATCGCCCAAGAAGTCGCAGAGTCAAAGTACAAACACGATGCGAGGAACCTCTTCAGGATGGCTAAGGAGTACACTGGAAAAGTGCCGACTGCCATCATAACCGATGGATTGCCAGCTTATCACGATGCCTTCAATAAGGAGTTCTACACGAAGAAGGAATACCCTATCCCAGAACACATTAACACTATAAAGCTCGCAGGCGACATGAACAACAATAAGATGGAAAGGTTCAATGGTGAAGTTCGAGACAGAGAGAAGGTGGTAAGAGGGCTAAAGAGGAACGATACGCCTATTCTGGCAGGATACCAAATTTACCACAACTTCATACGACCGCATGAAGCATTGGATGGAAAAACCCCTGCTGAGGCTTGCGGAATTGAGGTTAAGGGTGACAATAAATGGAAAACCTTAATCCAGAATGCAGGAAAAAAATAAAAAAGATAATAATCGAGCTAGAAGGTCAATAGCGACTATAGACGTACACATTGAGTGTTTTGTCTTTGACTCTGTGCAGTCTGCTTGCTTGCACTAATTGAATCAGTAATGATGAAATTGTCTTGGAATCTCGGTTAATGCCTTCAGAACTTAGGGCCACTTTTATGTCATTCAGTGTACGTGGTTTCATTCCCCAAGCAGTTTGGGTGAATAAGTAAGTTATCACTTCTGTAGGGCTTGATTTCATGGATGCAGGAATTGGTGGTATGCTATCATTGGTATTATCAATTGATTCGCCGATACTTACAATTGATGTACTAAAGCCAACATTTGCGCCTAACTCTTCGATGATTGCTTTGAGATGTGGGATGGTCGTTTTAATGTAATCTAATTCGCCTTCTACCTCTATTCGTCCATCACCTTGCAAAGGAATCGATACCTTTATGGGCATTTTGTCACCTCCTGTGATAATCAGTATGACACATATGTAATCATATACTTGGTCACATATAAATCTTACCCACATAGACACAGTCTATGAGATTTCACTATGACTATAGACTTTTTTTGGTGCAAAAGGTTCAATATTAACTAATTTAAGGTTGCTTTAACTAAAGCAATCTTATGCTCGTATTATACGATGAGGGATTGCCAACATTAAATTATAATGAACTTCGGATACGAGCCTTAGATTTTGGTATTGTCATAAATTCTCGAAAATGCCATGTACATAAAAAGACAATCGGCACCAAAGATCTCGCTCCTCTCATCAAAGAAGTTGCCTCTAAAATATTGTTGATCACTTCAAAAACAATTAAACCCAATCAATCATTTGGAAATTTGGCAACTTACAAAGGTATTGTTGATGCCATAAGTGGGAATATCGGGATAGTGTCTCTTTCCCAGGATAACCTGACAAGATGGAGCGATATTTGCCTTCACGAAATTTTGCACCTCAATGGAGTTCAACATTGCGAAACAAAAGGTTGCATAATGTCTTTTCGCTTGTGCCAAAGCACTTTCAAATATTGTTTAGGATGTCCCAATCCGTGTTCGCAGATGCAAGTATGTACTAAGTGTAAAGGTGATATTAATGGTTGAAAACGAGAGTCAAAACATTACGGCCAGAATACCCACTAAATTTGGCATGGTTGAAATAGATGGCTCGCAAGAAGCTGTTCAAAATATTCTAGTTGGGTTAGGTATTGGGCAAAGTAAGAAGCGGAAAGGTCTAAAAACCGTTAAGATGCTACTTAATGAATTGATTATTAATGGTTGGTTTGATGATAAAAGGACTTTAACTGAAATACGGAAAGAGTTGGCAAAGAAAGGGTTTACCTTTCGCACAAGTTCCATCTACCCTGTTCTTTTAAGAGAATTCATTAGAATGGGGATCATTGAAAGAACTGGTAGCAAAAAATCATTCTTGTACTATGCTAATCCGAACAAAGCCTCAGTCATCAAACAACAAGCAATGAACACTGAAGAATAGTCGGAACTCTGGCATGGTCAACCCTGGCATAATCCGACGAACCTAATTACGAAATGACCAGTTACATCGAGTTAATGAAAAAGCCCAAGATAGTGGCTAGAATACATAACACGAAGGGTCCTCTATTGTCCGTATGCTTTCCAAGCTCTAAATCGATATCCGATATCCAAACGATAATGATTACTCCTCCAACAAGTCCAAGGGGAAAAATAGGAGTCGAATTGAATTTAAACCATAAAAAAGAAAGTAAAAAAGCGATTGTAAAAAATCCAGTTGAATGAGTATTCAGTTCCTCCTTTATTGAGGCTGTTGGCTTGGACGTGGAAGGCAAGGATGATTCTTCACCTTGAGACAAGAAATCAACCTCCAATTTACTTGTGTCTTTACAAATAATAAGCCTATTTCAAGAAATAACCAACATAATCCGACGAAAATTTACAATGAAGCATATCCGACGACAAGTTGAATGAACCAGATTAATGACTTTGCTTAGTCGCTGATTTATCCGCATCAAAAAGCTTAAAAGATTATTGATATATACAGCCTTTCCCTCTTATAATACAAGATAAGAGATATAGTGAATCTCGATAGAGGTGTAAAATTGTTGTCAAAAAGTCTATTCGTAGATTCAATAAAAAACCTGCAATTTCTTAATGACAATTATGATCGGCTAGTGAAAGAATACAACAATAAATGGATTATCATACACAAACAGAAAGTCATTAAAAGCGAGGATACGTCAGAAGAAGCGTTATCTTTTGCTAGAAGATATGATCCAAATAGTATACTAATGAAATATATGCAAGCAGAAGAAATTGCAATGTTTTTTTAGGAACTCGTGTTTGCGTTGCCCTCAAGCCGTGTATTTAAAGGGATAAATGTTTGTGGGCAGCCTATAATTCCTGTTTTATTTGAAGTTCCTGCATATGGCGTAAGCAAAATTGTTCGTTTTTTGGTGGATACTGGTTCCAAAGTTTCATTAATTACAGAAATGGAGGCAACACTGGCTGGTATCGATTGTGGTACTTTGCCTTTTGCTAAGGATATTTCTATAGGATTTGGTGGATTATTTAAGCACAAAACACTCAATTACCTCGTAACTCTTACATTTAGTTCAAACAATGATGAACTTAAAATAAATCATAATAGTGGTTTTAGTGTAATATGCCCTCCCGAAAATTTAGAGCCAAAAAATAGAGAGATAATGTTGAGACACACTCCTTGTGTATTAGGCATGGATATATTAAGCAAATTTGAGGTATATCTAAGCAAACGCAGGGTTGAACTAATTTATTTGGGCGATTAGTTTCTATTTTGACCAACCGATTTTACACAATAGGGCAAAACAAACGAAGACTACACAGAACCCGAAATCTGGTTCTGGCGACTTGGCTTGTTTTTACCTCGCAAAAAGTCGTATGACGACTATCCGACAAATTGTATTTTAGTCCGAAATAATATTGTCTTCCCAATAGATTGAAGTGCCGATAAGGTTAAATTTATCATGCTAATCTCAATAATCAGCCCGGTGGTGTAGCGGCCAAGCATAGCGGGCCCTGGCCCCGCCGACGAGAGTTCGAATCTCTCCCGGGCTACTCCTATTCTTAGGATTGCAGAAAGAACTGTAGCAATTGTAGATCAAGGCGGACAGAGAATTCAGCCACCTTTTTCTGATTGCTCAGACAGGTAGAATACCCCATATCTTGAGCCATTGGCTTACCCCAGCGAAGATCAGCTGCGCTGCAAAGGCTGCGATAATTATGGTCATGAAACGACCCAAAGCTCTGATACCATTGTTACCTAGAACCCTCACGAGTAATTCAGAGTATCGAAGGAGGAGGTACGTAAGAAACGTGACGATAACGACGCTGATCAATAATAGCAAGATTGAGACTGAAGCGGAAAGCACGATAATTGTCGTCATGGTACCAGGGCCCACAAGCAATGGTGTTGCTATTGGCACTATGGCCACCTCCTCCCGCGAATCCAAAGTCTTGGTCCTCGGAAGACCACCTAGCATCTCTATGGCAATGCTCATAAGCAGTATCCCTCCGCCGACCTGGAGGGCAGGTATTCCGACCTGAAAGAAGCTGAGTATGTAGTTGCCGCCAACGGCCAGTGCCACAGCTATGATTAGGACGGCTATGGAGGAGTTCCTAACTATGCGGTGCCGCTCGTCAGGCTCCATATCATCCGTCAGCGAGAGATACGTAGGAAGCACGCTGAAGGGATTTAGTATGGCAAAGATCTGTCCAGTTATTATCAAGATCTGCATGGCGAGGAGCGAAAAATCCGTGAAGAATGGGAGGCTGGCCTCGATCATGGTTTGCGCCTACAGTGGTGTTTTTTTGTTTCGGATTTAAGCTTTTAGGTTGGGTAAGAAGAAGGCAGCGACTAGTGGTCATTTGAAGAATTTTGATCTGACACCTTTGGTCAACAAGATTAATACAACCATCAAGTCGATGATAGGCGTGGGGGTTGTTTGAAGCAGCACAGAGCCAGAAACAGCAAGAGTCAGCAGGACCTGAATGCTAGACATGAGCCCAAGAATTGAGAGCAGGAATGAAGGCAACACGCCCATTTCTTAGTCTTTTATAGGCCACATGCTATCAAAAAAATCAAGAAAGCCATGTAGCCCTAACACCCATGGTCAAATCTATGGATGGGAAGGCAATAAGGCTAAGAACGTAAAGAATGCCTGCAATTTCTTCTACAACTGCAATGATCTTGGTGGTTATTTGATTACTCATTGCAGAGATCATCAATTGCTCCTGATTGAGCATAACTCCATCTGGCGATTGAATATACGCTGTTTGCAGTTCTGAAAAATGAGGAGGGATGGGTTTACTGAGTCCCAGCCGGCGGAGTCTCTTTCTTCTCACCCTGCTCGTTCAACTCAGGGATCTCCTCCAATGGCTTTGGGGGCGGCGTTGTCGCCATGGTGTACCCTATCCAGGCGGCTATACCAAGTACGCCAAGAACCAGAAGCAGAACGGGTACTATCAGCGCTAGTTGCCTGAACTGCCACGCCCCGATGTACCAATCAGCTGGTGAGAGGAAGAGCCACCATATATAGAAGATTATCAGGGCGACGGAAACGATCAATATTACTGCGCCTATTCCTTGATCTTTGGATGCCATTTCCATGACTCCTATTAGTTAAGATGGATTGACAGAGCAATTTAAGCTTTTATATATTCTAGTGGATATTTCCTAAGAGGATTCTTATGAAGAACTTCGAACTGCCTAAGTTTGACTGCGGAAAGGCAGAGGATAGGATCTGCGAATTCATAAGGCACGAGGTTAAGGGCAGCGGCGTGGTTCTGGGGCTCAGCGGCGGTATTGACTCGGCAACCATTGCAGCACTATCAGCAAGAGCACTGGGGAGGGACAGGGTGCTTGCGCTCATAATGCCAGAAGCAAGCTCGACCCCCAGCACGGATACGCGGGATGCCATTGATTTTGCGGAGGATCTTGGCATCGATTACAAGAGGATAGATATCACATTACCAACGAAGAGCATCTTCGAGGCAGCAGGTGGATGCAGGGACAATGTCTGCGAGGGGAATGTCAAGGCAAGGTTGAGGATGATCCTGCTATATTTCTATGCAAACCTCGAGGGGAGGATTGTGGTAGGTAGCGGGGACAGGAGCGAACTGATGATCGGTTACTTCACCAAATATGGCGATGGGGGTGTTGATATCCTTCCAATTGGAGGTCTTTACAAGACTCAGGTAAGGGAGCTTGCTAGGCACCTTGGAGTACCTGAGAGGATCGCTCATAAGAAGAGCAGCCCCCGCCTCTGGCTAGGCCAAGTTGCAGAGGACGAGCTAGGCCTCAACTATGAAGAGGTGGACAGAATACTTCGCCTCAGCATTGACCTTGGCCATGGATCTGCGAGGATCGTCGAAGAATTGGGACCAGCGAGCAGACCAAAGGTGGAAAAGATACTGAAGATGATCGAGATTAACGCCCACAAACTGAAGATGCCTCCTATTGCCAAGGTGTATTGAGAGGGATGTTGAGTGGCGGACAGCGGTAGGATCTCGCTAGAGGATCTGAAAACGAAGATGAAGGGAGGCGCTGGGATAGAGGAGCTCACTAAGGAATTGGACTGGAAGGATTTTGAGGGCCTTGTCGCGGAGGTCTTCTCGGCGAACGGGTTTAGGACTTTCAGGAACTTCAGGTTCTCATCGAAGAAGAGACGGTACGAGGTAGATGTTATTGCTCTTGAGAGGCCCCGCGCAGTTGTGGTTGACTGCAAGCACTGGGGCATAAGGGTCGGCAAGAACTCCGCGCTTAGGGCGGCTGCACTCGCGCACCTTAATAGGACAGTTGAGCTCAGCGGGAAGCTCCAAGAGTTCCCAGCGATGAATGTTCAGGACTGGGGGGAGGTTACAGCCATCCCCATGTTAGTTACCCTATATCAGGAGAGGATCTCCGAGAACGCAGGAGTCCTAGTTGTGCCCCTCTTCAAGCTCAATACCTTTGTGGACGAGCTGAGGAACGGGTTTTTTGAATCACTAAAGGTTAAGGTAATGACCATGTACTCGTGGTATGGTGGAGGGCAGGGCTAGCGCACATTCGCCGTAGCATGGCTAATTTTGAGGGCTTTCATAGCAACTTCGACGGGATCCCTGCCGAACAGCGTTATCATTGGTTCCTTCCCCCAGTCGCCCCCATGGTAAATGAGATCAGGCACGGCGCCCAATCTCTCGGCGGCTTCGCGGATGCCCCAGGGGATTGTCGCGCCTTCCTCTGCCTTTATCTTCGTAGGCTCCTTTATCCTGTCGTAAGACCCGACTGAAAACCCCAGCCTCTGGCAAGCAGAAAGGATCTCCTTGGAGCAGCGCATATTCATGGCTGCTCGCATCTCAGGGTCGAAGTCCATAGCAGCTAGCACCGCCCTTGCAACGTGATTTGAGGCTCCGAAGGCGGGGCAGGACGCAACCCTGAGCTTACCGCCAATGTTGTGGAACCTCCCTGGAACGCCGCAGACGGATTCAGTGTTCAATGCGTAAGGCTTCGGGAGGGCCATAACGATGTTTATCTGGCACTCGGGGGTGAGGGCTGATATGGCGTTGGAAGATTCAATGATCGAGATTGCATCCTGCATAAGTTGGGTCACCCTGTATTTTTCGGCATCAATTTGAAGGTTACTCGTCGGGTCCACTGGACCCGTGCCCTTGCCCACGGCTAAGCCGTAACGGATGGCATTGCCTACGAAGTCCTTAGCCCGTACTACAGCCTCCTCTAGGGGCACTCCCTTCGCGAGGAACGCAGCAATGGCTGATGAGAACGTGCAGCCTGTCCCATGTGTCGTTGCTGAGTCTATCCTCGGTCCCTGAAATTCGATGGGTGATCTTCCCCTCTGGCAGAGCACGTCGATTGCATCGCCTTTGAGATGTCCTCCTTTAATTACGACCGCTTTGGGGCCCATGTCGAGGATCCTTAACCCAGCCCTCCTGCATGCCTCCACAGATCTTACCTTGGAACCTGTCAGCGCCTCTGCCTCGTCAAGGTTGGGTGTGACTACCTCTGCCAGGGGGAGAAGGCAGGATATGAGCGACTCGATTGCATCTGACCGCAGGAGGCTCGCTCCGGACTTTGAGACCATCACCGGGTCAACAACCAGCCTTAGCTTGTGCCGCTTGGCGGCAGAAGCGACTTCCTTGACTATGGCGGAGGAGGATAGCATTCCAGTCTTCGCGGCGTCCACCCCGATGTCCCTGACCACTGCGTCGATCTGGAGCCTTACCATACGGGGTGGAATCTCGCATACGCCAAGCACACCAATGGTGTTCTGGGCTGTAACAGCTGTTATGGCGACGAGCCCATGAACGCCCAAAGCTGCAAAGGTTTTGAGGTCTGCCTCTATGCCTGCCCCGCCCCCTGAATCAGAGCCTGCCACGGTGAGGACTTTAGGGATTCCCTTGGACAAAAGCTTCACCGGGGTTCTATTGACAGCGTTTTGATATAAGAGTTGTTTCGTGACAGCCCCCCTCCTCATGGCTATAGATTTATAGGGATATAATGATTATAATAACTAAGTTATGGTTGATGTGCATTGAACCCACCCTGCGAACTGACCGTAAGAATCCTGCTCCCGGCACTCAGGATAATGGTGGCGCGCCAGCTTTCAGAGAACTACGGTTGGACTCAGACAAAGATTGCAAAGAAACTGGGGGTTACACAGGCAGCGGTCAGTGGCTACCTCACGCAAGAGGTAGATATTGCAACACCACTATTCAGCAGCGAGGAGTTAGGCACTATAGCGAAGAGCCTGACCTCTGAGATGGTTATGAAGAAGCTCAACCATGCTGATTTGATTAATAATGTGTGTGAGATCTGCCTCAGCCTTAGGAGGGGAGGAGCAATATGCAACGCACACAAGATGAAAGTGCCAGAGCTCGAGGAGGAGAAGTGCACCATATGCATGCAGCTTCATATGAGCCTCGCTGACATCTCAGACGAGAGGAGGCTGATCCTCGGCGAGCTCAGGTGCGCAGTCTCACTTCTCGAGAGCACGCCGGAGTTTAGCGAGGTTGTACCCGAGGTCTTCACGAATATGGTCATGGGGCTGAAGGATGCAAAGGGCATAGCTGATGTGGCAGGCATACCTGGCAGGCTCGTTAAGGTGAGGGGGAAGGTGAAGGCGCTGATGGATCCAGAGTTCGGTGTATCAAGCCACTTGGCGAGGCTGCTGATCGGCGTAATGAAGCACAACCCAGACATCAGGGCAGTGGCCAACCTGAAGTGCAACGAGGGGGTGCTTGGCGCAGTGAAAAGGTTAAACTTGAAGCATGCAACCCTCCGCAGAGACCCGGACTATGGGGGCAGAGAAGACGAGATCTTCCGCTTCGCAGAGAAGTCGTTCTCGAAGGAAAAGGGGCTCTCTGTGATAATGGATGAGGGGGGGTTCGGAATCGAGCCCAACTCGTACTTCTTTGACGAGAGCGCCAGCAAACTCGCCGACAGGGCAGTCAGGGTGGCGAGGATGGTATACAACGCGCAGAGAAAATAGGCTGCTCGGGCGCTGAACCTTACTATTATTAATTACCTCGTAGCTTGAAGATCTCTGGGTGCAATCATTGCCCGCCAATCTACCCCCGCAGTCCAGAGCCGCTGAGAGGAGGTACATTGAGGCAAAGACGCTCCCGGAGCGGATCAAGTACCTGCAGGAGTTCATATCAACCATCCCCGAGCATAAAGGCAATGAGAAGATGAGGGGGTACCTCCGCAGGAGACTCGCACAGCTGAAGGAGGAGCTGGAGGATCAGAGGAAGAGGAAGGCGGGCAGCAGCGGGGGCGGGGGGTTCTCGGTGAGGAAGGAGGGGGCCGCCCAAGTTGTCATGCTGGGTATGACAGGCTCCGGCAAGAGCACCCTGCTAATGAGCCTCACAAACGCCAAGACCGATGTGGGGAACCACAAGTTCACGACCCTCGAACCAGTGCCTGGGATGATGCAATTCGAGGACATACAATTCCAGCTGGTGGACACCCCCGCTATCTACGAAGGGGTTCGCAATGGTTCCTGGGGGGCGCAGCTGCTGAGCATTGCGCGCAACGCTGACGGGCTGCTGATAGTGCTGGACGCCAGGGACGCCATTAACCAGTTCAGGACGATTGCCAACGAGCTTACAGCCGCAGGTATAACGATAGATAAGAAGGTGAGGAAGATCGAGATCGAAAGGACAACGGGCGGGGGGATACAGATAGCTTGCACGGGGAGGATCACGTGCAGGGTAGAGGAGATCGACAGGACGCTTAAAGATTACGGACTACGGAACGCAGTAGTGAGGGTCTGGGGTGATGTGGCACTTGATGACCTGATCGAGGCCATGGACCAGACCAGAATGTACAAGCCTGCGCTTGTGCTCATCAACAAAATTGATCTCGCCCCGGGAGCGGCAGATAGGTTTTCAGCGGCTTTCAGCAGAGGGGCGCTGGCGGTTTCAACGAAGATCGGCATGAGCCTCTCGGAACTTGGGTCCAGGATCTTCAGATCTCTCGGGATAATCAGGATTTATACCAAGGAGATTGGCGGGGACGTGGCAAAGAAGCCAATAATAATGTATGAGGGAGCCAAGGTTCTGGACATCGCAAGAATCATCCACTCCCAACTTTACAAGAACTTCAAGTATGCAAAGATCCACGGCAAGTCGGTGAAGTACGACGGTGAAAGGGTGGGGGCAGATCACACCCTTATGGATGGCGATATCGTCGAGATAAGGATCAGGTAGATGGCGAACAGCAGCGAAGCAAGAGATATTTAAAAGGAACAAATAGAATACTATGTACTTTATGTCACCTTCCTCATGAGGAGGACGACCGAACAATTAACATTTCCTAATACTTTACGTTATAAATTTCAACTAAATATTCTTTAGGTAATGTATTAATTTTAACTATAAACTATTAATAAATTTATAAATATAAAATATTGATTTTTTAAAAAAAAACTACTTCTTTATAAGTAACCCTTTACATATAATGACATGGAGTTTTTAGAAATGACAAATCCAATGAATTTTATGATGATTTCCAAGCATACCGCTGAAACCTGCCCCGCCTTCAACTCGAAATACCAGAAAATGTACTTGAATTATTTCGAAAAAGCCGAAGCGCTGTCCAAAAAATATGGCGTTAAACAAGTCAGCATGTGGACCGACCATCCTATGCATACAGCCTATATTACATTTGAGGCACCCAGCTTCGACTCTTTTATGGCCTTTTCGATGGAACCGGAAGTACACGCATTACTTGGAGGCACATGTGCACGTTCATTCCCTGTAATGAGTGGGCAGGATGTATATACACTTATCAAACAGGCAAAACCAGTTTAGCAATAACATCATCTTTTTTTCTTCATCCTAGCTTCTGATAAAAACACGGTTAAACTCAGCCTAATTGAAGTAGGTTTAAGAAAGCAAAAAGAATATTGTCTTCACAAACGAATTCATACTTTGCAAAATAGGGGTAGCGAACACTGATATTTTTTAGTGATATACGCTATACGTGATATGGAGCAAGGGAGAGAGATATAGAATAGAAGAGTAAGGGCGTAGGAGCTAGAGAGTAGGTAGTAGAATAATTGTGTGGGGGTTAAATTTTAATCCCAAACCCAACGCGGGCAAAGACATGGCTCCAGAAGACCTTTATCGTATAGTTGAAGGTAGGACAAAGAGCTAGTTAGTCATAGTCAACTTTGGTTTATCGAAGTTTTAAAATGTCCATTACGTCATCGTCCTCTAAGTCATACCATTCTTTGTATGCAACAGCAACAGCGAAGACAGGTCCTGATCTGATGTTTAGGCAAACAACCTTATCTGCATAGGATCTTATGAGGTTGATTGCGCTGATCGGGGCTGTTGGAACAGCGACTATTATTTCCTTCGCACCCATTTGTTCTATCGTTTTCAAGGTGGTTAGCATTGAAAAGCCTGATGCCAATCCGTCATCGACGATGATTGCTGTTTTATCCTTAAGATCGGGAAAGGGTTTATCGCCCCTAAACTTTTTCAATCTTCTTCTGATAACTTCTTTTTCTTCCACCACGCAACGATCTATGTCATCCCTCGTTAATCCAAGGGAAGCGATGAGAGGCTCGTTAAGGAATATTGTCCCATCCCACGATACCGCCCCGAAACCGACTTCCCTGTTCCATGGGACGTGCAACTTTCTGGTGATGGTGAGGTCCAAAGGAATTTTCAGTCTCTTTGAGACTATGAAGGCTACTTGCACACCGCCTGCCGGAATAGCAAGAATGTAAGCATCCTTCTTGCATTTATATTCCTGAAGCTTTTTGGCTAAAAGCTCACCAGCATAAATGCGATCATCAAACACACGAGTCCTATTCCTAAAGATAGGCTCATCGACTATTTCAGCCATGTTTACTAACTCAATGATCCATTTTAACGCTGACCTAGGTCTTTTTCAGGAGGCTTTCAAAAGCCCGTATTCCTTCTCTTAAATCATCTTCCTTAATTATGCCTTGAGGCGTGGGTACTTCCATGATTCTCTTTGGAAGGGTGAGCCCGCCAAATGAGAAGCCTTCCTTCAGTTTGAATTCATATTTGGCTCTGAGAGTTCGCCTCCCGATCTGGCTTAATTCCTCAACCATCAGATTCTTCCCAAGTGCCTTGAAGCACCTTGCGACAGTCTCTGGTGTATAGATGTTGCGTGCGAAGTAGCAGACCACAAGGCTCGAGAGGGTCTGCCTCCAGACCTCCTCTTTGTAAAGCTCCTCCGCCGCTTCTTGAGGAGAGAGGGTCTTTCCAGACGCTGTCGCCTTTTGATCGATCGCATACCCCGCTCCATCCAGGTGGCTGTGCCTTGCCCCCACTAGGGTGCCAAGGTGGGCTGCCAAGCCCGTGTGGTAGCCTGGCATCTCGTTACCCCCGAAGGCCAGCGCAAAGTCCCTCCCGCCATAGATCGATGAGGCATACACCACGCCTTTACCAAGAGCCCTGTAGAAATCGTTTGGCGGGGTGACTAGCCTCTCTACTGCCTCGATGTATGTCTTATAATCACCAAATTTCAGCAAGAGCCCATTGGTCTCGTCGTTGCCTACGAGCCCCTTCTCCATGGCCTCTGTAGCCCAGGAGAGTACTACTCCTGTGCTCATGGCGTCTAGGCCAACCTCCTCGACCCGGTCCATCAGATTCAGATAGCCATCGACCGAGGCTATCCCTAGCATTGATCCCAAGGAGTAGATGGGCTCATAGTCGTAGGAGATCATCCTCGTCTTGTAGAAGTAGGGTTCGGTCGCGTAGGGCTCGCGGAGCGCTGCGATATGTATGCAGCTCACCGGGCAGTGGGCACAAGCGGCTCTCTTGCCGAGGTACTTCTCCCTGAGGGATTCACCTGAGAGGGACTCGGCACCCTCGAACTTGGTGCTCTGTAGGTTCTTTGTGGGGATACTACTTGCCATGTTCAGGGAGAGTACGTTCATGGGTGTACCGAGCTCATGGTACTTCTTCATCAGGGGCGATTTTGTTACAGTGTTGAAGATGTCATCGTATGCCTCCCTGTAGAGCTTTGGATCTTTGAGAGAGAAACTTGCCCTGCCTGAGATCATGATCGCTTTAAGCCTCTTACTCCCAAAAACAGCGCCAAAGCCCAGCCTCCCGAAATGCCTATAGGTCTCAGTAATGACGCAGGCGTAGGAGATCAGCCTCTCCCCAGCCTTTCCTATTCTCATTATTGCCCTGGATCCTGCGCCAACTTCATTCTCCCTTATTATCCTGCCCACTGTCGAGCTACTATTCATCCCCCAGAGGCTCGAGGCGTCCTTGATCTTAACTCCCCCACTGTCTATTACCAAGTAGACGGGGGCATCGCTCTTCCCCCTGATAACCATGGCTCCGTACCCTGCCATCCGTTGGGCAACACCGGACCTTCCACCCCCATGGCTTTCACCCAGATTTCCGGTCAGGGGGGATTTGAACATGGCCACTGTCTTGGAACCGAGCGGGAAGATTGCGTTCAGATACCCGATGGAGAATATTATGGGGTTCTCCGGGCCCAACGGGTTGGCGCCTTGGGGACACTCCTCAAGGAGTAGCCTGATGCCAACCCCAGTCCCCCCAAGAGTGTTCTCGAAGAGCTGTGGCTTCTCCTCCACCCAGCTCCTCTTCCTGCCCAGATCAACATAAAGTACCTTGGAGAGTGAAGCTGCGTCCATCAAGTCTCACCTGGCGGAAGTTCCTCTAGCCTTATCACCCCATAGGGGCAGTACTTCACGCAGTACCCGCAATGGACGCAGATGGTAGGCTTGTCCAAGGAGGTGTCCCACTGAACCCCACCGATTATGCACTCTTTTGCACAATTGCCGCACGAGTTGCATTTATAGTAATTGAGGAGGACACCGCCCCCTGCCCTTTTATATATGGCCCCTGTTGGGCAGACCTTGGCGCAGGGGGGATCTCTGCAGGCCCTACAGACCTTTACCACAAAGCCTCGCTCGAAGCCACCCACCGACTGGATGTGTATGGCTGACCGCCCTAAGCCAGCCTCTGCGAACCTCCTGTTACAGGCAAACATGCAGGATTGGCATCCCACGCACAGGTCCACGTCCACAACCGATAGTCTCTTGGTCATTTAGATTATATCCATAGTATGATAGCCGATGGGGTATTTATCTAAAGCACATAAATTCTGATCCGCATAATAATATTGGGAGTACAACAAAGAAGGTGAAACCGGGCAATCCGGTGCCGATTTTATGTTGTCTTGAAACGAATTTCAACGCTTCTTCATTGATCAGAGTCTCAATAGTCTGCCTTCCAAGGTTTTAGATCAGCCAGTCTGAACTGTCTTAATACAGGGCAAAGGCATGGCGTCAAAGACCTTTATCGTATAGTTGACTGCCCAATTGTGTTTTTGTTGATTTTAATTCCGTCATGGCTCAATCTTTTATGCAATTACCGGCAATAAGTTCCTGAGAATTTCTAAATGATTCGTAGGAAGACAATTAAAAGGAACTGACAGAATACTATGTATTTTATACCATCTTCCTCATGAGGAGGACGAGAAAGGGTTTTAGACAGAGGGAACAAGCTGTCCCCTTTTGTGAGCTAGGCCAGAGACATGCTCGTCGGTGACTTTCTGACGACTAGCTTGTGGTCCGTGACCTCCATTAATACTGCGTCGCCTGCTGCCAGCTCGAGGGCTTCAGCGATTTCCTGCGGGATCGTGACCTTAAGGGAGTGGCCATCCTTCCCAACCTTCATCCTGAAAACTGCGGGCATAATCAAAGTTGATGCGGAAATAATTATTAAGTCTATTCTACGCAACCCTGATGTTTTATAGCGTTCAGCTATTATTCGTTACTTCCTTCGTTTTTCGAGTATTCGTTTGGAATATAATGCAACTATCAATATGATGATGACCAGAAATCCTGTAGCTGTGCCAAAAATGTCAGCTATAGCAGATTCCCCTTGCCCAGAATCATCTATTGCTCTGCTGTAAATTAAATCCTAATTCCAAAGCTACTATACGATAATAACCTTTAACGCATAGTTGACTAGCAAATCATGTCCGTTGAAAAAATCAAAGTTGAATTAAGGGAATGAGGATCTCAAACAGTTTTAGAATTAGATTCATCTGCTGCTAAAGAGACTATTATGACAATAAGCCCAATCATCGATATTGAAGCTGCCATTATAGGATTCAATAATAGTGAGACAAATGCGATGGCGGAAATGCTTAAAAATAATGCTGTTGTGCGCATTGATATTTTTACCATTGGTGGTCTCTCTCACAATTTTAATGTAATTTGTTGTTCTTTGCTGACCCATTTACTATGTAATTGTCGTGAGTCTCTTTGATCATTCTACGGACAATCTCAGTATTGTTTATCATGCCCCATTCGTCTTTAAGTTCCTCGAATTTCTGGGCCATATCCCCATCGAGTTCAAGTCTTATGCTTATCCTCGGAGTCTTTGTATTTGCCAACATTACAAACCTCACACAGACTTTTAACAGAAATGTTTCTGCATAACAATGTTATAAATATTTCCATTTTTAGCATATTTTGTCCTTCTTTAGGACAAGTCTTTTATACAGGTTACGTGCTATTTTAGCACGAAGTGGGCTAAGTTGTCCTTAAACACCACAATTAGAGTGGAACTTGAGGGCGAGATAGTGGACAAATTTCTAGAATTGAAGCAGTACCTCGGTTTAAAGAACAATGCCGAGGTCGTGAGGAACTGCATTTCGATATGCTATGCTTCCCTTTTCAGAGAAGGTGGATCACAAACAAAGGATAGGATAGGACGAAGTCCAGTCCGAAAAAAAGACGAAGCAATACCTAGCCTAAGGGGAGGTGTGAAAGGTGGATGAATTGGCAACACTCGGGATTGTGCTCACAGAGATTTTTTTGTTTCAGATTAGTATTGTCTTAGTAACTTGCGTTGTTGGATATGCCTTTGCATTGAGGTTGAAGAAGAAGACTGAAGTGGAAAAGGGGGGATGAAAGTATGGTTGCAGATATAGTTCTAGCTACTTTGGGGCTATCTGTGGGATTGGCAATTGTTGGAGCTTCATATGCATTGGCAAAGGTAGGGGCAGCATGCATATCTGCTTTAGTCGAGAAACCAGAACAATTTTTTAAAGGCTTTCTAGTGGCGACACTTTGTGAAGCATTGGCCATTTATGGTCTGGTCATCGGGCTGTTGGTGCTCCTTGGAGTATGATACTCGCCTTACCAAGAGCCATTTGAAAGCCCTTCGACAGAGGTTGTACGTTAAAATTCGCAATAACCTATAGGGCGGTATTATGCCTCTGGCTTTTGTGTTGTTCAATGTCGAGACCGGCGCAGAGAAGGAAGTTCTCGACAACATAAAGAAGATCCCCGAAGTCAAAGCTTCTTATGTGGTCTATGGAGTCTATGATATAGTCGTCATGGTAGAATCAGGCACGCTTGATAAGCTTCGAGAGATGATAACAAAAAAGATCCGGCAGCTCGATAAAGTAAGTTCGACCATGACTATGATAGTTATGGGAGACTAGCCCCGAGGGCTCGCTAGACGACTACAAAGTGGAGTAAGGCTAACTGCCCCCACTCGTCACCGCCTGCCACCGTGTAAATCCCAGGCGAGAAGCTGTGGAAGTCTTTTGCCGTCATGCCCCAGTATCCGTTTCCAGCCAATGCAGAGTTCATTGGCATAAAGAAGCCACCTGAAGGGTTTATGCTTGCCATGTTGCTCATAGGCTGGAAGGTGTAGGAGTAAATTAGTGGATAAAGCATCGGGCAAGCATACATACCATAAGCATAAACATTCAAGGCTTCAGCGGTGGAAATGTTTGAGGCTGTATAATACCCCTGACAAATTGCAAGCCCCATAGGATAACTGCCAACGCCACAAGGGCTGTCGCTCAACGGCGAGAACTGCCACTCTGTGCCCACGTTGACTGTGTTCAGTATATTCACTGTGTTTGCCTCGCTGATGGTTATGCTGATGCCCTGCCCTGGCTGAAGGTATGTCGCGCTCAATGCTACGCTGAGGCTCAAGCCCAGGGACTCGTTGGTGGTGGATACGCTCTGGGGGATTAGTCCAGCTGACTTCAGTTGCTGGTTGCTCGCATAAAGAGAATAATTGAGAGCAAGGGATGCACCTAGGGCAATTATCAGGACTACGACTACTGCCTCAATTGTCTTCATAGGACTCGGTCAATACTGGCCCATTTTCCGCTTATACCGTTTGCCATGTTCTATGATTTTGAACATAGCAAAAGCGAGTTTGCAGAGTGTGCTTGGTAGCAGGGTAAACACATGGCCCAAGACCTTTATCGCGTAGTTGACTACCCAATTGTGTTTTTGTCGATTTTAAGTCTGTCATGGCTCAATCCTTTATGCAATTACCTGCAATAAGTCCCTGAGATTATTTAATGATTCGTAGGAAGATAATTAAAAGAGTCCCAACAGAATGATGGGAAGTGGACATCAGCGGATAGGGTGGGCTTCAAGTGGTCAGAATAGCGGAGATCTCCTGTGGTACAGAGTACAGCGGCATCCAGATGGAGATAGAGAAGGCTGCCCAAATGGTTGGGGGGAAGATCTTCGTTCCCGAGATTGATGCTGCTGACATCAAGGTAGTTGAGGATGACATCGGCTTCCACGTCGCCAGTCCAGGCCTCAGGGTGATGATGGCGAGGGCAAAGGCCATCGTCGAGGGTAAGGTCGACGCCGACGGAATATTCATCACTACATGCTTCAGGTGCGCAGAGGGTGCCTTGGTCAGGAGCGTGATCAGGCGGTACATCCAGAGCAGTACGAGGATCCCAGTTGTCACTTACTCGTTCACCGAGAGAACCAAGGCGGGCGCACTGCTTCTCAGGATGGAAGCCCTCGTCAATATCATATCAAAGAAGCCTCTCTTTTCGAGGACAAAACAGGAGGGGATTACTGCTGGTATTGACTCCGGTTCGACGACAACCAAAGCCGTGATCATGAAGGATAACGAGATAATAGGATCGGGGTGGGCGCCAAGTACGGGGATAATAGAGTCTGGCGATGAGGTGCTGGGCCAGGCGCTCAAGGAAGCTGGCATCAGCGAGAGCCAGATAGAGGCCATCGGCGTTACAGGATATGGAAGGATGATACTGAAGGAGAGGTACAAATCGCCCTTGGCAATGGAAGAGGTATCGACCTGCTCGAAGGGGGCGCTCTTTCTTGCAGGCAAGCAGAAAGGGGACGCCACCGTGATAGATATTGGCGGAATGGACAACAAGGCTGTGACGCTCTACGACAGCATCCCCGACAGCTTCACCGTGGGCGGCGTCTGCGCGGGTGCATCAGGCAGGTTCATCGAGACCTGCGCAAAGAGGCTCGGAGTCAGCTTAGACGAGTTCGGCGAGATGGGAGCTAAGGGGGACTGGAAGGCTGTGCCCATGAACGCCTACTGTATCGTCTTCGGGCTTCAGGACCTTGTCGCTGGCCTAGCTAGTGGAGGCTCAAAGGAGGACGTGGCAGCCGCAGCGTGCCACAGCGTGGCTGAGCAGGTATTCGAGCAGCAGCTCCAGGAGATCGATATAAGGTATCCAATAATAGAGGTTGGCTCCACAGCCTTGGTGAAGGGGCTAGTGAAGGGGATGTCTGAGATCCTTAGCGTGGACATGATAGTTCCGCCCAGGCCGAACCTCATTGGGGGGGTGGGGGCTGCGGTCATGGTCTCTGGAATGAAGGACTTGGAAGAGATGAGGTAGCGGGGCATCGGAAGGACGCTAGATGTTGATTCTCAATCACGCCCTAAAGGAATATGTCCTGGACACACACAGATCGAAACCCCCTGGGGAGACCCTCAAATCCGCTAGGAAGGCAGAGAGCGCTGCGGGAATAACAAGGGTGGCGGATATAACAGGTCTCGACAGGTTAGGAATACCCGTCTTCACCTCCATGAGGCCCAAGGCCGAGGAGGGAGCCATCACAGTCTACAATGGAAAGGGATTCACTGCCCAGGAGGCAGAGGTCTCCGCGATCATGGAGGGTATAGAGAGGTACTCCGCTGAGAAGGGAAGCTATAGGATAGTGACAGGAAGCTACGCTGAGCTCGAGAAGACTAGCCATGGCGTACTGGATCCGACAACGCTCATACTGCCTGGCGCGCGGAACTACTCTTATAGCGAAGAGCTTGAGTGGGTAGCGGGTTTTTCAATTGCAAGGAGGACCGATGTACTGGTCCCAGCTGAGGCGGTCTTCCACCCGTATCATAGGACGAACCAGCTCTTCCGCACGAATACGAATGGTCTTGCCGCGGGCAACGTGATGGAGGAGGCGGTCTTCCACGCGCTCATGGAACTCATAGAGAGAGACGCTTGGTCGCTCTTCGAGGTCGATGCATCAAGGTGCAGGGATCTGGAGGTGAGCGCGTCCGACTGTGGCTACCAACCAGTGAGAGAGATACTTTCCAGGCTCGAGGCAGCATCAGTGAAGGCTTACATCAAGGACATAACCTCAGACGTGGGAATCCCAACTTTTGCGGCTGCGATGGATGACGAAGTGACCAAGGACCCTGCCCTGCTCTCCCTGGGGGTTGGGACACACCTAGTGCCCGAGATCGCAGCACTCAGGGCGCTGACGGAGGCAGCCCAGAGTAGGCTCACAACAATTCACGGGACGAGGGAGGACACGTTCAAGGCGGAATATGCAAGGAGGATAGGTTACGACAGACTCAAGAGGATCAACCGTAGGTGGTTCGCCCCCTCGGAAGAGAGGGTGAGGCTGGCGGATCTGGAATCGCGCGCGAGCAACGACTTCCTTGTGGACATAGAATACACGGTCAAGCGCTTGGGCGGCGCGGGCCTCAGAGAGGTGATAGTGGTAGATTTGACGCGCGAGAATGTCGGGATCCCTGCTGTCAGAGTCTTAGTACCAGGTTTGGCAGTGTATGCGCTTGACAAAGAGAGGACAGGGAACCGCTTAAGAACTGCAATCGCCGGGATCCTAAGAAAGGGCCAGTGAAGTTTGGTCTTGCTTATGAAGAGCGTCGTGTTCCTCGGTCCTAGCCTTCCCTGGGAGGAAGCTAAAGCGATACTGCCTACGGCAGATTACAGGCCACCCGCGGGTAGGGGCGATATTGTGGCTGTGGTAGGAATGGGATTTGATGCCATAGGTCTTATCGATGGCGTATTCTACCAGAGACCGGCTGTAGCCCCAAGGGAGATTCTCCTTGCCTTGGACCAAGGGATGAAGGTTTTGGGCGGGTCTAGTATGGGCGCCCTTAGGGCAGCAGAGCTGGACGCTTATGGCATGATTGGGGTAGGCAAGATTTACAGTTGGTACAAGGAGGGGAAGATTAATTCTGACGATGAGGTTGCATTAGTATTCCACCCTAAGACGTTTGAGGCATTGTCGGAGCCCCTGGTCAACATCAGGGCGACCCTGGAGGCGCTTCTTGACGGGAGGAAGATTACGCAGGGCGAGGCCAGGACGATCATCATAGCGGCAAAAGATACTCCTTTTCAGCTACGCAACTCCATGAGGATAGTGCAGGCTGCAATGAATAGGGGACTCGACAAGGGCAGGGGAGCTTTGATTTTGAGCGCTTTCAGGGATTGCCACGTTGACCAGAAGAAGCTGGACGCCCGAGAGCTACTGACAAAGTTGAATTCTCTTAAGCATAAAAAATGCTAACTATCAGGAAGTAGTAGTCGCCGATCTTGTTTGAAGCCGTAAGTTGTCGAGGTTGTCCCAGAATATCTGTGATGATTTCACTAAGTTGCATAGCCTGCAGAAGGCAAGTATCATCTCATCCGGGTCATCCTTTTCTACCAGGTTCTTAGAGACGCTACCGACGGTCGCTTTGACACCAGATATCTTCTCGAGCTCGCTCATCATTAGCGCGCCGCGTTTGGAATTGATGTAATGGCTGACCGCAGCTTGTGTAATCCCCAGCTTTTCAGCGACCTGATTCTGGGAGAGGTGGTAATTATCCATTAGATCCTTAGCTACCATGGCTCTAAAGACAGGCAGCACGTACTTTGCCACAACCTCGCAGGGTGATTTCATCAATATCACGCCGTTATTGCCCTTAATTCTGCCAAGATAAATATAATGTTTGCCCAAACCTTTTTACTCTTACGTACACAAAGGCTTTGAATGTTAAGGCAAACATTAGAAATTTGCAACGCTGTTGCGAAATGTTCTTCATTACGACGTTATGATAAAGTCAAAATTCAATTTATTTATATACAACTGAATGGGAGATAATTTGTTCCCACGGTGAATCAGATGAGCATCCCTTTCGTTATTATTGACAATGTTTCTAAAAAATTCAGCGATAAGGAGGTTCTCAGAAACATATCCTTGGTGATCAATGAAGGAGAGAGGTTGGGCATAATCGGAAGGAGCGGATCCGGGAAGACGGTGCTCCTCTCGATGCTAAGGGGTATGTCCGAGTACGAACCCACCGTAGGAAAGGTCATTTATAGAATCGCGTTCTGCAAAAAATGCGAGCACATAGAACCACCAAGCAAAGTTGGAGAGGTCTGTCCAAAGTGTTCGCACAAGATGGAGCTCGTTGAGGTGGACTACTGGAAGATGGAGAAGTTCGCGAAGGTCCTTAAGACAAGGATAGCTATGATGTTCCAGAGAACCTTTGCGCTTTACGGCAGTTTGACGGTTTATGAGAACCTCGTGGAGGCGCTCAACAAGACAGCCATGCGTGAGGAGGATGTTGGGAAACGGGCGCTGGAGATCGCGAGGGAGATGGGACTCTCCAACAGGCTCCTGCATGCCGCAAGGGACCTCAGTGGAGGCGAGAAGCAGAGGGTAGTCCTCGGCAGGCAGCTAGCCCTTAACCCGGTGCTCCTACTGGCGGACGAGCCGACTGGTACGCTGGATCAGATCAGCGCGAACTCAATCTACAAGATTATCGACCAAGAGTTGAAGACGCACGACACGACCCTCCTTGTCACAACCCACATGCCTGAAGCAATAGTGAAGATGGCGGACAGGGCGGTGCTTCTGGAGGGAGGGAGGATCGAATTTGAGGGGGAGACAAAAGCTGTTGTCGACAAGTTCCTGTCGAGCGTAAAAGAGGAAGAGGTCACCAAACCCGAAACATTGGGTGACGTAATACTGAAGGTCAGAGAAATCAAGAAGTACTACTTCTCGATCGATAAGGGCGTTGTCAGGGCGCTGGATGGTGTTTCCTTCGATGTGAGGGAGAGGGAGATATTCGGCATAATAGGGCTCAGTGGTGCTGGAAAGACCACGCTCTCTAAGATCATAAGCGGCGTGAGCGCGCCTACTTCAGGTACCGTCGACTTGAAGGTGGGAGACGAATGGGTGAACATGCTCGAGCCGGGAGTGCTTGGGAGGGGGAGGGCTACGCCATACATCGGTTTGCTACATCAGGAGTACACCCTCTATCCGCATCTTACGGTGATCGAGAACCTGACGGATGCTGTAGGCCTAGGGCTTCCTGACGAATTCGCTAGGTTCAAGGCGAACATAGTACTGACAGCGACCGGATTCGAGGAGAAGGAGGATATAATCGAGAAGATTCTAGCGAGCTATCCAGACGAGTTGAGCGAGGGTGAGAGGCACAGGGTGGCCCTCGCGCAGGTCTTGATAAAGGAGCCACACCTCGTCATACTGGACGAGCCATCGGGCACGATGGACCCAATAACCAAGCATGAGGTAGCCAGATCGATCAAGAATGCGAGGAATGAGCTTGGTCAGACATTCATAATAATCTCGCACGACCTTGACTTCATCCTCAGCACATGCGAGGATGTCATACTGATGAGGGATGGCAAGATCGTAACCGAAGGAAAACCGGCGGACGTTCTGAAGACATTTACTGATCAAGAAAGGCAAGGGATGTCGCAGCAGAACTCGAAGGTCTAGCGTTACCTCAATCCGAATATGGATTCTTTTGATAGGTCAATGAATGTTTCGACCTCGCCATGGAGCCTCGCCTTTATTGTCTTCACCTTGGTGAACTTCCCGACTATCTTAGTTTCAAACCCCACTTTCCTGAGCTGCACCAAGGCACTCTCGGATTCAATCGCGAAGATAAACCCCATGGCAGGATAGGATATTAGCCACTCAGCTAGATCGCAATTGTCTGGTTTCGGTATCTTTTCCAGATCGATCTCAGCTCCCACGGAACTCGCCTCGCACAGCATCGTGAGGGTGCCGAGAATGCCAGGGGCGCTCATGTCCCTCGAAGCCTTGATCTTGCTTGCTTCAATTGTGTTTGTTATTGCTTTGATCATCCTAGCTATCTCTGGTTTGCTCTTCTTAAGGGTGCTGTCAAAGGTTTTTACCCAACCCTTCACCCCGAATGAGCCATCGAGATCGATAGCTATGGCGATAAGGTCTCCTGGAGATGCCGTCGTCCCCCTTACAACCTTCTTTGCCACACCCACCACAGCAGCGTCTACAGCCTCGTAAGACGAGTCCGGATGCGTATGCCCCTTGAGGAGCTGCAAGTTGTACTTGTCAAGCCCCGCCTTTATCCCCCGAGCGATCTTGACCCTTGTTTCGTGAGAGGGGGAGGATATCACGTTTACGAAGCCAAGCGGTCGGGCTCCCTTGACTACTACATCATTCACATTTACCATGACTGAGTAATAGCCAGCGAACCATGGGTCAGACTTGACTAACTCCTCTGCGATGCCATCTGTTGAGACTACAAGCTTGGTATCGCCCAGTTCTAGAATGCCAGCGTCGTCGAACTGCCGCTCGCCCATTATTTTCGCTATCTCGCCAATCTGCGACTTTCTTGCAAAACCCTTGTAGCCCTTTGCAGTGGCGAGGATGTTAGCCAGTTCTCCCAAGGATGACCACTCAAATTAATATGAGAGAGGGAGAATAGAATATTATAAGCTTTTGTGGAGTGAATGTCTTGACCATCAAGGAAGGAGATGCGGTTGTCTATGGCAAGACTGGGACAACCGGAAGGGCAGTGAGGATTACGGAACTTGACGGAAAAGTATGGGTAGAATTGGACTCCACAGGACTTTTATACGATGCGAATGTTCTCGAACCCACCGATCCCGCAAAACTGAAGAAAGGCAGGATGGAAGATAAGGATAAGGAGAGTAGAGAGGAGCAGAAGGGCAAGGTCATAATGAAGCGCGAGGGGCGCGAAAGGCGCAGTGGCATCGAGGATATGAAGGACGAGGGGACGCTGGACAGCAGTGCGGGTATCTGCGGTGCTGGTTAGGGGAGCACCGTTGAGGAAAGCAGTAGTCCTTGACAAGTCGGGCACGATAGTCGATGCCTGCAGGGTGCTGCTTGACCTGAAGAGTGGCGAGTACCTGTTCTGCGAGAATACCCTGAAGTACGTTACAGAGAGAAACGAAGCTTTGGTGAACGTCCGAGGCCCGCTGAGGCGCATCATGGACGGCCGGACAGAGGGGCTCAGCCTCAAGGTTAGCTGCTCGCCATGGCTCAGAGCACCGAAGATTGATCAGGACCTCCTTCTGAAGGAGGGGGTCATGGAGGGACTGAGGAATGTGACAGAAAAGGTAAAAACAAGCTGTGAATCCAAGCTTGGTGTGTGCGCTGCCCTACTCGTTAGGCAGGAGGGCGAGGTTACCCACGCCGTAGGGCTCGGCGGAAGACTATATCCTGAAGTCAAAGGCGTGGTGAGATCCCTTGCCGCTTCGGGCACCGACGTCTTTCTTGCAACTGGTAACTGCAGGGAGGCTTCGATCAGATGTGCGCGTTTGCTCGGCATCCCGAAGGAGTTCGTCCTGTTTGATGCGGATCCCCAGGAGAAGATGGAGTTGGTAAAGAAGCTTAGGGGGTTCTATGGCGTGGTGATAATGGTCGGAAACGATGTCAACGACCTAACCGCGATGACAGCAGCGGACTTGGGCATCATGGTCAGGAGAGGCCACAAAGGTGGGGAGGGCGATTTTTCAAGAAGGCCAGAAGTGGACTATGTTGTACCTTCGCTGAAAGAAGTGGAGACAATAGTGTCTGAAATCAAGAGACCCTGACCTCGTAGTACTGACCCTGGTATTCAGAGTGGAAGTGGGGGAGCGCTGCAGTAAGTTCTCTCTCGACCTGACGAATGGACTCGAGCTCCTCCTTGGTGACGAAAGCTATCAGCCCCCCAGCCTGACTCGCGCTACAGAATATGCTGTGTGGTATAAAGCCGGCAGTCGCAACAAATATTCTGCCTTTCACCTTTTTGAGCTCAGCGGCGTGTCTCTCGTCGATGCCGTACCTCGCCTCGTCCGCAAAGGGGCGCATGCAGCAATCTGGGTAACCCAGAAATCCCCCAATTTCCCAGTCGCTGTAGTTCTTGGAGAAGATTCCTATCTGCGTGGAGACGTATGGATCCATCGCCGGTCGGACAGGGGGGTTGTGCTTAGCTATTATGCCCAGCTCGATCTCGAGCCTTGGGATGATATCAAAGAGCCGATCGTCGGAGAAAAGTTTTGCTATATGGGATGCAAAGGTTGGGAAGGAAGGGTACTTTGATGGGATTACGTCAAGCTTATCGGTAGAAGAAAGATCCCTGAGTAGATTGATGATTCGCGAGAAAGATCTAATGGCTTTTCCTTGTGGTTGCATAAATAAAAAAAAGGAAAGGGAGGTATTTTACTTCGACGGGATCAGTACGGTCCTCTCGCCTGCTGGCATGAATTCCCTGAGTGCACCCTTTCCGAAGCAGAGCCTCGGGTGAGTGAAGTCGAAGACAAGGTTCTTGTCTGCAAAGGCTATCTTTATCAGTGGGTTGGTTGTCCAGGCATCGCCTCTTCCGCCATGGGCGGAGGAAACAATACCGACGTGCGCAGACTGGTGTCCGACGTTCAGTGCATAGTTGGGGTAGTTCACACCTCTCAGGTTGAACGGAAGTCCCTCGTCGCTTCTCCAAGAGAAGCTATTGGCAGCACCGCATTGGTCCTGTTGGTCGTATCCGTAGAAGCCGAGCCTGCCCATCTCTTCTTTATGCATTATCTGGCTCAGGTACCATGCGTTGATACCGGCTGTAGAGTTGCCTGTTGCGAGCGATACGGATACACCAGCACCAGCGGCTACCACAGCGGCTCTCTGCGAGCCACCGAAGTGGTCCTCCATCAGTGCCGGATACTTCTCGTACTGCTCGAGACCATACAGCGATACCTCTGTACCTATATCCTTGATAAGGTCCCAGCTTGGTTTGTTCTTGCCGTACGCGCCGTATTTCTTCTTGACGTAGTCTGCACCGTAATAGCAGAAGTCGTCGAGGACGTCGTCTGTGTATGTACAGGATGCGTACTGCGTAAAGCCTACGCCGCCTGACATGTAGCTGCCGAACCAGAACTGGTCGTACAGCACAGCGCCCATTGAGATTGCCTCAAGGGCTACCCAGACGGGGTCATCCGGCTTCACCCTGGATGCTTGGCAGATGTCCGCACAATACCCTAGCGGTATGCCGCCGGGTTCGTTAGGACCTCTCGCGCGCCTCCATGGGGTGAGGGTACCCATCTCGATTACCTCTGCATGCTTTGCTGCGAAGGCGAACTCGCCAACTGCTGATTCTCCTGCCATCAGCTTGTATGCGTCGATCATGGACATGGAGATCTGCATGGCTGCCCATCTTGCCATAGTACCTCCGTCGCATGACATTGATACTATTGTTGGCATGCGGCAGACTTGGTAGAGCTTCTTGCCTACGGCTTCCTTGAGTTGCTTGGCGTGTTCAGCGGGGAACTCTTTGTTTATGTTTATGAGGAACCTAGGATCGATCTCGTCTGCAAGTTCATCGTCGCCTGTGAAGACCTTGACGTAGCAGTCCTTTACCAGCTCTGGGTCGGTCTCAGCCATATGCTCCTGAACGACCGCACCACCGGGTAGGGCGTGCTCGAGGATCTCTAGGTAGTTGTTTACTGTCTCGGGAGTTACCTCCTTGCCGAGTCGCTTCTGCAGCACCGTGTGAGCCGAATCCAAGCCGCTGATTACTGTTCGCCTGATGTCGTGCCACATCTGCTGCATGGCAGTGTTGTTTACGAAGTGTAGATCGTCCGCCTCACAGTAGATGTTTGTTCCAGATAGACGGTAGGGCATCAAAACTCTTTGGCCCAAAGGTGCACCTAAGTGCAACTCGGGGTTATACATTGGTATGCCGCGTTCCTTGGCGATCTTCTGGCTCTCTGCGAAGAATTTTCTCTTTCGTGCAGACTGCTTCCAAGCATCGTAGATGTAGAACTTTGTGTACTTATCCTCAGGCGCTTCCTTGAATTTCTTCCTGAGGGATTCTATGAACATTTTCTTATCTTTGCTCATGTTTTCAACTCCTTTAGATCCCCTTAATTCCCTCCGGGTCGAAGCCTGCAATGGTTCTCAGCATGTGGATCCTCTTAACCCAGTCAATGGCTTCCTTGTCGTCCCTGTATTTGTGGCCGTCTATTCTCCATTCGCTGGTAATCTTTCTTAGCATGTCTTCTTTCATTGGCTTGCCCACCGGAATTGGTTTGTCCAATGGAACACCGACCTGGTCCTTGACGTACTCGACTTCACCGGTCTTCTTGTTGAAGAGGTATCTCCTGTATGCGTCGAACATCAGCCCGTTCTCGTCGAGCCGAAGTGCGTGGCCGTGGACGGTTGCGCCTCTGATGGCTGACCTAGCAGGATCAAAGATCTCAGTCTCGACCAGCTCCTTTGCTACCTTCTCAAGGTCTCTCTCCCTCATCTCGAGGGGTACACGACCTGACAGTACACCTACGTCGGTGCTGCGCCACCTTGTGTGGTACATCCATGCTCGAACGTATGGCGTTACTGGAGCGAAGTAGACGGAATCTGTGAACTGTATGTATCTGATCCTATCACCGGCTTTGGCACCTGGCGTTGCTGTTACCATCTCCCTTATTGGGCATGCAGGCTCGCCGGTCTCTTCCAGCGGCGGGTGAGTGCTTGGATAGGCCTGACCAGGAACTCTGTGACCCATTATTCTGACGAGGTCATCGTCGCTAATGGTCCTGAGTTTCTGGAGTTTGTAGCTTGGATCAAGGTATTTCTTCCTATTCTTTGCAGGTAAGCTGTTTCCTGGGTAGTATTGTGGCTTGTACGGTTTGCCTTTTGCTTCCTTCGCTATCTGACCAGCGTGCGTTAATGGTGTTGGTGTCATTTTAGAAATCCCCCTTTATCTTAGCTGCGGCTTCATTAACATACTTCAAAGGCTCCCTCAACTCGGGTACCTCGCTCAGCACTTCGCCGATCACTCCGCTCAGCTTCTCTGGCGTGTAGATGGTCGTTCCGGCGTCTAATGCCACGGCGGCAGATACGCATGGGATCGTGAATCCCTTGCTGTGCCTCGTGACAATGTGGTTGCCGGCGAAGACCGCGGGGTTGCCACCACCGTAGATTGAGTGGCTGAAGAAGGACATCTCTACTCCGGTTCCTGCTACCCTTCCGAAGTCCACTCCGGGCAGACCGGTCTCCCTCTCCAGGAGGTCATCAAAGTATATGAACACCGATGGTGTGTGCTGCATCGCTCTCGCAGAGCCGCAGGTCACCATTGTGCCTGCCATAAGTCCGGCGGCTGCGTAAGCGTTCCATTTGTTCATGTCGTTTGTTGTATATGTTGTGAATCCGGATGGCTCTTTCCTAAGAGGTCTTATCACATCATCCTCGATTGCTCTTTGTACTGTGGATTTCACCACATCGCCCAAAGTTCCAGTCTTTGCATTCTCCTTGACAATGCTATACACCAGATTGTCTGCATTCAAGCCCTGGTACGCTAATCCTAACAGGTGGAACCGCTCGAAGTTGCCCATTGCATCGCCCATCTCCCACATGGCTGCTTGCTCTAGTATTGATGAGAGAGCGGCGGCATTCATGGCGTTCTTCCTTGTGATCATGGCGGTATGCGCTGCCATTATATTTCGCAGGGCGTATCCCATACCTTCGTTCTGCTGGGGTACTGACAGCAAGGAAGCTACGTTCCCGCCCAGCATTTCCATAGTTTGCGGATATCTTCCCCAAACCGCTGCATGAACAAGGTCTGCATCCCACATGTCGATTTTGAACTTGTCGATTAGCACATGGCACAGGGCTGCTGCTGTAGCTGTGGCAGAGGTCGTGTATTCCACGCCCGCTGCAAGTCTCTTGGATGGTACTAGAACCAGGAGGTGCTTTCCGCCCTTTAGGACTCTCACTTCTGTATCGTCCTTTGCGGTTACTTGCAGATTCTCTTTCAGGGCATCTGCGATGGCTCCTGCATTGGCTACAAGATCCTTCTTGACGGATCGTCCTCTAAGGGAACAGTACTTCCCACCGACAGCGCCTGTTGCAAGGGCGTTCTGGATACCTTCAAGGTTCACCGCGACGCATTGCTTAACAAAGTTGATTATCTTTTGTATGGCTGGGTTTGTCAATGGACTCACAGTTTGTATTGGTACTTCTGAGGCAATGAGGCGACCACGATCGTCGTGTAGATTTATTAAGTCTTTATATTTTCTCATAGGGTCTCCTCTCTATAGTTTTGTTTCCGACCTTATAGTAGGGTCATGGTATTAAAAAGGCTTTGTATTAAAAAACAATTTATAAAACGGTGTTATAATTACATGACTATTTAAAAAATAATCCACGCATCATTATGACAGTATGATAAAGGTGACTGCTAAATTATCAAATTGTATATACAATTAATGCTGGTTTTTACTCTTTCAAGATCTTGTTCACGAGGAGCGCAACCGATTCCATAACGTTTGGCTCCTCGATCTTGACGCTCATGATTGGCACTCTTACGAATTTCTCTATGAAGTTGGCCACTATGGACGCGCAGACAAGGCCGTTGACGTGGTCCCTCTCCGCATTGACAGCTGCAGAGATCACGTCCTCTATGCTGGAAGCAGGGTACTCCTTGAGAGTGATCCTTTTTCCGTTCAGCATCAGCTGGTGCCTTGATATGTTGTCCAGCGAGGGTCTGGTTGCGACAATTCCTATGATCATATCAGCTTGGGGCAGGTCTAGAGAGCTAAGGTAATTGATTATGTTTCCAAGGGTCGATAGGCGCAGATCCCTACCTTCCAATATTATCTTATTCAATGTGCTCAATGGAACCCTAGAGCCTGAACTCAGGTCCCGGGTTGAGATGCCCCTCTGCTTCATTGTTAATTTGAGCCGATTGACAAAACTCTCGTTTGACTCCATTGCGGCTGCAAGTAGCTCTCTTCTGATTTCTGGCTCTTCGCTAATCATATTTATGCCTCAAATGGAGGGTATCTCCTGTTGGAGCATACCAATGATCTTCTCTCGGTAAGATATGAAGGGGGGGGTGAGCCTTGAGCGAGGATATGGCAGGTCTATCTTGATAAGAGATTTAAGTGTTGCAGGTCTCTTTGTGAGGACTGCAACGAATTGACCCAGGAAAACTGCCTCCTCGACGTTGTGGGTAATGAAGATTACAGTCTTTTTCAACTGTGACCATACCGAGAGCAGTTCCTTCTGCAGGATCCATCTGGTCTGTGCATCCAGATCTGCAAAGGGTTCGTCCATCATTATTATGTCCGGATCCACAGCGAGTGCCCTAGCTATTGCCACCCTCTTCTTCATTCCCCCCGAAATTTGATGCGGGTAGTAGTTCTCAAAGCCAACCAGCCCGACCAAGGACATGTACTTTCTTGCAATATCAAGAGAGCATCTTCCGCTACATATCTCCTGACCGAACTCAACATTCTGGATAACTGTCCTCCAAGGTAGCAAGGACTCTTCCTGGAAGATCACCCCGAACTTTTGCTTCTGGGGATTCGGGAGTACGCCATTTATGAGCACGTTGCCGCTGGTGGGGGTTTCGAGTCCGCACATAATCTTTAGGAGGGTCGTCTTTCCGCAGCCCGAGGGACCAACGATGCAGAGGAATTGCCCCTCCTCCACTGAAAAGGAAAGGTTGTCAATTACGTCGATTGTCCCGCTCTCAGTATGAAATGACTTATTCAGGGAGTCGACTACAAACATTAGCCCCATAGCCCACGCCTCATGTGCCCACATCAACTCTCCATCGGAACATGCGTTTTTCAACATAGAGCATAAAATAGTTGATGGCTAGTCCAATCAAGCCAATTGTAATCATGCCGACTATCACAACGTCAGTCTGGGCATAATTGAAGTACTCCTCGATGAGGTATCCGAGGCCATAGGCCGAGGGGATGATCAATTCAGCAGCTACGAGACACATCCACCCAATCCCCATTCCAACCCTCAAGCCAGTCATTATCTCTGGGAGGGCACTTGGGAAGATTATCTTTCGCAGGATTGTTAGATCTTTGGCTCCGAATGTCTTTGCCACATTTACGAGGGTGATCGAAGCACGCCTTACGCCTGCTATGGTATTGAGGAGCACAGGGAAGAAGACCCCCAGCCAGATGATGAAGATGTAGCCATTCAGCCCAAGCAGAAGAATGGTAAGTGGGATCCAAGCCATGGGTGGGATGAACCTCAGGGGCTCAATGATAGGATTGACCGCGCTTCTTACAGTTGTCCTCATGCCCATTAGAAGCCCAAGAGGAATAGCAGTCACCGCCCCAGCGACAAATCCTAACAGAACCCTATAGAGGCTTACGCTGGCGTGCAGGGCTAATGGCACATGGTTGATGTCCCCCAAAGTGGCGATCCTGATGAAAGCCAAGAAAACTTGATAGGGTCCGGGAAGAAAAAAAGGGTTGTTCATTACTAGGAACACGGCTTCCCATGCCAAGAGGAAGGTAACGATGGAAGCGAGCCCTACGATGATGCTTTTCAAGCCTTTGTAATACGAACTGCGGATCCCCAACCTCACAGTTTTCACTTCATTGTGGAAGTGTCAATGAACGTACTGGCTATCGATGAATCCACTCATAAATGCATCGACTTGGGTGCTGTTCACTGTGGTTATAATGCCTAGAGCGATCTCGTCTTGCATGAATGTCTTGACACTGGCAACGTTTACCGTTTCGTTGAAGAGAATATTGCTGTAGGCTGTGTTAATTATGGCTGCAGAGAAACCTGTATAATTGACAGCTATCGCCTTGACCTCTGCAGGATTGGAGTTTATGAGGTCCATGGCTTCTTTGTGGTCAGCTACAAACTTCGATACCACATCAGGGTTGGAGGCAAGGAATTTGTCTGAGACCACTAAGACACAGCACTGATGATCTGGGAAGATATCGTGGGAGGTTGCGATAATGGTTCCGTTGTCCTGGGCGACTGCCACCGAGGGTGTAGGCTCCCATGACATGAAGCCATTGAACTCACCCGCCTTGAACTGGCTTATGAGTTGGGCATTGGTGCTTGGCACCTTTGTGAAATTGATGTCATTCTCCTGTTCAAAGAGGGTCAGCAGCAAATCCTGTATTGTGCCGACGCCGGGTGTTGCTATTGTTGTGCCGTTAAGCTGTGATATAGACGTAATTCCTTGGTTGACGACAATTTCGGATCCCTCCTGGTTGACAGATCCTATGACAACTGGTAGGCTTAGGCTGCTGGAGTTGCTGGCAATAAGTGCATTCGCCCGAGCGGTCATGGCAGGCACTACACCGAGGTAAGCAAAGTCGAGATCCCCCTTGACAAAGCTCTGCATTAGTGTAGGTCCGTTGGGATAACCGATAAGTTGTACTAGGATACCACTCTGGTTGAAGTATCCCTCTGCAACGGCCACATGAAGTGACAAATTGTGAAGATCACCATTTAAGTAACCAACTCTAACTGTAACCGGCTGTTGGTTGAAGTAACCTGTGAAGTAAAGGGTTCCGAGAGCCCCTCCACCTACAACTACAATAAGGACAATTGCGACGACAATAATAGATGTTTTCATATATATTGTCACCTGCTTCCCATAATGGGCTTGACCACAATATATAATTTATGTGTACAATTAGGCATTGATCAGAGAGATAAAAGCAGAAAGAGCGCCCATCTCTGCTTGGTTCTTATTTGCAGAGAAGCCGATTAGGATCGAATCACCATCTCTAAGGTCAAAACCAGATTTCAGATCTCTTATGGTTTCAGGGTATTCGCTGTAGACATCCTCCGTCATCAGGGGCATAGAGATGTGGCCCCCACTGTAGGAGAAGATTACCATTCCATCGGCGCCATTCTTGACTGCGATATCGCGCAACCTTGTCAGCGAGGTGCCATCGAGCTTTAGCCCTCTGAGGTGTATGGCATAGGCAGGGAGGTTGATCCCCATGCTGCTCAATCGCACTTCGGCAGTGGCAATGATCATGGTTTTTAGATCCGTAACCAAGGATTGCCCGAGATCCGTCAGATGGCAACCTCCCACTGCGTCTACGGAGATCACCAACATCTCAACGAGCTTTTTTACTATTGTCCTCACAGAACCTTCGCCAATGCCAAGCCGCTTCGAGAGAGTAATCCGACCCATGGTCTGCTCGGAGTCAAGGATAAGAAGCACTTTGATGATATGGGAAGCGCTGAAAGCTGGAGAAGGCCCTTTGGGGGCCTCCGTCTTTGAAATCTGACCGATGAACGACTTCAAGGACGCCGCCATAACGATCCTCTCGGTTATTCTGTTGCATGGTTTTATTCACTCTTTCGGTTAGCGAAAACTCCAATGGAGATCTCGAATGTTGAACTTAAATTTAACCGAGGGCTTAGTCACCTGCGAGGTCTGTTTTATGATCGAAAAATCATCTGACCGGGGACTTGCAGGTATAAGCAGGAGTTTTAAAGAGGCGATTCTCGCACACGGCAGTGGCGGGAGGCTCCTCTTCGTGGGGTCCCCTTTCACTTGCCTGCCGTTCGCTGAGTTCCTTGCTTACGGGATTAGGGAACTGCCGTACTGTATTTATTTCGCTCCTGACGGCTGCCCTGAGAAGATCTCCCGGATTGAGCGCAGGGAGGGCTTTGGTTTTAGTTTAGGCAAGCTGTCCGGCGACAGGGGCTTTGATGTTGTGGTTCTCCTTGGAGGGCTAGCCATAGAGAGGTTACAGGTGGATCCAGTGGCGCTGAAATCGAGGCTGGCTGAGGTGAGCCATCTGGGCTTCATCGTAGGCTTCTGTTTTCAGGGTGTGATGAACAAGCCTGAATGGTTCGAGGTTTTCAAGTTCAAGTATTTCATAGATGCTGACATCAGCAGGGTGATCCTCCTGGAGGGAGAGGCGTGATCAGGAACCTGGGTGACAGGAAGCCGTCGATGCATCCTGGCGCCTTTGTGCATGAAGCAGCGGTCGTCATAGGGGATGTTATTATGGAGGAGGGCGCCAACGTTTGGCCTGGGGCAGTCCTGAGGGGTGATGTTGAGAAGATAACTATCGGACGTGGGGTCAGTATACAGGACTGCACGGTCGTGCACAGTGATCCTGGTTTTCCGGTGTCTATAGGCGATTGGACCACTGTCGCCCATGGCTGTGTCATCCATGGTTGCAAGATTGGGAGGCAGACGCTAATAGCCATGGGCGCGATTGTCTTGACAGGGGCAGAAGTCGGTGATAGCTGCGTACTCGGTGCGGGGGCTCTTGTCCCCGAGGGGAAGATAATACCCAGCGGCTCCATAGCGATGGGGATGCCGGCCAAAGTGGTGAGGAAGGTTGAGGAGAAGGATCTGGTTAGGGTAAGGGAGGCTAACAGTGCCTACCAAAAACTGATGAAGATGTATCTTTGCTGAATGGTGATTAGGCCAGCTTCCTCATTCTAGCTACCAACAAGAGGATTATGCCAGCTGCTAGGGGAACCAAGCTAACTATCTGCACCTGGTAGGTGGGCATCGCGAAGTTCAGCTTGAGGAGCAGGATATAGACAACGGTGGGCGAAATCATGAGCAGGAGCGATAGCCCGAACAGGATTCCTGAGATCACGCTTGGCGGCTTGACTTCCTTGCTCATCAGAATTCATCTCTTGGGCGTCAGTAACCTGACGTTCGGATAAGTTGAGAGAAGCTCCTTAATAAGCGCAACGGGCTGCTCGTCGAGGCTGCTGAAACCCAGAACAATGCACCTCTCCTTGCCTCCCTCCTCCTTGTTGCGTGAGAGCCGTATATAGTGGTCAAGGTCGAACCTGACGATGGACTCATCCGTCCCGAAGGTTACCTTGAATGGGATCTTGTTCTTCAGGAGTATCTCTGAGGCGCTTCCCACGAAGACCTTTTGCTCCTTCATGACCTTCCTCTTGCTGACCTTCTTGATCTTTGCGTTCTTCACCTCGTCTGGTGACAGGCTTACTTTGGAGATCCCCTTGGCCTCGCCAATCGCCGGTACCCCGTTATCATACTTCACTTCGAATGGTTTTCCCTGATCTAGGCAGTCGTTGATTGCAGCTTGCGCGTCCAATGACATAGCAATCCCTTTTACCCGATATGATTTGAGAGGATATTTAATCATAGCGGAGGCCCTTGAAATGGTCCGGATAGTTGCGTTTTTTTGGCAGTAGACATTTAACACAGTGATTGCAAGATAAACCGTATTCTGTGGGGTGCTTCTGGATGCTCGAGATCAGGTGGCACGGTAGGGGCGGGCAGGGCGCCGTTACAGCCGCAGAGATCCTGGCAACGGCGGTGATAAACGAGGGGCGATATGCTCAGGCATTTGCCTCGTTTGGACCAGAGAGGCGAGGCGCGCCTGTTCTGGCTTTTACGAGAATAAGCGAGAAGGAGATCCTTCTAAGGTCGCAGATCTACGAGCCCGACGTCGTGGTGATTCTTGACCAGAATCTTGTGACTATGGAGGGGCTGGAGCAAGGTCTCAAGGCCGGTGGAACGGCAATTCTCAACACCGCCTTCGAGCCAAAGGATTTTGCCGAAAGATTTACTGCCGCGGGGAGGATAGCTACCGTCGATGCCACGAATATAGCTATCAAGGAACTCGGCACGCCCATAACCAACACTGCCATACTGGGCGCACTGGTCAGAGTCATGGGTATCGTGAAGATGGAGACACTTGAAGCAATATTCAAGGAGAGGTTCAAGGCCTATGCGGAGAAGAACGTAAATGCCGTGAGAAGCGCTTACCAGATGACGAAAGTTTTTGACAGAGGCGAAAACAAATGAGCAAGCAGGGGCTTAAGGGCTGGAAGGAGATTCCGGAGGGTGGGACAGTCGAAGAACCGGGCAGTTCCGCACAGTTCAATGTCCAGTCATGGAGGACATACCGTCCGGAATTGGACAAAAAGAAGTGCACGAAGTGCGGGATGTGCTGGCTCTACTGCCCTGAGGCTGCGATAAAGATACTCGACGACGGGAGCTATGAGATCAATCTTACATACTGCAAGGGTTGCGGGATATGTAGCAAAGCCTGCGCCTTGAAGGCAATAACCATGGTGAAGGAGGAAAAGTCATGAAGAGGATGGGCCTCAGCGGGAACTATGCCGCCGCCTATGCGGTGAAGATGGCAGACGTAGACGTAATCGCAGCTTACCCGATTACGCCGCAGACGACCATAGTCGAGAAGCTCTCAGAGTTCGTGGCAAACGGCGAACTGGATGCTGAGTACATTAATGTGGAGTCCGAGCACTCGGCGTTGAGCGCCTGCGTTGGGGCCTCTCTCACTGGCGCAAGGGTCTTCACTGCAACTTCTTCCCAGGGGTTAGCATACATGCACGAGGTCCTGTTCATGGCTTCCGCGCTGAGGACACCGATCGTGATGGCGAATGTCAACAGGGCTCTCTCCGCCCCGCTAAACATATGGAATGACCACAGTGACGCAATGGCAGAGAGGGACTCTGGATGGATCCAGCTCTGGGCGTCGTCTGCGCAGGAGGTTTTCGACACGACCGTAGAGGCGTTCAAGATAGCTGAGGATGTGCAGCTACCAGTGATGGTCAACTTAGATGGGTACATAGTGAGCCACACTTATGAGCCAGTAAATATACCGGATGAGGAGGAGGTCAGGAAGTACATACCCTCGAAACCCATGAAGAACAGGCTGTCGCCCAGCCTTGCTTACAGCATCGGGGTTGTTGGACCGCCTGAGTACTACTTCGAGATGAAGTACCAAGCAATTGATGCAATGGAGAGGAGCAGGGTAAGGATAAGGGAAATCGAGAGCGACTTCAACAAGCGCTTCGGCAGATCATACGACGACATTTACACTTACTTCATGGATGATGTGGAGTACGTGCTCCTGACTATGGGATCCATGACTGGCACTGCAAGGGTTGTGGCGGAAAGTCTTCGCAGCAGGGGGGAGAAGGTCGGAGTTGTTGCAATAAGAACTTTTAGGCCTTTCCCATCCGAGAGGCTGGCTGGCATTCTTGGAGACGTTGGGGGTATCGGCATCATGGACAGGGCCACTACGCCGGGCGGATCGTCAAGCCCGCTCTACGAGGACGTGGCGTCCTGTCTTTACAGTGTGCAGAAGAGACCAATCCTCCAAGGCTTTGTCGCAGGGCTCGGGGGCAGGGATGTTTCGATCGGGGAGTTCGAAATGATGTTTATGGCAACGAAGGAGGCTGCGAAGAGTGGCCGCTCGAAACCTAGCATTTATGTGGGGTTAAGAGGATGAGCACGGCTTTCAGAAACATAAAGGACGTGCCAAAGGAGGAGTACCTTGCGCCGGGGCACCGCCTCTGCGCTGGTTGCACCGCAGCAACCGCCATCAGGCAGATCCTCAAGGTGGCTGGCAGAGATACGGTGGTTGTCTCGGCAACTGGCTGCGTCGAGGTGGCGACCTCATACTTCCCCCAGAGCGCTTGGAAAGTGCCGTGGGTGCATGTCGCATTCGAGAACACCGCTGCAGTTGCATCGGGCATCGAGTCTGCTATGAAGGCGCTCTACAGGAAGAAGAAGACTACTGAGAGAGTCAACATCATAGCCCTCGGGGGGGACGGCGGGACCTTCGATATCGGACTTCAGGCATTGAGCGGGGCTCTGGAGAGGAGCCACGACTTTATCTATATCTGCTATGACAACGAGGCTTACATGAACACCGGGGTCCAGAGGAGCTCTGCCACGCCCTATTGCGCGGCAACGACCACGTGCCCGCCAGGCAAGATGTCATCTGGGAAGAGAACCGAGAAGAAAGATTTGGTCGCCATAGCGGTCGCGCACAACATTCCTTACGCAGCAACGGCCACGCCATCGTACCCCTTCGACCTTATGAATAAGGTGAAGAGGGCTCTTGATGTTGAGGGGCCCGCGCTTGTGCACGTGCTAACACCGTGCCCGACTGGCTGGAGGTTCGACACAGATAGCGGGATAGACATTGGGAAGCTGGCAGTGTTAACTGGGCTTTGGCCGCTCTACGAGGTTGTGGATGGTGTGACCAAGCTCACGGTTCAGGTACCCAAACGCGAGCCAGTGAAGAAGTATCTTGAGATTCAGGGGAGGTTCAAGCACCTCAAGGAAGCGGACGTCGCAGAGGTGCAAAAGAGGGCGGATATGCTAGCCGCGAAGTTCGGGCTCGGTCCGGTCAGGGAGCAGGTGCAGGCATGAAGGTTTCCAATGAAACCAGGGGCTATCTGCTGCTCCTGATCCTCTTCATAGCGTTGGTAGGAGGGTTCACTATAATCACAAGGACTGTGTCAGGAACCAACCTGCCCATAGCTGCAGTGGAGTCAGGCAGCATGGAGCCGACTATACCTACGGGTTCACTAATTTTCATCCAGAAAGTCTCCGGGGCAGACTTGGTTGCTGGCGCGAAGCCTGTTGGCGATGTTGTGGTATTTTACTGGCCCAATACCAAGATCACCGATTACTGGATCCGCACGATATATGACCCTGCGCCATGGTCGCACAGAGCAATCGCTAAGCAGGAGATCAATGGCACCTACTACGTTCTCACGAAGGGTGACGCAAACCTGAACCCGGATGAGAACCCTGGCAACGTGATTACATGGATCCCGATGGGGAATGTAATCGGCAGGATAGTCTGGTCCATGCCCTATGTCGGATACCTCTTCCTCTGGTCGAATAACCCCTTTGTGGTCGCGGCGATCATTATCATCCTATTAATCATACTTATCGTCCCCATGTCTACGGGCAAGAAAGGCACTATAACTGATGATGAAAAAGCAATCACAACAAAAAACCTTTATAAAGCCCCTTAAAGCTTTTTTAAGCTTAAGTTGATTTTTGGGGCGAGAAATTATTGTCGAAACCTTCTCTTAAGATTGAAAATGTGGTCGCTTCAGTCACTATGAACCAGAAAATAGATCTGGACGCCATATCCGGGAATGTGCCTGGGGTGGAGTACAACCCCGAGCAATTCCCTGGCCTGGTTTACAGGCTCTCAAAGCCCCGCACTGCAACCCTGATCTTCTCATCGGGCAAGATGGTCTGCACCGGCGCAAAGTCGGAGAAGGAGGTTCACAACGCTGTCAAGAAGATAATCAAGAACCTCAAGGACAGGAATATAGTGATCATCGGCACTCCGGAGATCCAGATACAGAACATTGTGGCTTCTGCCAACCTGTTCGCAGAGGTGAACCTTGAGAAGGCCGCGTTCCTCCTCGAGAATGTCATGTATGAGCCGGAGCAGTTCCCCGGGCTCATATATAGGATGAACCCACCGAAGGTTGTCCTCCTGATCTTCTCATCTGGCAAGATGGTCTGCACCGGTGCGAAGCATGAGGACGAGGTAAAAATAGCAGTTGAAAAAATATATCAGAAGCTTAAGGATCTGGGCGTCCTCTACGAGTAAGGAGAGCTTTGAAGCAAAGAAATTTACAGGACGCCTCCTTCTCGTCCACTCCTATTAACCTAGGCCATCCGCAGGAGCCTTAGGCTAAATGAGGCTGCGTGCATATGGCATCAACGCCGAGATGGTGCTTCTCAACGAAAGGGAAGAATCCATTGCGAAGTAAAGATAACTGTGGCAATTTATGCCACAGCTCCTCATTTTCTCACGGCATTCTATGGCTTTCCCGGAGTGGAGGAACTCGAGAATTGGCTCTTGGGAGGCGTCGATGGTCTTCTCCACGCACATCTGGCAGGGATAATAGAGCCGGCCGTCAGCGTCTACGCGCAAAGACGACGTGTTACAACTGTAAGGCACATCAAGCGTCTTTAGGTACTTGTCTGTGGTTATGATGGTCTGCGGGTATTTCTGCTTTAATCGCAAAACCTCGTTTCTGAAAGCGTTTATTTCTGGCAGAAGGTCCTCTGTGCCAGGTAGGTGGGCGGCGGGCATTACTACCGCCTTCGTGCCTGCTTTGTGGCACTTCTCAATCTTCCACTCTAGATCTTGGAGGTAATCTCGCATCACAACGATCTGTGCGCAGACAATAGGCCCCCAAGTCGCAAATTCAGGAAGGTGATCGTAGAGGTCGAGGTTCCTGTGCCCTTCATCGATGCTAATGTGAAGGAAGTCCATGAGCTTGGCGTATTCCTTCATGGGCCTCCTGTCGATCAGCTTGCCACTGGTCGTGAAAAGCACGTAGAGGGGCTTCGTCCGTATATACTCCAGGATCTCACCAATATCACTGCGCAGGAGGGGCTCTCCCCCCTCTATGCTAAGCAGAAGGACGCTGGAATTTGCCACGTTGTCGATAATTCTGAGCACCTTCTCCCTTGGCATATCAGGCATCGGATTCCTCCAAACGTCGCAGAACTCGCATCTCGAATCGCAGCGCTGGATGACCTTGAAAGTGCAGTAGAAAGGGTAACGGTAGTCCTTTGCGGTATAGTCCGCATAAAAGTATTTCAAAGTTGAGAGATACTTGCTTATTGGTAAGCGTCTTATATGCGGGGCAGGGTTACTGTTCAATTTAGTTCCTTCCTCTTAAATATCAAAAGTCCTAGGATTACAGCTAAAGCGAAATAGGCGTACATTATTAGCAACCTATCGGCGCGCTGAAATATATAAATGTGAGTGAGTTCGAATTTAGTGAACCGTAGCTTGAGAAATAGTATAGCACTTTGCCCACCTTAATGGCTGCAAATACAAGTAATGTGATTGTAGACGCAGCTGCTAGCAGGTTCCGACGAACTCCCTGTTTTTCAGCATCTGGAGGGCGTCCTTACAGGCGGCAATCGCGGGGGCACCTCCAGCCACAGCTATGCACCTCACTGCGTCGAGGATCTCTGCCTCCGTAGCACCCTTCTTGTATGCACCCCTCATTGCAGAGACAACGCACTCCTTGCAATGCCTCTGAGCTCCCATGGCCATTATCAGGAGCAACTTATGCTTGGAAGGCAGTGCGCTGTCGTCCTGGATGGCTGAATCGCAGAATTCGTAGAACGCCACAAGCTTCGGGTCCATCTCCGACGCTAGATTGAGGATAACTGGGGTGAACCCCATCTTGTTCTTGAACTTGTCTGAGAGTTTCTTGGGCATAATACCACCAATAGTATGATAGATGATGTTGTCTTAAATTCTTACCCTAGCTTCGATGCTGGAATGAGAAGCCTGACAAGTTCATGGTGTGTTCGTCAGAATTTATATATTGAGCTCGTCAGTAAATATCTAGTCTTGAATGCAGGTGTGCCACATGGAAGGGGTATTTGTCAGCGATCTCATCCTGCCTGTCAGGGAGAGATCCAAATTTGCGGAGAGAGTTTACGTATTTGACACAACGCTGAGGGACGGGGAGCAGACGCCAGGGGTATGCTTCACCCTCGAGGAGAAGCTGGAGATTGCCAAGAAACTGGACGATCTCGGAGTGGACGTAATAGAGGGGGGTTTCCCGGCAAACTCTGATGAGGAGACGCAGGCAATGAAGAGGATCAAGGATCTGGGGCTCAGTGCGAAGATTTGCGGTCTCGCAAGGTGCGTTGAGGCGGATGTGGACGCATGTATAAAGGCGGACGTGGACAGGGTTCACATCTTCATAGCCACGTCGGATGTTCATCTCAAGTACAAGCTAAAGATGGATGAGAAGAAGGCATACGACCAAGCGCTTGCCTCCGCGGAGTACGTAAAGGCGCACGGGCTCGAGTGCGAATTCTCCTGCGAGGATGCAACAAGGACGCCAGTGGAGAGGCTGCTGAAGTTCTATAGGGGAGTTGAGGCATGCGGCTCGGACATAAACAACGTTCCGGACACCGTTGGGGTCATGGAGCCCGAGGCAATGTTCAGCCTGATCTCGATGCTCAAGGGGAGGCTGAAGAGGCCGATTTCCATGCACTGCCACAACGACTTCGGCCTTGCTGTTGCGAACACGCTGGCAGGCGTGAAGGCAGGGGCATCCCAGGTCCACACCGCGATCAACGGCCTCGGAGAGAGGGCGGGGAACGCGAGCCTTGAACAGACTGTTACTGCCCTAGTCGCCATGTATGGCGTGAAGACAGGGGTAAAGCTTTACCTGCTCAAGGACGCCTCAAAACTGGTGGAGAGGGCGAGTATGATCAAGCTGATGCCCAATTATCCCATCGTCGGCGAGAACGCCTTCGCCCATGAGGCGGGAATACACGTGCACGGGGTACTGGCTAAAGCAGAGTGCTACGAGCCCCTCACACCTGAGATGGTTGGCCAGAAGAGGCGCATCGTAATGGGCAAGCACACCGGAAAGCACGCGGTGGCGAACTTCGTGAAGGAGCAGTACAGCCTCGACGAGGAGCAGATAAGAGCGGTTGTCGATAAGGTTAGGTGCCTCACCATAAACAAGAAGAAGATAACAGAAGGAGACGTGACGGCCATAGTCGAGGGGGTCTTGGGAAGCGTCGCGGAGGAGGAAAAGGTCGTGAAGCTCGATGAGATCCTGATCGTTACAGGGAACAAGATCACTCCGACCGCATCGGTTCAGCTCACCATGAACGATAGCAAGAGGGTCGCGGCAGGGGTAGGTACAGGACCCGTGGATGCCCTCTCTAGGGCAATACAGTCCGCGCTCGGCGAGGAGATCAAGCTGCTGAACTACAAGCTCGAGGCAATATCAGGTGGCACGGACTCGCTCTGCACGGTGGAGGTCGTAGTTGAGGATAAGGAGGGGAAGACTGCGATGGGTATGGCGGTGGGCGGGGACATCGTGATGTCCTCGGTTTATGCCCTTATGGAGAGCCTCAACCGGATTTACGGGAAGAGAAGAACAAAGAAATGACTAGAGGGTTGGCACAAAAAAAGGAGACATGTAAAAAAGGAGATCCGGTCAGACTAGAGCGATACTACCGATCTCTTTTTTTCAGCTGACCATCTTACTAATGGTTTTTTTCAGGTCGTCGTACCGCAGGAGATCCTGGGCAGAGATGCTCATGGGCACTGCCTTCAGGGCGTCTTCGAAGTGCTTCATGGAGACCTTCTTGGGCTTCATATCCTCCCTGAGCGCGTCGAGCGCGGCCTCCCTGCAGACTGCCTCGATGTCAGCGCCGGTGTAGCCGTCGCTCTTCTCAGCCAGCAAGGCAAAGCTGACGCCCTCGGCGATGGGCATCTTCTTGGTGTGCACCTTAAAGATCTCCTCCCTGGCCTTCTTGTCAGGCAATGGGATGTAGACATTTCTGTCAAACCTCCCTGGCCTGAGCAGCGCCATATCTATCATGTCAGGGCGGTTTGTTGCGGCTATCACGACCACGTTCTTGAGAGAGACAAGGCCATCCATATCCGAGAGCAGCTGATTCACCAAGCGTTCTGTGACGCCAGAGTCGAACCTCGCCCCCCTCTGGGGGGCTATCGAGTCTAGCTCATCGAAGAATACAATGCAGGGTGATGCCTGCCTCGCCTTCTTGAATATCTCCCTCACTGCTTTCTCGGACTCGCCAACCCACTTGCTCAGGATCTCGGGGCCCTTGACGCTTATGAAATTGGCAGAGCTCTCGGTCGCGACAGCTTTCGCCAGGAGGGTTTTCCCGGTACCAGGGGGACCGTAGAGCAGTATGCCCTTGGGTGGCGTTATGCCCATCTGCTCGAATAGTTCGGGGTTCTTAATGGGGAGTTCGATCATCTCCCTGAGCTGTTTCTTGACCTCTTCTAGGCCGCCAACATCGCTCCAGTGGACTTCAGGAACCTCCACATAGACCTCTCTCAGTGCGGAAGGCGCGATCTCCTTCATTGCCTCACTGAAGTCGGACTTCTCGACCTTCAAAGTCTTGAGGATGCCCACTGGGATCACCTGCTTATCAAGATCGAGCTTGGGAAGGAAGCGCCTAAGCGCCCTCATAGCGGCCTCCCTGCTTAATGCCGCTAGGTCTGCTCCGCTGAAGCCGTGCGTGGTATCCGAGATCTCGTCTATGCTTACGTCGTCGCTTAGGGGCATGCCCCTGATATGGACTTGGAGGATCTCGCGCCTCCCGTTCCTGTCGGGCATTGAGATAATAATCTCCCTATCAAATCTGCCCGGCCTCCTGAGGGCTGGATCGACCGCTTCTGGCCTGTTGGTTGCAGCAATCACTATCACCTGTCCCCTTGTTTTTAGGCCATCCATGAGTGTGAGAAGCTGGGCCACGACGCGCCTCTCGACCTCACCGGTCACCTCCTCCCTCTTCGTGGCGATGGAGTCCACTTCGTCGATGAAGATGATGCTAGGGGCGTTCTTCTCTGCGTCCTCGAAGAGCTCCCTCAATTTCCCCTCGGACTCACCGTAGAACTTGCTCATTATCTCTGGTCCATTGAGGGCAACGAAGTTGGCTCCAGATTCGTTGGCGACAGCCTTTACAAGCAAGGTCTTGCCGCAACCAGATGGTCCATATAGCAGCACTCCCTTGGGTGGCTCTATGCCGAGGTGTTTAAAGAGCTCGGGATGCTTCATGGGGAGTTCTATCATCTCCCTTATCTTTGCCTTGGCGTCCTCAAGACCACCGATGTCCTCGTAGGTTATCTTGGAGACAGAAGGCGCGATCTCCTTGACTGGCGCCTCTTTAACAGTCACCTCTGTATCTTCAGTCACGTAGGCGTATGGCGTCGGCTGTATTGAGACAACCACGAGTCTCAAAGCTTCACCGAGCACAGGCAGCATTACAGTGTCGCCCTTGCTCAGGGGCTTGTTCTCAAGCATCTGCTGGACATAGCCCCCGAAGTCCGAGCTGAACCGGATGGGTTCCGTGGGCGCGAGTGTGACCTTACCTGAGGGCTCGAGTTCGACCTTCGAAACGGCAACGATGTCGCTTATCGACGAACCGGTATTATGCCTTATTATTCCATCTATTCTCACTATGTCAAGCTTCTCGTCCTCGGCGTAAGCCGGCCAAGCTATCGCTACCGTAGAGCGCTTCCCCTCAATGAGCACGAAATCCCCTGCGCCTAGGCCAAGCTCGTCCATGAAGCTCTGGCTAATGCGGGCAAGACTTCGCCCAACATCCCGCTGCCTTGATTCAGCAACTTTCAACTCAATTGATCTTTTGGTCATCATGATCCCTCTTCAAACCTTAAATGCGCTATCATACTGTATACTCGTAGAATATATATTTTACTGCGATATATAGATAGGGACGAGAAAACGGCAGCGCAGGCATGGACAACAATTTTATTACGGCGATCCAAGATATACTCTGAGGACTAGCCATGGAGAGTTTAAAGATCGTATCGAAGGAAAGGACCAAGAGGCTGGCATGGTTGGCTAAGATCGAGTTGACGGAGGAGGAGAATGACAGCATCACCATACAGCTCAACCGTATACTCGAGTCTTTCAAGGATCTGGACAAGGTTGACCTGAAAGGGGTCGAGCCGACCTACCACGCTATCAATGTCACGAATATCATGAGGGAGGACAAGGTGACGCCCTGCCTTAAGAAGGACGAGGCGCTCGCGAATGGCTCCAAGGTAAAGGACAGCTTCTTCGTTGCGCCCAAGATAGTCTAGAGGTTTTTTCATGAAGAATGTCCTGCAGCTTACGCTCTTCGAGCAGATTCAAGCTATCCGTGGCGGTGACGTGGAGAAGGAGAAGATCCTAGAAGCCTACAGGAAGCAGATCAGGGATCATGACAGCGAGCTCAGGGCGTACATCACTCTGAATAAGAACCTTATGGCAGCCCAAGACGGCTTGCTGGAAGGGGCGCCGCTGGCAATTAAGGACAACATGTGCACCAAGGGTTTGAAGACCACCTGCGCTTCGAAGATCTTGGCTAATTACGTGCCACCCTATGACGCGACAGTGGTCAGGAGGCTCAAAGAGGCGGGCGGTTTCGTACTGGGCAAGACGAACATGGACGAGTTCGCCATGGGGTCCTCCACGGAGAACAGCGCCTTCTTCCCATCTAGGAACCCGTGGGACACTGCTAGGGTGCCTGGTGGCTCTTCTGGTGGCAGTGCTGTGGCTGTAGCTTCACGTGAGGCCGTGGCTGCATTAGGGTCAGACACCGGGGGATCGGTGAGGTGCCCCGCGAGCTTCTGCGGGACGGTAGGGCTGAAGCCCACATACGGTCTTCTCAGCAGATATGGACTGGTAGCGTTTGGAAACAGCCTGGAGCAGATAGGGCCGCTGACGAGGGATGTGAGGGACTGCGCCCTTGTAATGAACATCATAGCTGGAAACGACGAGATGGACGGGACCTCCCTTGAGGTCGCGAAGGAGAACTACCTAGCCTATCTCGAGAAGGGCGTTAAGGGCTTCAAGGTGGGCGTTCCGAGGGACTTTTTTGGGGAGGGCACGGACGAGGGGGTGAAGGAACAGGTCTGGAAGTGCGTCCACATACTCGAGGGGCTAGGCGCCACCTGGAGCGAATGCGATCTCCCGACGCTGAATTACGCGCTACCGACCTACTACCTGACGGCTATGTCTGAGGCCAGCTCGAACCTTGCGAGGTACGATGGCATAAGGTACGGCGTGAGGCAGGAGGACGAAGGGCTAGACTGGACCGCTTCGTACTCGAGGACGAGGGGGAAGGGCTTCGGGCCTGAGGTGAAGAGGAGAATAATCCTAGGGACGTTTGCGCTCTCCGCCGGTTACTACGAGGGGTACTATCTCAAGGCGCTGAAAGTCAGGACTTTGATAAGGAGGGATTTCGAAAGGCTGTTCAAGCAGTTTGATGTTCTTGTCGGACCAACGACCCCGACAACTGCCTTCAGGCTCGGAGAGAAGGTCGATGACCCCATAGCAATGTACCAGACTGATATAGACACAGTGCCTATGAACTTGGCCAACATCCCTGCCCTGTCGCTGCCTTGCGGTTTTGTCGGCGGGCTACCCGTGGGGCTCCAGATAATGGCGCCGCCGCTTGCCGAGGGGATGATATTCACGGTTGCGAGGAGGATAGAGGAGGAGCTGGGGCTTGACCTCAGACCCCCGTTGTGAGGTGCGAGCATGGCGGACACGGACATAGTTATCGGCTTGGAAGCACATTGCCAGCTGACAAGCTTGAAGACCAAGCTCTTCTGCGGCTGCAGCTCGGATTACAGAGGCAAGGAACCAAACTCCAACGTCTGCATAGTATGTCTTGGGCATCCCGGCTCGCTTCCGAAGCCTAACAGGAAGGCTGTTGAGTACGCCGTGATGACTGGGCTAGCGCTCAGGAGCAAGGTGAGCGAGAGGACCGCGTTCTACCGCAAGAACTACTACTACGTCGACATGAGCAAGAACTTCCAGATCTCGATGTATGAGACGAGCGGAACAACCACCATATGCGAAGGCGGATACCTCGACATCAATGTGGGTCCCCATAAGAAGCGCATAAGGATAACGAGGATGCAGCTAGAGGAGGATCCGGCGAAGCTGGTTCACATAGGGCCGATCGACCTCTCACCCTATACGCTTGTGGACTACAACAGGGCCGGGATGGCGCTTCTCGAGATAGTAACGGAGCCCGACATGTCATCGCCGAAGGAGGCGAGGCTCTTCCTGCAGAAGCTGAGGTCCATACTCGAGCACATAGGTGTTTTCGACGGAGGGCTTGAGGGCGCTATGAGGTGCGATGCCAACATCTCGATTAGGGGGAGCACCCGCGTGGAGATAAAGAACATCTCATCGTTCAAGGAGGTTGAGAAGGCACTCAACTTCGAGATATCCAGGCAAAGGGGTGTCCTGCGGAAGAGCGAGAGGGTTGTCAGAGAGACCCGGCATTGGGACGAGATAAGGAAGGTCACAATTTCGCTGAGGGAGAAGGAGGAGGAGCATGACTACAGGTACTTCCCAGAGCCGGATATTGTTCCGCTGGTGATAGGGAGGGAGATGGTGGAGCGGCTGGGCAGGAGCATGCCCGAGCTACCTGATGCCAGGGCGGAGAGGTTTTCCCGCGAGTACGGAATCCCTGCCTACGATGCGCAGGTCCTGACTGGCGAGAAGGCATTGGCGGACTTCTTCGAAACCTGCACCAAGATGCTTGGCGAAGCCAAAACCGCTAGCAACTGGGTCATGGGAGACCTCCTTGGCGTGCTTCATGACAAGGACCTTGAGCTCCACGAGGCTAAGGTCACTCCTGCCACATTCGTGGGGATGCTGAGGATGATCAATGATGGGAAGATAAGTGGCAAGATAGGGAAGATCATACTCCCCGAGCTCGTTACCTCCGGCAGGGACGCCGAGGTGATTGTTAACGAGAGGGACATGCAGAGGATTGCGGATACGGCCTTGCTCAAGAGTGTTGTGGATGAGGTCTTTGCTGAGAATAGGAAGGCTGTTGACGACGCTGTCAGGGACGACAACGCAGTGAACTTTTTGATCGGTCAGGTGATGAAGAAGACTAGGGGGAAAGCAGATCCCCAACTGGTCAACAGTGCGGTAAAAGAGAAGGTAATGAGACTGAGGGAAAAAAACCAAGGATCAGCGTGAATTTGCTCTTCCTATAGCTGAGCCAGAGTCGAACGCCTTGAGGTTCTGCTCGATCGACCGGGGGATATTTTCCCTTATCGATTGCTTGATAGCTTCTTCAGGGAATGGAAGGATCCCCAGCCCTGAAAGGACACCTAACATGACTATATTAGCAGCGATAGGGATGCCGGCATCCTCTGCGATCTTAGTGGCATCAAGCTGCACAACCTTGCGCGAGACCTTGGAAATTACAGCCATAATAGCTTCGAGAGCTGGGTAGGTGGCTTTTCCTGTGTTCACCTCTACCGGGTAGATTGGCCTAGTGCTCAGCACCACTATCCCGCCTGGCCTAAGGAACTTGGCTGCAGCCCTTAGGGCTTCCATAGGCTCCAGTCCGATTACTATGTCTGCAGTGTGTTCCTCGACCATGCTGCCATAGATCTCCTTTCCTATCCTGACGTGGCTTACGACTGGCCCTCCCCTCTGCGCAATGCCATATACGTCTGAGACCCTAGCATGGTAGCCTGCCCTCACAGCAGCTGTACCGATGATCTGGGCACCCCTGACGTTGCCCTGTCCGCCTACGCCAGCGATTATGATGTTCAGTTCGTTCTGCACTGGCATCACTCCCCTTCCGAACCATCTTCCCTTTTGACCCTCTCGGCTATGGCACCGTTCGGGCAAACGGCAACGCATACGCCGCAGCCCATGCATGCCAGAGGATCGATGAAAGACTTCTTCCTCCCCTTGTCAAAGCCTATGGCTGGGCATCCAAAAGCAGCCACACAGGTCTTGCATCCCACGCACATTTCATCTATCACGACGCAGGGTACTATCCTCTGGCCCGTCCTCCGAGCCTTCCTTAAAAACTCCTGCGAACATATCCTGCGGAAGATGACAACGGCAGGCCCGTCAAACCTCAGGGCGCCTTCCATGGCATCCACGCTTGCTTTCATGTCGTATGGGTCTGCAATCCTGATGAACTCGATACCGCATGCCTTTGAGATCTCTTCTATGGACACCTTCTTCGTTGGCTTCATGGTTGCGGTCTCGCCGCATCCAGGGTGAGGCTGGAAGCCGGTCATTGCTGTCACCTCGTTGTCCAGCACCATGACCTTTATGTTAGCTTGGTTGAAAGTAGCGTTGATGAGGGCAGGTATCCCAGCGTGATAGAACGTAGAGTCACCAATTGTTGCTATCACAGGATCCTTAATGCCTGCCTTCACGATCCCGTTTGCCACGCCAATGCTCCCACCCATGCAGAAGACTGCCTGCATGAACCTGAGCGGTGGGTACATTCCCAATGTGTAACACCCAATGTCGCCTACACCGATGTATTTTGCGTTGGAAACTGTCCTGGTTGCCTTCTTAGCAGCGTAGTAGGCCCCTCTATGGGGGCAGCCAGCGCACATTGTTAGCATCCTCGGGGTCAGCAGCTTGGAGGCGGCGCCCATCATCTCTATTATCTCACTTGGTACGGTCTCGGGGGCCAATCCAATGAAAGAGGATAGCGCCTTGTCCACAGCAGCATAGTTTAGCTCGCCCACCCCGGGGAGGTCCTTTGTGATCTTGCCACGGACCTTCAGAGATGGCTTGTGGTCTTTGAGGACAGAAGAGATGTGCCTCTCGATGAAGGGCTCACCCTCTTCGACAACCATTAGCGCATCGAGGTCCTTTGTGAACTCGAGCACGGTCTTCTCAGGGAATGGATTGGTGAGGCCCAGCTTCAGAATGCTCACCTCCCCCTTCATTCCCCTTTTTGTGAGGTAATCATGAACATAATTTATCGGGGCAGACGACGAGATTATCCCCAAGTTGGTATGGAGCGTCTGCTTCGATCTCTTTTCGGTGGCGAAGAGCCCCTTTCTTGCTGCCATCTCCTCCACCTTAGCAAGCTTCTGGTGGAGTATGTCGTGCATCTCCGGGATGACTTTCGGACCAACAATTCCATCGCCCAGGACAAAGTCTGAGTAGTAGTCGTCGTAGAATTTTGTTTCTGTAGGCTTGCGCTCCATCCTGCCCAAGACAAGATCCCCCCGGGAATGGCAGATCCTTGTCACGAGCCTCAGCATCACGGGGAGGTGGACCTCCTCCGAGAGCTCCATCGCCAACCTGACGTAGTCCTTTGCTTCCTGGACATCGGAGGGCTCGAGCACAGGGATTTCCGCCAGCAGTGCCATGTACCTGTTGTCCTGCTCATTTGCGGAGCTGTGCCCGGAAGGGTCGTCGGCGGAGACAAGGACCAGACCTGCGCTGAAGCCATGGTAGGTCGCGTGCATAAGCGGGTCCACGATCCAGTTGGCGCCGATGTGCTTCATCGAGGCGATGCTTCTCTTCCCGCAAATTGCACCGCCGATGGCGACCTCGAAGGCAACCATCTCGTTGGTCGACCACTGGACGTGCATGTTGACCTCGTCGGCCACAAGAGCGAGTGTATCGACGATCTCTGAGGCAGGGGTACCTGGGTAGGAGGCGACGATCTCCACGTTGGACTCGATGGCCCCCCTCGCAACTGCCTCATTGCCCAGAAGGAGGACGCGCTCGCCCGGCAGATCCCTGGCAACAATGTGGGTCATAAATAATCCCCTAAAGACACCGTATAAAGATGCGAATTTGTATTAAAAGTTGGTGTATGGTGGAGATTGACCATAGGCTAGCTCTAGAGTTGCAGAAACAAAGGTTTTTAATTTAACTGCCCATAGCATATTGCGATGGTCTATGACGCCGGGGCTTATTCAGGCGGGTATAGAGAGGGGCTGGCTCCTTGAGCCAGAAGCTAAGGAGCTATGCAGGGCATACGGGCTCCCGGTCGGCGAATGGAGGCTTGCAAAGACTGTGGAGGAAGCGAAGGCAGCTGCTGAAGAGCTCGGATACCCTTTGGTTATGAAGATCGTCTCGCCCGACGTTATCCACAAGTCGGACGTAGGTGGCGTGATATTGGGCATCAAGGACGCGGACGGAGTTTCCGAAGCCTTTGGCAGGATAACGGGTATAAGGGACTCAATTGGATTCAGGCTTGAAGGGGCGCTGGTAGAGAAGATGGCGCCTCCCGGTATTGAGACTATCATCGGCGCGAAACGCGATCCCCAGTTCGGGCCCGTGCTACTCTTCGGTCTTGGAGGGGTTTTCGTTGAGGTCTTCAAGGATGTATCATTCAGGGTTGCGCCTATAACGCTGGACGACGCCACGGACATGATGACAGAGCTGAAGGCATACCCTTTGCTCAAAGGCATTCGTGGGAAGAAGCCCTCAGACATGGATGCACTTGGTGATGCCTTAATGAAGGTCTCGGGAATGATGATGAAGGAGGACGCGATAATGGAGCTCGATCTCAATCCCACGATAGCCTACGAGAGGGGCTGCAGGATAGTCGACGCCAGAGTAATTCTGAAGTAGGGTGCCAGGATTTGGCAAGGAAGCTTGATGTTCTCGCGCTAGGGAACATAAACGTGGATCTCTCGTTCTTTGTTGACCAGATGCCCAAGGCAGACGATGAGGTTACAGCAATGGATTACTCGGTCTTCAGCGGAGGGTCAGCGGCAAACTTCGCAGTCGGCACAGCAAGGCTGGGGCTAAAGACGGGGATCGTCGGGTGCGTGGGGGAGGATGACTTTGGAAGAGAGGCCATCGCAGCCCTGCATAGGGAGGAGATTTCCACAGATTTCGTTGCTTTCTCAAAGGGTAAGAACACAGGGACAGTCTGCGTGATCGTTGATTCCAAAGGTGCAAGGCGGATGATAGCCTACAGGGGGGCAAATGCAGATCTCGGAGGCATAGTCGCGGGTGGTCTGCCCGAAGCAAAGGTCGTGCAGCTTTCAAATGTCAGTAAGGACATCCTCTTGATAGCACTAAAAAAGAAGGCTGGGAAAGTAGCGCTCGATCCAGGGGGGGAGTCGAAGCATTTGAAACCGGAAGACTTGAAGGGGGCGGACTTCCTGCTGCTCAACGATCTTGAGTGCAGAAACATCACAGGGATGGGCTATAGGGAGGGTTCTGAAGTCCTCCTGAGAAAGGCTGGGACAGTTGTTGTCAAGCTTGGCAGGAGAGGGGTTTTTGTTAGAAGTGTGGATACGGCGCTTCTGGAACCTGCTTTCAAGGTTGATGCGGTGGACACAACGGGGGCCGGCGATGCGTTCGATGCGGGGTTCATTGCAGGAATCAATGACAATTTGACTCCGAAAGAAGCATCCCTGTGGGGAGCTGGTGAAGCAGCGATAAAAATAATGAAAAAGGGAGCCAGAACGGGTCTTCCGACGAAGGAAGAGCTTCTAGAATTCCTCTCCGATCATAGAGTAATCTAATAATTGGAAGAAAAGAAAAATAAAAAAAAGAAAAAGGTTTTGCAGTTTTTAAGCTGCAATCTTGCTGCGTATGACGATTATTCCGTAGATGGAAGCAATGGCTGCAATCAGCGACAGGATCACGGCGATCCATACCGGCGTTAGATCGACCGGCAGGAAGCTCTTGATCGAGGTGGTTGTTGCCTTAATCGTTCCGACGTCTGTCTTTATGGTTGCAACGTCACCCTGGATTGAAGTCACTGTTCCTGTCAATGTGCCTAGGTTGGTTGAGACGGTGGCGACATTGCCCGTGAGGGTAGTCACCTTAGCGTCCAGAGCAGAAACTGCTGCTTGTATTGTTCCGGTGTTAGTCGTGATTGTTGCGACATCGTTCTGGATTGAAGTAATCTGGGCACCCATTGTCTGCAATTGAGCAGCGAAGGTCGAATTCATCGAAGTAACTATGGCGTTGACTTCTGTGTCATTTTCAGTGGTCACCGTGAAGAGCACATAGGCATTAAGTGAGTAGTTACCGAAGCCTCTACCACTAAATGTGCCACTATCCCAACTGAAATAGCCATATGAGTTGGGAATAGCTGCATACAGAGCTACAACATGCTCGCCTGGTCGGAAGCCCGCAGCAACAAGCTGAATGGCTAAATTGCCGCAATCGTCCGCCCAAACGACGGAGCTAGCGTATTGCACTACGCCCGCACCAGGATAATAGCTGCCCATTGGATCCCAACCGTAGGTATAGGAGTAGAAGTTTGGCACAGCAAATGCTTGGTTATCGATATCAATTGTATATGCCGTGTGCCGCATTAGACCTGTTCCAGTGATGGTGATTATGCTGCCATTCGCTGCGACTGAAGACGGTGTTGCAACAAGCGATGGAGTGACAGTGAAGTATGTGGAAGCTATCTCACCTGAACCAGTGTAGTTGTCGACGAAGGTTGAATAAGCATAGATCCATAATTCGCCACCTGGATATGAAGGTATAGTCCATGGTACAGTAACGTTGAACTGCCCATCGGCGCCGACGGTTGCGTTTGCTAGCCAGTTATAGCCTTCACTGAAGGTACAGACGTCATCAGTCCAGTAGTATAGAGCCACAAATCCTGGTTGGAAGCCATAGCAAGTGAAAGTCACGTTTGTCCCAATTGGGCCAGAGTCTGGTGTCACAATTAGCGAAGGCTGCACATCTATCGTCATGTTGAACAGGCAGCCGCCGTTGGATAATACGAGATAATGGTCGCCGAGTGATAAAACTGGGACGGTTATAGTCTCATTGTAGTAGCCTGTGGTATTTGTATTGAATGTGTCCACAGTAGTCCCATCAATTACCACATTGACTGGCACAGTGGGGTTGAAGTAATTGACTTCAAAGTTGAGAGGTTTAAGTACATTGACGTCAATGTCTACAGTATTATTGCCATATGGGCCAGAAGTCCAGCTGCTGTCAATAGGCGATACTGCACTGAGGATCTCTCTGCCATATTCGATGAAATTCACATTGCCAATAGGGGCACCTGTTGCATTGTTAAACACACTAATAGTAATTAGTTCGTTAGAGTCGTCGCACAGATCTTCGATTGTCCAAGTATAAGCAAAAGTGCCATTGGTTGTGGTTGTTACCTGAGCTGCAGCAGTAGAATCTACGCCACCATAGGTTATGTTGTAGAGAGTACTAGCACTGAGAGCCACTCCGGAGAGGGTAACTGAAGTACCAGCTGGGCCGGAAGTCGGGCTGAGGGATAATGCGGGAAGCACAATTATTGGCTGTTCAGCCACTGCAATTGCGGACTCGCCATCCCAAATTTTTATGTATTTATAGTCGGCTAAGATGGTGAATGGAATTGGCCCAATAATGTAGCTTGAACCGCCAAGCAGTCCGAGCCAGAATGTCGCCTTACCGCCCGCCAAGTATGCATTCGTCACAGTTATATTGGTATTAAGGCTGAGTGGTTGGCTAAGATCGACCGTAGTTAGTGCTTTTGCATATTCTACATCGCCAGGGCTGATTAGCGAATAGCCGTCCTGGCTAAAGTAGATGTTGAACTGCGAACCGGATAGACCCACGTTTGTCATGTTGATAGCTAGCCAATCATTTGGAAAAGGTGTGCCATCAATAGTTGTGACATTAAGACTGCCTGCAATCATAGAAACGTTCCAAAATGAAGTATCGAATGTAGATGTATTTACATTATAGCCATCTAATGTTGGATGATTGATTGAAGCTCTGACAGGTACTGCCGCTGAAAGCATTGGAAGCATTAGTAGTATAGTAATTAAAATAGCATAACTTTTTTTCATTCTTTTCACCTAATTTGTTTTTTCGTACTACAATCTCTATTGTAATACGGTATATATATGTTATGTGAACCTTCTCAGAGTATATACTAGAATTTACATACATTTTACTAATCGGTTAGTAAAATGTACACTTACTAGATCATCGAGATGATAATCAGGATCATAAAAAGACAAAAGCGAAATCGGCTATGCTTCTGCCTTGAGATCCATGACGATCATGCCCTTCATGTACTCGCTCAAGATTATTTTGTAACCCATGCCATTCACTACCCCTTCGACGAACTTTGCCAGAAATGCAGTGCCCTCGACGGTGAGGGATGTGGATACGCATCTAAACTTAATTACATCTTCATCCTCTCTGACCGTTACTTCGTTTAGATCCCATCTCATGACCCTTAAGAGAGCGCCGAGCGCCCGGACGGGCGACTGCGACCTCTCTTTTAGGTATCGCCCGTAGAGTCTGCCGCTCTCATACCATTTGACCTGAAGCTGGTCCCTCTTCGGGCTGTAATCTGGACCTGAGACATAGTTAAGGACCTCAAGCGGAGCGAAGGTTCCTCCCAGCACGCGCTGGACTTGTATTACCTCCAGTATTTCGGAGATGTCGTCTGGTGAGAAGCCCAACGAGTCGACTTTTACTGCCTGTCGGAGCATGTCCTCGATGAATTTTGTTACGGACTCGCCCCTCTTCTTCGTGATTTCAGCGATGGAGTCGATGATGTCCTCAGAGACATAGACCAGCTTCTTTCCTCTTGCCTTGAGGGTCATCTCTTAATCCATCCCAGTATTCTCCTATCGAGTGGAACGCCTCTGATATACCTATTTCTTCAAGGCAATTAAACGTACGCTTCCATTCGAGACTTCCCTGCTTTCGATGGAATAGCCAAGGGTATCAAGCGCCCCCTCTAGAAAAGCCGAGAAGAGCATTGAATAGGGTTCGGAGAATTTTGGGCTGATTGCCTGGACCGTTATCTCCGATCCAACCTGAGTAAGATTCAGATCTGGGACATTCCACGTGTAAGCCTTCAATTCCTTTTTCAAGGATTGAATTGGGTCATCTGTCGCTTCTAGCGAGAAGATTTTTACGAACCAGATGCCAGCGCTGCGCCACGCCTTCATTGCTTTCTCCTTTGAGTTATTGTATGCAAGCTCTGCAGTCTCGAACCAGAGGTTCTCCAAGCCAAGCACGAAACCACGATCCCGAGCCGCTTTCAGAAAGCTCTGCTCATCGATGGCCACTCTCAGGTTTGCGCCCTTATTCGCAGCCAGGATGGTCAGCTCAAAGGTCTCGTTTATGAAGTCGTACTGGCTACGCCCGCTCTTCTTGGCCATTTCGTTGATCAAGTTGAGTAGGTCGTCCCTGGCAACAAAAGTCTTCCTCTTCATCTCTCGAACCTTCCCTTTCAGTTTGGGGCATGAGGCTTAAGCCAAGCTTTACAACCGGCTTCAGCCTCGGAACAAGTTTAATTTCCAAATTGTGCTTTGTATACGTATCAAAATCTTATAAAATTACCTAAGTCAGAGTTCGGGCAGCACAAGCCTTCTGCCATCGTAATCAAGGACCTGGGATTTCATCCCATAGAGCCTGTTTATGTTCTCAGCGGTCACTACTTCGGAAGGCTTGCCAATGGTTACAACCCGCCCTTCCGACATAAGAGCTACCTTGTCGGAGAAGAGTGACGCCTGGTTGGGGTCGTGCAGGCTCATGACGACGCCGAGACCACGCTCCTTTGCTATCCTGTTGACTGTCTTGAGCACGACTACCTGGTTCTTGAAGTCCAGGTGCGCGGTCGGCTCGTCGAGGAGGAGCGCCTTTGGTTCTTGGGCGATTGCCCTTGCGATGAGCACAAGCTGCCTCTCTCCGCCACTTATCTCGGTGTAGGGTCGGTCCCTCATCGAAGTTAAGCCTAGCAGGTTGAGTGCTTCTTCGGTTCTTGAGTAGTCAGTCTCTGAGGGCTGCTGAAATATGCTCAGGTGCGAGGCTCTCCCCATGAGGACTGCCTCCTCGACCGTGAAGGGGAAGGGGGGGGTATGGGCTTGTGGGACGAAGCCCACCATGCAAGCAAGCTCATTCCTGCCCAACTCCAAGGCGTTCCTACCATTGAGAAGGACCTCCCCGCTCTGTGGCTTCAGCAGGGCATTGATGCACTTCAGCAGGGTGGTCTTTCCGCACCCGTTCGGGCCAAGGAGCACTATGACCTCGCTCTCTTGCACCTCAAGGGAGACCCCATACAGCCTGAACGCTGATCCACTGCCATATGAGAAGTTGAGGTCTCTAATCTTGATTATTTCCATCCCAAGCCACCACTCCTTTTTAGCAGGTAAAGGAAGAATGGAGCCCCAATGAGGGTTGTAATCAGGCCGACAGGGAGCTCGAATGTTGTCAAAGATCGGGCGAAGTCATCGGCAAGCAGTAGGAATATCGCCCCAAGTGCTGCCGAAAGGGGTATCACCACACGGTTGTCTGATGTGCGGACGAACATCCGGACGATGTGAGGCACTATAAGCCCGATCCATCCAATAATCCCAGTCACAGCGACCAATGCGGAGACCATAAGTGTTGTGACAAGAAGTATTATGAACCTGTCTCTCTCGACATTCACACCCAGTGCCTTTGCTTCCTCGTCCCCCATCGAGAGCACATTTAGCCGCCAGCGCATTAGGAAAACGAAGAGGAAACCCAAGAGCACTAGCGGGAGCACCTGCAGGACAACGTTCCAGGTGGCACTGGAGAGGCTGCCCATAAGCCAGTATACGATGCTGGCAAGCTGCTCCGGCGATGTAAAGAACTTGATCATGGATAGCCCTGCTGTGAAGAGTGCAGTGACTATTATACCTCCGAGAACAAGTGAGACCACTGGAACCTCCCCCCTGTTCCGCGCGACCGAATATGTCAAAAGGAAGGATACAAAACCAAAGAAGAAGGCGAAGGCCTGCACAATCCAAGGAGAGTTTGGCACGAAGGCTATTGCCAGAGCGGCACCGAAACCTGCACCCGCTGATACCCCCAGGACATAGGAGTCCACAAGGGGGTTTCTAAAAAGACTCTGAAGGGACCCTCCCGAGACGGATAATGCCAAACCACCAACAAGGGCGAGTATTATCCTTGGAAGGCGTATGTCGACAATGACCAAGCGGTACACTTCAGGAATATTGGCGTGGGTGATGGGGGAGAAGATAATGGACAATATTGACAGAGGAGGGACCTGGTAGGTCCCAATGAAAAGGGAGGCGATCAAGATTGGAAACGGAAGGATGAGGATGACCGCCGATTTCCAACGAAGTCCCTTTGATGGCATTTTTGATACCAGATTGAAAGAAGGTAAATACTCACATTCAACCAAGGTTGTAGAATTTAGTGAGCAGATTATTGATGGAACTGTTCAGATCCATTGACTGGTAGAGGGAAGGCTGTATTATCTTGCCCAGCTCTATGAGACCTATGTAGGTTCTTGGCCCATCGTCCAAGAATGCGCCCGGTACCTTGGAACCTATCAGAAGCGGATACACGTTGCCACTGCTGACTGCCTTGAGCTGGCTCCAACTACTGTTCAGCGATGCCAGCTGCAACTGCGGAGTCAGAGTTGCGTTGTCTCTGCCAAGTACAATGATTATGTCAGGGTTCCACGCAAGCAGCTGCTCGAAATTAACCTTGTACCATGACTGACTGGGTTGATCCCTCAGGGCTACGTTTATGCCACCAACCTCATCGACTGCGTTGCCCCAGGTGCTGTTGGAGTAGGTGTAGATAAGTCCGGAGGACCAGACATTGAGGTTGCAGATTAGGACCGTAGGCTTCTGTGTGTTATTCAGGCCTGCAACCGCATTGTCTATGGATGCCTGCCCGTTCTGCATGTAGGTGGCCAGTTGGCTAGCATTGTTATTTTCATCGAGCACTTTCCCCAGAAGCTTCACAGCATTTATCTCGGTCGAGAAACTCCCAGTGGACATTTCAACCACAGAGATGTTGAAGCCTTGCAGTTGGCTCACGACCTGGGCGGCATCCCCATAACCATAGTCCATTATCACAAGGTCAGGCTTCAGCGCGACCAGTGTCTCCATATTGATGCCGTTAAAAAGGTCTCCAACCACTGTCAAGTTCTTTACTTGGGCAGGGATGTAAACCGAAGATGTGACGTCCTTCCCTATCCCCACGATCTTGTCCTGGGCGCCAATGCAACAAGCAATCTCCGCCCAGTAGGAGTTGATTATCACAACCCTCTTGACGTCAGATGGGACCTGGACCGTATTGCCAGCCATGTCGACCACTGTGAGGTTGCCTGAGGGATTGGTAATCAGCGGTGAGAACGCCAATATGGCGGCGCCGACTGCTGCTAGAATAATTATCAATAATATCACGATAACGGGTAGCTTTGCGAGCGCTTTACCACTCATAGTTTGGCCTCGGAGTTACATGTCAACATACCATTTTTAAAAGTATCGTTTCATATGAAACAATAGTATTGAACTATCAACGATAGGCTTTTAGAAAGCGCAATTGTCAGGAGAGCAACTTATCGACCGCATCTTCGCCAAACCTGAGAAGGCCTGAAGTGGCTTCAGGACTGGAAGATTCTGAGTACACCCTTATCACATTTTCAGTACCTGAGATTCGGAAGAGCAGCCAGGAGCCATCATCTAGAATAACCTTCAAGCCATCAAGCTTGCTGGTTTTTATGACATTTTTACCCAGTATTTGGCTCCCCAAGAGCTTTTCCAGCCCAGACAGCGATGGAATATGTGGCAACCTGATATCCAGGCGCGCTGACTCGAAGCGGCCACAAGCTGTGGTTATGTTCGACATAATATTGCCCAGTGTTGAACCGGAGAGGAGAATATCTTCAATGACCATGAGTGCCGAAGCTATACCATCCTTCTCCGGTATATGCGTGATCAGGCTCATGCCACCGCTCTCTTCACCACCTATAATTACCTTCTTCTCACGCAGCAGTTCTCCGATATATTTGAAACCCACAGGAGTTTCAATTACCTTCCTCCCATTCCCCGCAGCAACACTATCCACCAAGTGTGAGGTGGCAACCGTTCGGGCAGCATCCCCAAAAATCGATCTCTTGTCGAGCAGGTGAAGGTATACCAGCGGGAGCAATTGATTGGCCATCAGAAATCTGCCTTCGTCCGTGACTACTGCTAGCCTATCGCCGTCCCCATCCAGGGCGATTCCTAGAGACGAGCCACTTTCGAGGGTTAAGTTCCTTAAGCCACCAAGGTTATTGGGAACAGGGTCAGGAACCGAGCCGCCGAACTGATCGTCAATCTTGCCTCTTATGACCCTGACGTCGGCGCCGAGCTCTATAAGGATCTTTTCAATAATGCCCGAGGTTGCACCATGCATTGGGTCTACTGCGACCCTGACTTTCAAATTCTTTAAAGATAGCAGGGTTTCCAAATGCAAAATATAATCTTCAATAGGGTCAAGGCCAACCACCATGCCACTTCTCATTAGGCGCTCAAGATCCCCGAACTCCTTTGCCTCTTCGGGAATCATGGCCTCTATCTGTGCTGTAATTTCATTTGTTGCTGGACCACCATAGTAAGGAATGAACTTTATGCCATTGTAGATGGCAGGGTTGTGCGAGGCTGTGATCATTATGGCACCGGCCAGCGAGTACCGAACAGCGGCAAAGGCAGAGACAGGCGTAGGGACGGGCCTTGGGGAGATGAGTGACTCTATCCCATTTGTGGCTAGGACCGTAGCGCATGTCTCAGCGAAATTGCGAGATCTTGCACGCCCGTCATAGCCAACAAAGACGCGCTTTCCCTTGGTGGCAACAATATAGTCGGCTATCCCCTCTGCCACCCTCCTAACGTTGCTGTCAGTGAAGTCGTCGTCCATTCGGGAGCGCCAGCCGTCCGTCCCGAAACGAATCGTATCCATTGGAAGTCCACCAACAAGCAAGATTTTACTTGGAAAAAGGTCCTTAAAAAAGGAGCACGGTCAGCGCACGATTATTGTTGTGCATGGGAGGCTTATCGCCAGGGAGACCCCGACGCTCCCCATCAAGATACCCCTGTCGCCTGCGTACCCCCTAGAGCCGAGGATCACGCAGTCATACCTTCCTTCGATCGCAGCCTTGGCTATCTCAGACGCTGTTGAACTCCTGTTATTCTCCACAACCTTGAGTATCTTCCTGGCGGTAAGGCCAAAGGACCTGCATTTAGACTCTCCAGTCTCGAGAGCCAATTCGCCAGCTTTCGTTAGCTCTTTCAGGATCTTTGCCGAGACGCCGACGGCTGGAGGCGTGACCACGTGGATCAGGGAGAGCTTCGATCCATCTCTCATCGAGAACTCGATAGCTATATCAAGGGCTCTGATGGAAGCGGGGGAACCGTCTATTGGAACCAGTATGTTTTTGAAGATGGTGTGTCACCTGCCAAGGCCTAGCGATTCATCGGTCATCCTTATGGACTCTTCCGGGTCTTCTGTGATCCTTGCTACTGCTCGGATTGCGTCGATGTTCTCTGGTATCACTATGGACTCCTGGTGCACCGCCTGCGACAGGTAAATCTCCCGCCCGAAGGACTTTATGGACTCTTTCCATATTGCAAGCTCCGGCAGGTCATACCTATGCCTGCCGATGTCTCTAGCAAACTCTATGATCTCTGAGGTTGATGAGATCCCTTCCGCCGAGGAGAAGAGCCTTATCCTCCTGTAGGACGAGAGGGTGCCGATGATCTCCTGCTCGGTGGCATCCCTATTCAGCTCCATGTTCAGGACGTGGACGTGCATCAGCGTCGTGGGAACTGCCAGCGCGACCGTTGTAATGTCGATATTCGGCAGCACCTTCTGCACGTCAGGACCGTGGTGAGAGGGTATGGTCACGGGGTCCGGAACTATGCTGTTTATCGGCCCCTTTGAGTTCTCGGCAGGATCGGCTCCGCGCCTGACTAGGAGGGCTCTGACCTTCTTAACCCCGAAGCCCTTGTCGAGCGCGTTTATTACTCGACACAGCCCAGTCGTGTTGCAGGACACAACCCTTACCAGATCCCTCCCCAGCGCAGATTTATAGTTGCAGTAAGCGTTGAATGAGAATCCGGTTGTGTCATGCTTCTCCCCTCCCTGGAAGATTGCCTTTACCCTATATTTCTCATACAGAGGCTTGTAGGTGGCGCCGACCTTCCCGGGGGTGCAGTCCACAACGACATCTGCGCTGCTGACGAGATCGTCAAGGGTCCCCGCTACCCTATAGCCGGTTCCGTCGAAGAGCTTCAGGCTATCCGCAGAGGAGGCGTATACATTTATCCCCCGCTCTGTGGCGAGCCGCGCTTCGTAGTTGGGCTTTGTCTTTGTCACGCCCACGAGGGTCATGTCCTTCTGTTTCAGAATTGCGTCGGCAACTCTCTTGCCTATGGTTCCGTAACCGTTAACCGCGACCTTAACCCCCATAGCATCCACCTTGAATTTATCTGTCTGACTTAAACTTCTGGGCGGAGGTAATTAAGACTTCCAATGCAGGGAGCTTCTCCCCTGACAGGAAGGTTATGAAAGCGCCCCCGCCGGTGCTGAAGTAGCCTATCGTGTTCGCAATGCCGAGCCTCTCGGATATTGCCCTGAGGTGCCCTCCACCAAGGAGAGTCTTTGCCCTCGACTGCACGAGGGAGAGAAGCAGCTCCTCTGAACCCTTCGTGAACCTTTGGTCCTCTATGTACCCCGCTGGACCCCTCATTATTATCGTCTTGGAATGACTGATCACGTCTTTGTACAATTTTGAAGTCTCGGGGCCGATATCGTAGATGGGGCAGTCTTTTATGTTATCCAGATCGGTCTCGCAACGGGAATTGGACCTGAGGACAGCCACATCGACAGGCATCATTATCTTATCGCCGTATTTCTTCAGAAGGGATTCGGCCCTTGGGAGCATGGAGTTCAGCCCCTTGCCTTCCAGGACCTTGACCGCTGATCTTCCGAGATGCTTCCCGGAGGCTATGAGGAAGAGGTGAGAGACCAGCCCCGTGAGCAGAACTTTGTCGGCTATCCCTTTGGGAAGAAGGGTTTCCATCAGCTGCACCGAGTCTTGGACCTTGCTTCCACCCAGTATAAATATGCATGGCTTAGAGGACTCGCTGAAGACGCAGCTCAGGAAGTCTACCTCCTTCTGTAGGAGCCGTCCGCCAGCTGAAGGCATGACCACTGGGAACCCAACCAGCGAGGGGTGAGCCCTGTGGGCAGTAGCAAAGGCATCGTTGATGTACAGGTCGAAGAGTGGCGCTAGGTACTTCACGAGGAGTGTCTTGGCTTGGGCTTCTGGCACCTTCTCGATGTTCTCTTCTGAAAAGAACCTGACGTTCTCGAGGAGGAGTACATCACCCGCTTTCATGGAGGATATGGAGGAGCGGGCGCACGGACCAAAAAGGTCTTCTACGTATTTCACTTTGCGGTTTATGTATTTCGAGAGCAACGGAAGGTGGGGCGCCAAGGTCGTGAAGTCGCTGTCGCCAGGTCGTCCCTGGTGGGCCAGGATCGCCACCGACGCGCCTTTGTCAACAAGCTCCCTGATCGTATCTGCGTGGCTCTTTATCCTCGTGTCGTCGGTTATTTGGCCAGTCTTGGGATCTATGGGGGAGTTTATGTCAACCCTTAGTAGGACTTTCTTGCCCTTTAGATCAAAGTCATCCATTGTATAGAAGGCAGAACTGCCACTTTTCATAATGTGAACCTCTTTGAAACCTTCTAGGAGGGTTTAATTTAAAAATTTAAGCCCTTATGGTCCTTAACCTCAGATTTGGCCCAGGTTACCTATCTTCGTCGGATCGATCAAATATGAGAAGCAGGATGGGCAAGAGAGGAAATCGGTATACAGATCTTTTGAGATGGTGAAGTTGCAGCCAGCATATCTTGGTTTGAGCAACTGCGCGTACGTTTCGTTAGGTACTAGCCTCTTGTCCCTTAGGAGATAGTAAGCTGCGCCCTTCATTTCAACAAACTCGCTGTAGATGGAGGAGAATTCGTTAGAGACCAAGTTAGCCAATATTAGGGGAGTCCTGCCCGTGTTGGCTGTCACATGGCCGTAATTCGGAGGTATCAGCAGCGCGTCTCCAGCCTTCGCCTCCACTACTACGAAATCGGTTATCCTTCCTTCTTCCTTTCTCTGAAGCAGGAATGTAGCTTTTCCATGCAGCACTTCGTATACCTCGGGATAGGTCAGCGAGCTGGTTGCCTCAGGGTGGTAGTGGCCGAGGGTTTTGTTGAATTCCTGACCGAGGGCGATCGCCGATATCACCGTAATGTCAAAGCGGAGCCTCCACCTTCTGAAAATGCCTTCGTCTTTTTCAAGTATGGCATTCCGGAACATGCGGTACAGCACCGTGTCCCCGGACAGGCTGCCAATTACGCTCCAGTCGTAGAGAACTGGTGAGAGATCCTTAAGAACTCGCGGTAATGACCCCAGAGTCTTGCCATTAAGCGAGAGAGACATACCTTCATCAAGGGCCAGCGTCCCGAAGGGAAATAGAAGCTCTAGCATTCTATGCGCACTGAGTACTAGCTTGTCGAGGTCGGTAAAAAGATTTTTCGATGTCAGCTATGGCTAAGGAATTTGCGTTTGAATCAAAAAAATGAAAAAATAGAAAAAGAAGAGATGTCCTGTTAAGGACGACCGCTCTTCTTACTGAATGACTTCGCCTGTAGCAAACCGGTTTGAGACCTTGGTAACCTTTACCTTAACATGGTCGCCAGCTTTTGTGTTTGGAACGAAGATTACAAAGCCTTCTACTCGGGCTATGCCTTCGCCGCGCCTGCTAACTTCCTTGATGTCTACTTCGTATTCCTTGCCCTCTTCTACTGGCTTAGGACCAAAGTTGGCTGGGCCTCGTCTCGGACCGCCGAATTTTCGGGGTCCACCTTGATAGTATCCCATCTGCTTCCCTCCTTCTTGACTTTAGGGCCTCCGTAAAAAGAAGCTGATTTGGGGTCAGTTCCTTCACTTCTGCCCAAGCAAATTTGGAAGAATTCTTCCTTATTAAAGTTTCGAGCGGCGCCTGATCATTCGCTGATCTTCTTCAGCTGTTTGTTGTACATCTCTATTATCTCATTCACCGTCGTCGCGTCTTCTGGGCTCTTGTCGGTTCTCCATTTGCCAGTGAAGCGGGGGAAGCGGATCGCCATGCCTGCCCCCTTCCTGATGGAATCAAGCCCACAGGTGTGGATCGGCGAGAGCGTAATCTCGGCACCGCGTATCTCGAGGACCTTGGACGGGACGAGCCAAATGTCGGGTATGAGCTTCGAATCCACACGCCCGTGCCTGTGCGGGATGATGGAAGGGTCGAGTAACTTCTTCATGTTCCTTATCTCTTCATCGCTGAAGCCAGTACTGCACTTGCAGACGGTTCTGAAGACATCGTCTGACTCGTCGTAGGCTGCAAGAAGGAGGGTTCCTATGTTGCCTGCGCGCCTGCCAGTGCCCATATAGCCGCCCACGGCAACAAGGTCCACCGTATCGTTCATCTCGCTCTTGTAGTCCCTCTTGTACTTAATCCAAAGCCACCCGCGGGCTCCAGCCTTGTATAGAGACTCCTCTCCAAGGGACTTTGCCACGAGCCCCTCGCAGCCCTCTGCGATGGCGTCCTCGAAGAATGCCTCCAGCTCCTCGGCTTTTACCACAACCTTCTGCTCCGCCAGACGCAGACGCTCGCTTTCCTTTACAATCTTCGAAAGCATCGCCCTTCTGCGGGGATAGGGCTCGCCAGTGAGGTCTTTTCCATCGTAATAGAGGGCATCAAATAACCGGAGGGAGGCAGGGTAAGCGGACATTGCTTCTTCAATGCCGTATTTACGCCTCCTGTGCATGAGCTGCTGGAAAGGCAGAAGATCACCCGTATCAGGATCAACGGCTACGATCTCCCCCTCAACGATACAGGATTTCGATCGGATTCCCTCCCCAGCGAGCTTAAGCACATCTGGGTAGTGGTCAGAGATATTCTCCAGCCGCCTAGAGTAGAGTGCGGTTGACCCGCCCTCCTGCTTATGTATCTGTACCCTCTCACCGTCGTACTTGTACTCCACAGCGCATTTTCCGCCCATCTTCTCAAGGATCTCCTCTGGCGAGGATAGTCTCTCTGCCAGCATTGGCCTTATGGGTCGGCCGGGGGAAGCTCCGAAGGACTTGATGGCGCCCAGCCCTCTCTCCACCAGGATCCTTGCCACCGCGCCTAGATCACTACTGACGTTGTAAGCATTCTCTATTGGGGGTCGGGCATCCTTCGAACCGCAGAAGGCTATCGCCATGGCGTCTAAGATTGTCATATCAGCGACACCGAGCCTTAGGGCGCCGGAGACAGTCCTTACGATGTACATTGCCTCCCGGGGTAAAGCGTCTCTCAATAGGTCGGAGAGGAGTCGGATCTTCTCCTCCTGCGATCCTCCTCCTTGCGCCCTTGCTATGCGGTCGAGGTTTTCATAGACGTGCTCGACAGTAACACCATTGCCTCTCGTCTCTGTTGAGTAGCTGTCCAAGGTTGACTGCTTGCTGCTCTTGGAAAGGAGATCGTAAGCGACATTGCCAAGGTCGCCGATCTTTTTGTAGAGCTGCTCCACTTCGGACTCCTTGACTGCAGTTGCCTTGGCGATGCTCCTTATGATAAGTCGGTTCGCTACACCAAGCTCTATTGGCACGAATTCAGGGTAGAGCCGGCCCTGGGTCAGATATACGACCTTGTCTATGATATCTGACGGGCATTCCTTCAGGAAGCCAACGAGTATATCGGTTATCTCCAGCCTCTTGGTTGTTTGGCTTACCTTGTCGTACACCTCAGCAAGCTCGGCGTAGCGCAAACAGCCACCATCTCAGTATCAAATTATTCCAAGTCTGCCTCTATCTGCCTTTCTATATTTTCCGCACGTGGCTATGCTCGGTGACCAATATCGAAGCAGATCCATCAGTTATTTATGCGGAAGGGAAGATGTCTCTAGTGGCTCTGGTGGCTTCAATGCTGAAGGCAGTGATATTCGACCTGGACGGTGTGCTGATGGAATTCAACCTGAACTCAAGGACAATAAAGGAGGAGGTCATCAGGTTCCTTGAGGGAAAAGGGTTGGCGGCGGGCATTGTGAAGCCAGAAGACTCCTTCTCAGCCATAAAGGAAACGTTCAGATCCTTCTTTTCAGAGAGAGGAAAGGATTCAATTTGGATCGACAAATTGATCAGAGAGGCTGAGGAGATCCCCGTAAAGCATGAGATAAACGCTGCCAGAGTCTCCAAACTCCTCCCCCAGGCCAAGGAGACGCTAGTGGCTCTTCGATTAATGGGGTTGAAGCTGGCGGTATTCACGTACAACAACAGGACCGCGACAGACATTGCCCTAAGAAGGCATAAGATAGAGGGACTCTTTGATTCAGTCGTCTGCAGGGACATGGTGAGCCAACCGAAGCCAGACTCCATTCATCTCAGCGCCGTTTTGAAATCCTTGGGGGCGGGGGCGAAGGAAGCGGTGGTTGTGGGGGACAGCGAGATGGACATCAAGCCTTCGAAGGAACTCGGAGTGACGGTTGTGGCCGTGACGACGGGTGTGCGAGATGCGGAGTATCTGAAAAGTCTCAGTCCCGACTATTTGATAGGTAACTTGTACGAAATCGTAGGAATAGTGGAGAAGATAAACGGAAAAAGGAACTAGTCTCTAGGTGCGTGGAGTCTTCTCCATCATTCTCTCCAGCGTCCACCTAATCGAGCTTCGGAGTTCTCTTATCCTTGCCTCCTCCTCGATGTTCCGCACAATGATCTCCCTGATGGCATCGCCATCGAGCTTAATCTCGTGCTCTATCATGGACGATGGATCCTTTGCTCCTGCGTCAACGGCCATCTCGTCCTTGCGGTGCATCTCACCAATTACCCTATCCACGAAGAAAGACTGGAAAGGAGGGGTTTTGATGCTGAAGCTCAGGCCTGCGTGCGGCACTATCCTGATCTGGTTCCTCCCGACATAGAAGACCCCCAGGTCTTCACCCATCTTTGATTTAATCGGGAAGGCCTGCTCTTCAGCCACTGAAGGAGCGGGTACTGTAGGAGCTGGAGCCACAGGTTGTGCTTCCCTAAAGGGTCTGGTTTCATCTACAACTCTTGGTTCCATTCTTGTTCTCAATGCTGGCTCAGCAGCTACGGGCACACTCTCCTTTCTCTCCACTAGTTTGCTCGCGGGCTGGAAGCTCACTTTTGCAAGGGCCTCATCTACAAGTTTAAGGGAAGTCTTTAGGAGGATAAGATCTTTCTCAGCCTCTGCTATTCGTTCTTCGATATCCTTTTTGAGTTCAGCAAGATTCCTAGTTTCGGCGTCGGACAACCTAACCACCAGTCTAATTTTAATTAGTACAACGCAATCTCCTTATTTTGTGGAGAAAGCCCAGAAACTCATATTCCTTAAGAGTAATTTAAGCTTGATCTAAAAGTAATCACTCCAAAAAGTTTGAAAAAAAAGAAAAAAGAAAGGATTTGGGTTTTTACTCCTTCAAAGCCCTAGCATATAGCACTTGGAATATGACGCCAAATAGGACAGCAAAGTACCAAGTAACGCTTGCTGGGAATGGAAAAGCACCAAGGTAGGCTAAGAAGGCATTAGACCAGGGACCAGTAGACCAGGCCATATTCATAAGAATTGCTATGATATAGCAGACAACTACAGTGGAAATCCATGAGAGATACGCAGCACGGCCCCAACCGCCCTTAAAATAGCTGTTTGGACCGGACGTGTACATCTTTTGTAGATCAAGGGTGTGTTTCCTATTGATCCAGTAGCTACCGATCATAATTCCTGCAATGGGACCCAAAAGGATGCCATAGTCTCCTGCCCAGCCCTGAATGTAGCCTGTGTATTGTGAACCTGCGCTTACAGCCCACCATGGGGTTACTATGAAGCCTACAATGCCTGCAAAGACGACAGCCGTCTTCCATCGAACCTTCAATGAACCTATGAAGATATCGATGAGAGGTGGCACGTTGGCTGTAATGTCAGTGGACCAAGGCGCCAGGAAGGCAAAGATTAGACCTACCACGACCGCAATGCCTCCTAAGATGCCCAGTCCGCTGCCTGCGTACTTCAGTATGGTGTCCTGAGGCAATGTTGTGCCAGTGAGTTGGGTAACTGCAAAGCCCAAGATCGTTCCGAGTCCTTGGCATAGAACGACTCCAATTATCAGACCCCAGAAGAATGCCCCGGACTTTTTGGGATGCATTCCCCTCGAGAGGTCTGATATGTTTAGGGCAACGGTCGCCCACCAGTTGGTCTGTACGGCGAGATACAAGAGGAAGCTTACGGAGAAGTAGCTAGCGGTGCTGACGTAGAGACCTGGAATATTGCCTGAAAATTGCGACTGAGTAGCTAGGAAGTATGCAAGCCAGACGAAGTAGAGGATCATCAGCGGACCGGCGAAATCTGCCATCCTACCAATGCCTCTTAAGCCATATCGCATTACGGCAACTAGTAGTACTAGGTAGACTATTACAGCAGGGACCATCCAAGTGAAGACTGCCGTTTGCCAATTCGCCACACCCAGGGCCCAGAGAGCGATCAAGGTCAATGCGTAGGAACCTGCCCAAACTTCAATACCGAACCACATGGTTCCTGAAATCCCTCTAATTAGGACAGGCAGATGAATTCCTTTGAAGCCAAAGGACTCTCTCAATTGCACCGGGTAGGGTATAGCGTATTTCACACCAACCATGCCGTTCAAGAACATCACTACGACCGCCGCGAAGTTTCCGATGAGTGCACCGGCCAAAACTTGCCAGAGGCTTAAACCTAGGCCCCCACCTATGGGCCCTAGGAAGAACATGGGGATGCAGGTGTTCATGCTGAACATCATGAATGTCCAGGTGTAAAGGTTGTATCCCTTGGCTCTTTGATCTGCAGGTACTGGCATAAGGTCTGGATTTTCTTTATAGCCTTGTGGAGTAATTGTTGCTTCTGTTGTCACTAAAAGAATCCTCCCTATGATTTAACCGGCTGATAATATCAATTCAAACGCTATTTAAGTGTTCCCAAAAGGATTTATATTGAATAAGAAAATTATCAGAATATTCCTTTTTAAAGAAGAAGAATATATTTTATCAAATATTTTTGATTTATTAGTCGATTTCTTTTGAGTTTATTCTATTTGCCATTATGGTATAGTACTTAGAGCTGAGATGCCCAAGGCGAGGCTTAGGAGGGAGCGGGGTGAGGTGATCCATCCCGAGACCTACGCCGGAGCTGGTCCCATGTGAAGAAGAGGATGGAGGAGAGGGAGAACAGGGCTAGAATGAGGGCGAGATTTTCGTAAATTTGCGTGAGTATTGGGACATTTTGGGCAACGAGAACCATGTCATGCGATTCGATCCAGGTTATGCTTGAGTTTATCAAAACGGACCTCGTGGCAACAGAGTCACTGATATAGTCAGCGTTCTTGATGTCTAGGTATTCCGCAGTGCTCCAGTAGGCGAATGCCGAGGAGTTGATGTGTTGGAACAGGTTACCACTCAAGATATGCCCGTCTTGATTATACGCCCCGCTGAAGAAGGTCAGGTCGACTGGCACCCATTCGCCACTGCTATTGTTGGGGAGATAGACCATAGCCCATCCATGCCACCCTACGTTGGTGAGGTTGAAGACCATGTTGGAGTCGGTCTCAACATCATTGCCAGGAAGGTAAATGGGGCCTAGGGTTGTATAGGCGGGGATACCTACAATCCGGCAGAAGGTCACGAAGAGGTTGGCTTGGTCGTCGCAGTCACCGCTAAGGGTGCTAAAGGTCTGCGAGACGTTCTGGGGATACGGGTAATTTGAAGCGTAGACCATATTGCCCTCGAACCACTGAAGCATGTCGAACACTACTGTGAGGGTATTTTGATCCTCACCTTTGATTGCCTGGGCCGTGGCAACAAGCTGGGAGGCATTCGGCATCTGAGAAAGGTTGTAGCTTCCAGTGAGCGGGAATGCCTCGACGATCGAGCTTGGTATTTCGGATATGTTGCCAATGCCTGAGAGGTCTATAACCACTGGCTGTAGGTATAAGCTGAAGGAGAGCTCTACCGTTGCATTCTCGCGGGGTTCGAGCGTTTGATTAGTCAATATCCTTATCACAGGGTTCCCGTCTGAATCCGAATCCATCACCCAGATGGCAGGGTTACCGTCAAAGAGTACGGATTGAATGATCGATGTCTGGGATGTTGAGTTCGGGAACACGTTCTGGTTTAGGAGGCAGTAATAGGGGTTCGTTGAGTTTGGTAGGAAACTGTCGTTGCCATTGACCAAGGTCATTGTTAAGTTGTAGGTGAAGGAAGATCCGCTCACCGCGCCTGTGCTTGCAAGTGCCAAAAGGAACAGCGGGAGGAGTATCATCGAAACACCTGATTATAAGAATGAGCAACAATGAAGATAATGCAGTCCATCTAAAAATATATTACTATCGGGCACAAGGTTCGAGAATTGGATAAGAGCACAGGCAAAAGATTATTAATAATTCTTAGTATATGGAAGATAGAGTTTTGGAGGATTTAGAATGGCTTTCTCAGCATACATACTAGGTGTTTGTCAGATAGGAAAAGAGAAAGAGGTCCTTGAGAGGTGCCTCAGCATAAAGGATGTCGTCGAAGGCACTGTTGTCTTCGGCGAATACGATGTGATAGTCAAGGTCGTAACTGACGACGTAAAGGAGCTAAGCAGAAGGGTTGAAGAGATAAGAAGGGTAGAGGGACTACTCAGAACTGCAACCCTTATATCCATGCAGTGAGCTCCCTCAGCCCTCTTTTTTTATGATCTAATCTTCGAAGACTCAGTATGGCACCTTCAGCAAATCACAGACAGTCCTGTAAATGGATTCTATGGCATTGAAACGCAAGGCGAACTTTTGGGCATCCTTGACTTTTTCCATAAAAACTGTGGAATTTGCAATTGACTCAACACCTCCCAGAAGTTCATCCTTCGTAAGGTTCTGCTGCTGGATGGAGACACCAAGGCCCATTTTCACTATGGATTCGGCTATCCCCTGATGCTCTGAGTGGGCAGGAGTCGGTACAACGACCATAGGCTTGCCAAAACATATCGCCTCTGCAACCGTATTGTGACCCCCGCGGGTGACGAGGATGTCGCATGCCTTCAGGTATGAGTACCTGTCGTTTATCCAGTTGTAGACTCTCAGCCTCTTGTTAAGCATCTCCTGAGTATCTGGGGGGTTCGGGATCTCCGATAGCCCTCTCGTGAGCACTATGTTGTAGCGGTCTGGGAACTCCTTGAAGATATCGGTCAGCTTTCCTGCTATCAGCTTCTTTTCGGCGAGTGTGCCACTGATGGCTGCAAGGATCAGGGGGCGATCATTTAGCCCTAAGTTTCTCTTTATCTCCTCAGCCGCTGGTAACTCTTCAGGGTATTTTGGAACTATAGGTCCGACCAACTTGATCTTCTTGAGATACTGGTTGGAAGGCACGACGTTGGCCTTAGCAATTGTGTATGGAGGCGGGAAGTCGGGCACGATTATGACCTTGCTCAGCTTCCACATGCTTCCCAGGACCTCCAAGCTTGTGCGCTCAAATGCTCTCTTGAGCTTCGCCCTGTTACCCAAGACTGGTTTTAGGTGGGGCATCATTATCCTTAGCTGGTGGAGGATGAGCACCGGCCTTATGCGCATTATCCTTGCTCCCAATACCGTCGATAGACGGCTGTCCGAGATCACGAGGTCAGGCTTGAAGTGCTCGATGAGGTTCAGCTCATCTCCCACCTGATAGCTGAAAGTCATCAAGTCTTTGGGCCCATGAGCAAATGTCCGCCTTATGTTGAAGGTGCCATCCTCGGTTTCGAAGGGTTTTATAGCGGGCACTTCACCGACCTGAAAGCCCGCCTTCCTGACGAATGGCACAGCCTCGCCGTACGTTGAGAAATAGACGTCATGCCCCCGTCTAACGAATGTCTTGGCAACCGGGATGCACCTCCCCGCATGGCCCAGGGCAATTCCACAGGGAGCAAAGTAAATACGCATACCATCATCGACCGTTCTCATTCGAGGCTCTTGAAAACTACATCCCCGCCCGGGGTAACCTCAGTGAAGACCGTAGCGCTGAAAGAGTAGACCTTGACATCCTTCGAGAGCCAGCTGTCAGGTGGCAATCCTGCCTTCATGCAGCACTCGGAGAGGAAGGTCTCCTCGTCCCACCCGTATTCGGTCGGTACCTGAGGGAGAAGTAGTCCCTTGTAGAAGTCCTTTTCTATGATCAGACCATCCCTGCCCACCTTGATCAGTTTGGGGTATAGCTTTGGATCATTGGTTTTTACGATGGCTGGTGGCGTGAGCACACTGACCTCGAATACTACCTCCTCGAGCTCCTTGGGTTTGAGAGGAGGGAAACGGGGATCGTTAAAGGCAGCGCTCACGGCGGAATCGACTGTCGCCTCGACCAGCGGCATGTATGGTAGGGGATAGCCGATGCACCCCCGAAGGGTTCTGGCGCCGCCCTTCAACTTCTCAATGGTCACGAAGACGCCGGACTTAGCTAAGAGGCTCTTTGAAGGTGGGTTAGGTGGAGACATCACAGTCGAGTCGGTCATGTATTTTGTTACAGCGGTCCTCGCAAGCTTCACCAGGAAAATGCCTTCTTCAAGTGAGGTCATTTGCATCACTCAAACCTAGAGACTCGAGGGTGGTTCTTATTCCCTTCCAATGGCTGCCATGCCAATATGTCTTTCCGCAGGACGGGCATAACCACAGCCGTGCGTTCCCTGGTGCCTTTTCAATCTGCATAGCGCGATCTGCCTCAGTCAGGGCAGTATTGCAGAGGGGGCACCTTGATCCGGCACGACCGATCCCCAAGAGGGGCAGCATCTCCTCCAGCTCCTGGGCGAGCAGATGGGATATTATCAAGGTTGATTCGACTCCCTCCCGTCTTGCTCTCTGGGACAGTTCGAGATCCCTAGTAACAAGCACCCTGCTCTCTGATTTTGCCTTGAATATCATTGCCCCATCGTCGAGGGATGGATCATATGCTGTGTCGTGACCGATTATCCTGAGCCACCTTGCAAGCTTCCCTAGCATTGCGTCGGCCAGGAATTGCAATTACTGTTCCTCAGGGAAGCTGCCCACGATGTACTCAAGCACTTCCTGGGGTGAGAGCAAGCCCATTACCTTGGAAGATTCCGTTACAACGAGGCCGGGCAGCGATTCCTTGATCATCCTTTGGACTGCATCTCCCAGAGGCAGATCCCCTTCCACGATTGGTATTCCGACCCGCATGGCAGAGGATACGGAGAGCTGCCTTATTCTGGCTTTCTGGTGCTTTTCAGGGACGTATTTCTGGAACTCGATCAGTGAGTTTAACGTCTCCTTTTCGGTTACAGTGCCGAGTAGTCGCCCTTCCTCGTTTACCACGGGTATGATGACGACGCCATTGTCCAGCAGGATCTTACGCGCGTGGATCACCCTGTCATATGGATGCAGCAGCGGGTAGTTGCGCCGCATGAGAGACGAGATGGCGACCGAGGAGCTCTCAACAAGCTTGAGCATGCCGTGCCTGTTGACGAGGCCCAAGAAGGTCTCACCATAGTACATCGGCAACGAGTTGGCAGAAAGCTCGAGCAGGAGCTTTGCTGCCTTCCTCACCGAAGTGTCGTTTGACAGCGTCGCAGGAAAGTCCTTGACGAACCCAGATATGTACAGCGATTCCGGCGCCACAGCCCTGAGCCTCTGGGCGCCTATCCTGAACAGGATGTCTCGGTAGGAGAGAGTGCCGATCAGTTTCTCGTCGTCGGTGATGCAGACGCTCTCCAGCGAGAGCTTGTTCAGAGAATCTATGGCATCCAGTAGCGGGCGATTCTTGTTAAGCGTAGGAACATCATTCACAATAATATCGGTAAGCTTCATCGCTATTTTTCCTCCTTTGCGATTACTTTTACGAAATCGAACTTAGTTACCATTCCGACAAGGTTGCCTTCCCTGCTGACAACGGGCATGCCGCCGATCTCTCGGGAGATTAACATCCTGGCAGCCTGGGCAGCGTCCTTTGTGCTCGCGACGACCTGGAGGGTTTTTGTCATGATGTCCTCAGCAGTAGGCTTAATGTAAATCCTGGTTTGGGAGACCGCCTCGGAGTCTCTGACGCTGCCCTTCACAAATGATCCTCCGCCTGAGTGCGTCCGTATGTTGGAAAGGTCGGTCTCGGTTATGATGCCCACAGGCTTTTCTCCGTCCACCACTACAACTCGGTCAGTTGAACAATCTTGCATAAGGTCCATGGCTCGGGAGACACTCTGGGTCGGGTGTATGATAGGTGTATTCTCCTTGTTTTGGCAGATATCGCCGACCTTCAACTTCCCTGTAAAGTTTTCAGAGAAGTATCTCGTGAGGTCGGTCTTTGTCACAATTCCTATGAGCTCCCCCGCAAGGTCAACAACTGGCAGACCACGCACATTTTGCGAGACCATCTTCCTCGCTGCGTCAGCCACCGACTCAGTTTCTGTGGTTGTGGAGACTGGCGATCGCATTACCTCGTCAACAACTATCGTGTCCAGTTCCCTCTGACGCATCCTGTAGTCATTAATGCCTCTGACAATATCTCGCCTTGTCAGTGTGCCAACCGGTTTGGTGCCCTCCACGACAATGAGCCTACTTAGATGCTCCTTCATCATGGTTTTCCTTGCGTGAGAAAGAGTATCAACTCTGTTTATGACTTTCACCGGACTCTGCATCAGATCTCTAACCATCAAAGTTTTTTGCACCTCTAAAAGTTTGGCGGAATTACGTGATTCGACTTAGCCATTGGCTGCAATGTTCCTCGATTGAAGGCTGCATAGAGGCTTAAAAAATTTGCGTAACCAGGGTAGAGAAAAAAGCTATAGCGTAAGATAGCTGGAGAACTAAGGGCATTCATTTTTCTTCTACCTGTTTGCACGATTAAACGCCTAATTCGGACCTGCATTCATCACAGAGGAACTGACCATTTACCTCTTTGATCGTGTCTGACCACTCTTCGCAGTTGTCGCAGTAGCCAGCAAGATCCTCGCCCTTCTGGCGGGGTAGCAAGCGATTCCTACTTGCCTCGGAGAGTACTTCGATGAGTTCGGGGGCTGTGGAAAGTATGTCCCTTGAAGTGATTATCCCCACCATCTCCCCCCTCTGGACGACCACGAGCCGCCGGACGCGAAGCTTTGCCATCTTCCTCGCAGCTTCCATAACCTCTGCGCTCGGATCGATGACGGAGAGAGGAGAGGACATTATGCTGCTGGATACCGTTGATTCTGGCTTGTAGCTCTTGGCCATTACTCTTTCGACAAGGTCTCTCTCGGTGATAATCCCGACAGGGTGACTATCTCTCACTATTATTACCGAGCCGACATCATTCCCACTCATGGCTATGGCGACTTCTTTCGCGTTTGAAGTATCAGAAAGCGTTATGAGGTTTTTTGTCATCACATCGCTTACGAGAACTCTCGCGCGGATGCCGGCCATTTGCAGCCCCGGTTAGTACTATCTTTCGCAAATATATAACTCATCATTAAGGAAGCTGATCGACCGCGCAACCACCCTGTGGCAGGTTGGCAGAGATCTCGGAGTCTGGCACGGCTCGTATCAGCCTCGCAAACTTTTCCCCGGACTTTCGCGTAAGCGCCTCTTTAATCCGCTTCACAAGATCCACTCCCTCATAGTCGCCAGCCGTTAGCTTCACAGAGGCTTCTGCACCCTCGGCATTTGCACCGACACTCACAACAATCTTGAAGGCATCCTCCGAGAACTTTATTCCCAGATTGAGGGCAACCAGCACATTCCTGAGGTAGTTTCTCTCGCCGTATATCATGAATGCTCCCTTTCCCATATACTCGCCTGATGGGGGAGTCTTTGTCACTTGGTCGGGCTTGACCCAATAGCAATCGGCTGCTGCGAGGCCAGCCTTCCATGCCCTTGAGTATGAGACCGCGAAAGAGGCTGCCTGATACTTGGTCTCCTCAGGTACTTCCTGCCCCCCCGATTTTATTATTACTACAGAGCCTCCTGGGACATCGGAGTGGACGAAGATATCGGATGGGTCCATGTGCTTCTTCACGAGCACCTCGTTCTGAGTCGAGTCCTTTCCGCCAATTATCAGGAAGCCCTGCTTGGAGAAGGTCCACCTGAAGCGCTCGTACCACTCCTTTTTCATAGCCTTTATAATTACAGGGGCAACAACGGTAGACAACCCCCGTTTTACCATCTCGACCTTTCCCTCGGTATCCTTCACAGCTTCCATCAGGCCCTCGAGCTTCTTCGCAGCTTCTTTGGAGGCACTGAAGTGCCGCTCGGCGTTATCGGCAGCAGACAGCTTGAAGTCTATCTTCACCTCTTCATCTCCGAGGGTAATGGTGAGGATCCCCTTCGAGGCATCTATCTTTTTCACGCCCAAACTAGCGACGGATCGCTCAATGAGTTCCCACTCTGTCCCAGCCCTCCGCGATCTCATTACTGTCTCGATCGCTGACTGGACGGACCCGAGGTTTGCCATGGCAAGGCGTCCAATCTCGTTTTCCTGAATCCGGGCATCCTCTAGCTCTTTGATGTGGGAGACCTGCCGGACAAGTATTGCTTCGAGGTTCTTCAACTCTGCCTCGGCTGGAGACTTCCGCTTCGTGGCAAGACTCTCTGTGCTGAGGGTTGAAAAGTATTCGTCAACCGCCTCATTGAAGGTAGGCAGGCTCTTCCTGCTGTTCCCCTGCGAATGAAATTCCACAGGTAGTACGGAGGTGCCCTTGCCCCCCGACATCACGATGTTGGGCTTGAGGCAGCCAGCTCTCACCTCCTCGACTATCGATAGGGCGCTGGAGAGGAATGCTGCCAGGGCTCCTGCAGTGAACCCCTCCGAGGAAGAATCCGGATTGATGCTGGCCCTAAGCAAAGCCTCCTCAACAACCTCTGGCGGCAGATTGTAGATCCTCGTGAGCGCTCTTGCCACGTTGAACTTCTGACTCCGTATCTCCTCGGGTGCAACGGCTTCGGTCATCTCCTTTCCGCGGTGCGGAGGAGGTAGATAGACCCGGCCAGGCTTTATTGTGCGGTCTTTCATATCTTTGTTTGTAAGGGCGTATTTTATAATGCCAGACTCATCCGTGACTACTATGTTCCCATCGCCAAAGATCTCCAGATACACCCTGAGCCTCTGATCGCCCCTTACTACGTCTACGTAAAGGATTCTGTCGAAATCCACCTGCCCGATGGAAGCAACTTTAGCAGATGATAGGTAATGCCTCAGCTGGGCGGCTTGGCTTGTTGGCTTCTCAGGAATGGAATGCTTGAAGCTGGTCAGGTTGAGTCTTTTGCCTGGTTCGACGAGAAGATTCTCCTGGCCTGCCTTCGAATGGAGCCTAAAGAGGAAGGTTCCATCTTCCAGCTGGTAAATATTCTCAATGCGAGCACTTATAAGGGCGTATTCAAGTTCTTTAAGAAATGCAAGAAGGTCAAGCGATGTCAGGCCAAGCTTCACAGCAGTCACCAGCGAAGCCGCAGACACCCTACAGGAAGATGTACTATATAAGAGTCGCATTTGCCATCGGTGGTGGAATACTGAGCGGCGCGCTTAGTCTGACCGGGGTAAGCGGAGATTCCTACGGCTCTCTCGGACTAGCTATCGCATTATCGCTGTTTATCATTACCTACCTGTTATTCAAGGCGGTAAAAAGAATCTCCAGCGCAGTGCTGGACAAAAACAAGTACATTCTGACGGGAATCTTCTCATTCTTCCTCCTTTGGTTTGTAACCTGGACAATCACTTTCAACCTGCTGTCGCCTGTCTTACCTTAGACTTCTTCCTGGGTTTTATTTCGTACTCAGCGTCCTCTGCCTCTGCACGCTGGGTTCTGGCAGGCTGCTCGTCTTTCAGCGGATATTCGGGGTAGTTCGCCTTGAGCTCGGCCAAGGTCTTCAGAGCTATCTCCCATGCAACGAGGAAGCCACGCTCGTACTCGTCAGTCGTCGGCCTGTAAGCCTCCTGCTTAAACTTTTCCGAGAGTGCGATGATGTCTTTGGGATCGCCGTTCCTGTAGAGCTTGACGAAGAGCGCGCTCCTGTCCCTCTCCTTTGAGGCAGTGATTACTCCCCTAAGCGCGTCGAAGAATCCGCGCCCCACCTCGCCCAAAGGGATTACCTTTGTTTTTAGCGGAACCATGTCCTGGTCGGACCTGGCAAAGCTCCGGAAGTAGACGTACCGCACGATCTGAGTGGACTCGGATGTGAACTTGTGGAGCTGATCATAGGAAGACAACATCAATACACGGCATTCTTATTTCCCACCTCAGACTTATGAAATCTCCGATGTGATGGTTGATGGATGCCAGCGAAGTAGCTGAGGCTATCCGCATCCTTGAGACAGACCTTCCAAGGGACATAGAAGAGAGGCTAAGGGTTTGCCTCTCCGGCGAGGAGGGCAACAGCAGGGAGGCGCTCAAGGTAATTATCGAGAATATCGGGTACGCCCGCCAGAGGAGGCTGCCGATGTGCCAAGACACGGGCACACTAGTGTTCTTTGTGAAGTGCGCTGGTAGTCAGGACAGAGTTCTGGACACAATAAGGGAAGGTATATCACTGGCGACCAGGGAGGTTCCCCTCCGCCCCAACACTGTCAACCCATTCACCCGGGAAAACGAAGGGAGGAACCTTGGAAGGAACAACCCCATCGTCCATTTCGTGGAGGAAGGATGCGAGGGGGGGAAGGTGACGATGCAGATAATGGCCAAGGGTGCGGGATCGGAGAACGTGAGCAGGAGCTTCATGCTTGAGCCCGATCGAGGAGTTGGGGGGATTAAGGAGTGCGTCATCGAGACCGTGGCGGATGCCGGGGGGAAGCCATGCCCGCCGATAATTGTGGGACTGGGCGTGGGAGGGTCTCTCGAGTGGGCTGCTTATCTTGCAAAGAAAGCGCTGCTGAGGCCCCTCGACAGGCGAACAGAGGATCCGACTGCTGCGCAGCTCGAGGATGAGCTTCTGCCTGAGATAAACAGCCTTGGCATCGGACCGATGGGGATGGGGGGGAGGGCCACCGCTCTGGGCGTGAGGGTTGAATGGGCACACTGCCACACCGCGAGCCTACCAGTCTCGGTGAGCGTACAGTGCTGGGCTCTTCGCAGGGTCTCCGCAGTATGGGATTCGAGCGGCTTCAGGATCTTGAGGTGAAGGTTTTGGGATCATACAGACTGAGGACCGTGCTGGAGGAGGCGGACGTCAGGCAGCTCAGGGTAGGAGACGTCGCCTATCTCTCAGGGGCAGTTTTCACCATGCGCGATATGGCTCATCTACGCGCACTGGAACTGCTACGGAGGGGGGAAAAGCTCCCCTTTGAATTGAAGGGGGGAGTCATTTACCATTGTGGCCCGCTTATTAAGGGGGATGTAGTGGTATCGGCTGGCCCAACCACGAGCATGAGGATGGAGAGGTCTGAGCCAGATCTCATTGGGTTTACGGGGTTAAGGGGCATAATAGGGAAGGGCGGCATGGGCAACGGCACAAGGGAAGCGCTAAAGAAGCATGGCGCTGTGTACCTGGAGTACCCCGGCGGTGCAGGTGCTCTGGCTGCCAGATCGGCGAAGCGGATTTTGGGCGTCTATTGGAAGGACCTAGGTGAGCCAGAGGCTGTCTGGGTAATAGAGGTCGCAGATTTTGGTCCGTGCTTCGTAACCATGGACTCAAATGGAGAGACACTACGAAAAAAAGGTAAGGCATAGCTCAGATAAAAAAAAGAAGAGCCTGTTAGGCCTTCGTGCCTTTCCACGTTGTCCTGATAAGATCGACGAACCTTTTTGTTGCTTCTTCAGGGCTGGCAGACTTGGTAATGGCGCCCCCAACAATAAGTTGGCTAGCGCCTGCCCTGACCATCTGGGGGATGACCTCGAGTTTTATCCCTCCTGCAACAGCCACGGTCACTTTAACGGACTTTACCAGGTTCTCCACCAGCGCGACCTTCTGGTCGATCTCCCTCTCTCTTGCCTGAGCGCTGATGCCAACGTGCATGCAGACGATGTCGACACCCAACTTCTCGACCTCTATAGCTCTTGCCAGCGGATCCTTGAGGTTCATCAGGTCGACCATTACTTTCACGCCGTATTTACGCGCCGCGCCCACGGCGTCTTTGATTGTATAGTCGTCGGTGGCGCCCATGACGGTTACTATATCTGCCCCATTCTCGACCGCTAGCTCGGTCTCGAGCCAGCCAGTATCGAATGTCTTGAGATCTGCTAAAATGGAGGCATTGGGACATACCCTTCTGAATTCTTTGACCACCCTCAGACCCTCCGACTTCACGAGGGGCGTTCCTGCCTCGATGATCTCCGCGCCGCCTCTGTAGGCTCCCTCGGCAATAGGGAGGGCGTCTTTCAGGTATCTCTCATCGATGGCGACCTGGAGTTTTGGACCCTCATACAAAGGCTTCAGACCCAGCTTGGTTACCCTCCTGTCGGTAGGTATGCCGTTATAATCCCAACCTCTCACTGCATAATACTCGTTTAATAACCTATCCATGTCGACTTTCTGGCCCTTCGCAGGGCCATCTGGCATGCCGATCTCGAGGAAGCGCTTGGGCAGGTAGTCGTCTTTCCTGCTGAAGCCCTCCCGGGCGTTGAATAAGCGCTCGACATTGTATATCCTCTCGCCAATCTTGTAGAACTCTTCGCGGTCAACGTAGAAGCCGGTCGCTGTTGTGAGCAGTCTGGCATAGGAATCCGGCTCAAACGCAAGGGTGGAGAAGAGAGCCAGGGTCGTATACTTGCAGAGCACCAAGGAGTCCAGCACCGCGAAGACATCCTGCATCACCTTGACCAGGGCGGCCTTGTCGTCGTAGGAATTGGGGTTCAGGTACCTCGGGGTGCTTAGTACCTCTGCCGGGACCATGAAAGCCCTGAGGTGGCATCCTCCTCTATTGGAGGTGGCAAAGGAGAGCGCCTGGCCCTTGAGCCCTCTTGGGTCGTACGCAGGTAGCTCGAGACCCTTCACGTGCATTGCGAGGTCCTCAGCTCCGAGCTTTGCAGCCGCCCTCTTTGTGCCCTCTGCAAGCAGATCGCCTATCCCTTCCCTCTTTGCGGTCATCTCAATTATCTTGAACAGCGTCTCGGCATTGCCCCAGTTGAGGGACAGGCCAATATCCTCCGGCTTTACCTTACCATTCTCAGCGCACGCCATGAGAAATCCCACAGCCTGCCCCATCGAGATGGTATCTACGCCGAGCTTGTTGCAGAGGTCGTTGGCATAAGCGATCGCGCTGAGGTCTTTTATGCCACAGTTTGGCCCAAGCGCCCAGAGGCTCTCGTACTCGGGACCTTCGGTGTCGAGGATCTGACCAGACGGGGTCTTTATCTGGGTAATCCTGCCGCACATGATTGGGCACGCGTAGCACCCCTTCTTCCCCTTTAGGATCGTCTTCGACAGGTTCTCGCCGCTCACCTCCTCGGCATCCTCGAAGAAGCCAGTCGAGTAGTTCCTTACTGGGAAGACGCCTGCCTTGTTTATCGAGTGCACAAGAACTGCGGTCCCGTACCGCCCAAGACTATCCCCAGTCAGTGGATGCCCCCTGAGCACGCTCAGGGTCTGCTTGACTTCCTTCATGAAGGCGTAGGGGTTCGAGAGCGGGATCTCACCTTTTCCGCGGACGACGATGGCCTTCAGCTTCTTGGACCCCATGACTGCGCCGACACCGCCCCTGGCGGCCGTACGGTGCTTCTCGTTCATTATGGCTGCTATCTTCACCAGGCGCTCGCCGGCCGGGCCTATGCACGCGACCCTTGCGAGGGGATCGCCTACTATCTGTTTGAGGCGGTCCTCGGTCTCAAAAACGTCGCGGCCCCAAAGGGCTGAGGCGTCTCTGATCTCTGCATTCCCGTGGATGATGGAGAGGTACACGGGTGTCTCGCTCCTCCCCTCTATGATTATGCCATCGAAGCCTGCCCTCTTCAGCTCTGTGCCAAAGTAGCCTCCGCTGTTGGCGTCGAGCACTGTACCGGTTGCGGGCGACTTCGTCGATACGGAGAACCTTCCTGACGTGGGCGCAGCAGTTCCAGTGAGCGGACCGGTCATTATTATGAGCTTGTTCTGGGGGCTAAGGGGATCGATCCCAACTGGAAGTTCATCGCTGAGGATCTTCGCGCCATAACCTCTACCGCCCACGAAATCCGCAGCGGTATCCCAGTTGATGCCCTCAACTGAGAGCTCGTTAGAGGAAAGGTTGACGCGTAGGATTTTGTTGAGGTAGCCGCCCAAATTAATATCTCCGGACGGTTAATCGTAAATTCCAGCGCACACTTATATCTTTCGAACGGGGAGGTTCACCCATGAAAGTCAAGGCCGAGTTCTTCGCCCTGTTGAGGGAGAAGGCGGGCATGGCAGCCACGGAGGTAGAGTTCATGGGGGACACGGTCATAGATCTCATCTCTGCCCTCGACGACCACTTCTCATGGGGCTTCAGAGAGCAGCTGATGGAGGGTGACGGGCTGAAAGGGCTGGTCAGGGTGATAGTGAACGGCACGGACATTAGGGGGTTGAGGGGGCTCTATACAAAACTTAAGGATGGGGATACAGTCTCTTTCTTCCCTCCAGCTGCTGGCGGTTGAGCAGCCCACACGTCTGTGCGGTATTTCTGGAGGCTTGGATAATTGGGAAAGAAGGAGATCGCTAAGGACTACAACAGCACCGCTGGCATTTACGATATGCGATACATGGAAGAGCAACTACTGAAGATAAGCTTCATTCTCAAGAGGGTGATGGTCCATGATGGCGAGACGGTAGTTGATGCTGGGTGTGGCACAGGCATGCTCCTCAGCCACTTGGGCAACGGATTCCACATAGGAATCGATACGTCAGTGGAGATGCTCAAGGAAGCGAAGAAGAGGCACTCAGGTGCTGAGTTCGTCCTAGGCGATGTGGAGGCACTGCCCATCCGTGGCGAGTCCTGCGACAAGGTCTTCTGCGTAAGCGTGCTCCAGCTGGTGGAAGACCCGCAGAAGGGCTTGGACGAGATCATGAGGGTCCTCAAAAGGGGGAGCGCCTTCGGCATCAGCCTCCTGAATAAGGCGAGCTTTGCCAAGGGGATAGGTGGCAGGATAAGGGGAGCAGAGGCTCAGGTCTACGAATCGGAGAGCATGAGGGATGTCTTCGTGATGGGGTACAAGAATAGCTAAGCTCCATGGGGAGCTGGCGAGAATTCAAACTTCCGACAGCTTTTTATAATAAAGGACGCCGTCATAAAAATGGTGTTTATTTTATGCCGAGTGAGCCAATAAGACTGCTGAACAAGTCTTTGCACAACCAGATATTAGTGAAGCTGAAGGATGGCCATGAATATATTGGCGACCTTGTAAAATACGACTCGACGATGAACCTGATCCTTACCGACGCGATCGAGGCGGTCGACGATGGAAATGCCGTTGCCAAGTACGGCAAGATTCTGGTAAGGGGCAATAATATCCTGTACATCAAGACGGTCTGATCAGACGCTACCCAGTCCAGAGCTAGATGGCGGGTCGAAGAGCTTCCGCAATTCATCCTAATTTTAGACCGATGGCAGCATCAGCGCTTGTAGAAAATTAACTGGAGTAATTTTTTAACCAGAAAACGATATTAAATAGTGATTATTGCTAAATACGACGTGTCTCAGAGGTTAGGTCTATGAGTGGAAAGAACATTGTTTTGGAGCACCTGAAGCAACAGCCTATAGAGTCTCACAGCGTCGAGTTTGTCGAGAGGAAGGGCTTGGGCCATCCAGACTACATCGCGGACAGCCTCTCAGAGGAGTTCAGCCTAGCCCTATGTAGTGAGTACAAGAAGAAATTCGGGCAAATACTCCATCACAACGTTGACAAGGTCCTGCTTGTAGGGGGGCAGTCGCGCCCTGCCTTCGGAGGGGGAGAGGTAATCTCGCCGATATACATCATGATGTCTGGCAGGGCGACCAGCGAGGTAAATATGGATGGCGAGAAGATCTTTGTCCCTGTCGGCAGGCTTGCGGTGGACTCAGCGAAAGCGTGGTTAAAGAACAATATCAGGTACCTCGACCCCGACTCGCATGTGATAATCGACCAAAGGTTGGGTAAGGGGTCATCGGATCTTGTCTGCAACTACAACAGCGTAGGAAGTAATAATCCCTGCTCCAACGACACCTCTTTCGGCGTGGGCTACGCACCCCTCGATACCCTCGAGAGACTGGTCTACGAGACAGAGAGGTTCGTCAACTCTGACGGCATGAGGAAGAGGATGCCAGAGATAGGAGAAGACGTCAAGGTCATGGGCCTGAGGACGGGCAAGGAGATCAAGCTGACCATCGCGGCAGCTATGATCTCGAAGCTTATTCCGGATATGGATCACTATATATCAGTGAAAGAAGAAGCGGTGAAGGCGCTTGACAGCTTCGTTGCCAAGAAGTGTGAGCTGCCGGTTGAGATCTTCCTCAACAACGCTGACCACTTGGAAATGGGCAGCGTCTACCTCACCGTCACAGGCACCTCGGCAGAGATGGGTGATGACGGCGAGACGGGGAGGGGAAACAGGGCGAACGGCCTGATAACCCCGTCGAGGCCTATGTCCCTCGAGGCTGCTGCAGGTAAGAACCCAGTAAACCACACAGGCAAGATATACAATGTATTGGCGGCCAATATAGCCGCAAAGGCATCCAAGCTAAAGGGCATAGAGGAGGTCTATGTCAAGATAGTCAGCCAGATAGGAAGGGCAATTGACGACCCGCACATGGCAAACGTGCAGGTCCTCCTAGAGGATGGGGCAGCGTTCACTGGTAGTATGAAGCAGGAGCTGAACGAGCTGGTGAACTCTGAGCTCGAGTCCATAGACAAGGTCACCGACCTGATACTCCAGAGGAAAGCCAGCCTCTACTGAGCCTCCTTGAGCCGTTCCCTTCGGTACTCCTCAAAGAGACCCTTTATCTTTTTGGCTTTCGAGGCCGAAAAGTCCTGCAGCTCCCTCCTAGCATCCTCAAGCGAGCGACGGAGGGAGTCCTTCTCCACCGCTTCAACGATGCCGTAGGCCTGCGATGTGAGCGAAGGCAGAAGGACCATAGGGATTCCCACCCCCAAGAACTGCAACTTTTCATCCGTTGAGATCTTTCCCACGACGAACGCGGAGATTCCTGAGGACCTGAGTGCCATTAAGGTCTCTTCGGAGAGTGTGCCGACCTCGTCCACAAACACAACCCCCTCGTCTGGCAGATTCTGCAGGTCGCGGGTCGCTTCGAAGACGCTGCTGTATCTCCTGAAGAGGGTGCATCCGCCCAAGACGAATTCGACAAGGGATGAGCGCATCCGCTCGTTCTCGGATCTGGCTAATTCCAACTCTCCCCTCATCTGTTCCACATCTGCGATAAGCGACCTCACGCGGCGGTCAAGCTCGTAGACAGCATCCTCCTTTGACAGCTTTTTGCGATCGCCGAGCCTTGCCAAGCGCAGGCTGTTCTCAAGCTCGTCAATGTTCTGCTCCATCTCAAGAATCCTTGCCAGCAGCTTGTCCCTCTCGACCCTGAGGTCGACGCACTTGTTCTCTAGAATCCGAATCTGCTCCCTCTCCGACCCAGCCTTCTTCCGTCCTGCCTCGGTCTGCTCGAAAACCGGTGCCTTTGAAGCAGCTATTGCGTCCGAAATGCTCATGCCCCGTAGGACGTTCGCCTTCAACTCATCCAGCTGCACAGGGCGATCTTCAGCCCTAGCATGCGAGGCAGCCTGCTCAAGCTTGTTCCTGTAGAAGGAGAATGCCTTGGCAGCTGCGGCAAGTGCGTCCCTCTGGTGCGAGTCTTCGACCCTAACACCCTGCTCGGAGGCGATCCCGTCCACAATCTCCTTCTTCTCAGAGGTTTTTAGGGACCGCTCGGGGGAGAAGAGCAAGGCGCTATGGGTTGCGGCCAGCTTCTCAATAAGCGCCGGGGGCGGGTTGACGTCCGTAGAGAAGATTAGGGCCCGCCCGAGGTTTGAAAGGTCGCGGGTAATCTGCCCCCTTGTAATGCCGCGGCCGCTTGAGGCGTCCAGAACCCTACCGTTGAGGTCCATCACGGCGAGGCCTGTAACCATGCCTGGGTCCACGCCAACTATCAAGTACCGCTTGGGAGGGCTCTCCTCGGCTGACCCGAAAGGCGAGAACTCGAAAGACTTTGTGAATGTGGGCGTTATCTTCACATTTATGCTTGAAGTTCGTATGGGGCGGACTATGCCGAAGAGGTGGTTTCTTGAGGCGTAGACAAAGAACGTGGCTCCCTCGATCCCGTGGGAGCCTTTCCTGAAGGAAAGGTCGAAATCTATCCCCTTGGAGTGGAGGGTGGACTCTATTGTGTTCGTGAGGTTGAGGATGGCGCCCTGAATGCTCCGCCGATACCTCCCCTCGCTCATGCCCCCGGACCCAAACTTTCTCCTCCTCGATATCGATATGCGGGTCTCTGGATCGTATATCTTCACGGCGTAGCCTCTGCCCGCTGCTGCGGCGCGGGCGCAGACCTCGGCGGAGCGGGATGGGGAGAGTTTCTCGCCGGAGGAGAAGCCGAGGTCCTTTCCAATCTGGGATAGCGGTCTGAACCCGCTAGCCGGAGAACCGGTGACCTGGACCAGATCTGCGTTGCCAAGGTAGCCTGTGAACCGGCGTATCTCGGACTCGGAGCCAATTTCGTAGATATTGTCGGTCGCAATGGCTTCGACCCTGTTCGATCGGGCTTCCTCTGAAACCTCTTCGATGGACTGTACGTCTTTTTTTAGAATGATTCCAAATTCGTTGATCACTACAATTGAAAACCCATTATAGGATGGTAATTTGTCCATACCTAAGACAGTTTTATATATATTCATGGGCAATCAGCTAAAGGTTTATATATTGCATTAAATAATGCTTGTCAAACTTATAACTAATGTCTTTTTAAGATTAGCTTCTGTTGCAATTTAATAGTTAAACAGATAAACAATAATTGGAACGAAAAGCTTAAATGTATAAAAAATATTAGTTTGTTTGCAAAATAAAATGATAGGTGATCTATGATGAGCGACAAACCCATTGGTGCGGATGAAGGAGTTCTTACAGTAAAAGGGGAAGATGTAGCGAAGGTTGCTATGGCGCTTTCCTCGCAGACAAGGATCCAGATCCTGAACTTCATCAAGGAGAAGGATGTGGATATGCAGGAGGTGGCCGAGCTTATCAAGCAGAGCAAGGCCAACGCGAGTGCTCAGATGCGGATTCTGGAAGAGGCAGGCTTGGTAAAGACATCGTACAAGCCAGGCGTAAGGGGAGTAAAGAAGGTCTGCAGCACTAACGTCAGGGAAGTAAGGCTGATTTTGGTCTAGTCTGATCTAGTCTAGCCCAAACTCTACTTTGATTTTTGTTGACGTTCAGAAGGGGTTGGTTTTGAACCCCTTTGCGCGCATTTTTTAAAAACGCTAAGGCTAGCTGGAAGATTTCATGCATGCCTCAACAAACCCGTAGTAGGGCGGTGATGGCCTTCCAGGCCTTGACTTGAATTCCGGGTGAGCCTGTGTCCCTAGGAAGAACGGGTGGGATGGCAGTTCAATGAACTCGACCCTCTTCTTGTCCGCTGACCAGCCGCTCAGTTTCAGCCCGGCAGCCTCCAACTCCTTCCAGTAATTCGGATTGACCTCGTACCTATGGCGATGCCTCTCGTAGATCTCGGAAGTCCCGTAGAGTGTGTGAGCAAGCGTCCCGGGCTCAAGCAGTATCTTGTAGGCTCCAAGACGCATGGTCCCACCAAGATGCGAAATGGCCTTCTGCTCAGGCAGGAAATCGATTACAGGGTAGGCTGTTCCGGGGTTCACCTCTGTGGTGTCTGCAGTGGCATGCCCTAGGACGTTGCGTGTGAACTCTACAACTGCCAGCTGGAACCCGAAGCAGATGCCGAGGAAGGGTTTTTTGTTCTCCCGTGCAAAGCTTATAGCGCGTATCTTGCCCTCGGTTCCCCTCGCTCCGAAGCCCGGCAGGACCATGATGCCATGGTACTGGTCCATCTCCCGGACCTCCGAAGGGTTCTCCTCATACTTTGTGGTCTCGATCCACTCAATGGATACCTGGACCCCAAGCTTTGCGGCGGCGTGGCGGAGGGCCTCAGTTATGCTGACATAGGAGTCGGAGAGCTTCGTATATTTTCCGCACATACCAATCTTGAGCACCTTCGAGTGCTTCTTGAACGACTCGGCTATTGGTATCCACGACGACCAGTCGGCTTTGGAGTTGTAAAGCGCAAGCCGCCTTGTGATGCATTCGCCCATGCCCTGCTTGTCCAGCTCCAGCGGCACCTGGTAGATGCTCTCGGCGTCGTAGGAAGAGAAGACGCAGTCAAGAGGCACGCTCCCGAAGAGGGAGATCTTCTTCTTGATGCTGTCCTCCATGGGGACGCGGCACCTCCCTACGAGGACGTCGGGCTGGACCCCGATCCTCCTCAGTTCCTGCACGCTGTGCTGGAAGGGCTTGCTCTTCTGCTCCTTCGTCACGTCGAGGATGGGGACAAGCGCTAGGTGTATGAAGAGTGTGTTCTCGTAGCCCTCCTCCAAGCGCAGCTGCCTGGCAGCCTCCGTGAAGGGGAGGCCTTCTATGTCGCCAACAGTCCCGCCGATCTCAACGAGGAGGATGTCTGTTCCCGCCATCTTGGCTGCGGTCGTAATGCGGTCCTTTATCTCGTCAGTGATCTGCGGTATTATCTGGACGCATCTGCCCAGGTAGTCACCCTTACGCTCCTTCTCGATTACGGACGCGTAGATCTGGCCAGTGGTTATGTTGTTGAACTTCGGAATGTTAGTGTCAAGGAACCTCTCGTAATGGCCGAGGTCCAGGTCAGTCTCGCCGCCGTCCTCGGTGACAAAGACCTCGCCGTGCATGTAGGGGTTCATGGTTCCGGCGTCGACGTTGACGTAGGGATCTATCTTCACGACGGAGACAGAGTACCCCCTGACCTGCAGCATCTTCCCGACAGAGGACGTCAGGATTCCCTTGCCCACGCTACTCAAAACGCCGCCGGTAACAAAGATGTACTTTGTCAAATAGACCCCTCCCTGATCCGCTATTTTAGATGCTACTGAGAATAAAAAGCTATCCAGTTTAGTTTTCTTCGCTGTGGAGACGCCACGGCATCACTTCTCAACCGTATCGAACTTCTTTATTTCCCAAGTGCCCGAATTATGATGCCAGATGGTCTCGCTTTCCAGTACCTTTATCCTTCTCTTGAACAGGGGGGAGTCGCAGACGAAGGTCTCGTACTCGCCGCCCTCTCCAGATGCATTTATGCCATATTTTCTCTTGAGCATCAGGAGCGAAGCCATTCTTGATTCGCCGAGCTTGCTCCCGAGCCAGTCCCTACCCAATCCCTCGGCAGAGACGGAGGTGAAATAGATCTCGAAGCGGAGATCGAGCAGTTCCCTCAGCAGCGCATCCTCAGGTGATCCCCAGAGAGGCGAGAGCTCGCCGAGACCCAGCGATCTGCAGATGCTGCCCACCCTATCCTTCTGGTACCTGCTGGCGATTGCCCCCGTACCTAGCGCCTCTATCCCTAGCCTCCCCTTCATGAGGGATATGGCTGATTGCAGCTCTTGGACCTCAACCTCTTTTTCACCTGACACTTCCACCCTCTCCCACCGGATCCCCATGCACTCCGCCTGGACCTTTGTAAGCTCCACATTTGGGATGTGGAACATCCATGAGTCATTGCGGTGCGAGATCACGGAGATGAGGGCAACTATCACGTGGCCCGCCCTCAGGATGCGGTAAGCCGAGAGCGTGCTGTCCTTCCCACCAGAGTATAAGATGGCAACCCTCAATCAAATCACCGAGATGAATAGTGGCGTTAACGGGCAAAAAAATATAACTAATACAACGGGAGCGCACTATTAGTTGTTTCCGCTTATGGTTTGCACTCCCTAGCTTCTTGCCAAGTTTCTAATGAATGAAATTGCAACATGGAGTCCAAGAACAACGTGGAAAAAAAAGGTTCATCAAAAGGCGTCAATTCTGACAGCTCTGCTAGGGTTCTTCTGTTTGAGATTTGCCGCCAATCCAACCCTTAAGCGCAGCTGCTAGAGCAGCAAAAAAGATGACATCCAGTAGCACGAAGAATGCCAGGCCAATGTTAATCGCTGAGGTATCCAACCCTTGGTTCTGGTAGGTGACTAAAGCAATCACCAGAACAATGGTTCCGAATGCGCAGATCGCGAAATAGGCAAAGAATTTCATGACTGACTCAGAGACGGGCATCTTAAACACGCCAGGTGTTTTATGATTAGCTGGAGATACTATAAAAAATATTCTAAGAAATATTGCACGGTCTAAAGAATTAAGTAATAAATAGACTATCGCGACCATGATCAATTAAGAGGTATTGTTGTTCGCTAACTAACTCAATTAGGATGAATGATGAATTCTAAGAATTGCCAGGATGTGAGATCTACCCAGTATGCATGCCATATACAACGGGTGTTCCGTCATTGGCAACAATTCTCACTAGGTGCGATATACCATCATCCCATACGGCGCTGGCGCTAGTAATGCTCACTATGACGACAGCACCGGGAGCTAATGTAACAGGAGCGACGACTCCACCATAAGTAACAGTAGCAGTTGGTATGAGAGTATTATCTACATATGCTGTGCCTAGAATCTCCGGGTTAGTTCCGGTATTTCTTGCATAAACTATGATATTTGTAGCGCTAGTTATGTTTCCATAATCGATGATCATTGTTCCTTGCAGATGGGACTGTGCAGTTGCTGTCCCGATGAAGCCTGTGACGAAAGCGTATGTTACGACTGCTGCAGCGACTGCGATAACGATGAGTAGCAGTGTGGCGATAATTGGAGAGACACCTTTCTTGTTTCTTTTCAGACTAATGGCTCTCATGTTTTATCGCCACATTTTTGTTAATAGTAAAGCGGGTGTGGTTTTAAATCAAGGCCGAATAGGCGACCGAAGAGCGCTCAGTGTATGTGGAAATTGAAATTCATTAGAACGTTTTAACTCCATAAAGTCAATAGAAGTTGATAATCTAGAATGTTTGCGCACGGTGTGTATGATTGAGAGAGGTAATAATTAATTTGGGTTTGGGATTAAAAATCTATTACTTTCTATAGTCTCCGGTAGGAAAAAATATAACATTTTGCATGAGTTATTGTTATAGAATGGCAATGGAGTTGCTCTGAATGTTACTTGAAGTCAAGGATCTGCATGTGAGTGTTGAGGGGAAGGAGCTCCTGAAGGGTGTGGACCTCAGCGTCGGTAACAAGGAGATTATCGCAGTGATGGGGCACAATGCTTCTGGGAAGACGACGCTAGCGCTCACACTTATGGGGTTCCCGCAGTACAAGGTCACGTCGGGGGAGGTTGTATTCGAAGGTAGGGATGTCACCTACCAGACCATAGACGAAAGGGCAAGGCTCGGGATCGCGCTGGCGTTCCAGGCTCCGCCCGCGATAAGAGGGATAAAGCTGGGTGACATCATATCGCTGGCAGGCGGTGTCAACCCGTGGACTCCGAAGCCGGGGGACGACATCGAGTTGGCTAAGAAGATGCTCGAGAGGGTCGACCTAGACCCGTCGCTCTACGCCACCAGAGAGGTCAACGTCGGCTTCTCAGGGGGGGAGAGGAAGAGGTCCGAGCTCGCCCAGATATTTGCCATGAGGCCAAAACTCATGATACTGGATGAACCCGACAGCGGCGTGGACATCGACTCGCTCAAGGTGGTGGGGAATAGCCTAAAGGACTACTTCGAGAACAACGACTGCTCCATCATAATAATAACCCACCACAGGTACATCTTGGAGTACCTGAAGCCCAACAAGGTCCACGTGATGTCAGGCGGCAGGGTCGTGATCAGCGGGAGTTACGATGATCTGGTTGAGAGGATCGAGAGCATAGGTTACGATCAATTGATCAAGGAGGAGACGGCAAATGGATAACTCTTGGAGAGAGAAGTTCAGAACCAAGGCGATGGGGGCCATCACGAAGAGGGCAACTTTCGGGAACGACATCGATCTAAGCGATTTCGTTGATCCAGGAAGCATGCCAGGCACCATCGCGGATGACGTCAAGAAGAAGAGCCTCGAAGTTGGGGTTGACGTCAGCCAGATAAAGAGCGGGACATACTTCCAGCTGGACCACTCCGTGCTGCTCAGCCAGCTAGCTTCGAAGATAAAGGGGCTCGAGCTCATGCCCACCGACGTGGCGCTCGACAAGTACGAGTGGCTTAGGGACTACTATTGGAAGGCGGTTTCTGTCGAGCAGGACAAGTATACCGCCATGGCGGAGCTCAAGCAGACAAAGGGGTACTTCATAAGGTCGGCGCCTTTTGAGAAGATCGAGCAGCCTGTCCAAGCATGCCTTTACATAGAGACTGACGGCGTGCTGCAAGCACCGCACAATTTAATCATCGCGGAAGAAGGATCGGTGCTGAACATAATCACAGGGTGCACCATTGGAAATAGGGCGAAGAAGGCAGCGCACCTGGGGATCAGCGAGTTCTATGTCAAGAAGAACGCAACGCTGATCTTCACCATGATCCACAGCTGGGCGGATGAGACGTACATCAGGCCTAGGACAGCAGCGATAGTGGAGGAGGGAGGGACGTTCATCTCGAACTACATCCTCATCAAGCCCGTAAGGGACATCCAGAGCTACCCGACGGCATACCTGACGGGGAGGAAGGCGAAGGCGAAGTTCAGCACCATAATGTATGTCAGCAAGGATTCAATAGTCGACCAGGGGAACAGGATCTACCTGATGGAGGAGGGCACTTCAGGCGAGTCGAGCTTCAAGGTCGTTGCCACCGGAAGCGCCAAGGTCTGGAGCAGGGGCCAGATGTTCGGGCAAGCCAAGGACACCAAAGGTCACCTTGAGTGTAGGGGCCTAATGCTATGCCCGACGGCGACCATAACCGCGATACCCGAGCTAATAGCCGAGCATTCGGAGACCGAGCTCTCCCACGAGGCAGCGATAGGCAAGCTGAAGGAGGAGGAGCTCTATTATCTTATGGCGAGGGGGATAGCACCCGACCAAGCCGTAGGGGTGCTCGTGAAAGGGTTCCTCGACCCAGGTCTACCGGGGCTGCCAGAGAACCTGCAGGCGGAGATAAGGGACCGGCTTTCGCTTCTTGACATCAGTAGCGGCAGCGGGAAGAGGGAATGCTAGACCCAACGCTAAAGGATGACGTCGCCGGAGTACACCCGTACGCGACCGCTCTCTGTTTCAAGCAGGAGGGAGCCGTCTTCATCGATGCCAACTGCAGTTCCTTTCAGCACATTGCCAAAAGACATTACGGTTACATTGCGCCCTGTAGTGCATGATCTGGATCTCCACGCGTTGAGTACGTTCTCGAAGCCATCTTCTTGGGCCTCTCTATAGAGCTCTTCAGATAGTTCTAATATCCTGGCGATTAGCCCGCACCTGTCAATTTTTTTCCCCAAAGCTTCTGAGAGCGTCGTGGATTTCGATCGGACATCTTCGGGAAGCGACGTGGTGAGGAAGTTTGCGTTGATGCCCACGCCAACCAGCACGTACTCAACCCTGTCGAGCTCCGCGGAGGTCTCCATGAGGATGCCACACACCTTCTTCCCGCCTACCAGGAGATCGTTGGGCCATTTGAGGCACACATCGACTCCCAGTTCCTCGACTGCTTCTGCAACGGCTACGCCGAAGAGGAGGGTAAGCTTTGGAAGGTCCCTGAGCTGCAGCGAAGGCCTGAGCAGAAGGCTGAACCAAAGACCCCCCCTCGGTGAGGACCAGCTCCGCCCCATCCTTCCCTTCCCCGAAGTCTGCTCCAAGGCGACAACTACGGTGCCCTCGGGTGCTCCAGAGAGCGCAAGGCTCCTGAGGTGGTTCTGAGTGGAGTCGCCACTGTCCATTACCACAATGCTTGCACCGAATTGTCTTGATCGGGATCTCATCCTGATTTCCAGGGGTAACAACCCATCAAACCTTGGTACTAGCCTATAGCCCCGCCCCTTTGAGGCCTCTATCACGTAGCCCGCCTTCCTCATGGCGCGGACGCGCTTGAAGATTGCAGTCCTAGATATACCTGCCTTTCTGGCGATCTCCTCTCCCGAGACAAAGTCTCCCCCCAAGAGGAATTCATCGACAATCGGGGATGGCAAGAAGCATCACAAAAAAGGGTTTAGTCTGTGCGAAGCGCGCCAAGGCTTACTGGCTGTCAGATCACACCTGCTTTTTTCAGGTCGTCGATCTGGGCTTTGCTGTAGCCCAGCAGCTTTGAGAGGATCTCTTCGGTGTGCTGCCCAAGAAGCGGTGCCGGTGAAAAGGTCTTTATCGGTGTCTCTGAGAACTTGATCGGACAACCAGCGACTCTCACCTTCCCGTACTGGGGCTGGTCTAACTCAATTATCATCTCTCTTGCCTTGACATGTGGATCGTCGATCGCCTCGCCCACGTTGTAGACGGGCGCAGATGGCACGTCGTTTGCCAGCAGGAGTTTTGCAATGTCCCAACGCGTCCTATCCTTAGTGTAGTCCTCTATAAGGAGCTTCAGTGCAGCCTCGTTCTGGCACCTCAAGGTGTTGTTGGCAAATCTAGGATCGTTTGTCCATTCAGGCTTGCCCACTGCGGCACAGAAGCGCTTCCATATCCCGTCGTTGCCAACCGCAATGACAACATAGCCATCTTTTGCCTTGAAGATATCGAAGGGAGTAATCGCGGGGTGCTTTGCCCCAATCCGTGTAGGGATCTTGTGCTCCATCGTGTAGCGGATGACAGCATTCTCGAGCACGGCGATCATGGAGTCGACCTGAGCCACGTCAATCATCTGGCCACGACCACTGATCTCGCGGTACCTCAGGGCTGCGAGTATTCCTATAGCGAGGAACATACCTGATATGATGTCACCAATTGATGAGCCGGCCCTCACCGGGGGCTTATCTGGCCAGCCGTTCAGATCCATGAAGCCACCCATTGCCTGGCCGATGATGTCGTAGCTGGGCCATTTGCTGTAGGGACCATACTGCCCGAAGCCAGATCCGGTAGCGTAGATCAGCTTAGGGTTGATCTTCTTCAGCTCAGAGTAGCCGATCCCCCATTCGTCCATAGTGCCTGGCTTGAAGTTCTCGATGAGGACGTCGCTCTTCTTTACTAGCTCCTTGAGAATCTCCTTCGCCTTCTGGTCCTTGAGGTTGAGTGTTATACCTTTGTTGTTCCTGTGGATGCTCACGAAGTAGCCACTCTTATCCGGGCCCTGGACGTTGGGGAAGAACGGACCCCATTCTCTGCTCATGTCGCCAAAGCCGGGACGCTCAACCTTTATTACTTCAGCGCCAAGGTCTGCGAGGATCAAACCGCAGTAGGGGCCGAAGAGGGCCCCAGTCAGGCTCAATACACGTATACCTTCGAGTGGTCTATCCAAAGTGGATCTCTCCTTTGTGTCTAAACATTCTATACCTGTAAATAATGAATAATATGCAGTGTGCAAGGCATTATTAACTTTTCCAAGAATGATCGTTACCATAAGCTGATGGCAGGTAATCGCTGCTTTCAGCGGTCATCATGTGCTTCGAAATGAAGAGTTTAAGAAAAAACCAAGACGCGGACAGAGATAGGGTTTTAATGAAAAAAAGGGGGAAGCTAGGCGGGGATGTTCCCGTGCCTCTTCGGAGCCCTGGGTTGCATGTCTCTCTTCGATACGAGGGTTTCAAGTGCCTTGATTAGCATCGGCCGTGTCTCCTTGGGGAGTATGACCGAGTCCACGTAGCCCATCTGCGCTGCTATGTACGGGTTGGCGAACTTGTTCCTGTACTCTGCCACCAGCTTGTTGGTGATCTCCTTTGTCTCCTCAGGGGTCTTTGCCTTCATTAGCTCGTTTCTGTGGATAATCTCTACCGCCCCATCTGGTCCCATGACCGCTATCTCGGCAGTGGGCCACGCGAGGACGACATCAGCGCCAAGGTGCCTGCTGGACATGGCAATGTATCCGCCGCCGTAGGATTTGCGCATTATCACGGAGAGCTTTGGCACTGAAGCCTCAGAGTAGGCATAGATGACTTTGGCGCCGTGCCTGATCACTCCGCCGTGCTCCTGCTTCGTCCCGGGGAGATACCCAGGTACATCTACGAATGTGACGACAGGTATGTTAAAGGCGTCGCAGGTTCTCACGAACCTAGCGATCTTGTCTGAGGAGTCGATGTCGAGGCAGCCGGCATAGACCATAGGCTGGTTGCAGATCACGCCCACTGACCTGCCACTGAGCCTCGCGAATCCGATGACCGCGTTGGGGGCAAACAGCGCCTGAACCTCGAAGAACGAGCTTCTGTCGAAGACGCGCATTATGACATCATGAACGTCATAGGGCTTCTTGGGGTCCAATGGGACGGTCTCGTTGAGCTCCTCGTCCATGCGGTCAGGCGGATCGGCGGATTCCATTATCGGGGGGTCGTCCATGTTGTTGGACGGTAGGTAGCTGAGGAGAGTTCTCATCTGCCTCAGGCACTCCTCGTCGCTGTCGACCGCGAAGTGGGCGACCCCGCTGAGCTTGGCATGCGAGTCCGCACCGCCGAGAGCCTCGAAGGTTACATCCTCGCCGATAGCGGCCTTGACAACCTTGGGTCCCGTGATAAACATGTAGCTGGTCTTCCTGACCATGAAGATGAAGTCGGCAAGAGCCGGCGAGTATACTGCGCCACCCGCGCATGGACCCATTATCGCAATGAGCTGCGGGATTACGCCCGAAGCCATGACGTTCCTGTAAAAGATCTCACCATAGCCGAAGAGTGAGTTTATCCCCTCCTGGATCCTCGCGCCGCCTGAGTCGTTTAGCCCTATACACGGAGCACCTGCCTTCATTGCCATGTCCTGGATCTTGGTGATCTTTCTTGCGTGCATCTCGCTGAGGGATCCGCCGACGAAAGTGAAGTCCTGGGCATAGACGAAGACTGGCCTACCATTGACGGTGCCATAGCCTGTCACCACTGCGTCGCCGAGGACCTTCTTCTTTTGCATATCGAAGTCGTAGCACCTGTGAACCACGAACTGGTCTACTTCGGTGAAGCTGCCAGGATCCATGAGCTTGTCCACGCGCTCCCTGGCGGTCATCTTCCCTCCCTTGTGCTGCTTATCTATTGCCTCGCTTCCTCCGCCTAGCTTGGCCTTCTCCTTCAGATCAGAAAGTTCCTTGAATTTTTCGGATAATGATGGTGTTGCCATTTTTATCTCCTCCTTCTGCTTATTCTATTACCACCAGCGTGTCGCCTACATTGACGAACTTGCCAGGCTGGACGCTGATCTCCTTGATCTTCCCTGCCCTATTGGACTTGATGGGGTTCTCCATCTTCATCGTCTCGAGTGTAAGTAGTATGTCTCCCACCTTTACGGCGTCGCCGATCTTCATCTTTATTGTCATGACTGTGCCAGGCATCGCAGCCTTGACTGGACCAGCGCCAGCTGTCGTGCCTCCTTCTGCCGGTACGCTCGTAGCAGCAGCTGCAACTGACGAGGCACTCTGCACTGAAGGGGAGAGCAGGTCGGCTATGCTTATCTTGAATGTCTCATCATTTACCTTCACGTCGTATAGCCCGTAGGCCTTCTCGCTGATGTTCACGCTGTACTGGGTGTTGCCGATGCTCAGCTGGAACTTGCTTGTCCTTGACAATGGCACCTACCTCGAGTTCCTTACCCTGTCAGAGATCACCCAGCCGTTGCTGGTGGGCTGCCTCTGGGGCTTGCCATTTATGTAGGACGCGATCGCCGCTGCCAGCGCAACGGTCTTCTTGTCAGAAACGCTGGCCCCTGAGGGATTCTCCTGCTTTGCCTCGATCCTGCTTAGGATGTTTGCCTTGCCCTTCCTCCACACCTCGTCTTCGTCAACACGCACCTTCACACGGTCGAGTATGTTCCTGTCCTGTATGAACTCCGTGTGGATGTGACCCTTGATGAACTCCTCGTCGTCCATCATGACCTTGTGGAAGGGTATGACTGTCTGGATGCCCTCGATCACGAACTCGTTCAGCGCACGCCTCATCCTGGCGATGCACTCGGGTCTGTTGTTGCCCCAGGTCAGGAGCTTGACTGCAAGGGAGTCGTAGAACGGCGGGATCGTGTAGCCTGCATAAATACCGCCGTCGATCCTAATGCCTATGCCGCCCGGCTCGATGTAGTTGGTGATCAGCCCAATCGAGGGGACGAAGTTGTTCATCGGATCCTCTGCGTTGATGCGGCACTCCATGGCGTGGCCAGTTATCTTGATGTCCTCCTGCCTGAAGGAGAGCGGCTCCCCAGATGCAATCTTGTACTGCTCCTTCACGATGTCTATGCCCGTCACCAGCTCGGTGACCGGGTGTTCGACCTGGAGCCTGCTATTCACCTCCAAGAAGTAGAAATCGTGCTCCTTCTCAGAGAAGAGGAACTCGCAGGTCCCGGCGTTCTCGTAGCCGGCGACCTTTGCGACCTTAACCGCGGTCTCGCCCATCCTCTTCCTGAGGCCTGGATCGAGATACATCACCGGAGAGGGTGCCTCCTCGATGAGCTTCTGGTGCCTCCTCTGGATGGAGCACTCCCTCTCGCCGAGATAGATGCAGTCGCCTTTCTTATCCGCGAGGATCTGTATCTCGATGTGTCTCGGCTTCTCGACGTACTTCTCTATGTAAACTTCGGGCCTCGAGAACGCGGACGCCGCAAGCCTCTGGGCCTTCTTTATGGCCTCCAGTAGGTCATCCTTGGATCTGCAGACCTGCATCCCTATGCCTCCGCCTCCGCCCGCTGGCTTGACCATCACGGGGTACCCCGCCTCCTCGGCTACCTGCAGGGCGTCCTTATCGTCCTGCACTGCGTCGAGGGCTCCCGGAACGATGGGTATCCCGGCCTTCTTCATCGATCTCCTGGCGCCGAGCTTGTCACCTAAGAGCTCCTGAGCGTTGGCTTTGGGGCCGATGAACTCGATGCCAGCCTCGTCGCACATCCTCACGAACTTGGCGTTCTGGGCAAGGAAGCCATAGCCCGGGTGGATCCCCTCGGCTCCTGTCTTCTTGGCCACCTCGATGATCTTCTCCATCTTGAGGTAGCTCTGGGCAGCAGGGCCAGGTCCTATCAGGTACGCTTCATCCGCGTAGTATACGAATTTTGCGTGGGCGTCAGCCTCTGAGTAGACAGCAACGGTTTTAATGCCCATCTCCATGCAGGCACGGATGGCGCGAAGTGCGATCTCTCCCCTGTTGGCAACAAGTATCTTCTTCAGCATTTGTTTCACCAAATTTCAAGCTGGCTAGAAATATTTCCATGCTGCGTTATAACGTTTGCTCGGTAAAATTCAGGCGTCAGTTCGCCCATCAATCTCTCACAGCGCGAGCTCAAGAGACCATCGTCACTTCATCCGCCAGGTAATAAATTGAAACTGGTGGTTAAAAAGGAATCCCCAGACCTGCGTTTTGCATAATCTGCGATATTGGGTGGAGTTTGCAAGATAGCTTAAAGACCGAAGAAGGAATAATGCTTTAATGATGGATCTTCAGAAGAGCTAGATCGAGTGCGATAGTGCATGACCGAATTCGTCTGCGTCCAGCGGAACCACAAAAATCGAAAGAATACAATTTGTGGCATGACTTTTAATAATAAGAAAGACTTTGACGAGCACATGCGCAAGGTGCATGGGGCAAAGTGAGATATCCTATAGGATCTCATTAGATTTCTCATAGATCTAAAGCTTCAATCAGTTCTGGAATGCCCTCGCCAGTACGCGTGCTGGTCACAACGGCTTTGATCTTGGGGTTCGCGTTCAGGGCATCCTTGACGAGCTCACTTACGTCTATCCCCATGGGACCGGACATATCCTTCTTATTGATAACGCCGACATCAGCTGCTCTGAATATGTCGCCCTTTTTCTTGATCATGTACTCGCCCTCGGTGACGCTCACCACAACTACCCTCTTGTGCGCGCCGAGGGGGAACTCTGCTGGACAGATCAGATTGCCCACGTTCTCAATGAGGATGAGGTTTACGCCGTGTCTGAGGAGCTTCTTCGACGCCTTCCTCACCAGGGGCGCGTCGAGGTGGCACTCCCTACCGGTATTGATCTGAATCGAGGGGACCCCGTGCTTGGCTATCCTCTCGGCGTCTATTGCGGTCGATGTGTCGCCTGCGATGACGCCGACCTTGTATTTCTTTTTGAGGGACTCAACGAGCTTCTCGATCAGTGAGGTCTTGCCTGCGCCTATGGAACCCATGAAATCTACAACTTTGATGCGATGCCGGTCGAAGGACCTTCTGTTGAGCTCTGCCATCTTCTCGTTTGCCTTTATAAAATCCTCTTCCAGCTCGATGTCTAGGACCTCATCCTCGTCGGCCTTGATGATTAGGGGCTTGGTCACTGTAAGCACCGATAGGAAATCCACGGGCGGATTAATAACTCCTGCGATTGTCAGCGATGCGGATGCGAAGTCGTTGAGTGGAACCAAGCGCCAATAAAAAATGGCGGAATGGAGATGTCAGAGCTTTATTCCGACGTTCTCCTTTACCTCTTTGAGCACGATGGCAGTCTCCGTGCTCGATACGCCGTCGACAGCACCGATGAGGTCAATTACCTTTGCCAGCGATTCCTTATTGGAGACGTCGACCCTTAAGATCAGGTAATAGGGACCGGTTACATCGTATGCCTCCGTAACCTCAACGAGGTTCCTTACGACGCTCAATACCTCAGTGTACTTCCGGGGATCCGCCCTCACCAGAATGAAGGCGGTGAGGCTTTTCCCGACCTTGGATGGTGAGACTATCGCCCTGAAGGCCTTCACAACGCCTATCTGCCGGAGGCGCTTGACCCTTAGGAAGACCGTGGCCTCGCTGACCCCCGCTTCTTTAGCAATCTTGGAGAATGGCGTACGCGCATTTTCCTGGAGCCGCGTGATGATCAACTGGTCGAGATCGTCCAAATCTACTGACATTTAATTCCCCTGTGATTTTTTTTATGAAACACGTAGCCTAATTAAAGTTTTCTGTAATAATCCATCACATTAATTATAGTTGTTTAACAATCCCACTTTTATTTCTCGATATCCCTACAGTTTTTTAGCACTTGCATCACGAGGCATTGGTCCATAGGTATGAAAGCCTCCTCAATTGTGTGCCCCTCCTCGAATTTGACTGGAGCATCCCTTATAATGGCAATTGGAACAGATTCGGAGGTCTCGCCCATTATCAGGTTGGCTGCAGAGGCCAGCTCATCAGCAATGGCTGCCCTCTTTATCTTCATGGCCCTCCCAAACAGGTCCTTCCTGCCCCTCAGGTCCTCTACTGGTCTGAAGCCTGCCGAGCCGATCGCCACGGAGCTGCTGCCCATGCGCATAGGCTGGGTTCTGCTGTCGATTACGAGCACTCCAACATCTACGCCAGCTTTCTTGAAGTCTTTTCTGAGATCTTCTGCAGACTTCTGGGGGTCTTCAGGCCACAATGCTGCGTATCCGAGCGGGGCATTCGAGTGATCGACGCCAGCATTGGCAATCAGCACTCCATGCTTGAGTGTGAGGAGAGCGTATTCGACACCCCCGAGGATCGCGTCAGCTTCTTTCAAGACAAGCTCAGCGAAAGCAGGTTCGAGGTGGTACTTCTCTGCAATCGCAAGCGCTTTTTTGGACGGCTTGACCTTAGATAGGTCGACAAGGCGGTTCTGGGAGGTCCCGACTGCTTTTGCGGAAAAAACTATAATGTCTCTGCCTTTGAGGGGGTTGCCCGATCTCTTTGCCATATCGATTGTTATGGACACAAGGTTGTCTCCTGGACGTATTATTGAAGTCTTGATGCCGAATATTTGCAATTCCTTCACCTACAAAACCGTTTCAGATGAATGAAAGCAGGCGCAAGAATATAGCGTTTCTCCTAAAAAAGATCAAGAGGTCGGGTTGCGCAGACTCATACTAATGCAGGTAATAAATTATTATATGGGCAAGAACTACTCTCCACTGGTGAGATTATGGGGGTAACCGTTCTCGTTGGAGGCTTCTTCGGAGACGAGGGGAAGGGAAAGGTAGCCGCCTATCTGGGTTTCAAGGACAAGTACAAGATCGCTGTCAGGACTGGCTCCATAAATGCCGGGCATACCTTGGTGAACGAGGGTAAGGAGATCAAGCTGAGGATTGTGCCCTGCGCGTTCGTGAGCCCGAAGACGCGGCTCCTCGTGGCGGCTGGGGCTCTGTACAGCATTGAGACCTTCATGAAAGAGGTCGAGATGACTGGGGTCGAGGGCAGGATAGGTGTTGATGCTAATAGCGGGGTGATCCTCCCAGAGCACATAGAGAGGGAGAGGAAGGACGAGTTCCTTATGAAGAAGGTGGGCTCAACCGGCTCGGGCGTTGGAGCTGCGACGGTCGACAGAACCCTGCGGCTGTTAAAACTGGCGAAAGATTTTGAAGAGCTGAAGCCTTATGCCACAGACGTCTGCGGCGAGGTCCACAAATGCCTCGATTCCGGTGGGGAGGTCCTGCTGGAGGGAACCCAAGGGCTATACCTCTCGCTCTACCACGGCACGTACCCCTTCGTCACCAGCAGGGATGTATCGGCATCCGGGGTCTGCAGCGAAGTGGGTATCGGCCCCATGGACGTCGATGATGTTGTCGTCGTCTTCAAGGCCTACGTGACTCGGGTAGGGGGCGGGCCCCTCGAAGGGGAGCTGAGTGAGGAGGAGTCAACCAAGCGTGGATGGATGGAGATCGCAACGGTTACCAAGAGGAAGAGGAGAGCTGCGCCCTTCGATTACGCCATGGCAGAGAGGTCCATAAAGATCAACTCGGCCACACAGATAGCCCTGACCAAGCTCGACGCGCTCTTCCACGAGTGCAAAGGGGTAACTGATTATGAGAAATTGCCTGGGGAAGCCAGGAA
>JACTUC010000026.1 GCA_015660995.1 Candidatus Methanomethylicaceae archaeon | reverse complement strand
ATGCTGGGGCATCTGTAGCATTGATGCTGAAAAGGGAACTGAATATAGAGGAGACCGATGCCAGGGGGATAGGGGCAATAATGGACTTTTTGAACGACATGAGCACGCAAACTGGGGAATTGACCCAGTTCACGCCGAATATCGTTACAAGAACCATCAATCAGTGCCCCTTCGCTGGACCTGGCATGTGCTACCAGTACAAGAAGGTCGCAGACGGTGTCTGCAGAGTCATCAACCCCAATTATGAGTTCAAGTATGAGTCCATGATGACCCGTGGGGACAGCAGTTGCAAGTGGGTCGTGTCCAAGAGATGACTCACTCGTTATGAAAGGGATTTGAAATTGAAAGCAATCTTCTTCGCGCCACACCCAGACGATGAAACCTTAGCCTGTGGAGGCACCATTGCATTGAAAGCTGCGGGCGGAGAGGGCGTCGTTGTAGTAATCATGACTGACGGCCGTAACTCCCACAAGATGATGGGGATAGAGGATGATCCTTCCCCCTCGGAACTCATAGGGATAAGGCAGAGGGAGTGCGAGAAGGCCACCTCAATCCTCGGGGTGAAAAGGGAGAATCTGCTCTTTCTAGGCTTCGAGGACATCCATTTGTACGAAAGCAGGGTGGAAGCCCGAGCGCGTGTATCTAAAATCCTTGTTGACTATAATCCCTCCGAGGTCTTCATCCCCGCTAGGAACGAGTTCCACCCGGACCACCTAAGCACGAACCTCATCGTCTCCGCTTCCATTAAAGAGCTTGGCATCAGCCCGGTCGTTTACGAGTATAATGTAATATCAACGGGTGAGCCAAGAGCCTCAATGGGAACCTTGGCTATGGACATAGGCAGCACACTGGGCAAGAAGAAGGAGGCCATTAAGGCGTACAAAAGCCAGATCAACATAATCTCTTTGAAGCAGAAGCACCCAGTGGTTGACTCTTACCAACTATTAACTTACATGAGAGACAGCGAGCGATTTTTGAGGGTTCGCTGAATTGCATAATAAGTAAAAGCATCCTGGGATCTCTCTGCATCATATCGTTTATTACACTCAAGCCCCCAAGATAGTATTTAAGCCATCTAGCGGGTGACCCTCCATGATGGACGATAATGCACGCACCCAGCTCCAGAAGGACATTTTGAAGAAGCTCAGGGAGTACTACCCCATTAAGGTAGACGAGAACGTCCTCATCAAGTCCGTGGAGGATGCCAACAAGGAGGCTGGCATCGAGGACATAATGCGAGAGATAAATGAGCTCACAGAGAAGGGCTACATCGAGAAGGCCGTCGTAACTCCACCCTTCATGACGACGGAGATAGTCCGGCTGAAGATTACTTCCTCAGGGATCGAGAGGCTTCAGTCCTTCGAGGTGAAGGAGGTGAAGGTCGACACGGTGATGGTCAGGGAGCTGGAGACTCGCCTGGTCGACACCTACGACAAGATAAAGACAGACATGGAGGAAGTCCGCCATGGGCTGGAGACGAGTCAGAAGACCCTCGAGGCGGACATGGCTGACATGCATAAGAAGATTGGCGCCCACGACCAGGTGATAAATACCTACTTTGTAAGAGTAATCGAGACCTTCGGCGTCTTCGTGGGGATCTTCGCTATCGTTGTTGTAATGATGCTCAGCGTCGTACCCAGCCTCGCCACCGTCTCCCTCGAAAGGGCGGTGATGTACCTCGTCGGGGTGCCGCTCGTGCTGGCAGCGGTCATCCTGCTGATGCTCTACGGCATAAAAAAACTCATACTCGCGTCCCCTGAGATGAAATCGCCATAAGTTTCGCAAGCTAGAACTTGATTAATTTCTAAAAAAAGAAAAGCGTGGAGATTTTCTGCCCGAACCATTACCTCCACGCATGTGCGGGTGCAAATCCCACCCGGTCCACCATCAAAAATATGCAAAGCTGATGGATTTTTTGGACATTTGCAACGCATAAGGATTTCATTCTATCCCCAACCCAAACATACACGAAACGACTCGACACAACCCTTACGGGATCGCTGAGCTCCAGGTTCGTACAAATCCTAGGATTGAAAAAGATGAGTTTGACACATAATTAATGTTATATGTAGCCCACATCCTAAAATTATTAGTTCAGAGGGGATAATCTTGAATAAAATATTTGCAATTGGAATTTTAAGCGTTCTGTTTGTATCAATATTTTTGGCATTCGTGCCGATGGTGAGTGCCCTGTCGCCTTCTGATGACTGGCCCATGTACCACAACGATTTAGGCCATACGGGTTATACGACATCTAACGGACCCACCACAAACGCACTCCTGTGGAGTTACGCAACAGTCCATTACGGTTACATTGAGTACTCCGCGCCCGCTGTTGCAAACGGGAACGTCTACTTCGGCGCAATGGATTATAACTTCTACTGCGTGAATGCCCAGACAGGTGCCAAAGTATGGAACTTCTCAATGAGTAGTTTAGCCCAATCCTCTCCTTCTGTAGCAAATGGCTACGTGTATTTCGGCTCTGAGGACGGCAACCTCTACTGCCTCAATGCCCAGACAGGTGCCAAAGTATGGAACTCCACCTACACCACTTTCGGGTCATTTGACTCTGACCCCACCGTCGCCAACGGCTACGTCTACTATGGCAGCCTTTACACAGATTCTATCGGTAACCAGTACAATAACCTCACTTGCCTCAACGCCATGACGGGCGCCTATGTGTGGTCCTTCACAGTTGTCGGTCAGGACAATTGGGTGGGAACACCCGCACTCGCCAACGGCTACGTCTACTTTGGCGACGAAGCCGAAAACTTCTACTGCCTCAACGCCTCCACCGGTGCCGAGGTATGGAACATCCCAGGTAATGGCAATACAGATAGCTTTACCCCTGCTGTCGCCAACGGCTATGTCTACTACTCTGGCGTATTTGATGGCACCCTTCACTGCTGCAATGCTTCCACCGGCGCTCCAGTATGGAACTATACGACCGGCGTATTCAACTATACGGGCGACGCAGTGATATTCTCCTGCCCGGCTATCGCTAACGGCAACGTCTACTTTGGTTCAGAAAACGACAACTTCTACTGCCTCAACGCCCAGACTGGTGCATTTGTGTGGAAATATACTGCCAACGCCTATGTATTTACAGGCGTAGTCTCCGCCAACGACTACGTCTACTTCGGCTCCAATGACAAAAACATCTATTGTCTGAATGCCCAGACTGGTGCACTTGTATGGAAATATGCAACTGGCTATTCCCTTGTAGCCTCTCCAGCCATCGCGAATGGCATTCTCTACGCCAACGCCGAAGACGGTAAGCTATACGCCTTCGGTAGTGGAGGCACAACTACAACGACACCAACCCTAACACTGACGGTCTCGGCTTCAAGCGCGACCACAGGGCAGCAGTTAACTCTCTCAGGCACAATCTCCCCAGCTACATCAGGCAATGTTGCCCTAACTGTATCGATCAATGGTTCTGCCAGCCAGCAGATCGCCAACCCGACCCTTTCGAATAATGCCTATTCCTACCAGTATTCAGTCCAAGGACCAGGCACCTATGTATTCCAGGCGTCATTTGTGGGCAACAGTCAACTCAACCCAGCGCAGTCCCCAACATACACGGTCAATGTCGGGCAGACTACCACTATTGTAGGCATAGACTATCTGCAATACCTTTGGTACATCATTATAATCATAGTGATTATCCTAGTGATAGCTCTACTCATAGCAGCCTCAAGGAGGCGCAGAAAAGAACCAGCAAAATAAGCTATTTTCTTTTTTTTTGGATTGAATTTTAACATTGGGTTTGGGTTTGGGGGAAAAATAATTTGGCAGTCAACTATACGATAAATGTTACTCGTAGAGGACGCCCAGATCCTTCAGCTTCTGATATATTTTTTCAACTGCTATTTTTACCTCGTCCTCATGCTTTGCGCCCGTGCATACCATCTTGCCCGATGAGAAGATCAGCAGCACCACCTTGGGGTCGGCCATCCTGTATATGAGCCCAGGGAATTGCTCCGGCTCATACATGACATTCTCGAGGAGGAACGCAGCCTTCTCAAGGTTCACCTCCGCATTGAGGTTGGCAGAAGCCACAATGTTCTGTATCGTAATCTCGGGAGCCCCAATGATCACGATATTCCTGTCCTTGAGGTTCTTGATTATCTTCTTGACAGCGTTGTGAACCTCCTTCTCAGACTTCGCGCCCGTGCATACCATCTTGCCCGATGAGAAGATCAGGGTTGCAGTGCGGGGCTTTGAGATCCTGTAAACCAAGCCAGGGAACTGTTCGGGGTTGTACTCCACCCCAGGAACATTCCCGGATATTGTGTTCAGATCTATTCTCTGGTTCATAGTGACTGAAGCGACCACATTTTCAATCTTATGGGAAGGCAATAATTTCTCGCTCCAAAAATCAACTTAAGCTTAAAAAAGCTTCAAAGGGCTTTATAAAGGTTCTTTCACCATAAAAACACCAAAAATCCAGCAGGAAATTTGTCTTTGTATTAATCAAGTGTGTGGGGGGTTAAATTTTAACTCTTAAAAAAAGGAGAAAGGTGGAGATTTTCTGCCCGAACCACTACCTCCACTCATTCGCGGGCGCAAATCCCACCCGGTCCACCATCAAAAATACACGAAAATAGCCATTTTCAATGGTAGTCAACTACACGACAAAGGTCTTTGGCCATGTCTTTGCCCTCAAGAACAATCTAAATAATCTAAAATACAGACTATCCGGCATAATTGCCTGAATTGAAAACGTTTAATATATAAAGTAAGAAGATATGAAAATATCTCAATTATATTTAAATATCTATGCATTATTGTAATATTACTTGAAAGAAGTAATACAAAATCGCGTACGGTGATACTATGCCTCTAGCTTTTGTGTTGTTAAATGTGGAGACCGGTGTGGAGAAGGAAGTTCTGGAGAACATAAAGAAGATCCCCGAAGTCAAAGCTTCTTACGTGGTCTATGGAGTCTATGACATAGTCGTCATGTTAGAATCAGACACGCTTGATAAGCTTCGAGAGACGATAACAAAAAAGATCCGGGGGCTCGATAAAGTAAGATCAACCATGACTATGATTGTAATGGGAGACTAAGCGCAATGGCGTCCTGTTCATTTTATTAAGGTACTTGCCCTTAATTAGGTGCAATACCTTCAGCCCTTCCTCGGGTATACTCGATTTATTTTTTCAGACATCTACAACATAAAAGGATTTATTGTGAGATTAATGTTAGCTAGCTATCTATTTTATCAAACGGGAAAATACTGGCCAGTATAGCCAAATTAAAAAAAAGTATTGTGGAGCCTGAGCCCGGGTATCGTTCATCTCACTTTTTTTTCTTTTCCTCTTTGGCACCCATTTCGCGTGCGATCTGATCGGCATGGGTTTGGGTCTCAAATTTCTCCGGTTTTTTGCCCTCCTTTAGTGTGCCTGCGAGCTCCTTTTTAACTACATCTGCATGGGTGTATGGCATTTTCTTCTTTGGCATTCGATTCACCATATGAATAATATCACAATGTTATACAAATTCCTTTTCTAAAGGTTGATTGAAATTATTTATGATAAACGTGTGGAGCTGACCAGTTAAACTCGACTTCTATAACATAAAAAGATTTACCGGAATAATTAGCGAGGCATAGCAGCGCTTTGTAAGTAGAACAAAGAATAGAAAAAGGGAGAGTTGCAGGTGACCTTTCAAGGCCAAGTTTTTGAATTTATCTATCTATAATTTATGGCTGGTTTTAATGAGCTTGCTCACATCAAAACCTCTTGCCTTAACAAATTCTATTAGCTGGGAAAATAGCTTATCGTCCATTTGCAGGGTTCTACTCAATATCCAAAGATATTTTCGGTTTGGTGTGCCCACAACGGTATAATCATAATCCTTACCCAGGTTTATTATCCAATAATCACCGTAGAACGGCCAGAAGAATGTTACTTTTAGTTTCGCGTTGGAGTTCTTGTCAACCACTTTTGCCTTGCCCTTTGCCTGTTTTGCCTTGCCGTTTTTTGTGCATTCGTTGAGTACAGATATGCTACCATTTTTAGATAAAGTGTAAGTTGCCGTCGTATCATTACAACCTTCTTGAAATTTGGCGGGAAGGTGTGCAATCTCGTACCATTTGCCTAGATATTTTTCTAGTTCGACATGTGGCACGACTTCAAGTATGTTATTTTCCTCTTTCGACAAGTAAGTCACAAAGTCCCTAAACAAGGCCTCAATTTATAACTATCTCGTTTGTTTGCCACACTTCTTACTTCGTAAGGGAAACCGTAACGAATGAAATCATCAATGAAACAGGCAATCTTCGCCAATAAAAACAATAGAAAAAAAGGAGAAAGGTGGAGATTTTCTGCCCGAACCATTACCTCCACTCATTCGCGGGTGCAAATCCCACCCGGTCCACCATCAAGTATCTGCCAAATAGCCATCGTTTTTCAGACATCTACAACATAAAAGTATTAATCGCCATGATGCGATATTTATTTCTGAAGAATATGGAGAGGATGCTCGCTAGGGATAAAGCGGTCAGCTTGACAGAGAGCAAGTCCTTCGGGCGATGAACTTGCCATGAGGCAACAATGGCAAGGAATTTTAGTTACAGGACCGCAAATACTAATGGTCTCTCTAATATGATACCCGATTCCCACCGGAGGCTGCTGGAGGCGAAGGCGAAGAAGCTGGGAGCCACGAGCGCCATTATCGTCCCCGCCAAGGACATCGTCGTTGAGGACAGGACCGTCCTGAAGTGCATCTTCGGCTGCAACGGCTGGGGTAGCAGGGTATGCCCGCCCTACGTCCCGACCGTCGATGAGTTCAGGGAGATGCTGAGGGAATACCGCTGGGCGCTCCTAGTGGACTGGAAATCCGATAACATCATCGCTAAGGAGATCAGTGAGAATTTTGTGGAGTACGGGTCGCGACCCCCCTCCGACCCCGAGGCGAAGAAGGCTTTCAAAAAGGTTCAGGCCATGGTGCTGAGGGAGAGAAAGGAGAGGATCCAGCCGGGAAGCCTAGAGCTGGAGAAGCTAGCGTGGAAGCTCGGATACAACATCGCCCTAGCCACGTTCCCTGGCATGTGTGCCTGGTGCGCGAACGAGGACTACTCCTTCGTGAACTGCGCCAAGGACAGCAAGGAGGGATGCCACCATCCCGCCGTGAGGAGACCCTGCATGATGGGGGTTGGCATCCGCCTCGACAAGACCTTGGAGAAGCTCAAACTGGGACTGGTCAAGTTCCCCCTTGACGGAGAAGTACCCAAGCAGTACACTCTCATCCTGATCGAGTGACAATTCTGGAAAGGCCATTTACAAAATAATTACACCCAATTCGCATAGTATCTCATTGACAATCATCTTGGAAATCCGTTGGATAGACTCTATGACACAAAAAGTTTTTCTTGGGAGAAAAAGGGCAGCTTGTGTTATTTCCGCGAGTCGTTGGTTCATTTTTCCAGCAAGACTTCATCAGCAAATTTGGACATATACTCATCGCCCTTATCACTGATTTTCAAAGCCAGCTCGATTATCTGGACTATGTCTTCCTGAGGTATCCCCAGCTCTTTCGCCTTCCCATAGTGAAACTTCAGGCAAGGTTGACAGTGCGCGGCTACTGACGCGGCAATTGCGGAGATCTCCCTTGTTTTTTGGTCCATAACTATCGCTTGATTTACAGTATTTGATAAAGTCATAATTTAAAGATAAGGTCGCATAGAAGGTTTTCACTCCGATTGTTGGCATATGATTTTTTAATCGGATTCGGCATATCATGAAAGGGGTCTCCATTCTGATGACTTCAAAGCCCTGCCTCATCTGCTGTGGCATCCTAAGAGAGGAGGTTGAGCATATTATTGGGAGTGGCTCTTTGGATGTCGAGCCACTCTTTCTAGATGCAGGGCTCCACGCTGACTTTGGCGAGCTTGAGGAAGGGCTTACCAAGGCGATCGAGGAACAATCACGGGGAGGCTCACGAGGGGTTGTAGTGATTTACGGCGATTACTGCCACCCTAAAATGAAGGAGATTGTGGGGAGGTACCCTAATGTAATCAAGATCGAAGCCGCCAACTGCATCGATTGCCTTCTGGGTGGCCACAGCTTGCTTCTGAAGATCGACCCGGACCATGTCTACTTCTACCTTTCGCCGGGTTGGATGCCATCAAGGCTGAGGCAAAACAGAAGGTTCAGGGGGATCTTTGACCTCAGCGAAGAGGAGACAAAGAGGCAGTTCAAGAAACTGAAGGGGATATTAATTTTCGATTCCCTCAGTAATATGGAAGAACTAAAGAAAGAAATTGAGGAGTTCAGCTCTAAGACTGGGCTTCCGGTTCTGGAAATAATAGAGGTAGGTCTTGAGCCCTTCAGAAAGCTCATCCTCGAGGCAGTAGCGAAAGTAGAAAATCTAAAAAAAGCGCATTTAGATCGACACTAATCGATTTTTCCCAGACATCTATAGAAGGATTTTTTGAAAAAAAGTAAGATGTGGAGATTGCCCGAACCACTACCTCCACTCATTCGCGGGCGCAAATCCCACCCGGTCCACCATCAAACATACGCGAAAATAGCCATTTTCCATGGTAGTCAACTATACGATAAAGGTCTTCTGGGCCATGTCTTTGCCCTTATCAAAACAAATCTGCTAACATAGAATTGTAAAATAATGAATGCTATTCTGCATTATTTCCCTGAATTAGGGATGTGCTCCTGGCTGCTAAAACTATGGGAACCCCAACAACTGTGGCCAGAGCTGTAAGAATAATCCTCTCGGCAACAGTGACTGGGAGAAGTGCTACGAAAAACGAGGGGCTCGGACTTAGCAGTAGTATGAAGATTAAATTGCCGAGCATCTGCCCCGCCATTGTTGAAGGGTAGCTGGAGAGGAGAAGGCCAATGGTCAGTTTCCTCTTTTCCTTGCTGCATAGATTGTCCGTTATCCTGCTCCTGAATAGAAGGAGTATCGCCAGTCCAACCAGATGCGGCGCTGCATACAATGGCGCGTTTTGCCCAGTGGGAGTAAGATACCAAAATGCGATCAACAAAGCCAGCAGGATTGAAGAGATTAACCACCCTCTCACCCTGAAAATAAGGCGCCTACTCAACGATGCTGCCATAAAAGTGGAGACAATAGCAAGTGGTGTGAATAGCAAGCCAACACTGTCGCCAGTGATGAGCTTGCCCACGACGCCCCCAAGGAATGCTGAGGCAGGGCCTAGAGCCGGGCCTAGGATCAAGCCATAGCCGATCTCCATTGATCGTGCAAGGCCGATCTCCGAGCCCGATAAACCAATGATCGGGAACCCAGGCAGCAGGCTCACAGCTCCGTACATGGCTGCAAACACCGCCACAATTGTTAATTTTTTAGCCCTTAATCTCAATGCAATCAATCACACAATCATAGTTAAACCCATATATGCACTAATGCTTACCTAGTGGGCTGAAAACGCACAAGCATGGTCTCTTTTAGAACCTCCTGGCTGATCGTTCAGCTGAGGTTCAACTGAGGGAAACCTTTGTCACTATTGGAATTCTGAGCAGCTTGGTAACAACATCGCCTGGCACTTGCTTCTTGGTAATCATGAGTAGGTTTGAGTGTTAGATTAAATCTTAATCCCGATCTCCTCAGCTGAGGCTGATGCCCTTCTTGCATATTCGACTTTAGAATTGATTATATCGAACCTGCAATCCTCGGCTGCAGGTTTGAGCGTTGCAAGGTCGCCCAGCTTGGGGGTGCTTAAAAAGCCATGGCATAGACAGGATAGCATGACCCGGAATGATGATGACTCCCAAGCATCCTTGGATTTTGCATCAGACGCTGGCATCAGCATCTACTCGGATGCTGTAATGGCTCACATGAATGGCTATGCTCTCGCGAGGGCCCTAACAGAGACGATGGGTGACGTGCAAGCCGTTCTTATGACAAAGTATGCTGAAAACCTGATCAAGCTTTCAGAAGCTTTCCACTTTGACATAAGTGACGTAGAGACCTACTTGGCATACCTGAAGCGGACAAGGCGGGCTCCTTCAATGGAGGTCGTTCAAGAGCGTCCTGGATATATTTCGCTCAACATCCAGGCATGTTCGATCGCAAGGATCATTCATAAAAGCCTCAAGATCTCGGGTTACTCGGGTCACATATGCCCAATAGCAATGGCTTTCATGGTGGTGAAGGCAATGGATCTCGGATGGGTCCCCGGTAAAAACCTGTTTGACTATATCCGATTTTCCGGCAAGTTCTCATATGTCACCGATATAGGGTCAAAGACAGAGTTCGAACTTGTTAAAGCGTAAATAAAGATATGTTAGATTCCCAGGCTGGATCTACAGGGTTAAGCAGGTAGGCATACTTCCCCAAGCACCTGAAGCCGAGACCCAAAGAGTCGTGTGTGTGGGACTAAAATTTAATTCGATAGTCGACTATACGATAAAGTTCTTTGGCCATGTCTTTGCCCTTGGGTTTGGGGGTTATTTTAACTCCACACTTACTCCTTATTGGTTAGTATTAAACTTGCAATCTCGCAAGCATGAAAGACAACTTCATATTGTTTTGGATTTAGCAAAGATTTGACCTCATGTGCTGTCAATGAGAACAACTTAAGAGCAGCTTTGCAAGTATCTTCAAAGCTCTCTCCTCCTTCACCCAAGGAGATACTCTGCGCTTGCTTCCATTCATTTCCCATTTTTAAGGAAACAAGGTCCCATAACTGATTCTCAGTTTCATAAAAAATTCGGTGATGGACAGCCAATATTGGCGCCATATGGATTGCCAGTAAAGAACGCACAACTGAAGCGATGCTTTTACGTCCCAACAGCAGGCTTCCGACCAATCTGTGGACTTCCTCAGAATATCCTGTGAGCTCTTTAGCAACCCACTCATCTGCATATTTGTTCATATGAACCCATTTCCATCGCTTGGCTTTCTGCTTCATTGCCTTTGCAATCCCCTTCGGATCATAAATGATCAAGGCACTCTGCCATGCTAGAATTATCCCGCAAACTTGACTTGGATCTTTAAAGGCATTCAAGTGCTGCTTCTGGGTCGCCCAAGATACGGATACTAAAAAACCCTGATATCTTTCTAGGGTATTATACGTTCTTGGCCCAACAATATGAATGTCAACATCGGATTCTTTGTAAGCATCTCCTCGCACCCAGGAACCAAAAAGAACTATTGCTTCTGCTCCCTCATCTATCAGTTTGCGTGAGAATGCATTTGCCACTTGCAATACTTTTCTTTTCATCATTCAACACCTCTCATCAACAACATAAAAGGATTTACTGCTCAAGATCAAGTAGGATTTATTTAACAACTTCAATTGAGGTTTATGATCCAAGAAATTGAGATCACCATCGATCTCAGGGTCCTGATGATAAACCAATCTTATTAATCAGGGTAACCCATGATCAATTTTTTTTATTAATCTGGGGGGGGGTTAATTTTTAACCCTTAAAAAAAGGAAAGGGTGGAGATTGCCCGAACCACTACCTCCACTCATTCGCGGGTTCAAATCCCACCCGCCGCTACTAGCTCGGCTGTGTCTCACAGGAGGTTATCCTAATTAAGGAGCAACAGCTGATCAGGATGTTGCTTAATTCTAGGCCTCGTTCGCCTCTTCTTCCTTTGACCCGAATAAAGCTCGCCGTAAATGATGGTTTTGGGATGTTCCACAACGATCGCCTTTAGGAGTATCTGTCACTTTCGCCTAATTTTCGCTTCGGGATCATTAAATTGATGTTAAAAAAAGGGTCGAGTCAGAGGGATTTAGTTTCAGGCAAGAGACACTATGCTATTCATTTTCATCGCATCGGCAAGGTTAACACTCTGATAAAGGAGAAACTCATATATAATAAGCGGAAAGGGCTTGACGTATGTTCAGATGCTCCCGCTGTTCGAAAGAGTTTGAGCCAAACCCAAGAAGTAATCCCATCATATGTCCTCACTGTGGGAACAAAATGAGTCGAAGAAGACCCGAAAGAGTTGGACCTTTGGCTCCAAGGTTTAAAGAAGGGAATAAAAAAGCTCTGTTCAACAAAGGTGTTGCTTATCAAGAAAATGAATTCTATGGAGAAGCCATTAATTACTATAATGAGGTCCTAAAGATCGATCCGCACCATAAGGGAGCTTGGTTCAACAAAGGCGATATTTCTATCAAGCTGAAGTTCTATCAAGAGGCAGTGAAGTTCTTCAACGAGGTCTTAAAGATTGATCCTAACGATAAAGATGCATGGTACAACAAAGGTCTCGCATTAGGTAATCTAGGAGATTCGAGTTATAAAAAAGCCCTAGAGTGTTTTGAAAAGGTCTTGAGTATCGATCCAAATGACAAAGATGCCCAGAACAATAAAGATGTCATCTTATTTAGGCTAGAGGCAGACAATGGTGGTGTAAAAGAAATAGTAAGGAAGGAATTCCAAAAAGAGAGATCGAGGGAACCTGAGTAGTAGTTCAGCCGTGAGAAGAAAAATTTGTGGTGCGAATTGGAATGGAGTACGAAGAGCAGAAGAAACTAGAAGCAGCGATTGACAAAGGTAAAGGACTGGAGAAATTACCATGACCAAACATAACTGGCATGCTATAGAAGACCAAGGTTATACGTGCTACGAATGTGCCAACGAAGATTGTGATGCACACTTTTCCATAACCAATGAAAATAGTGACGAGTGGGAAAGTGAGTGCCCAATAAAGCGAGAAAAGAAGTTGGGATGAATATGGATTATGCCCAACGGAAGCAACTAGAAGCAGCAATAGACAAAGTCTATATTCCCTTTCGACCCATTATGGGAGTGGCGAGCCATTAGGGTTTGGACTTTACAATCCGTATGTTGATGTGAACATATTTCTCGGTGGGCTGGCAGCAGAATTAAGCGTATCAAGGCTAAAAGCTGAGTGTCTTTTCAGCGGAAGAAGAGAAAAGTCCACAAGAGAAACCAGAAGGAATCGAAATTCTCTGATTGGAGAAGTGTAGAATGGGGAGATGGTAAGAGTGTCAAGTTTGGATAAAAATAAATTGGAAATGGAGAAGCAAGACAGAAAAGAAGAAGAGAAGAAAAAGTTCTTCCGAATAGCCTCAAAAGTTGAAACAGAGAAATACGCACAGTATCTGGTGATCGCTGACAACTCCAACCAAGCTTGGGAGATGTTCAAGTGGCAGATATTCAACAAGTTATCAAAAGACCCAGAATCGAAGATCTATAGCCTCTGGGAGATCACAGCCACGGAAATGAGTGCGTTGTTACTAAAAGAACTAGTTGAGAAGAAGATTTACATGCTGATTAAGGATGAGAAAGAGGAATAGATGATAAAAATGGAGTGTTGTGATAGACTTAATACGGCATTGATAAGACGTGAGATTGTCATTGAAATGAGAGGCGGTCTTAGAAGATTCTCATTGTTTAATAGGATAATTCATTACTGCCCTTGGTGTGGAAGAAAATTAGCGTAGGAATTATGTCTGAGGTGAGTAAAAATGGCAAGAAGTCAAAAGAAGAAAATCAAAATGCTGAAGAATCAAAAAAGAAAAAATAAGAAAGCACTTTAAGATTCGCTTTATCATAGCATTTATTGTCAGCCAAGCAAGGCGTGGGCTGAGCACATACTGAGAGTAATAGTGAAAAGGGCATAGCTGGGTTTGGGGGTTAAATTTTAACAAAAAAAAATTAACCTACTTAATCCATTTCAGTATTACTGGCGCGCTTCTTTTCCCCAGCCCCTGCTGGCTCTTGGGATAGCCGAGGATAAGGGGTACTTTCATCTCATAGCCTTCCGGAACACCTGCTTTTTTTATGCTTTCAGGATTAATCCTATTCAATACATCGATCCACCCCATATAGCAGGCCCCGAGTCCCAGTTCATGTGCTTTCAAAAACATGTTTTGGGCTGCAAGCACGCAATCCTCAAGGTAGAGTTTACTAAAATTAGGATCAACCTCGGAGCATATGAAAATTAGGACGGGGGCATTGTAGCAGATAATGTCCTGCTCTGTTTCAAAACGCTTCGCGAATGCGGGCATCGCTTTGATGACTGTCTTTTTCGTTTCATCTGAGACGAACTTTATGATGCTCTTGTCCTCAATAATTATGAAACGCCATGGTTGTTTACCCATCCCCGTGGCTGCCCAAACTCCAGCTTCAAGTATTGATTCAATTTTTTCTCGCGGGACAGGCTCATCCTTGTACGCTCTTACGCTCCTTCTACTTTTTATACACTCATCAAGCTCCATGAATCTTAGTTAAAAAAATAGACCTGTAATTAAATCTGCCTGCCATTCAATACGGGAGTTCTTTCAAACCTCAATCCTACAGTTCAGTCTTATTCCTCAATGCATGATTCTGTGAAGCCCAAAAAAAAAGTTAAAATTTGATCCCCACATACCCCCCAAAACCCATAAGTACATCACAACACATCAAGAACGGCATTACAATCTTGGCACGCGGCAGTGATTGAATGACTGAATATCATGGCATAATTATTGATAAAAGTTTGAGAAATAAAAAGCTAATAGAAAAGTTAAATGTCATAGGAAGCAGGAGATCCTCCACAGGATTGGTGTTGCTCAAGATTTCTTTTCCTGCAGAAGAATTGGGGAAAATGATCAAGCTAATTCAAGAAAATCTTGTGATTAAAGAAAAATATTATGCACATTTCTATAGAGACGATGAATTAGTAGTGATATTCAAGGACAGGATTTTTCGCATATCTCCTGAAAAATCAAGCTGGAAACCTGTCATTGATTACGGTTTGTCATTGAAAATTCCTATAAAACAGTTGGATATGAAGCCTTGCAGGTTTGAGGACGAAACCTATTAGTGCTTTGATAGTTTGGGGGGAGGAGTAAAATTTGACCCTCAAAAAAAAAGTAAAAGGTGGAGATTGCCCGAACCACTACCTCCACTCATTCGCGGGTGCAAATCCCGCTCTGGAAACCTTAGATTTTAAATGCTTATCGATTATTTTTCTTTTTTACCGCGTCCATTAAATCAGAAGCGTTATCCAAAGCTATTCTATCAAGTTCTTGGAGCAAAATGAAAATTTTAGGATTTTTTATACGATAATAAGTCCATTTACTATCTATCCGCCTGTCCAGAATGCCACTATCGTAAAGTATGTTCAGATGTTTTGATACAGTAGATTGTTTTTTACCTACTGCTGGGATAATTTTACAGACACACTGTTCTTCTTCTTTAAGATATTCGATTATCTGTAATCTTACTGGATCTGCAATCGCTTTCAATATTTTTGCTCTATTCTCATTGCCTTTATGAATCTCAGACATTTTCCTTCCAACGATTAACTTTTGATATAATTAAATCCCTTAGAGCCAATTATATCTTTTGAGCAAAAAACTTTTATAGCCATATCGCAATTTAGCGATATGATGCCCAGACAGATGAAAATTAAGCATCAGGGTCACTGGCGGGGTAAAATGTCCAACCATAATGATGTGTTTGAGCATATTTCAAAATCAATACTATCCGGAAACGGGATCGCATCTGTCGAAGCTGCAAACAAAGCTCTTGATTCGGGCATGAGCATTGATGAGATCGTAACGAATGGCATTCTGAAAGCATGGTCTGAGTTCAGTGTTTGGTATGATAAGGATCCCAAGGAATCACTGAAGGCATGGCTCGATTGCTTCAACGCAACTCAGAAGATCCTGCAGTTATTAGAATCGAAGATAGGCTCTCCGAAGGATTCGCCTTTTTCTGTATTGGTCGTAACCGTGCTCGGCGAGGGGCACATCCTCATGAGGGACATCATTAAAACCATGCTCAGAGCAAAGGGATTGAAGGTTTACACCTCAAGGAGGGGTGTACGAATAGATGATGTGTCCGAAGCCCTTTCGGACCCGAAGCTTAAGTTTGTTGTGCTTTCCTGCATCGAACCTCCGACTGAGGCCAAGTTGCGTGCTTTTGTTGAGGGGGTGGGAGAACAGAGAAAGGACGTCAAGATAATAGCAGGCGGACCATTAGCAGGCAAAAGCGGTGCTGATCTGATAATTAACGATCTTAGCAAGCTTAGAAGCTCAATTCTCGGGCATTCAGAATAGCTGTTATGGGACGAATGCAATGAGCGAGAAAACGAGACTCTCCTTCCTTACAAAATTTTTGACCCTATGGATTTTCTTGGCAATGGTTGTCGGGGTGGGTCTTGGTTATTTCTTCCCCAGTATTTCCAATACAATCAGTTCGATCAGTATTGGCACGACCTCAATACCGATTGCAATAGGCCTTATTTGGATGATGTACCCCCCGCTTGCAAAAGTTAGGTACGAGGATTTGCGTAAGATAGTGCGTGCTCCTGGTTCGAAAACTATCCTAGGCGAATCCATTGTCTTAAACTGGGTTGTTGGACCGTCACTGATGTTTATCCTTGCTTGGGTTTTCTTGGCTAACTATCCTGAATATAGGAACGGCATAATACTCGTTGGTCTTGCAAGATGCATTGCAATGGTTATTGTTTGGAACAGCCTAGCTAAAGGAGACAGCGAATGGGCTGCAATATTGGTGGCATTCAACTCTGTCTTTCAGATAATATTCTACTCGGTTCTTGCCTACTTCTACATAACAATCGTCAGCTCTTGGATAACTGGCGTATCAGGGATGGTTGTCCAAATCTCGCTTGGTGAAATTGCCCAATCTGTTCTGATATACCTAGGGATACCTTTCTTCGCAGGGATCATTACCCGATACTATTTCTTGAGGACGAAAGGACGGGAATGGTACGATAAGGTGCTGATGCCCAAGTTGGGACCGACTTCTCTCCTTGCCCTTTTATTTACAATCGTTGTCATGTTCGCACTGAAAGGGGGGTATATTGTTACAAGGCCCTTCGATGTTGTGTTGATTGCTGTGCCTCTGCTGATATACTTCGTAATAATGTTCTTCGCATCATTCTTCATAGGTTATAAGTCAAAACTGGGATACGAGAGGACAACAACTTTGTCGTTTACAGCTGCCAGCAACAACTTTGAGCTCGCTATAGCGGTTGCAGTTGCCATATTCGGCATAGCCTCTTTGGAAGCATTTGCAGCGGTGATCGGGCCTTTGATAGAAGTACCTGTGATGATAAGTCTAGTCAATGTGGCATTCTGGCTGGGAAAGAAATATTTCAAGAATGGAATAAAAATGGAAAATGAGTGATGATTGGAATAAAATAATGGAGTGTTCAAAATGAAAGATGAAAATTTAAGGAAAATTGTTCGTAAGAAATATTCAAAAATTGCGAAAGAAGAGAGTTCCTGTTGCGGAGTGCAAAGTACCTGTGAATGCGGAGATACGCCAGAGGCTAAGAGCAAGAAAATTGGCTATACTGAAGAGGAATTAAGCTCAATCCCAAAGGGGGCTAACATGGGACTCGGATGTGGAAATCCAGTTGCCCTTGCTTCCCTGAAAGAAGGAGAAGTGGTTTTGGATTTAGGCTCTGGTGGAGGGTTTGACGCTTTTTTGGCTGCAAAGAGAGTCGGCGAGCACGGGAAGGTAATAGGCGTCGATATGACTCCTGAGATGCTGGAGAAAGCACGAGCAAATGCGAAAAAGGGGAAGTTCAAAAATGTAGAGTTTAGGCTGGGGGAAATAGAAAATCTTCCAGTGGCAGATAATTCAGTGGATATAATAATCTCCAACTGTGTTATCAATCTCTCCCCAGACAAGGAAAGAGTTTTCAATGAAGCCCATAGGGTACTTCGAGATGGTGGGCGAGTGATGATTTCCGATATTGTGCTGTTAGAGAAGTTGCCTGACTTCCTTAAGAATTCAGTCGAGGCATTAACAGGTTGTGTCGCTGGGGCAATGCTAAAGGATGACTACATTGGCACCATAAAAAAAGCGGGTTTCAAGGATATATCAACAGTTAGCGAGTCTGTATATCCCATTGGTTCTCTAATCAGTGATCCCAAAGTAAAGTCTGCGATAAGGAAATACAAAATTTCCAGAGAGCAGGTAAGGAATTATGCGAAAAAAGTAGTGAGCATTAAACTCAGTGGTATTAAGTAAAAATTGTTAAGAAGGTTTCTTATGAAAAAATCTTTGGGTGCAATGACTATCGTTCCCACGACACCTGTCTGGGTTGTGGGAACTTATGATAGAGAGGGAAAGCCAAATGTTATGACTGCTGCTTGGGGAGGAGTTTGTTGCTCCCAACCGCCATGTATCTATGTATCTCTAAGAAAAGCTACGCATACCTATGGTAATATTATGGAACGGAAATCGTTTACGGTGAGTATTCCATCCGAAACCTATACCAAGGAGGCTGATTATCTTGGCATCGCTTCGGGGAAAACGGTGGATAAATTCTCAGCAACAGGGCTTACTCCCGTGAAAAGCGATCTTGTTGACGCACCCTATGTGAAAGAATTTCCTCTCATTATAGAGTGCAAGGTTATTAAGATAGTCAAAATTGGGCTACATACAGAGTTCATAGGTGAAATCGTGGATGTCAAGGCTGATTCTTCTATGCTTAATGAAAAGGGCCTTCCAGACATTGAAAAAGTGAAACCGATTATCTGGAATATGGCAGGGATGACATATCATAAAGTTGGGAAACGCACAGGACAAGCGTTCTCAATTGGAAAAAAGATATGAATGGAGATTGAGGTTTTACCTCCATCAGCTGTGGGTTCCACCCTCATTTGGGTTCAAATCCCCCCGGTCCACCATCAATTCGCATAAGAAAGGATAGTTATTATTTCCACGAATCGTTCGTTCATTTTTCTTGCAAGACTTCATCAGAAAATTTGGACATATATTCATCGCCCTTATCGCTGATTTTCAAAGCCAGTTCGATTATCTGGATAATGTCTTCCCTAGGTACCCCAAGCTCTTTCACCTTCCCCTAGTGGAACTTCAGGCAAGGTTGACAGTGCGCGGCCACTGACGCGGCAATTGCGGAGATCTCCCTTATTTTTTGGTCCATAACTATCGCTTGATTTATGGTATTTGATAAAGTCGTAATTTAAGGGTAAGGCTGCCTAGACTCAATAAGACCCGTAAAGTTTGCCGTCCACGTAGATCTCAATGCTGCAGACTATGCCCCCCCGCAGCACAACTTTCAGAAGATGCTTCTCCTCTCTACCAATCTCGACCTGCGCAATGCCAGGTGGCCTTGGGGCAGTCGTATTGAGGACTACATCGCCATCCACCAATACCTTCACGCCTTCGGATAGGGAACAGGCGCTGACCACCACCAGGTGCTCCTCCTTGACGCCCACCTTAATCAGAGCTGTAACCATCGCTATCAGCCTTTCTTGCTGCCACCCTTGGCTTTTTCTATAACCTCCGTCAGCTTCTCGACAGTTGGCACACCACCGTAGAGGGCAAGCTCCCCATTGACAAAAAGCACGGGAGCGACGGAAGTCCCATACTTGTCGTAGAGTGGAACGAGCTTGCTTAGGTCCACATTGCTCATCCCGAAGGCTGCGTCAAGGCCAGAGACCTTGTCTATGGTTGCTTCTACACTAGCCTTAGCCAAAGCTGTGTTTATTCTTTCCATGTACTTCTGATCGGAGGCGGCAGATGCTGGAAGACAGCAGGCCAAGGAGAGCAACGTTATCCTCATCTTACCATTCAAATGAAAGTCTCCCAATTTATTTTCTCTAGCCATGCTTATAGGTTATTATCGTACGGTTGCCCCAGACTTGAAATTGCAATGGATCTCTCAATCTGCAATAAGTGCCATTCTCCCCAGTTGAAAAATAGAGAATAGGCTGTCATCTTACTCTCTAAATCTTATTGCATATACTCTCTTTGGGAAGTCGCCTTTTGCGTATTCAACACTCCTTTCTCCCCTCGCAAGAGCTTCATCTGCGTACGCCTCTATGACTTCGCCTATGAACAATCTCTTATCTCCCGTTTCTATTTCTTGCCTAACCTTACATTCCATATGAGCTTCGCACTCATCAATAATAGGGGCTTTTACCTTGCGTGCTGGTTTTGGAGTTAACCCTGTTTCCTTAAATTTATCAACATCATACCCTGAATTAAACCCACAATACTGTATCTGTCGTCTCAGCTCTTGTGGAGGAACATTTACCACAAATTCTCCAGTTTCTTCAATTAACTCAGATGAATAGAACCTCTTCCCTATTGCACAAGCTATGAGTGGAGGTTCTTTTGATACTGGCATACAAAAGCTGACTGCAATAATGTTCGATTTTCCTTCAATATCTCCCGATGTAATCAAAAAATGTCTCATCGGCCACATAAATCTAAGATATTCAACATCAGTCTTCATTTTCGCTTCACCTAATTTACTTGCTTTTCTATAGTTTGTTCAGCCATAGAACCCTTTCAATGCCTTAAGAGCGTGTAAGGTAATCCATTTGCTTGGCATGCCCCTCGGTTCTATGTCCACCTGGGAACGCCCTGGAAAAGCATTTTGCAATTTCCATCTGCCTTGGTCATCTTGCTTGGAGATTACCAAATCTACGGCTTCCTGCATTCGCTCATCCCTATAGCCAAGTTTTGTCAGAATACCCAAGATTTCCAAAACGTCTGTCTGGTACATTAAAGGAAAACCGAATCGTAACCAACCGGGTTTGGAAACACGATCTAAATTATGGCTTCTTTTATGGATATGATGCATGAGCATGTATTCAGATCCTTTCTCGATTGTGTTCGTCACACTCTTGGACCTTTTGTTGGGAGGAATTTCTGCCAGAGCCTTCAATGCCTTGACCGCACCCATGTGGCAAGTATGCCGTCCCCAACACATCTCATATCTATCATAGGGCCAACCCTCCGGCGCCTTTTTTGATCCATCATCAAACCGCTGGTAGCTGACAATCCAGTCGATTCCTTGCTGCACTCTTGGATCTTCCAGATAGCCAGATCGGATCAAGCTCCAAACCACATTGCCCGTCAGGCAGGGTATCACTTCACTATGCCTACCTCCGCCCATTTTTGCACTGGCATGTATCGAGAAGCCATTACTCTCGCGGTCTTGGGATTTTTCAAGAATGAACTCACATGCCTTTCTGATACGTTCATCCTTTCCGTCAGCCCCGAGTTCTGCCAGAATTATGAGTTGCCATATCGTTCCTTTATATTTAGCCGTGTAGAAATTTTGAGGGTTTTCCCAATAGCCTTCATTGGTCTGTTTGGCCAGAATCTTGGGCACTACCCCTATTTCCATTATTTCCTGTTTCGCTTCTCTCACTTCAGAATCGCGTTCCGGTTTGCACAAAATATCAGTAAGCGTAAAGTATCGTACTGATGGATTATCCCTTTCCAGCAGCCACTCCACTGAGTCAGCTTTCAGCAAGGATCTCCACTTACTCAAATCCCTTAACACTCCTCAAGAGACCACATAACCCCTTACTGATCCAGTTTTTACTCATAAATTCAATTTAGCTGCTTTAATTGTGATGGAAGGATTAACTCCAATCTGCTACCTAGCCCCTCCACCCCCTCCACCAAAGCCGCCCCCTCCCCCGAATCCGCCGCCGCCGAATCCTCCATGACCACCACCCGCCGCGCCGCCCCGTGCTGTTGCGGATATTACCGGGTGGAAAAAGAGGAACACATAGGGACTAAATCCGAGCTCGGGAATTTTGACGTTTAGGTCCTTCATTGCCTTCTCGACTTCATGGCCGACCCCAAGGGCGGTTCCATAAACAAGCCATTCGCCCCAAACTGAGAGGTCCTGGGGCGCATACTTCTCTATCAGCGCATGGTCCGAAAGGAATCTCTTAAAGGATTCCCATTCAAGGCGTTCCTGATAATTGGTCCCCTTCCATCTGCCAAATAGGGACATCGGGAAAGAAATTGCGATGAAGGACTGGATTATTATGAAGATTGAGGCGACGATGGCTGGTATAAAGGTTGAACTAACGGTGACCAGGGTACTTTCCAGAATAATTGAAACGAAGCATAGTAAGAATCCAGCTACTACGAATGGTACTACCTTACGCCTGCCGCTGGTAACGAATTCCGATATGGTTGAAGGCATGGGCCCATAGGTGAGGTATTGAATGTCTTCCTTCAGGCTGACAAGTTCGCCATAGCCCCCCACGCCACGAGAAAGCTCATGCATTCGGTTCTTCACCATCTCCGTATCGACCACACCATTTACGGATAATCTTTTTAGGAACTCGAGTACATGGCCCTCATAGCCGTCGACCCCGCTTTCGGATAGGATCTCGATGGTAAAGCCTGGCTCCTTGGGGTCGGTGACATGCTTTGGCGTAATCTTGATCTTGCCCTGCCTGCTCAGGTCTAGTACGGTCGCGTAGAGGGCGTTTTTATTGAGATGGGTAGGATCATGGTCAAATACCAGATTCACGAGCCAGGGTTTCCTGTCCTTGTTCGGAGTTGTGCTGACATAGTGGGGGACCGTATAGGGTGACTCCCTTCCGTAAAAGGCCCAGATGAGGACAAACAGTGCAGGGATCACCAGCAGTAGCACCTCGGCTAATGCGCTGAGGTCCACTCCCGCATAGTACTGCTCGGAGTAGGCATTATTCGCCTGGGTTGTGAGGGAGACCACATCGGCATATTGGGTCGGATAGCCCTGGAAGCTGGTCAGAACGGTCCTATTCATCAGAAGCTCAACCTCCAGAAGTTCATTCTGGGGGGAGGATCCTGTCAGGACGATCTGCTGGCTCTCATTGTCAACCTTAAAGGAGGGTGGGTGTGGGTAGACTGCGACCACATCCTGGGCATCCATGATGATAATGGTCACGTTTCGGTAGGTCAGGTGCTCCCCGGCGGATGCAAGCAGCAGGTTCAGATGCACATAGTTAGCATCGTACTCCAAGGGAGGTTTGAGCTGGTAAACGAACTGCACGTGGTAGGAGCCGGCCGGGAAGAAGGAGCTAGGACCATAGATTCCGGCCTCATCGGTGTAAGCGTTATACTCTACATAGGTATAGGCGCTGCTATCAGCCCCTGCTGGTTCTATCCAGACGTTTGAATTGTGATCCTTCAGATAGGCGAGGGTGCCTGGAGGCCAACTGGTGATATTGACGAAGACCACCTGGGGCACCCCGAGGTCCTGCAGGGACATGGGTACGCCCCAATCCCTGTAAAGCATGTTGTACTGGTCTGAGGTCTGCACGTTGTAGACAAAGTCCTCTACCAGCGTCCCATTCAGGTACAGGGTAGCTTGATAGTCCACCACGGGGTCGCTTTGGAGCATTCCTGGCACGATGGTTATCAGGAGAACCGCCACAACGGCTATGGCAAATGTGATTGCTGCAAGGGTGAGGATCTCCCGTGTTTCAGGCAAAGCCATTACCCTAGAACTTTATCTCCGGGGGCTTCTCTACCTCTTCCTCGAACTTGAGGTATTCCAGCTTCTGCATCCCGATCAGACGGGCAACGATGTTTGAAGGGATCACGTCGGTCGCTATGTTGAACTCCTGGGCGATGTTGTTGTAGGTGTACCTCTCTCGTGCTATCTCCTCCTCCATGCCCCGGACAGAGTCCATGAGGTTGGTCACCGTCGAAGAGGTCTTCAGGTCAGGGTAGTTCTCAGCAACGGCAAGGATATTACCGAAGAGCTTCCTCGACTCCGTGTCTATGTTCCTCAGCCCCTCTGCCCCAGCGTCTCCAACATCCGCCCTCATCTTTGTGACGCTCTCAAGGGTCGCCCGCTCGAACTTAGCATAGCTCTGGACGGCGCCTAGGAGCTGCTCGATCATGTCCAGCCGCTTCTTCATTGCAACCTTTATCTGCCCAAGGGTTGCTGCCGCAGAATTCTTCAGCGAGTAGAACCTGTTGTAAATTGCTATAAACCAGACTAGGATTGCGATGATTGCTATTACAATAATAGCAATAATTACGATAGTAAGCAGGTCCACTTTATTTTCCTCCCACCAATTACTATTTCTGAACAAAGTCCCTTTATAAACTCTAGTGAAACAACGATAGAAAATTGGGTATATGAACGAATCATGCATGGATTTGCATTGAAAATTATATGACAAGAAGCGCTGCTTCAGAACCATCCTTTTTAAGGAAATCAGTTCCTGTTCTTCTGAGGAACAACTGCAAATGAACTGGCCAGCAGACTTCACCTTCCCCGAAAGGTACTATGTGTGCGGAATTTTCGACGCAATCGAGGAGTTCTGTTACAGGACCAACAGGCGGTATATTGACATTGTTGACGTGGGCTGCTCCACGGGAGTTGCACTGCTTGATCTTAAGACGAGGTTGCAATCCTTGGGAATCAGCAGCCATGTAAGGGGGATTGATTGTAGCCAGCAGGTTGAGGAGGCGGGAGGGCAGAATTTGGTCGAATTCATTTTGGGGGACATCACAAAAATGGGTAATCCGGATCACGCAGCAGACGTGGTCATCTGCTGGGCGGTTGCCAACAATGTTACTCCAAAACACAGGGCTGAGATCCTGGATGCTTCCTCCAAATATGTGAAGGCGGACGGTATGCTCATAACAAGCGCAAACTGCTTCGAAAGTACAAAGCTATCCATTGTTATGATGGAATGGATCCATTCGAGATTCCCCCTAGGGAGCCTCAGGAACGGATTCAAAGCATTCAGGAAAGAGTCCGACAGCAGGCAGATTGAGATCTTTGTTAGGAGAAACCGTCACATCCTGTTCGGCTCCGTGGCGTGCGCGCAGTATCCATTCAGCGTTATTGAAGGTTGGAAAAAAAGGGATCCAATATACAGATCGGTTTGGATAATGCACCTGGCAGCTATTTTTTCAGTTGAATGGGTCAGGAGATTATTTTCATAAGTTTTGTTTCAATAATCCTCCTAGGTTTCTTTAGTCTTATCCTTATTGCAATAATGTTGCTCTTGTTCCTACAAAGCACGAGGAAGAATAGAATGATTATTGGTTACACTGATGAATTACAATTGGAGCAGATAATGTGGTTCGAAGGCGATATCTCTACCCTTCAAAATATCATTTATAAGATATTGCTGGACACAAGGCAGAAGAAAGGAAGTGCCTGAATAGGCGGCAAGCTAAATCGGCACAATTATGACTTGCTCCGTCTCACGAATAAATCCGTAGGTTTTGATGATAACATGAAAATCACAATTTTCGGGGCAACAGGTGAAACTGGCAGACAGCTTGTCGAACAAGCTCTTGCAACAGGATACGAAGTTGTAGCCTATATTTGCAATCCATCCAAACTCAACATTAACCATGAGCGTTTGAAGGTCATCCAAGGCGAGTTGGCCGATGAACCCTTAATTGAGAGTGCAGTGAGCGGGGCAGGCGTGGTTATTAGCGCTCTAGGTCCACGTGGCGGTTCAAAAAATAAACCAATCACCCATGGCATGCAGAATATCATTGCCGCCATGAAGAAACAAGGCGTGCACAGACTGATAATTACGTCAACCCTGAGCGCTAAGGATCCAAAGGACCAGCCTGAGTTAAAGGCCAAGGCTCTAGTCAGCATTGTCAAGTTCACAATGCGTGACTCATACGAAGATATAGTCAGCACAGCGGAAACGGTACGCAACTCCGGTCTTGACTGGACAATTGTGCGCCTGACAATGCTTAACAACAATCCCAAAACTGGAAAGGTCAAGGCTGGCTATGTGGGCGATGGAAGAATTGGCACATGGACTTCCCGCGCAGATGTCGCTGACTTCATGCTCAAGCAGGTAGAGCACACGGAATACTTGCAGCAAGCACCCGCAATAAGCAATTAATGTCTGGCAGAAGACTGCGACAGAAAGAGAGAGTAAAAGTAAGATAATGGGTTTGGGATTGAATTCCGGCTCCAAACCAAAGATTAATAAAAAAATGGATTGAATGTATAATCTCAATCTAATCCGTTATTCTTTGAAATTTGAGAATAGTAAATCGCGGAAGGCTTCGGAATCCTCCTCAGCTCAGGGGAATTATAATCTATTCCTACTAATCCAAACCTGAAACTTCTTCCTAGGTGAAGCTCGAAGTTGTCGAACGCGGACCAGTGGAAATATCCTAAGATGTTAGCTCCTTGATGTATCGCTTCATGAAGATATTTCAGATGCTCACTTATGCTTCTGACCCTTTGAATATCATCATCAGTACAACAGCCGTTCTCTGTGACTATGATCGGCTTGCCATACTTTTCATTGTACCTCATTGCGACATCTTTGATTCCCTGAGGATAAAATTCCCACATTTTGTCGTGCTCCCTTTTCTTTCTGTCGAGTTTTCCGGGTGCATCAGTCTCTATTAACGGAAACGGGTCGAATGACACTCTCCCGTAGTAGCTGAATCCAATGAAATCCGAGTCAGTGAAGTGATCTTCAACACTGTCGATTAATAATTTGTCCACAATTCTGGCCGGAATAATTCCGAGTATGTTTTCATCATGGAAACTCATCGTATTATTTGAGATACCTACGGGGGCATCCGGGCAAATCTCCTTCAATGATTTGTAGGCTAGCTTATGGGCTTTGCTGAGTGTATTAAATACCCTGTAAGCAGCTACAGGATTCTTTTTACGTGGAGGAAATTCACCTCGCAAATAACCTTCAACAGCAATGGCGGAAGGCTCATTGATTGTATTCCATGTATTTGCTAAATCCCCAAAAGATTCTGCCATTTTTTTTACGTAGTCATTGAAAATGTCTGGGGCTTGGTTAGAAGTCCATGAACCCCCTTCTACAAACCATTGTGGGTTAGCGAAGTGATGAAGAACTAACATCAGGTGCATGCCTTTTTCTTTCAATCTCCCATAGAAGTCTCTGTACTCGTCCACGACTTCCTTCTCAAGCTTTTCTTTAGGTCCTTTTTGCAACCGAGACCAATCGAAACCTCCCCTGTAAGCATTTCCAAGCGAAGCTATTATGTCAGCGTCATATGATCTATGGCACTGGTGGTTAATCGTCTCATTCAAAACCGTTCCATCTTTTGCTCTCAACCCTTTCCAGTCGTGGCATGAACCTTCAGCTGAAGCTGACTCTATCTGCAAAGCGGATGTGGAGGTCCCCCACAAGAATTCTTCTGGAAAGTTGTATTTCATGCCCTTCCCTATTAACCAAAGGAATACTAACTTTATAATCCCTTCATTTGCACGGCTCATTAACGAAAGGCATAATCAATTGGATGACCAACCAATCTTTTTTGAAAAACCCATCTCTCCTCATGGGCCTCAGGTCAGCCTTTTGCCAATTGGGGATAGAAATTCAATTTTTGAAAAAAAGGGATGTGAAGACTACGGAACCTCTATCTCCACTGTTCGCGGGTGCAACTTCCCGGTCGCCAACTGCAGATCATCCATTCCTGAAGACCAGCCTACCGTTCTTCTCGTCCACAACAATTACCGAGTCCCTGTCGACCTTGCCGTCCAGGATCATCTTTGAGAGCTCGTTCAGCAGGTCCCTCTGAATGACGCGCTTGATGGGCCTTGCGCCAAACTGTGGGTCATAGCCAGTGTCTGCTATGCGATCCACAGCCCTTTTGGTGACCGTGAGCTTGATGTTGTTCTTCTCCAGCGCATTCTGGACGTTTCTTATCTGCAGCTCAACAACCTTACGTATCTCCTCCCGGGTAAGGGGCTGGAACATTATGATCTCGTCTACACGGTTCAGGAACTCCGGCTTCATGCTCCTCCTCAGCAGGTCAAATACCTGCTCCTTCGTCTTGTTCAGGATCTCCACCCGGTTCTGGTCATTAACCCTCTCTAGGTTTTCCCGGATGATGTCCGACCCTAAGTTCGAGGTCATGATAATTATGGTATTCTTGAAGTCGACCGTCCTTCCCTTGTTGTCGGTGAGGCGGCCGTCGTCTAGCACCTGGAGTAGCACGTTGAAGACATCCGGGTGCGCCTTCTCAATCTCGTCCAGAAGCACTACGGAGTAGGGCTTTCTCCTAACGGCTTCGGTCAGCTGCCCGCTCTCCTCATAGCCTACGTAACCTGGAGGTGCCCCGATAAGTCTAGAGACCGTATGCCGCTCCTGGTACTCAGACATGTCGATCCTGACCATGCTGTTCTCGTTGTTGAACATGGCCTCGGCCAGGGCCTTTGCCAGCTCTGTCTTCCCCACCCCCGTTGTTCCCAGGAAAATGAAGGAGCCTATGGGTCGCTTGGCGTCCTGCAGACCGGCGCGGGACCTCCTTATGGCGTCCGATACGGCCTTGACGGCCTCATCCTGACCAATGACGCGCATGTGGAGCTGAGTCTCCAAGTTCATCAGCTTCTGCTTCTCGCTCTGGAGCATGCGGCTCACTGGGATGCCAGTCCAGTGGGAAACGACCTCGGCTACCTCCTCGGCGTCCACCTCCTGGTTCACAATGGCCTTGTTTTTCTGCGCCTCAGACAGCTTCTTGTTGAGGGACTCTATGACCTTCTTGGCCTCCGGGACGCGGCCATGACGTATCTCAGCAACCTTACCTAGGTCTCCGACGCGGTATGCATTCTCTTCCTCAAACTTGAGCTGCTCTATCTCCTTATTCTTTGCTTGGATCTGCTCTTGCAAACCCTTCTCCAACTGCCACTTGGCATTCAGCTGCTTCTGCTCCTCGCTGAGCTTCTCTATCTCCTCGTTAAGCGACTTGAGCTTCTCCTTATCCTTCTCGCGCTTGATGGCCTCCACCTCGATCTTCAGCTGGGTTATCTTCCGATCTAGATTCTCCAGTTCCTCGGGCTTGGAGTTCATCTCCAGTTGTATCTTGGCTGCGGCCTCATCGATGAGGTCAATGGCCTTGTCGGGGAGGAAGCGATCGGTGATGTACCGCTGGGAGAGCTCGACGGCAGCTATTATCGCCTCATCCTTTATCCTGACATGATGGTAGCTCTCATAGCGCTCCTTCAGACCCCTCAGGATGGATATGGCGTCCAAGGAGTCTGGCTCATTGACCATCACCGGCTGGAACCGCCTCTCAAGGGCCTTGTCCTTCTCGAAGTACTTCTGGTACTCCTTCAGAGTTGTAGCTCCTATGGCGCGCAGTTCACCCCGGGCCAGGGCAGGCTTCAGGATGTTGGCAGCGTCCATGGCACCCTCCCCTGCGCCTGCCCCCACCAGTGTGTGGATCTCATCAATAAATAGTATGATCTCACCCTCAGCAGAGACGACCTCCTTGATAACGCTCTTCAGTCGCTCCTCGAATTCGCCCTTGAACTTGGCTCCAGCAATGAGCGCCCCCATATCGAGCGAGTAGATCTGCTTCGATTTCAGCTCCTGAGGTACTTCCCCATCGATTATGCGTCGGGCGATCCCCTCGACTATGGCGGTTTTGCCCACCCCTGCTTCCCCTATGAGGATGGGGTTGTTCTTTGTCCTCCGCGAGAGGATCTGGAGGACCCTCCGGGTCTCCTCGTCGCGGCCTATAACCGGGTCGAGCTTACCCTTGCGGGCCATGTCGTTCAGGTTCGTGGCGTACTTGTTCAGCGCATTGTAGGTCTCCTCGGCAGTCTGGGAATTTACCGTCCCCCCCCTGCGCAGCTGCCTGATCGCCTCCTCCAAGTCCTTCTCATTGACCCCATTGGCCTTCAGTAGCTGCGATGTGGGGTCGTTGACAGACAGGATCCCCAGCAGGAGATGCTCTATGGCTACGAATTCGTCCTTGCGTTCGGTGGCAAGCACCGATGCCTTTTGGAGGGCCTGGTTGAGGCTTAGCGAGAGGTGCTGCTCTCCGCCGGTGACCTTTGGGTAGGAATCAATAATCTTGTCCAGCGCCCTTGAAACAGTGTCCTGGTTAACGTTCAGCTTGTTAAACAGGTAGGGGACGACGTTATCGTCAACCGCCAGAATCCCCTTTAATAGGTGCGAGCATTCAATGAACTGATTCTCTTTGGTCGTAGCAATTTCCAATGCCTTCTGGACGGCCTCCTGGGATTTTATAGTAAATTTATCCATACTCATTATTATGAACCTCCTCTAGCTAGGTTCAGCATATTGTGTTCATTCTAATTTCTTATCGCATAGCCAATGCGAATGGTACAATGTACCAACAAAACAATTCAATGTTAGTTAAATAAAGATTATTGTCAATGCGGTTCTCTATGGCCTTCAAAAAAGTGTAATTTTACTGCATTCCTTTACCTTCCCCTGTGAAACTGACTGGTTTTGCCAGAGTAAAATCTTTACATTTTCTTAGCTGTAGCGAATATGATGTTGGATGTAAGCTCAATTCCGGATGGTGTTCTTCTTCTCTCCAATTCCTTTTTGATATCGCATCTTGCGTTCGCTTGAAGGTCCTCAGGCACTGATCTCATAAAGTTCCCAAACGAACTTGCCTCATAGAAATCTATTAGCTTTTGAGGAGAGTCATAGTGCCGCTTTTTAATTAAACAGTCTACTGTAATTTCACAGAACCCAACTTTAGCTAAAAGCGTCTCAAGTTCTTTCATCGTTGCTGGATAACTACGACCTTCCCCCTTTTTCGCATATTCTGCGTAGGGGGGCTTTCCTAAAACCTCGATCATGACTGCCCGGAACGAATGGAGATTATCCCTATTAATGGTGGTAATTCCGATTTTTCCACCCTTATTTAAGACCCTATACGTCTCCTTAAGAACTGCTTTTTTATCGTTTATCCAGTGAAAAACAGATGAATAGCAAGCATCGTCGAAAGCACTTTCGGGAAAACTTTTGAGTGTTTCCGCAGAACCTACTTTGAAACAGACATTTTGAAGCATCCGGTTCTTCAGTTTATTATTAGCGATATCGATGCGGTGAATTGATGGATCTATACCCACAACATTTCCAGAGGATTTCACGATCTTTGATAGGTAAAGCGCCAGGCGCCCCGTGCCGCACCCCACATCAAGCACGGCACCACCTTCCCTTATCCTCATCCTTTCTATAAGCATGCATCCTAATTGGAACTGTACATTGCTAACGCTGTCGTAATGCCCTGCAAGCTTAGACTCTTCAATTACAACATTATCCATTTTTCAGCTTCATCCAAGAAACTCATTGTCAACAATCAAATAAAAGAATTTACAGTCGCGTAGGCATTTAGAACAGTAAAGGCAGAATTGTATAGTCAACTATACAATAATGACTATCATCATATAGTTACCCAAACTCAAAATCGCTACAAATTTCTCAAGCAAAAGGATTTTTCATTCAATCGTACGCTTCAGAATCGTGTTTACATTACTATTAAGAAAATATTAAAACAGTGTTTATATTTACATAAAGCAGAGAAGCAAACCGATATTCTATGGCAAAGCAGAAGCCTTCAGTCTGGCAATTCCCAAACAAGATCGTCGTTGCCCCATGCGGCGGTATCGGGCAGACGGCAGGCACAATCTCGCGGCAGGCAGCCTATGAGGTCGTCGAAAAACTGATGCCAAAAGAGGCCGTCCTGCTGTGCCTCCCGGCTTTCAACATCGATGTGGAGGAGGATATGGAGATGGTCCGGCAAAATCCCTCAAGGGTCGTAGTGATTGAGGGGTGTGCCAACTTTTGCATGACCAAGCTTCTCGAACTCAAGGGTTGCAAACCAGCAAAAACAGTATTCATACCGAAGATAGTCTCAAAAATGGGGATCACGGTGGAAAAATCGAAGAACAGGGCGACCCTGACCGCCCTGGAAAAGAAGGTCGTCTCTGTGGTAGCGGCCAAAACAGTTGCTGCGGCAAAATCCCTCAAGGTCTGAAGGGTCAGCATGCCGACATTGCAAGCTCGGTGATATGCATGGATTACACCCTGTCGAGGAGGCTCACTGCCGAACTCCTTGGTTCGCTCTTCCTGACCATGACCGCGATCTCTGCGACCATTCTAGGATATAACGTGCTGGGTGCAAGCATTCCACTTACCGTTTTCATGGATGCGATTGCTGTTGGCTTCATACTCTTTGTTCTGATAGAAGTTCTTGGTCCCATTAGTGGTGCCCACTTCAACCCAGCTGTCACCCTATCTTTCATGGCTGCGAAGAGTATGAAAGCCCATGAAGGGCTCCTGTAAATCTCAATTCAGTTTCTTGGTGGCTTTGTGGGCATGCTCTCTAGCCACCTGATGTTCTACCAAGCTGTACCGAAGCTGATAGCAATCTCGAAAATATCCCGGTCTGAAGGAAATTACTTCAGCGAATTCCTTGGCACATTCATTCTGGTCCTAGCCATATGGTGCCTTTCCAAATACCATTCCAAACTGATAGGGTTGGTCGTTGGCATGCTGGTGGGGGGTCTTCTTATTGCTACGTCCAGCACAATGTTCGCGAATCCGCAAGTGACATTCGCCAGGATCTTTACCTACGCCATAGCTGGCGTAAACCCCGAGGACGGGATCGTCTTCATCTTCATAGAGTTCCTCGCTGCTCTTGTCGCAACAGGTGTGGCAACTTTCCTCCTTAAGGAAACCCAAACAACCTTCAGGAAATGAACAAGCTTTCTTGATACGCCAGCTTGCAACTCGCATTAATGACACCGTTTACCAGAAGAGTTAACGCCGTGAATATTAAATATGTCCGGTCCTACACATGCTCCTGTGATTAGCAATGCTGAGTGACAGTACCACACTCGTCTCATCTGACTACACCACTGAAAGTGGCTCTATGATCAAGGTTGAGAACTTAACGAAGAAATTCGGCGACTTCGTGGCCGTCGATGATATCTCTTTTGATGTCAGGAAGGGAGAGATATTTGGCCTGCTCGGTCCTAACGGTGCGGGCAAAAGTACAATCCTACGAATACTGTCCACTCTCTCATCACCCACCAAGGGAACTGCCATAATTGGCGGGCACGATATCGTAAAGAACGACACTGAAGTCCGGAAAATGATCGGAATTGTGTCCGAAAAGATGATAATGTATAACCGTTTGACCGCAAAAGAAAATCTATGGTTCTTCGGGTGCCTCTTTGGTATTCCCAAGGATGTCTTAACAAAAAGGATCGACGAGTTATTAGAGTTAGTCCAGCTGACCAAGTGGAAGGACGCCCAAGTAGGCACCTTTTCCACAGGCATGCGCCAGAGGGTGAATGTGATTCGGGCACTGCTTAACATGCCCCAAGTGCTATTCCTTGATGAGCCGACGTTAGGCTTGGACCCCCAGTCCTCCGTTGAGATAAGGGAATTCATAAAGAAACTCAACAAGGAAAACGGCACAACAATTATGATAACGACACATATGATGGTGGACGCTGATTTGTTGTGCGACCGCATAGCTATTGTAGACCACGGGAAGATTGTTGCTCTTGACACCTCAAAGAACCTGAAAAAATTAATTTCAGGAGCTGATACTACAGTGCTAAAACTCGAAATTGCGAACCTGGTGCCTAAAATTATCGACTCAATCAGGGCAATTGAGTGCGTTGATGCCGTCTCACAAGAAGACGATACGCACCTACGGATAATTGTTCATGGCGACGAAGCTTTCGACAATGTTGTCGATGCGGTCCGGGCTGAAGACGGAAAGATCAACGCGATGGAAAATCTTCAGCCTACGCTTGAGGATGTTTTCCTTCACATAACCGGCCATCAGGTAAGGGATAGCGCTGACCAGAAGATTCCAATGGGAAGGCACCGGCGATTCGAGGCGCCTCAGGGGAGGGCAAGGTGACAGGCAATGGGCGCAAAATCTCTGTTTTCACATAGTATGAGGATCGCCCAGAAGGACCTCCATGAGTTGTCCCGGAACAGGCTGGGGCTGGTCATGCTTATCGTGATGCCGCTGTTTATGATGCTCATGGTCGGCTTTATCTATCCGTCCAGCGGCACAACCGTGAGCAACTTGCCCATCGCACTTGTGAATGAAGACTCGGGCTATGGCAATTACACCGTGGCAAGTCAAGCCTTTGTCATGGGTGTGCAGCAGATCAACAGCCAGACAGGCCTGATGGTACTGTCCAATGTATCCAACGTTAATGATCTGAAGGACATGATCCAAAGAGGGGATTTGGATGGCGGCATAATAATACCAAGCAATTTCAGTGCGTGTGTCATGAGTGGTCAGCAGGCGACCATAATCATTATGACTGATCAATCCAACCCACAAATTTCAACTGCCATACAATCAGTTCTGACCAGCATATTTAATCAAATGGGAACAATGCTGGCCCAGCTGCATGTCCAGATGCTGAACCCAGCGATCAACGGGAGCAACTCCCTGGCGATTGTGCAACCCTACAAAGTCCAGACAGAGGGCGTTGTCGCCGGCAATTCCAACTACTTTGATTTCGTAGCTCCTGGCATATTGGCAATGACTGTAATGATGAGCGTCATGACCGGGCTACCAGCAGCAATTTCAATGGAGAAGGAGATTGGCACCATGGACGGAATGATGGTTGCGCCAATCAACAGGCTTTCCATCATACTTGGTAAAACCCTAGGCCAGACTGCTAGGGGGCTTCTTCAGGGCCTCATAATCATGGCGCTGGCCGTGGGCCTGTTTGGCGTCAGCATACAAGGAAATATCCTTCTAGTATTGGGGCTGCTTCTGCTAGGCGTGTTCAGCTTTGTGGGTTTGGGTGTTGTGATAACGTCGTTCGCAAAAGACCAGGAGACTGCCATGATGATGATGATGACATTAATGTTCCCCATGATGTTCCTCAGTGGCGTGTTCTTCCCCATACAGCTGATGCCGTGGTACATGCAGGATATCTCAAAGGTACTGCCACTCACCTATGCGTCGGATGCCCTCAGAAGGGTCATGGTGCTGGGGGCAGGGGTACCAGCCATAGCCAATGATCTGATAATACTGATAGTGTTCGGCGCGGTTATGATAGCCATTGCGGTGCCAGTGTTCAGAAAGACAATGACGCGGTGATGCCAGAGAGCATTATCCCGATGCCAAGATGATCCTGCACATTTCCATACCAGACTGGGTTTGGGATTAAAACTTAACTTTTTTTAAATAAAAGGAAAAGGGGGAGATTACCGAACCTTTATCTCCACCGTTCGCGGGTTCAAATCCCGCAATAGTTATAATTTTATCCGTTTAAATTAACTACCTAGGGTAAAGAACATGGCAGAAAAGAAATTTAAGGCAGCTTTCATCGCCCACGTTCCCGATGCGGATTCTACCAAACATAGGAGCATATTAAAGACATCTCTCTATGAACTTACGAGCGTTCTTGTAAAGGACGACGACGATGCTGTAAATGTCTGCAGGGATCTGGCTCAGAGAGAAGGAGTTAAGTCTTTTCTCCTTTGTCCTGGTTTCACACACACATCGATAGCCCGAATCGTGGGTGCTGTAGGAAAGGGCATCAGTGTAAATGTCGCAAGGGGGGACGGTCCTAGCAACCAGGTAACCCTCAGCATTATGAGTGAGGTCGGATGGTTCAAGTGAATGACATGGTAGTCATATCACAGGGCACTCTATTTGAGAAAAAAAGGAAAAGATAGAGGTAATATGGGCGCATTGACTTTTCGCTAAAGAAGCTTGAGCGCTTCTTCTCTCGGAATGGCCACTAATGTTTCGGAGCTTACGTACTCCTTAAGGGCTATAGCTACCTTCATGGCATCTTTCTCCCTGGGAGCTTCAAAGATAATTACATCATCGTAGCGCCCTAGGGTCCAATAGAAACCTAGGATCTTGATGCCCTTCTTCTTCAGTTCTTCCAGTACCTTTGTGGCCTGACCCGTGTTCGCTTTCGTAGGCCTCTCCTTGTCCTTGACGAGCATTATGAAGATCAAACAATTCACCCCGAATAAATTATCTTAGCACATCTTACAAATAAGAGTTAAAACTAGGAGGGGTTGGACCTATCTAAAAACTGAAGTTTCTCTTTTTTCACGTTCTTGTCTTGGTTTTTCTCGAATGCTTCTACCCCTAATTACTTCAAAAAAACCAATATATCGCGGGTGCCACCTCCACTAGTCAGGGATGCAAATCCCGCCCGGTCGACCATCAAGTATGCACGAAACAGAGCGATTTCTTCAATTTTGGGTTTGGATTGGGGTATAAGTTTAACCCAAACTAAGTGCAAGGGAAGATCATGAAAATAAAGTTCTTGGGCGCGACGCATCAAGTGACCGGTTCAAGCTATCTTCTGGATGCTGGCGGATTGAAGATGCTTGTCGATTGCGGAATGTTTCAGGAACGCGACTACTCGTACAGAAACTGGGAGCCATTCCCCTTCCCTCCGGACCAAATCCAGTATCTTCTCTTGACCCACGTTCATTTAGACCACTCAGGGCTAATTCCCAAACTTGTCAAAGAAGGATTCGCAGGAGACATCCTGCTGACTCCCGCGTCCAAGGAGTTGTTCCCGATCGTGATACTGGATTCTGCACGAATGCAGGAGGAAGATGCAGCCTTCAATAAAGAACGCCACGCGAAGGAAGGTGGAAGTGGATCCCACCTAGATTTTCCTCTGTATACGGTCAATGATGCTGAGAAATGTTTTCCCCTCCTGAAAGACGTTCCCTACGAAGAGACTCTTTCCCTAAACGACCAAGTCAAAGTTTGTTTCCACGATGCTGGCCATATCCTTGGCTCAGCCATGATCGAGGTTGTCGTCCAAGATGAGAACGGGTCTCGCAACATAATCTTCTCGGGAGACATAGGCCAGTGGGACAAACCGCTCACCAACAACCCCTCCGTCTTTGACCGAGCAGACTACGTGGTCATGGAGTCCACATACGGAGACCGCAACCACGACAACTCGCAGAACGTCGATGATAAGCTCTCGGAGGTCGTCAATAACACGATAAACGCGGGTGGAAACCTTCTAATCCCCATCTTCGCCATCGAACGTGCCCAAGAGTTGCTTTACCACCTTAACCGCTTGGCAAACATGAAAAGAATCCCTTATATCGTCACGTTTCTCGACAGCCCTATGGCCATCGAAATCACGAAAGTCTTCGAACGGTGCCAGGAGTATTTCGACAAAGAGACACAGGAACTCTTCCAGAATGGCCAATCCCCCTTCGAATTCCCAGGCTTAAAACTCACCGATTCTGTTGAGGCGTCCAAGGCGATCAATCAGATAAAAGGCTCAACCATAATCATGGCCGGCTCTGGAATGATCACAGGAGGACGAATCGAACATCACTTGGTGAGAGAGATAACCCGCCCAGAATCCACACTTCTCTTCGTAGGGTATCAGTCAGCTGGAACGCTGGGACGACAAATCCTAGACGGCATTTCCCCCGTCAGAATCCTCGGACAGACCTATCCCGTCAGAATGAAGACCGAAAATATAGAGGCCTTTTCTGCCCATGCCGGCATGAACGACCTGGAACGCTGGCTCGATAACTTCAAAGTCCCACCGAAACACGTCTTTCTGGTCCATGGTGAAGAAGAACCTATCATGAGCCTAGAGAACTATATCCGCTCCAAGAGCGGGTGGGAAGTGAGCGCACCGGCATACATGGAAGAATATGATCTCTAACCCTCTTGCATAAGGTCGTAGCAGTTTTTTTGCGTGCGCTATTCCCATGAAACGACAAAGTGAATAGTATCAACTAAAGAGGACCCCTGATGTTATAGACTCGGGGGAAATTCAAAAATGGATTCAATTGTTGAAAACCTTATGAAACAGTTAACATTTGAAGATGCCCTTTCGTTTATGGGCCAAAAGGCAGATTACTGAACCTTTATCTTCGCCGTTCGCGGGTGCAAATCCACCCGATCCACTTTTGCTGAACTCCTCCATCAATCGCGCTTTTTGAACAGCATTGGGCAGTCAGTAGCTATGTAGATATGCAAGACCATCAGTGAAAGAGGCATGCAAAGTTCCATAAATGAGTTAGGTAACTTGCCATTTCAGACTTCGCCAAAAAAACTTTAACTTAGTTTGTTAGATCTAAGTTTAATATCCCAAATGGTCGGGAAATATTATGAAGCAAAATGTCACGAATGAGGATATTAAGCGATTTTTAGTATCTTTTGATAGGGATCCAAAGAATCTTCTTGCGTTGAACGCGGTGACCCAGAACGGTATTGCAGCTGTGGCATTGAGTCGAAAAGAAATCGATCGAATTAACTACACGTTCAGTAATCTCATAGAGTCACCGGAGGCCACTAATCAAGAGCGGTCAGGGCGGTGTTGGTTATTCTCCGGCCTTAGTCTCCTTTGCCTAGAAGCTATGAAAAAGTTGAACCTTCAGACCTTTGAACTTTCCGAGGTCTACCAGATGTTCTGGGACAAATTGGAGAAGGCGAATTATTTCCTTGAGAACATCATCGAGACCAGGAATGAGCCACTGAATAGCCAGATACTTATGGCGCTTCTCGCCGATCCACTTTCTGATGGTGGGCAGTGGGACATGTTCGTGAATCTAGTGGAAAAGTATGGAATTGTGCCAAAGTCTTTAATGCCTGAGACGGACAGCAGCAGCGACTCTGATTCCATGAACACTCTGCTAGTCTCCAAGCTGAGGGAATATGCGAAGTTGCTTCGGGACATGCATGCTCAAGGTTCTTCTATAGAGGAATTGCGTAAGTCAAAGGGCAAGTTGCTTGAGGAGTTCTATCGAATGCTTGCAATTCACCTAGGGAAGCCTCCGAGCAGCTTTTACTGGGAGTGGCGAGATAAAGACAAAGTATTCCACAGGGGTGGTAATATGACACCCAGAGAGTTCTACAAAAAGTATGTGGACGTTGACCTGGATGATCTAGTCTGCTTAATAAACGCCCCTTCTAAGGACAAGCCCTACGATAAAGTCTACACGGTGCAGTATCTTGGTAATGTCATCGAGGGGCGTTCAGTTCGTTACCTAAACGTTGATATAAAGACATTGAAGAAAGCTGCGGTTGACATGATAAAGGACAACCATGCGGTTTGGTTTGGCTGTGATGTTGGCCAGATGCTTGAAACAGAGATGGGCGCAATGGATTTGAACGTATATGATTATGACATCGTTTATGGAACAGATTTTAAGCTAGATAAGGCTGGAAGATTGGAATATAGGAATAGCGAGATGACACACGCTATGGTGCTGACAGGTGTGGATCTTGATGAAACAGGGAAACCGAGAAAATGGCGGGTTGAAAATAGCTGGGGGGCCAATATTGGAGACAAAGGTTACATGTATATGATGGACGAGTGGTTCGACGAATACCTGTTTGAAATAACTGTTAGCAAAAAATACCTCTCTCCGAAGCTCTTGAGCGTTCTCTGCACCGAACCTGTTCTTCTTCCACCTTGGGATCCTATGGGAACGTTGGCAAAGAAAAATTGAATTGTTGAACTCTATCTTCAGGACAACCATCAAGTATACACGAAACTGACTGGATTTCAGACATCTCGAATTTATAAAAAACATTTAAAACAGAAAAAAAGAAAAAAATAGATTAAAGCTCTTTTACTGACGCTTTTGGCGCATTCTTCTTTACAGATTCTATACCGTTCATGCAGCTTTCCTTTGCATTGTAGGCTTCACTGACGGCAATTACCTCGCCGTTTGCTGCCTTCAGCCTGAATCTGTATTTGCCCGCTTTGTCTTTGGTTACTTCAAAAACTGGTTCTGCTGGCATTTTTGTCACTGGCAGTATTATGAAATTACCCCATAATAAGGCTTAATCGCAATAAAACAGGAAACTACTCAAGTGACAAAAAAGGGAATAGTGATATTTTGCCTCCACTGTTCGCGCGTTCAAATCCCCGCGGTCTAATATCAAGTACATGTGAAATAGCCAACGAAAATCGCTTAAAAAACTGTAAACTGCTCATAAAATGTGACGTAGAGATAATAAGCATATATGAAGAAGTACTAAAACTGATTTTAGGGGATAGAAATGGGCGTTAAAGAAAATCTCCAATTAATGAAAACACTGGATGATGCCTGGAACGCAGGACCTAGCAGTAAGCTCTGGGAAACATTCAGGAAGCGCCATACAGAAAACGTCGCCGTGTTTTGGCCGGGTCAGGCAGATCCAACAAGAGGGCGCCATAACCATGACCTCGAGGCTGTCGAATTCTTCAAGACATTCCCAGATAATCATCTCATAAACAATCCCTACAAGATCCTCTTCGGCCAGGGCAACTGTACCTGCAGCGTGGCTGACTTCTATGGCACCATGAATGGCCCCATGAAGATGGGCGACAAGGTCATCCCGCCAACAAACAAGAGCTTCCATGTCGAATTCTGCACGATTGCTACTTGGAACGACAAGGGGGAGATTATAGAGGAAAGGCTCTTCTATGATCAAGTCGGTCTAATGAAGCAGGTAGGTCTGATGTGAGTTGAGCAGGGCTGCAAAACCAAAGTCAAGTGGAAAGGACACGGGCGCTCGCGACGTGATCAGGGGCAGGGAAAGGGCCTATGTACTCTTCTACGCGACCTGGTGCCCCTTCTCCCAGCGCTTTCTACCTATCTTCGAGGAGTACGCAAGGAGCAACCCGAAGGAATGCCTCAAGGTAATCGTCGACGATGAACCCGAGGCCTGCGAGGAGTACGCCATTGAATACTACCCGACCGTGATCCTCTTCGAGAAGGGAAAAGTAAAAAAGCGCTTGGACGCACAACCCGGCGTAGGTCTAAACAGGAAGCAACTCAAGGACCTTACTGAAAAACAGTGAGGCCCCAAAGCCTTCTTATTTATTATTTATGCCCGATGCTGCTTCACTTCAGGGACTCGTCTCCGTCGCTGAAGCCCACTTCTATGTGGGTACCATCGCAAAAGGGCTTGTTCTCCGATCTCCCACAGCGGCAGAGAGTCTGACGGTTGCGGGTCTCATATGTCGTCCCATCTGCCGACTCCACGGGGATCCCACCTTTCAACCAAATGGGGCCGCTCACATTGTTCTGCGGGTCCTCAATCAGGCTGATGGACTGCTCGAGCTCCGGCTCGAAGACCTTCCCCGTCTTCTTGTCGCACTCCGTGAGCCTACCAGATGGGCATTGGCATGCCTCTTCTATGGCTAGCTCCCTTGACTTAGGGTTGTCGGAGTGGTGGGTCAGCTCCCATGTCCCCCCTCCCCTGTGGCAGAACCTAGCGGC
>JACTUC010000020.1 GCA_015660995.1 Candidatus Methanomethylicaceae archaeon | reverse complement strand
TCGGTCGTTTCACCCAAGGTTTCAGTTATTTGCTGTTGCAGGCCCTTTTCGGTCTCAACTGCGGCAACAGCATAATGGTCGGGGTCGCTATTAACCTAACACACTCTCCCCTGATGCAAGTATCGGCACAATTCCGCAATAACTTGACACAGGTGCCTAATGTTATTGTGGCTGAGTGGCAACGATCAATGCTATGCCTCTACTTCCTGTCAGCTTTATTGATTTATTTAAATCAACTTATCATGGAGATTGGAAAAGGTCATACAAATGTCCATAAATAAGGAAGGTGTTGCTGTAAACAGCGCCCGTACTCGGGGACGCTGCTTAAGGTAAACTTGATAAAATTCTTTCCAGCTGATTTCTTTCATTGTCGGACCAGTATGGTTTAGCTTTTGTCATACTGGTTATGGTGGACGAAATCTTCCATGTCTCGACGGACCCTCAACTGCCTGCGCGGGACGGAGGTCGGGTAGCCCAGCCTGGCACCGAAGGCGATCCTGAGGTTCTTAGGGATCTGGAGGAGGCGCTTCACCTCTGCCTCCACCGGGGCTTCGCCAAGGGAGCTTACTACGTGGAAGGCAAGCCCAAGGGATTGAGCCGCGAGCCACATGTTTTCCATTACGCAGCCAAGGCCCATAATGCCCAAGAAATCCCCCTCCGACGCAGGCGCTCTTTTGGCAGGATCAAAGACTACGACAAGGAGGACTGGACCCGTCTTCACAAGACTCTCTTGGGATGACATTGTTCTTTTCTTCCTAGCGTCCAATTTTCCTTCGGGGTTTCTCATGAACGCAGGGAACATAGTGCCCAGGAGCCCGACTTTTCTCCTTCTCAGCTCAGTCTCCGAGAAGGAGAGCTGCTGGTAGTTCTCCCGGATAAATTCGTCGGAGATGGGCGATTCAATACTACTAATGGCGCCCAATAGCTTTTTGTCACTTACGACAACAATCTCGAAGTTCTGCATGTTGTGGGGGGTAGGTGCACAGCGCGCCGACTCCAATATCTGAGCTAGGTCCTTTCTTGCCACCGAGCGGTTCCTGTCGAAGGGAGCCCTTGTGGAGTGCCTTTCGCGGATAGTCTCTAGGGCCTTATTTGCCCTTTTCGAGGAAATTGGGATTGCCTCCGTATTTCAAGATTCCCTGTCAGGGTTCTTCATCCAGTCATGCGCAAAGACCTCAGCTGCCCCACTTTCCAAAGCCTCGAGGATCTTCTGCGCCACAAATTCTGCACTGTCAGCTTTATATGGGCTGCCACCTTCTTCACCCTCCCCGCCCTCCTGCTCCCATTCGCTGCCAGGAGAAGATTTGATTGTGTTCTTCTCGAAGTCGGTGGACGTGATGTAGGGATATACGACGCTGACCGTGATCTTGTCTTTCTTCAGCTCCTCCCGGGCAGTTAGGCTGATGTTGACTAAAGCACTTTTCAAAGAGGCGTATCCGCTCATGCCCGGCAGGTACATCAATGCGAGACCCGAGCTAATGTTGACAATAGCGCCTCCACCCTGCTTCCTCATGAGTGGGATTACATGCTGCATGGCAACCAATGGGCCCACCACGTCGAGATCGAAGATGTAATGGAGGGTTCTGACATCTATTTTCTCAATGGGGGCATCATATCCCTGACCGGCATTGTTGATCAGAGCATCAATTCTCCCGAAATGCCCTTCTGCCCGATCAACCATCCTCCTGATTTCAGAGCTTTTTGTCATGTCGACAGGAACGGCTAACGAGCCTGGAAGCTCGCTTGCAAGTTTCTCCAGTTTATCTTTCGAACGGGAGGCGAGAGCCAGTTTCGCGCCTCGCCTAGCAAGAAGCTTTGCGGTGGCGAGCCCGATTCCTGAAGAAGCCCCAGTGACAATAACGGTTTTGTTTTTAATATCCATAAAATCACCTTTTATTTATTAGCTAAATGGATCGAAGTTGCCATGTTCCTATATCCTTTTACTCCAAGTTACGACTTCATAAACATTTTTTATGAATGAGCGAGCAAAACGCAATCCAGATCCTATTAAGGAGTCTTTTGGGGGGTTACATTGTAGGGGAACATGTTTATCTCTGCGTCCCCGCCTAAGCAAGATTTTGGCGATTATAGATATGAACTCAATTCACCTATGTGGGTATAAGGGTAATGGACATCCAAGGATCTATTGATTTCTACACCAATATTCTCGGAATGCAGGTCATTGGCCGAAGCAAAATGCCACAAACGAAAGGGGAGACAGTAGCCATGCAAAGCGAAAAGGAAGGGTTTATCCTAGAGCTCAACTACTACGAAAAAGATAGCCCCTATAGCATCCCATATGTTGCAGGATGCGGATTAGATCACCTAGCTTTCAAGGTGGATAACTTGAATGAAATTCTGGAAGAAGCAACGAAGTCTGGGTATCCCTCTGTCTTGGAAATGAAGGATAACAACAACAGGTGGGCATTCATAGAGGACCCAAATGGAATTTGGATTGAATTATTCTGAAGGGTCATGCTTCAATGATTACCTTTGATAATTTAGTTACGGCTTGGTAAGAACTTTTCGAAAAAGTGGTCAGTTTTCTTAACCTAGTCCCCGGTTTCTCATGATCTTCGCCGTCTTCTTGTTCTTCTTAAACTTCTTTTTCTCAGCCCTTGTTGCGTCTGTGACCCCTTCCATTCAAATCACTCTATCACTTTTAAGCTGGTGCGAGCAAGCTTATGAATTGTTGTTTCAACGCTGACACTAGTGAGGGGCTAGGGCAACCAGTTCGCCCGCCGGCTAACCTGCTTGCAAACCATAAACCTGCAGGTCAAGTCAAAGATATTAGGGAACTAGCATAATATAGATTAGGTGAATTCTTGTGCCTTCCTATAAATGCAAGGATATCAAACTGGATTGCCCTTATGAAGCTACAGCCAAGACAAGCGCCGAATTAATGAGGATGATCATGGCGCATGCGAAACAAGAGCATCATATGAAGGCAGTGCCGCACGATACGATGGAAAAAATCAAAAAGGCAATAAAACCATAACTATGTCAGTAGGGGACAATTCTCGCTTGACAATTTTAGGGAGCCCAGCTATCTCAAGCTGTACGAGAGCGGAGAGCTGGACGAGAGGATAGCCTGGCTTAACAAGATCCTTGAGTCGTGCAGGCTCTGCCCGAGAAAGTGCGGAGTGAACAGGCTTGCGGGGAAGGAGGGGTTCTGCAGATCCGGGAAGGAACTCATGGTCTCAAGCTATGGCCCGCATTTTGGCGAGGAGGAGTCACTGGTAGGCACAGGTGGCTCTGGGGCGATATTCCTCACGAACTGCAACCTGGGCTGTGTCTACTGCCAGAATTACGAGATAAGCCACCTTGGCTATGGCCAGGTCAGGAGCGAACCCCAGGTCGCCGACATGATGGTCAGGATGCAGGAGGGCGGGTGTCATAACATAAACCTCATCACCCCGACCCATTTTGCCCCGCAGCTGGTGAAGGCGGCAAAGATCGCGATAGGTAAGGGCCTCAGGATCCCTCTGCTCTGGAACTGTGGGGGCTACGAGAGTGTTGAGGTGATAAGACTCCTTGAAGGAATCGTCGATATTTACAAGCCCGACTTCAAGTATGGTGACAGCGCTGTGGCTGAAAAATATTCAAACGCCCCGGGTTACTTCCAAGTCGCAAAGGAGGTAGTCAAGGAGATGCATAGGCAGGTCGGCGATCTCATGCTGGACGGGGAAGGGATAGCATGCAGGGGGCTTCTTGTGAGGCACCTCGTTCTGCCGAATGGCCTTGCAGGAAGTGAGAAGGTGCTGAGGTTCATTGCCAAGCATATCTCAACTGGCACCTACGTCAACATAATGGCGCAGTATAGGCCCTGCGGCAAGGTCCGCAAATTCGCAGAGCTGGACAGGAGGCCAACGCTGGCCGAGTACCGCAGAGCTGTTGACATCGCGAGGGACTTTGGCCTGACACGGGGATTTTAGGTTCTTACGCAGTCCCACGATCTTTTTTAGGCGAGCCGCCCTTGGATATTTGTGGTCCTTTTGATGAAGACCGTAACCGCTAAGATAGTGAAGGAGTTGGCGCTGGGGGCAGGCGCGGACCTCTGCGGGATCGCCCCAGTTGAGAGGTTTGATGCCGCTCCCAAGGGGTTTAGGCCAGCTGATATCTACCCTGCAGCCAAATCCGTTGTAGTGATCGCAAATAGATTTCCTGAGGCAGCCTTTAGATCTACGAATCCAGTGCCCTATTCGTTCACCAGCGAGCAGATCCGGTATCAAGTTTACAGGCTCACCTGCGAGCTCTGCCTCCGGCTCCAAGACCTAGGAGTGACCGCAGTCCCTGTGCCCAATGAGCCCTATATCTATTGGGACGCCAAGAAGATGGAGGGCAGGGGAATACTGTCGCTCCGCCATGCCGGCTACCTGGCTGGTCTGGGCGTCCTGGGGCGGAACACCCTTCTCATCAACGAAAGGTTCGGGAACCGCCTGTCGCTGGGCGCCCTGCTGCTCGACGTACCACTTGAGGGCGACCAAATCGTAACCTACGAGGTCTGTGGGGACAGCTGCAACCTCTGCATAAAGAGCTGCCCTGCCAAGGCGCTCGATGGCAGGAGGATCGTGCAGAAGCTCTGCAGGGAGAGGTCACAGATCATTACCCCCAAGGGCTATGAGCTGTACACTTGCAACATATGCCGGCGAGTCTGCCCTAACGGTGCAGGCATAGTGCGCAAGAAGGCTTAGACCGGGGTTGACCCAGAACGAGAAGTTGTTCACGGGTGCACTCCTAGCATGAACAGAAAAAAGGAAATGGGGGATTGTGGCGGTTAGACCGCATTCCCTGCCTTAAATAGGCGGAGCCCTAAAAATGAAAATGGTGATCCGCATTGGAAGTGATTCCCAATATCCACAAAGTCGATGGGCTGAGAGGCAGCAATGCCTACCTCGTTTCTGACCAAGAGGGTCTGATATTGATCGATACAGGGATGCCAGGGAATGCTCAAAAGATCATCGATTACGTCAACAGCATCAACCGCAAGCCTTCTGAGATCACGAGAATTGTGCTCACGCATTGCCACATGGATCATGTGGGCAACGTGCAGGAACTGAAGGGACTGACAAACGCAAAGGTCGCGATTCATCGGGAGGATGCCCCGTTTCTTACAGGTGAGAAGAGCCTACCTTCCCCGAAAGGAGCCGTGGGTGTAGCCTTCAAAGCATTTTCCCCATTCGTAAAGACGAAGCCTGTCCAGCCGGACATACTTCTGGAGGAAGGAGACAGGGTTGGTGGGATGACAGTTGTTCATACGCCTGGCCATACGCCTGGCAGCATCGCGCTGTATGATCCAGAAAAGAAGCTGATCTTTATTGGGGATACAATGAGATACCAGAATGGCAAGCTGACAGGTCCACCAGAGCAGTTCACGCCGGACATGAGCGAGGCCTTGCGATCTATCAAAAAGATATCCCTTATGGAGTTTGACGTTATGTTGAGCGGGCACGGGGATCCGCTGTTGCCAAATGCGTCGCAAATGGTTAAGGAGTTTTGCAATTCTCTGCAGATATGATTCTGAGCCTCCTCAGGAGAGACCTTTAAGATAGAGATGGAGGAGAAATCACCAAAAAGGGTATTATAAAAAACATCTTCGTGAAGATTAAACGGAATGATGACCACAGATCATGATAATGAGCATACCATCGTGATTGAAGATTTATTAAAAAACGATCATTCAATGGGTTTGAATGCCACAATCTCGTGTAGCGCAGTTCCCTTTTCCTCACATATGACATCATCTTGGTTGACCTTCAGATTGAAGTTTGAAAGCAGCCTGAAGTAGCCAGGCTTCATGCGCAGGATTGTTTTTGCAACGAACCGTAGCGCGGCTCCGAAATTGTCCAGCATGTTTACCTGTTCTAGAACCTTCTGCACTTTCATATCCATCTCAAATTTGCCAGGGATGCTGAACACCAGCTCCCTAGGGTAGGAATGCCCCGCAGCGGGGCTGTACTCGAGATTCCGCTTCTCCAGTCCGTACTCGCCCGTGCTCAGGATGACGTTCTCGTTCTTGGCCAGCATGAGGACCTTGATCGCATGTCTGTGCACGCTCCGGTTGCACTGGATAAACGCGTAGGAGACCGTAAAGTTCTCGGAATAGACTCTCCCCCACATCCAGTACTCAATGATCCTCTGGAATGGAAAGTTGAGCCAGTTGTGGTCGTGATAACCGACACCCTTCACTGGTATGACCTTCTCCCCATCTCGGATAGTCCCCTGGACGGCGGCTCTAGGGATCGGTACAACCCACGAGAAGTACCCCATACCAGCAAAATTCGAGTCGCCGCTTCCGGGCTTCCACCCATTCACCTGGCTCGCATAGGTAAGATCGAAGCCGATGCCCTCCTCCTCAAGGTGGATCTCATACACCGGGAGCGTGCCCGTCCAGTCAGACTTCAGGTAGTTGCGCCCGATCTTCACGTCTGCCTTCTCGGCCGAGGCCTTGAATTCCGAGCGGGGATACTCGGTGAATTTCTGGGTCTTCCTGCCGTCCGGCCTGATCAGGGTTAGCTCTACGCCTGTCTTTCCAGCGGTGCCAGGGTTCGGGTTGGATGCATAGAAGAAGGCCACGATGATGTAGCCCCCTTCGAGGTATGCATCGAAGTACCACCACTCATACATCCCCTTTTTACCGAGGTCGATGTGCATGCCATCGTCCGCAGGGGGTAGAGGTATTATCTTGCCATCACTCCTTCCGGGGCCGAGCCATCCCTCTTTGACCTTCGCGCTCGCCTGGTCTGCCATGTCATTTGCCTCCTGCTTTAGAGGAGATGTAGAACCCTGGATCGGATATGTTCTTCGGATCTAGCGACTCCTTTATCTTGCGCAGCCATAGGTGGTAGTTGCTACAGAGAGGGCCGACAAGATCGTGAGCAGAGTCACCAACTACGAAGAAGGGCAGGGAAAAATGCTTCTCGAAGTCAAGCTCATCGCACTTCTGCATGTAATCAGCCATTCCGCGGACTGATCTCTCGTCCGTCTGGTCGTACATAGACGGCATCTCTGCGTGGAAGAAGTGCCCATGCTCGTAGGAGGTTGACCACACCCCCTCTCCCTTGTCAGGGCCGATGACCTTCTGCTTGATGTAGCCCTTTTTCAGTGGGATATTCGCCTGGATCATGTTCCGGCACATGGCCATTGTATCCATCCCACCATGGGTAGACTGGAAAGAGGTGCCGATCAGGAACCCGTGGAATCCGAGCAGGTTCCGAATGGCTTCTGCATAACTGACGCTCTTCGGCACGATCTTTCCGCTGGCGGTCAGGTCTTGACCGCGCAGCTGTTTAAGCAACGAAGCAAGGACCTTTTCCTTGTATTCGAATTCCCGCTTCGTACGGGCAGCGGTCACAATAACTATCGGATGCTTCACTAGGATCGTCGAGGGTATGCCCTTGATAAAGCTCCCAATGCTGTGGGAGAAGACAGCACCGAGGCCGTAGGTGGAGGTATGGAAGCAGACAAAACAGATCTCCTCTTCCTCGATCCGCCGCATGCCCTCCGCCATCTCTCCGTAGGTTTTGAAATCTACAACGTGATACTGCATGAAGTCTGGCACCTGGAACTGGTAGTTTGGCGAGTTGCCCGTCACCTGCCAGCTGGGCGTGCATGGGAATGGGTATAGCTTCACAGCAGCCTTGGTAAAGACGCCCAAGCCCCCCAGCGCCCCCATGTATCCTCGCATTATGCCTCGGAGGGAGGGGCCGGGACCATCCCCGGTGAACCAGTCGGATTTCTCTGCATCCCTGAGCCCGAGCGCCCCCAACCGCACGATGTCGCCGGATGGCAGTATCCACTCTACGCCCAGTACGTTGCGGCCTGAATAGCCCGTTGAAGGAGAGGTAAACCCTGGCCCCGCCATGGATGTCCCAGCAGCCAGTGGAGAGACTTGGGGCCCCGCACCGGGCATGTGGCAGTTCAGCCCGTACTTCATCAGTTCAGCCTGGAGTTGGGCACCCGTGACGTAGGGCTCGACTACTGCGAACAGGTTCTTCTCGTCGAT
>JACTUC010000012.1 GCA_015660995.1 Candidatus Methanomethylicaceae archaeon | reverse complement strand
CTTCCGATCTCCTCTTTTCGTTTTGGCAATAATCTCCTTCTTGATCGGAATATACCCACAGTTGATAACACACTTCCTAATCCCTGTTCTTGGCGGTTAATAAGAGCAAAACAATGAAACTCTTGTCTATCTTTATCTTCGCAACCATTCGAATTATTAACATAAACCTGCAAAAAGAGTATTTAACGAGACGAAGCTGGTTGCGTCATGTGGGTAGCTTATCCTATTTCAGCATTGATGTCGGTCCAAATGTTATATCATAATTGATTGCTGGAGCAATTTATAATGCATCATGGGTAAGGTTTTATATATTCATAAAAGAAATCTTAAAATGACTTGGTGCTATCGATGCCAAAGCCCGTTAAACCCTCCTTCATTCTTCATTTCGACTCCCTCCGCAAAAGCGATGTTGCCCTTGTAGGGGGCAAGAATGCGAACCTCGGCGAACTTCTGTCATTCGGGATGCCAGTTCCACCTGGCTTTGCGATAACTGCCGATGGTTACAAGCTCTATATACAGAAGAACGACCTTGCCGACAATATCGTAAGAATACTCTCAAAGATGGACACAGAGAACAGCGAATCCCTTGAGCATGCGTCTTTAGAGCTAAGGAAGATCATGGAAAGCTCAAAAATCCCTGAAGAGCTCAAAGCAGAGATTCTCGCATCCTATCGGGAGCTCGGTCAGCGCCTGAAGACAAAGGACCCTACTGTAGCCGTGAGGAGTAGTGCCACAGCCGAGGACCTGCCGGGCGCCAGCTTCGCTGGGCAGCAGGACACCTATCTGTTCGTCAAAGGCGAGAAGAAGCTGCTGAAGTACGTGGTTAAGTGTTTCTCCTCCCTGTATACGCCAAGAGCCATTGCCTACCGTAAGGCGAAGGGGTTCGAGGAGACGAAGGTCTACCTCAGCGTTGCTGTGCAGCGGATGGTCAGCAGCAAGGCAGCCGGGGTCATATTTACGCTCGACCCTGCGACAGGAAACAGGGACATCATTGTAATAGAAGGGACCTGGGGGGTCGGCGAGAGCATAGTCCAGGGCAGGGTGAGGCCGGATCAGTTCGTGATAAGCAAGTCAGATCTCTCGATCAAAGAGAGGATGATCTCAAAGAAGGAGATAATGACCGTAAGGACACCCTCCGAGGAGGGCGGGGGCTTCATAAAAGAGGTTCCGATTCCCGCGGAGATGATGGAGAGCCCGTGCCTTACAGATGAGCAGGCGTTGTTGCTGGGCAAGTACGCCTTCGAGATAGAAAAACACTATGGGGTACCCATGGATATAGAATGGGCCCTCGACGGAGAAGACGGGGTTCTGTATATAGTGCAGGCCAGACCGGAGACCGTTTGGTCTCAGAAAGATGCCAAAAAAGAAGAGGTAAAAACTATGAGTGGTGAAAAGAAGCGACTTTTAAGAGGACTACCTGCCTCGCCAGGGATGGTGGCAGGAAAAGCACACGTCATTCTTGACGCGAAGCACATAAGCGAGTTCCAGAACGGCGAGATACTCGTGACAGAGATGACCTCGCCAGACTGGGCTCCCGCCATGAGAAAGTCGCTTGCGATAGTGACGGACAGTGGAGGCATAACCTGCCACGCTGCAATAGTCAGCAGGGAGCTGGGCATACCCTGTGTGGTCGGGACTGGGACTGCTACCACTGTCATAAAGACTGGGCAGCTGATAACGGTGGACGCAACCCACGGTATGGTCTTCGAAGGTGACGCACTCATTGCGGAGCAGAAAGCCCAGGCTGTGGCGCCGACAGTTTTGGACGGCACCGGCTACTACCCGCCGACAGGTACTAAGATCTACATGAACCTCGGCGAGCCTGGCATGATCGAGAAGTACAAGAACCTCCCGTTCGACGGAATAGGCCTCATGCGCGTGGAGTTCATCATAGCTGATGTAATAGGCGAGCACCCGCTTTACCTGATCGAGAACAAGCAGGAGGAGAAGTTCATAGACAAGCTCGCCAGCGGCGTCTCGAGGATCGCACGGGAGATCTACCCGCGGCCGCTCGTGGTGAGGTTCAGTGACTTCAAGACCAACGAGTACCGCTCGCTCAAGGGTGGTGAGAAGTACGAACCGCAGGAGAGCAACCCCATGATCGGCTGGAGGGGCGTCAGCAGATATATCTCTCCACTCTACTCCCCAGGTTTCAGGCTGGAGTGCAGAGCCATAAAACGCGTCAGGGAGGAGTGGGGGCTCAAGAACGTCTACGTAATGCTCCCGTTTGTCAGGGCCACTTGGGAGGTGGAAAAATGCCTCGAGATAATGAAGGAGGAGGGCCTCGAGAGGAACAGGGACTTCAAGGTCTGGCTGATGGCAGAGGTGCCCTCGATAATATTCATGGCTGACGAGTTCTCCAAGCTCTGCGATGGCTTCAGCGTCGGCAGCAACGATCTGACGCAGCTGACACTGGGCGTTGACAGGGACTCCCCCATACTACCAGGGCAGGATCCAAGGTACTTCGACGAGAGGGACCCTGCAGTTCTCAGGGCAATCTCGCATCTCATCAGGGTCGCCCATTCCAAGGGCGTGACGGTGAGTATATGTGGGCAGGGTCCGAGCCAGTACCCCGAGCTCTCCGAATTCTTGGTCCGCCTCGGCATCGACAGCCTGAGCGTGAACCCCGACATGGTGGTCTGGACTAGGAAGGTCGTTGCAGGAGTGGAGCGGAAGGTGATAATGGAGCTCTTTGCCAAGAAGGGAAAGGATATTGACTTTGAGCTGAAATCCGAGGAATAGGCTCCCCTTTATCCTTCTTGCATTTCTTACTACTTCTCTCGACGATGCAAAATCTAAATAGAACCTGAAGCCACTTATCATTGATCACTATGTCCGAACAGAAGTTTTGCTCCAACTGCGGAGCACCCATTAGCGGGGACGCGGTATTCTGCAGTAAGTGTGGGAGATCTGTAGCTCAGGCGTCCGCAGGACCTGTCCCACCGCCTCCGCCAACCTACTACAGGGGCGAGAAGCAGGAGGAGAAGGGGGAGAAGCACGAGAAGCATGAAAAGGGCGAGAAGATGGAGAAGGGAGGAAGGGCAGGATGGGTCGCCTCCGTCTTTGCAGGAATAATCATAATCTGGCTGGGTCTGTCGATCGCATTATCCTTGACTCATTACATCACTGGTTGGTGGGCCTACTTCCTCATGGGGCTGGGCGTAATACTCATGCTCGAAGGGTTTGTCCTGGCAATGCGCAGAAACCACTTCTACCCGTTCATAGGCTTCTTCATAGGTGGCGCCATAGTGTTCCTGATCGGAATGGGCGATGCTTTCAGCCCCATCGGGGTCTGGCCATATTTTCTCATTGTATTAGGAATACTGATAATTGCACTTGCAATCTTTGGTAGGCGGAGAGCCCCTAGGCCCTGAAAAACCTTCCAGTGAACAAGTTGAATAGGTAGTGCTCGGTTACGGTCAGCCATTTTGACCTGCCAAAGATGCGGTAATACCCCTTTCCAACGCTTTCCACCATGTCCCCAATGTCGTACCTCGGGAAGAGAGGTCCAGATATTATGAGCCTCCCCCACTCCCCCGCGAGCAACTCGTGGAGCGGCTTGACCCCCTTACTGGTTGCCACCTCAAAGAGGTAGGCATCATAGTTGGGGCAGACGTAGGGGTTATCATCAAGCTGCTGGGCAAAAACCCCCTCCGTAGCCGTGTATAGCTCCACAACAGGCACATCGCCGTACATCTTCTTCATCAGCGGTGCGTAGTTGGTCTGGATCTTGGCAACGCTTGTGGGGAACAATCCCTTCATCTTCCAGACTTCCTTCGGGCAAGCTCCGTATTTTTTATGGACGTACCTTGCAAACTCTGTTAATACGGGCGCAACGCCCATAACGCTCCTGACATCCTCACCCCTAGCTTTTTGGTAGACCAGCTCGAACCTCGCCTCCCAGTCATCCTTCCTTATACCACCGCCAAGGGAGTCTATCTCCTCCTGCCTCGGGACCAACCTCGCCTCCCCGAGTGCAGGATTCAGCTTGGCGTATGTCCCGGAACTGTAACCGTAGGGCTCTTCCCCTCTCTCAGTGCGCAAAACTGCCACCTCCGAGGGGAAGTTCAGGTTCAGAACATGTCCCGTTAGGACTGCAAAGTCTTTCCTCTTCAGCGCTAAGTTGACTAGTCCACGGGCACCGAGCGTCAGGACCTGTGCCAAGTGGGTCTGCGTAGCGGGTATCATCTTGGGTGTGCCAGTTGTGCCCCTGGTCATTACCCAGCGTACAGCCGGTTCGGGAAGTAAGGCTGAGTAGTTGCCTTGCTTGACTCTCTCCAGATATGGCTTGAGATCTTGGTATTTCGCGATGGGGAACGCCCTCTGGAAATCGGAGAGGCTGCCAACATCTTTCGCGCCGTATTCCAAGCCATAACTTGTCTTGGCATAACCCTTAAGAAGCTCCTTCAAGGCATCCCCTTGGGCCTTGCCTGGGTTCGCCAGGGCTTCGTACCATGGCTCCACCAGCGCCGATGCGAAATCCTCGAGGATACTCCCAGTTCCGCTCTCCATCGTTGACCGATCCTTCACAAGCGCTGATCGCTATGCATGTATTGTCAATTAATAAAGATTCCAACTCGCCACGTCTGCTAGTGCGGCAGACTTGCGAATTACAAAAAACCAGGAAAAAAGAGTAGAAACGATCATCGCTTCTTTTTGCCTGCCTCGAACTTTTCTGCTACCTTCTTCCAATCTATCGCCAGCGATCCGTCATCGTACCCTATTATGTTGTCTTCGTGTGCAATGTCTATCTCTTTCTCTCTGTTCATGGAAATCATGGGCACAAGGAACGTCACGGATGGGGTCGTCTCGTCCTTAACGACTGCCAATGCCAGGGCAGGCTGCTTGTAGAATCCGCCATTGCCGTCATTCTTTGCGTAAACTACTTCGAGTTTTTGGAGCAACGGGACGAATCCGACTATATCTGCATGTTTCACCATAAAATTCTGCCTCATTTTACTATGATCTCAACTCGATCTTCTTAAAGACTGACCTTCTGGTCAGCTAACGGCTCTCTCTTATGGCAGTAGCAAGGTCCTTGCCTTTTTCCTCGGTATACTCACCATCGGTGCGCCAGACAACCTCGCCGCCCTTCAGCAGAAAGAGATAGGTAGTGCTCTCGTTGGGTATCTTCAGCTGCCTCTTGAAGGCCCTCTTGTCGGTGTAGAGGGTTATTGTCCTCTCTCTGGCTTCCTTGTCCCTGATCCCAGACCGCATGCCGCCATCAATCCACCAACGGAGGAGCGAGTAGGACGAGTTCAGGGTCGGCAGCTCATAAAAAGCAAGGTCAGGGATGGACTGGGTAAGCTCCTTGAGAAAAGGCTCCCAGGACGCCAATAGGCCTATTTGGTCCTGTTTGAATGCAACGATTACAACGTTGAGCTTGCCCCTGAAATCCTTCGGAACCTCGACTTTCTGTTTCTCTAGGTTCTCAGCCAATATTATTGGGAAGGTAAGGGCCATATCGATCGATCCTTTGCCGCAATTAGGCTTTCGCAGAAGAGGCTCATTTACTGCTCCTAAGTCTCGGCACGAGGTATACGACGAGAAGTGCTAGCACTATTATTATTGCGCAAATTTCTGTTGCCAATACTATTTGCGAGATCGCCGACTGTTTAAGCCAGATGCCCAAGAGTGCCCACACAATGACCGCGCTGTAGCCAATGTCCTTCCTCGTGAATATTACCGCAAGGGTGATCACGAGCGCGACCGCCAGGACCAGGACTGTCCATGTAATGTCACTGAGGCCGAGGCCGTTCCAGCCAATCGAGACCAATGTAGCCGTAACGTTGGCTATTGGCGCAACGGTGATCCACCCCAAGTACACGCTGAATGGTAGCCATACACACAACCTCTCCCTGCGGCTGACCAAACCGTGACCTATGTCCAAGCGCAGGTATATGGCTATGAGCGTAGCGAGTAGCGCAAACATCACCACATCGGACAGCGGAAGATAACCCCAGTGCCAGCAGATTAGCCAAGCAACATTGAAGATGCAACTGAGGATGAATAGGTACCCAATCTTCTTCTGGAATAGCGAATTCTTGGTCGAGGGCAATGCCTGGAAGACAATGAAGAGACCCAATAGCAGGTATATGACTCCCCATATGGAGAAGATGATGCCGGAGGGTACAAAGAGGTTGGGATACAGGTCCGAAATCTGCCCTGTCAGGTGCCCATTGAGGCCCACCGCTCCCGCAATGCTGTTTACAATAACAACGATTGCCAATGCCACGATGTTGGTGATCTTTAAGATGCTTGAGCTTGAGGTTGTTGACATAATCGGAAAATTGACCAACTGCCTAATAAAAATTGCCGCTGGTACGAATAAAGAAATAAAGGGCACTTGAACACGGTCTCTACCATGCATCCCATGCACTTCAAGCCGGGAGCAGCTTACTTCTTCTTGGCAGCCCTGGCCCTCTACTCTTCCATAGGCATATCCATCGTTCTCTCCCCATGGTTCAGCTGGACAGGGAATGCACTGAGCGACTTTGGCAACGTCAGCCATAGCAGTGTTGCCCCGATCTTCAATGTTGGTCTCCTAGCGACTGGATTCCTGCTAATCCTCTATGCGATGCTCTCCCTGAAGGGGACTGCACCAAGGACTGCCTGGTCCCTAGCTCTGACGGGGTTCTCCCTGCAGCTTGTGGGGGGACTGAACGAGAACTACGGCTCTCTCCACTTCTACGTCTCGATGCTCTTGTTTCTGATGCTACTGGTTACATCCCTGATCTACCTGCTTGAGAAAAGATCTAAGTTAGCCCTCCTAGCGCTAGTGGCAGTAATTCCGTGGGTACTCTACTTCCAGCAAATCTTCTTCCAGGGGGAAGCTCTGCCTGAGTTCATATCCTCCTTAGCCGTCCTCCCTTGGCTTGCATCTTCGACTCGTGATAATCCGGGAGCGAAGCACTGACACTGCCCGCTATCACGGCATTTGGATTTTAACATAATTTGAGCTCATAATGATCTTACTCCGTCATATAGACCAATTCATTTGCAAACCAAATGATATTTCTCTTTGACGAGTTCCACTATTACAGCTGCCAAATCTTTTTTCCGCACTAGGACATTTTTCCCTCCGAGCGAATCAGCTATCTCGGCTGGAAGATCATCTTCAGTCACCAAAAGAAGTTCATTTTCAAAGGCATACTTCGCGACAACTTCATCAGGCTTACTCTGCAGCCCACACTCCTGAACCGTCAACACGTCCCAGCCAAGTGCAGACAATATTGGCTTCAGTCCAGTATACATTTCATCTAAAAGCAGTTTCATATTTGCCACCTGAAAATAGCCATTCTTACTTTTGATATATTGCTTTTTGCTTAAGTAAGAGCGTATTTCATTCAGCAATCAAAGCGCAATTGGCAGTCAACTATAAGATAAAGGTCTTTAGCCGTGTCTTTGCTCGGGACGCTATAGCAATCTCAGAATCCTATGCCACCTGTTCTACCATCCACCCTCAATTACAAAGACCAAGCACTACGCGACTGAGTGGCGTACCCATGTTCGCCTTCTTCTTTGCTTCCTCGTACATGTTGATTATGTCTATGAACCATTCAGCCTCGTCACCGTAGTCGTCGGTCACTGTGTCTATTTCAAACAATGCAGCCTCGTCGGTGTAATCATCGCTCATCTGCGCTCCCCCTCGGGGATTTGGTCCCCATATTAATTCTTCCCTCATCTACCCTTTACGCTTTGCGTGAAGCTCCATCTTCAGACTCCAGATCAAGTTTTCAATTCTTCGGGGATCAATAACCCTGAGACAACTGACTTGTCAATAGCCTATACGTCATCGGCGGTGACGAGAGAGGACAGTCAGTCTTATTTCTTGAACAAAAACTAACAAAATTAGTGGTAAATCTAACCGTTGCCCAAGTTCTTGGCTAAAAACCCTCATTTATTACAGCGTAATAACAAAACCATAATATCTTCCATTCTCCACAGATGGTACGTGGGGATGTATATGGACAAGACAGAAGTATTGATCGTTGGAGGAAGCGCAGCAGGATTGCCCGCAGGCATAACTACGAGGCGACAATATCCAAAAGCTCGGATTACCCTCATCCGCAAGGAGAAGCAGGCATTGATACCTTGTGGGATCCCATATATCTTCGGGACCGTAGGTACGCCCGACAAGAACCTGCTCCCTGATGCATTGCTGCAGAAAAATAACATTGAGCTCAGCATTGACGAGGTCACTTCCATAGACAAATCCAATAAGACCCTCGCCACCTTAAGTGGCAAGACCTGGGGCTATGACAAGCTGATCCTGGCAACAGGCTCGCTACCACTCGTGCCCAAGATACCTGGCGTGAATCTGAAGAATGTCTTCGCAGCCAAGAAGGATGTTGATTATCTGAAAGGCCTCTCAGCAGAGCTGGAGGTCGCACTGCAAGGCGCCAAGAGCGTGGTCGTCATAGGCGGAGGTTTCATTGGCGTCGAGTTTGCCGACGAATTCCGCAAAAGGGGTTTGGATGTAACCATCGTTGAGATGTTGCCCCACTGCCTACAACTGGTCTACGAAGAGGAGTTCTCCCTGATTGCCGAAAAGAAGCTGGCCGATAGGGGAATCAAACTCAAATTGGACAGCAGCGTGGAGTCCATTCTAGGGACAGAGAAGGTCGAGGGCGTCCGACTCCGCTCCGGTGAGGTGCTCAAGGCAGACCTGGTCTTTCTAGCCATAGGTGTATCGGCCAATACAAAGCTGGCAGCCGACGCAGGTCTGAGGCTCGGTCCCCAGCAGTCCGTATGGGTCGATGAGTACATGAGGACGAGCGACGAGAACATCTTCGCCATCGGGGACTGTGCTGAGAAGGCATCCTACTTCACCAAGAAGCCATTAGGACTGAAACTTGCATCCATTGCCACAAGAGAAGCTAGGATTGCAGGCGCAAACCTCTTCCAGCTGAGAAGGAAGAACGATGGCAACGTGGGCACATTCATGTCCTCGATCGGAGACTCTGCCATCGGAGCTGTGGGGCTCACGGAAAGGGCAGCAAGGGAAGCGGGCTACGAACCGGTCATAGGCAATGCTGCGGCGCCTGATAAGCATCCTGGCTCGATGCCGAACGCCATGGAAATGAAGGTCAAGCTCGTATTCGACAAGCCAACGGGCGTGCTGTTAGGGGGACAGGTCGTAGGTGGTCTGACATGCGGCGAGGTGATGAACATCCTGGCTACCATGATCCAAAAGCGGATGGCCACCAGCGAGATCGCAACGTTCCAATTAGGTACTCACCCAACCCTCACCTGCTCACCCATAGCCTACCAAATAATAAACGCCGCCGAGGACGCTGAGGTCAAGCGAAGTTCCTAGCACTCCAACCATGGACATGGACAAAAGCTCCAGTGGGTCCGGTCGCTAGATGATCTTGTCTAGTTATGCTAGAGAGGAGTCCTTGAGAAAGGAGGGCTCCTCTCGGAGGCACGCCTAGACACTCCTATGTTAATATGCGGAGAACCTGATAAAGATGGAAGAAGACTCTATCGAGAGAGAGCTACGGAACTGGCTGAGGGGCGCCAGAAGAATTGTTATCGCAGGCATCGGCAATCCCTTGCGCAGAGACGACTATGTGGGCATGAGGATAGTCCTTGACCTGATGGATGTGGCATCGCAAAGGGTGTACCTCGTTGGTTGCGAGACTACCCCCGAAAGTCACAGCCAGGAGATATTGGAATTCAAGCCTACCCATATCCTGGTTATTGATGCTACCTCGCTAGGCAGACCCGGTGGAAGCATTGCATTTCTGGAGGATCTGAAAAGTGCTCCTCCCCCAATGACCATGCACACATTACCCCTCCAAATCCTCTGTGGATACCTAAGGAGTACTTCAGGCGCTAAAGTGGCTCTGCTTGCCATCCAACCCCAAACAATAGATTTTGGCGAAGGCTTGACCAGAGAGGTCGAGAATTCAGCTATGGCCATGGTTAGAACCCTTAGGAAGATTCTCTCTCCCAAAAAAAAGTACTGATCTTTTTGAGCAGGTCTTTTTATAGCTTCAATTTCCGCATCCTCTTCAGACGGAGCAAAATTGCTTTTACAAAATTTAATGGGACCAATTGAATACATGCTTCTTTTTCTATCCTTAAGATTAAAAAAATATAAAAGCGTTATAGAAGCAACTATAAAAAACTCCAAATCTAATATTATCTCAAGGTAGGGATTGTGAAATATTTTAAAATGACAAGTGAGAGCCTAGATGCATTCGTAAACAACCTGGAGACATACGGGAAGATATATGGGCCAGTTAAGACTGGCGAATCCTGCTCCTTTCAGGAGATTAGTCAATCAAAGGAGATGGCTCTCAACTACTCGAGAACGATGATCCCCCCAAAGAAATTCTTTCTTAAGCTTAAGGAAAGAATGTTCATCTTTGACGAGAGAGAATGTGAATATGAGGAAACCTTAGAAGATGGGAAAATTGTCGTGTTCGGGATACACCCGTGTGACATCTATGCGCTGAAGCTAATGGACAAGATCTATTTAGATAAAAATCCTGACAAATATTATCAGATGAGAAGGGAGAACGCCACATTAATCGGTTACAGCTGCCACCCAGACGAATACTGTTTTTGCCAGTCCCAGGGAACCAATTATGCCGTAGACGGATTTGACCTGTTTCTCCACGAATTGAAAGATAAATTCTTAGTTAGAATAGGAAGCGAAAAGGGGAATAAAATTGCAAGCGAGAACTCAAAGTTCTTTATGGATGTGGAAAGCAGCGATATCCAGGAGTTTAGGGAAGCAGAGGGGAAGAGGGAAAAGGAGTTTACCCTAAAATTGGCCATTAATGGGCTCACAGACATGCTCGCCCTCTCCTATGAAAGCGATGTATGGAAGGAATATGCTGACAAATGCTTCGGTTGTGGTAGCTGCAACCTAGTCTGTCCCACATGTAGGTGCTATGACGTTGTCGACAACGTCAATATGGACCTAAAAAGTGGGGAAAGGCAGAGAATGTTGAATTCATGTATGCTCAAAAAACATGGTCTGGTCTATGGTGGCAAGAATTTTAGACCCACTAGAGTTGAGAGACTAAGGAACAGATTCAACTGTAAGGGAAGTCTGAGGGAGGATATGATGAACTGTGTTGGCTGCGGAAGGTGCACCGTGTACTGCCCCTCCAAAATAGACTATGTTGAAGTTCTTAGGAGGGTGCGGGGTGAACTATGATGGAGAATGTCTTCCTTCCAAAATTAGCCAAGATTGTGAAAAATGAAAAGATGACGGCAATGGAACACTTTCTGCGATTGCAACTGCTGGATAAGAAGACCGCAGAGGAATTCCAATACAATCTGGGGCAGTTCATAGAGATCAGCATTATGGGCGTAGGGGAAGCCCCATTCTCCATATGTTCCATGCAGAATCAAAAGTATCTACTGGATTTATGCATCAGAAGTGGGGGCAGGGTCACTTCCGCGATCCTTCGCCTAGGCGAAGGATCCCTTGTGGGAGTAAGAGGGCCCTACGGAAATGGATTCCCATTGAAAGAAATGGAGGGGAGCAATCTGCTACTGGTGGCTGGAGGCTTGGGCGTCGCGCCCCTCAGATCCATTCTCCAATATTCCCTGAAAAACAGAGCAAAATACAGGGACATCACTTTCTTCTACGGTATCCGAACCTATGATACCATGCTGTTCAGAGATGAATTCAACAGCCTTCTTGCAGGGGGTGACGAGTCCGGTTGCAAATTTTACCTCTCCTATGAAGATCCCAAGGATGAACAGTGTCTCTTATTGGAGGCTGAGTACTCTGACAGATGTATGAGTGGAGTCGTATCCAAGCTATTTGAAAGGACAGAAATTTCTCCGAAGGACACCTATGCCATAATCTGTGGTCCATCCATAATGTACAAATTTGTTGGCCAAGAGCTTACGAAGAGGGATGTTCCTCCCGAGAGGATATTGATATCCCTTGAGAGGCGGATGAGATGCGGAATAGGAAAATGCGGGAATTGCATCATCGGTGATGGAAGTTCCATAAGATACGTCTGCAAAGACGGACCAGTCTTTACCTATTGGGACGCTTTGCATACAAAGGGCATGATCTAGGAGTCGCTTAACATGGCAAAACCAAAAATCGGGATTTATGGCCTCACCGGCTGTGGCGGTGACCAATTGATGATATTAAACCTTGAAAATGAGTTGCTGGACTTGTTGAGAAACGTGGAGATAGTGGCATTCCAAGAGGCAAGCAGCGTCCAACAAGATGAAGAGGTTGACATAGCCTTTGTAGAAGGCTCCGTCAGCACCGAATTGGATCTGGAGCGCCTGAAGGATGTAAGAAAGAGAAGCAGGATGCTTATCGCCATAGGTGACTGCGCCATAGGAGGGTGCGTGCAAGCCATGAGAAACCAAGAGATGACCATGAAGGAAAAGATGGAGGAGGTATATGGCAAAGGAGAAGAGTACTTCAAAGTTCTTGAACCGTACGGTCTCTCAAAATATGTAAACGTCGATCTGGAGCTGCAGGGGTGTCCCATAGAAACAACCGAAATCCGTCAAGTCTTTCTCTCCTTACTACATGGTGACACGCCAGAAATAAAGGACTATCCGGTATGCGTCGAATGTAAACTCAACGAATACCAATGCTTGCTGGTGGATAAGGGAATGCCCTGCCTAGGACCCATAATAGCTGCAGGATGTAACGCTAGGTGCCCAGGCTTGGGGATAGACTGCGTAGGATGTAGGGGTCCCATCATGAATGAAACAAACGCCGCAGAAGAATTGCATACTCTTCTGGAGAAAGGCTACGATGAGAGATACATTGAAAACAGATTGAGATTCTTCGGCGCGAACTTTGAGGGGATACTGAAATTATCTAAAATGCTCCGCGAAAAAACAGGTGGTGCAAGAGGTAAATAAAATGGCTAGAGAAATAGTGGTGGAGCATCTGGCCAGAGTAGAAGGTCATGGAGGAATAGAGGTCACAATTGAGGGTGAAGAAGTAAAGGATGTCAAGATGAGAATCTCCGAGGGGCCGAGATTCTTCGAGGCAATCATAAAAGGAGTAAAGTATGACAAGGTCCCGGATGTAATGAGAAGGATCTGCGGCATTTGCACTGCTTCCCATAGCCTCGCATCTATCCGCACCATTGAGAAGGCATTCAAGGTAGAGGTTACACCCCGCACAGCCATGCTTAGGGATCTCTTAATACATGGAGAGGTAATTGAAAGCCACTCGCTTCATTTGTTTCTGCTGGCACTCCCGGATTACCTTGGATACCCCGACGCCTTAAGCATGATGGACAAGCATGCCAAGGAAGTCAAAGCAGCGTTCCAACTCAAAAAAACTGGAAACATGGTCCACAACGCACTGAGCGGGAGGGAGGTTCATGGTATGAATGATCGAGTGGGAGGGTTTTCAACTATGCCGAAAGAGGAAGACCTGCTATCCATCAAGAAAGCAATGGAAGACTCGAAAGCAGCAGCAGAAGATGCTGTAAGTCTCTTTGCATCCTTGGACATCCCCGATTGCACCCATTCAGAAAATATTCTTATGGCTCTAGATCCGGGAGACAGATTTGGATACTTAGGCGATCACGTGTTGATCTCTGATGGAAAAAGGAAAAGGGTTGAAGAGTACAGAGAGCTGACGAACGAAGAAGTGGTGAAACACTCCCATGCAAAGCATTCTTCCTACAGGGGTTCTTCTTTCATGGTGGGTGCCCTTTCCAGAGTAACGCTTTGCAAAGAAAGACTTTATGGAACGGCCAATGAGCTGTTTAGGGAACACGCAGAGAAGCTGAATCCGAGAAATTCTCTGAACAACAACCTTGCCCAGGCAATAGAACTCGTGCACTGCATAGACAGATGCCTGGAAGACATAGATGCCCTTTTTAATAATGGAATTGAAAAAGAGGAACTGGCTAAAATTGAGCCAAGGAAAAGCTCCGCAATCGGCGCCGTGGAAGCTCCGAGGGGAATTCTCTATCACGACTACTCCTTCGACGAAAATGGTTGCATAACTCAAGCCAACGTGATAACCCCCACTGCTATGAACTCTGCTAATATGGAGAAGGACTTTGGGGTTGCTGTTGGAAGACTAGTCTCTGAGAGAAAGGAGAATCTGGAAAGCACTCTTGAGTTAATCGCAAGAGCCTATGATCCTTGCATATCTTGCTCTGCGCATCTTATCAATGTAAAGTTTGTATAAGAAGGACCAACGAAGTACGCGCAATGGGTGCTAAGTGGGCAAAGAGATTTGATGAAAAAAGGTTGTTAAAGATGGATATGATCAAAAAAATTGAGAAGTATACCTCTGCCACCCTTGGCAAGATAGCTGATCCTGGTGTCTTGCTGGTGGTGAGCAAGAAGGATGGCAGCTGCAATGTGATGACGATAGGATGGGGGCTTATCGGTATTTTTTGGGCCAAGCCAGTTTTCATGGTCGCCGTTAAGCATTCCAGATTTTCGCATGGGTTCTTAGAAGACAATGGCGAGTTCACAGTGAATGTGCCCAGTGAGGAAATGGGCGAGGCAGTCGCTTTATGTGGCAGGTTTAGCGGGAGGACGCATGATAAGTTCAAGGAGTGCAAATTCTCGACTGCCAAAGGGAAAAAAGTTTCTGTGCCCATTATCAGGCAGTGCAAACTGCGCTACGAATGCAGGGTACTCCACAAGCTACAGATTATCCCCGACCTCATTCCTGCTGACGTAAGAAGAACCTACTATAGTGGACGTGATGAGAATAATTTTCATACATTGTATTATGGAGAGATTTTATCAATTTATTGAAAGGGGATAACGTGTGTCACTTTTACAACTCTTGGGTTCCACACCCATTCAGGTTCAAATCCCCCCTGATCCGTATCCATTCGGCCAACTCGCCCTCTATGAGTGATTCCGAACCAAATTATATACCCGGTGCTGCATATTCTTGATTCGAATTACATGGATGAAGGGGTGCACTGTAAGTGGAAAGATTCCTAGAAAGTTTATCCAAGGAGGAATTAATCGAGTACATCGAGATCCTGTCCAAAAACTTCCTGACCCTAGACGGCTACTGGTTCCTCGGGGTCGAGGACAGGTTCGGTCAGAAAGTTGCAATAGAGATCGACGAGGAGGCATGGGGGAAATATGCGGTTTCAGAGGCGAGGCGGGTGAAGGATCTCATCAAGGCTAATGCATGGAGTCTGCCCGAACTGGGGAATGCTCTGCAGCTGATCTCCATAGCCCCCGCCTCCGAGTTCGATATTGCCCTGAGCGCGGACTCGCTGATGCTGGCCGTAGGAAACTGCAGACCCCAAGCTGCAAGAATAAGGAGCGGCAAGGGCGAGTTTCCGTGCAGAACGGTTGGCATTGCCCACCTGTCAACATTCGCAAAGGAACTGAACCCACGGTTCAGAGTCCGATGCGTCCAGTGCCCGCCAGAAAGGTCTTCGAAAGATGCCTGTTGCATCTGGGAATTCACACTTGTTTGATCTGCCCCTCTAGGCACAACAGCTTTTACTTTGGAATAAAAACACAACAGTCTTCGATCTCGACTGGGATCATGCCCTTGGACTTCGCATACTCCATGGACTCCTTGGTTGGATTGGCGATCCCGTCGAAATCCATGTCTATGGCCAGCATCTCCAGCGCAAGCCTCTCCTTGCCTCTGCTCCTCATACACCCCAGGGTGAGGCTCGCCTTTTTGACTCTGTCCTTGGCATATTGCATCACCTTCTCCACTTCATCAAGCCTTGGAGTTCCGTACTCATCCATAAGTGTTAGCAGCGCCAGCGAGTCGATGTTTCCCTCTGCAACCATGTCGATTGCATGGAACTCGCCCTTTATCTTGCCGTTACTCACCCCTATCAGGATGTGAGGCGTCAGTATTGGCACCCAATTCTTGGCAGTCTTGAGGATCCTTTCGTAATCTTTTACATGCCAACTGCCACCCATGTAGTCGGTTATGGTCTCTTGGTCCCCGATCACGTCAAGCAAGAGCGCATCAATGCCGACGTCACCGAGAGCTGCAAGCTCCTTGTCGCTGATCACGCCAGCGTGTATCTCAACCTTCAGGCCTGTCTTCTGCTTTCCCTCCCTCAGGGCTTCCATGAATTCTGAGATGGGCAGCTTGCCTTCCCTGGTAAATCCCCCACTTATCAGGACACACTTGGCTCCTGCCTCCTTGGCTGCCACAAATGCATCCATCAAGCTCTCGGGAGTTTCGGTCGCATCCATGGCGCTTAAGTACTTACCGCTGCAGTGGCCACACTGGAGCTCGCAGCGCTTGCCGGTAATCGAGATGCCGTAGACCACGGGTGACGGCCTGAAGCAGTATATTCTGCCCTTCAACGAGAACAACCCTCTATCATACTGATGAGTTGTTCTAATTTAAAACCTATTATGGTGATATTGAGCGACTTTACCTCATCCTTGAGGATCTTCCCAACATCCTGCACCATTCTTCCCTTCAGCTTCGCTTCGAGCAACTCAAGTGCCTCCTCTGGATAGACAAAGAAGTCCCCGGTGATCCTAACACCTTCTATGGTCCCACCTTGGGAACGAACTGCAACCTTCAAGAGTTTACTTCCACTGACCTTGATTATGGCGCTCCTCTCCACAACACTACCTCCTGAAGAGCCACTCTTGAGATCGATACCTCCCTTCCAAGGCATGTGCCCCGATCTCCTCCTCGTGGCTTGCGTCGCCTTGAACCGCTTCGCAGCAGAAGGTCCTGCTGAACTCTTCTACCACGATCCTACCCATCTCTTGGTGCCCAATGGGTCTTCCGAGTATCTGCCTTAATGTTTTGATCCTATCCCCAGCAGTAGATGCTCCCTTCCCCTTCAGTTTCTCAGCACTGACCTTGAGCGCGGAGAGCAGTGTATAGTCCAAATCGAGCAGGATCGTCCCATGCTGCAGCACTGCCCCAAACCTCCTCGTCTGGGCGCTCCCCGAGATCTTTCTCCCGCTAACCTCAATGTCATTCACCGGCCTGAAAGAGGCGTCAACTCCCAACCTTCTGAGCGAGCTGACTATCGGCGCACATATTCTTCCATAACTCTCCTGTACATCCCTAGGTATCATCAGATCGCCCTCACCGACGGCTAGGCTGTAGGTCAGTTCGTCTCTGGAATGGACCACCGCGCCGCCCCCGGTCAGCCTGCGGACCAGCTCAATCCCTCTTCTCCTGCAGAACTCTAGATCGACCTCCTCCCGCACCTCCTGGAAGAACCCTATCGAGACTGCCTCAGGAGACCAACCATAGAGCCTGAGGGTTGGGGGGCTCTCCCCTGAACCGACCCTCCTCGCTATTGCCTCATCCAGGGCCATATTATACCATGGCGTCCCCGTGACGAACTTAATAACCCTCAACTGCTCCAAGCATCTCTCCCCTTATTCTTGAGATCTCCTCCGCCTTTGGCTTGCGGGGGAAGTTGAAGATGGGGCCGGAGACCCTCTCGTTGAAGTACGGCCTGTTACATCCGGGGCAACCGCTGGTCATGAAGACTCCGGCATCGGAAATCATAGACTCAAATTCGATCTTGGCTATCAGGAATCGCTTGATCCTACCCATGCCATCGAACTCAAATGCATCCAGCCTCCCTCCCCTCTCGATTATTATGTGCCTCGCGAGCTGTAACCTCCTGTATGCCACGAGCGGTGGCGCCTCCCTCTTCTCCATGGGCGTTCCCTTGACTGGCGTGAATGCGAAAAGGTAGGGGACGATCCCCATCCCCCAAAGCCTTTGCATCAGCACCACAACCTCTTTCTCTTCCTCCCCGAGACCAACGATCAAGTGTGACCCAACGTTGCCAACCCCGAAGACTGGAAGAGCAAGCTCCAGTGCCTTCCAGCAATCCCCCCACTCGCTCCCCTTAACTGCCCTGAACAAGCCCTCGCTTGCGCAGTCCAATGGGATCGTGAGGCAGTCTGCTCCCGCTCCCTTCACTTCATGCATCAGACCCTGCGTCATCGGCGAAGAGGATATAGATATTGGAACTTCAGTCGATTCTCTTATTGCCCTGATCACATGGGGGAGGCTGTTCCTGACTGATTCCTCGTTGGAGCACTGTACGCAAACCCTCTTCAGGGCTTTGTTCGATGATAGCGCCTTCAATAAATCGTCCATGAAAAATTCGGGCCAGTCCACCCTCGAAATCCTTTGGCCCGCTTCCGTCGACTGTGGGCAGAATGCGCAGCTCCCACTGCACTTCCTATCCTTCAAGAACAAGTAAGCTGTGGTAGGCTTCTCTGCGAATGTTCCCCTTGTTAGCCCTAGTTCAACCGCGGAACCGTGCGAGACCCCTATCGTGCTCTTCATATAGGTTTTGCTTTCTCCCACAGATACTGGAAGGAGTCACAGAAGACTCCAAGCAAGCCAGGGTTTTTGGTATAGCCGGGTCGGTAGTAGACCCTACTCTCGTTGCTCTTCTTGGCCCATATCAGGAAGACAAGCTCGCTGCTGTCCACAAGCGTGAACCTCATACTCCGCCAGTCGCATTTGGCGCGCCTGACCGAGATTCCGTACCCCTTCATATCCTCGACCCTCTCCTGCGTCTCCTTATCAGTCTCGAGGGTAAGGACCTTCACGCTAACCTTCCTGTCGAGGGCGGAGAGTAGCTCCTCCCTTACCTTGTAATACCAGGTGAACCGTTCAGCAAGAATGCAGATCTCAGACTTAGCCCTCGAGATCATCTTTATGGTCTCCATCTCCATCGCTGGAAGCCCGTCTATTATCTGCCAGAGCTCCTCCAGCCTCAAGCCGTACTTGCTCTCGCTGTATATGGGATCAAGCAGCCCCTGGATCTCGCTGACGTTCCTCTTCACCTCCGCCAGCTGGATCTCCAAGTCAACCTCTTTATTCGTGAGGTATTTCTGGAGGAAGGTTCTCGGGGATGCTGCTGTAATAATCTTGTCGCTCACCTCGATTGCGCCATGGGAGGCAAGCCCCGACAATGCGTCATCAAATTTTGCTTTACTCAATGCTGCTTTTCTGGAGAGCTCCTCCTTCGGGCACTCCCCATCCCTTATGAGCAGTTCATAAATCTTAACTTCTGAATCCGTAAAACCGATACCCTTGAGTCTGTCGAAAGACATGCATCAGACCCCGCAAGGAGTAATAGACCTCTATCTTAATATTAACTTTGTGAGATTGCGAAAAAATAGAAATTCTGCAAGATCTGCGCAAGGAACTCAGGTAAGGGTTAAAACCCAAAGAGGAAGATCATTAGTCAGCGTCCAGTGGGAGATGGCTTGATTGGTGAAATTGCTTCTCATGGGAAATAACATCCCGCCCATTCTGGCGTCGCTCTCACGCTCAGGCTTCGATCTTTCAAAATTCGACGAAACTGACGGGAGAATTGCTGGCCTTCATGACGCATCCAAAGCATGCGATCTAGTAATCATGGCTGGTGATATTGGCTGGAACCGCATTGCGGCAGACGAGATATGGCATCTACTTCACAACAAGATCGTTATCTCGCTTGTCGAGAACCTGCGTATATCCGATCTCAGGGAAATCTATCCTCTCTCGAAGGTCTGCCGCTGCCGGGCTTCAATAAACGCGGATGCGGATAGGTCTCTCCTTGTCCTTGCTTTTGACAGGAGCTTCTCTGAGATCGATCTTGCTTTTGTCAAGGATCTCCTCGGCGTGCTCGGCGAGATCCTATGCGTAAAAGAGGAGCTACTTGAGAGTCTGAGCCTGCAGATGGACGCCTCCATTGCAGTCATCAGAGAGGTGATTTCTGCCTTGAGAGAGTCAGCAGGTGGCGACAGGTCCATCTATGACTACGTGCTTGACTGGCTCCTGTACGGAATTGGTGCCGCTGGGATCAAGGGCTCGGGCTTGGATGAAATCGTGCCAAAGGGAAAGGACCTTGATCCTGAAGCCATTTCAGAGATACACCGTGCAGTAAAAAAGGCATTGGAATCCTGCAGCATCAAAGCCGAGAAACCCCGGGGTTGATCCGGGTAATGCACATCAGCCATCGCACTTGGCAACCCCCCAACAGTGAACGGGACAAAACTTAATCTCCACCAAACCAATATCTGGTGTGGTGCTCTTGTGAGGGCAGGCTTCCACGTCTCTATTGCAGGCTCCATTGACAAAGCCGTAGATAGGGCTCTTGCGATGGGCTGCAACACTTTCCAGCTCTTCACGCGCAATCCCAGAGGCTGGGCATTCTCCGATCTCCCTACGGATGCTATCTCCGCGTTCTCCGAAAAATTATCCAAGTCCCACATCTCACCTGTGGTAGATCATATGCCTTACCTGCCGAACCTGGCAGGCTCCAACGACGAGCAGTACAAAAAGTCCGTTGACACGCTGAAAGCTGAACTAAAAAGGTGCCACCTGCTCGGGATACCTTACCTTGTGACGCATCTCGGTAGCCACCTGGGGAACGGCCTCGATAAGGGTCGCGCTAGGTTTACATCCGCAATTAGCGAGGCCGCTTGTGGAGCAGAGCCGAGCTGCATGATCCTCCTCGAGAACACAGCAGGTCAGAAGAACAGCCTCGGGACGACCTTTGAGGATATTAGGGCAATAATGGACAGAACGGACTGCCAAGAGAGGATAGGCTTCTGCTTCGACACCTGCCATGCCTTCGCAGCTGGATACGACCTTCGAACAGAGGTTGGCGAGATCGTTGACAAGCTTGACAGTGTAATAGGTCTCGGCAAGCTTAAGGTGGTTCATATGAACGACTGCAAGGGGGATCTTGGCAGCCACCTGGACAGACACGAGCATATTGGGTTGGGCACCATTGGTGAGCCTGGATTTCGCTCCATCTTGGCTGAGATGAGGATAAGGTCTCTCCCGCTCATAATGGAGACACCAGTCGATCAGAGGCGAGATGACAGGGGTAACCTCTTAAAACTCTACGAACTGGCTGGCGAGCAGCCGCTCTTCTGAATCATCCAGCCAGACGGCCCATACCACCCAATGAATAAAAGGAGTCCGCCTTCAGTCGCAATTGATCTGCTTTCACTTCGAATAGAAGGTGCCAGCTCAGATCTCTACCAGAGTCTCTGTCTTGAGCACCCCTTGCAGCGAAGCTATCCTCTTAACGAGAGCGCCCACATCGTCCCTCTTCTCTACGCTGCAGAATGCAACTACATCGAACCTGCCAAAGGTCGGGAAGACGTCCACGACATACGGCATCTTGCTTAAGTTCTTCACTATGTCAAGCACGGATACCTTCTCAGCATGCATCAAAACAAGCATCTGCGCCATAAGCAACACATCACATTATTGTCTCTATCAGCGTCTCCGTCGCGATTACCCCATTTATCCTCGCTATCTCGTAGACTGTTATTCCAAGCTTCTCCAGCGAAGGGAACTCGTACTCAACGACCACATCATAAGCGCCCAGGGTCTCGAAAACCCTCCTGACGCTTTTTATTGACTTTATGGTCTCCATTACCTCCGGAGCCGTGCCTGGCTTGCAATGTATCATTATGCATGCGAGGACCATGTGCCTTCCTCCAGTTGATACCCGACGTTAAACTATTTACCTTTTTCCTTCACACAAGTTTCGGAAGAAACCTGTGCAGCGGGTGTCCCTTATCTATTAGCTTCTCGCCCGCAAGCTTGGAACCATAAGCCTTTATCGCCTCAACGATGGCCGCTGCCTCAAAGACATAGGTTGCCGCTCTTAGGGGGCCGTAGATTATGAAGTCCGCCCCAGCCAACTGCATCATGGTGTTGAGAGAGACATTTATGGACCTCGCGCTCTTCCTCGAGATCTTATGTGCGCCTAGGGGCTGGTACGCAGCGTTGGACGGGGCACACCCTGCCAGCAAGTTCAGCTCTTTGTGCACCATTTTTATGGACTCTGCTGCGAGCCATGCACTGGTGAAGTCAATTATCCCTACGTCGATTACTGCCATCTCTATCTCTGCAATCTCGCATTTTGTCTGCAGGCTGCCCTTGAAAAGCGCTACCTTCTCCAGCGGATAGACCGCCGAGGGGTCCATCGTCTGGAGTACAGCAAACTTTATCCCGTTGCTCTTCATACTCCCCAGTTCCTTTTCTGAGGTTGCCGGGCCAATAGAGTTGACACCGCACTTCGCCTGGATACCTAGGTCCCTTGCCTTGTTGTATCCAGCGATCCTCGTCTCTTCATCCATGCCGCCAATGAGTAAGGGGTCATCCGTCATCTCCGCCAGTATCCCAAGGCACTTCTCCATCGCCAGTGGCGTCTCAGCAATTACATCAAGCGCGTGGTCAAGGCCTACCCTCTCCTTTAGGATCTCTACAGACTTGAGCTCCCTTTCCAGCGCTGGCAGACTCACCTCGCCCTTCTTATGGTCAAGGACTTTCCGGTCCGATTTGTAGAAGACACTGCCGATCAGAACCGTCTTGGCTGGAACCCCAAAGACAGCGTTGCCAAAGCAGAACGGCGGCTTGATCATCGCAGCTCAACCTCCATACCCTTTACTGCTTTCACCATGTTCTTGAGCTTTGACCTCACGACCTCCCTCTCCAGCGCCCGCATCCCGCAGTCTGGATGAACCCACGCAATACCCTCCGGGCCATAGAGCCCAAGAGCCTTCCTGATCACGCCCTTCACAACTTCCACATCCTCGACGCTATTCTCGGTGGAACTGACACAGCCAACGCCCAGCCTCTTCGAGTAATCCTCAAGGAGCTTCCTGTCTACAGTGTCGAAGTTGCTCACGCTGTCCTTGAACGCGAAGCTGAGCACGTCTATCCCCTCTATGGGGACTATCTCCTTGAACGATCTCCTAAGGTTGCCGCAGACATGGAGTGCCTTAGTTCCCTTCACGTCCGCCACCGTCCTCTCTAGCGCATCCCTTGCGAGTGCCATCGGCGCACCTATCGAGAAACTGGGCTCATCGAACTGGAAGTTGAAGAATCCCTTCTTCTGAATGAGTTCTGCCTCCATTGCCAGCGCATCAGAGACGTCTCTGAAGAGCACCTCATCCCTAAACCCCTTATATGGCGCGCTAGGTGTGAGTTCTGAGAAGAAGACCATAGTTACAGGTCCGGTCACTATCGCCTTAACTTCGGCCTTCCCCCCAGCTAACTTCTTGGCGAAAAGGAGGTCCTCTGGCACAGGCGTCGCCTCTGACGGCTTGATCTTGCCAACGATGAAACACCTCCCGCCTTCTACCTTGAACCCGGGGATATGATCAGCATAATACGAGACCATATCCGTCCTCGTCTGACCATCACTTATGATGTCTATGCCAGCCTCAATTTGGTCCTTCACTGCTGTCTCGACCGCTGCGAGCCCCTCACCCACAACGGGGTGGCTCCCTATTACCGTCGTTTTTATCAATGTGAAGCCTCCATGAATTTTCTCACTAGCTTGACTGCCTCGTTGGCGTCTACCCCGTAGGCATCGGCACCAATCATCTTCGCAACTTTGTCGTTCATTGCCGCTCCCCCAACCATAACCTTCAGGCTTCCCCTTGTCAATTTGGATCTTCGTATTATCTCGGCGGACTTGTCGATGTCCGATGTGAGCAGGACTGAGAGCGCCAGGACACAAGCAGAAGTCCCAACTTCAAGAGCCTCCTCCACCTTGGTGGGGGTTATACACGTTCCTATGTCCAGCACGTCGAACCCGTCCGCTATCAGCATGGACGTCACAATCGTTTTCCCGATGTCGTGGGGGCCGAGTGAGCCTATCGCGACCTGCCCCCTCGATCCTCGCCCCCTGGTCCCAGTATTTGCTGCCAGCGGCAGCACTATGTTCAGCGAAGCCTTAGCAGCGTTGGCTGCCCGCATTACCTCTGGGAGGAAGAGCTCCCCTCCTTCGAAGAGGTCGCCCACCTCTTTCAGCGCGCCAGCCGCCACGTCAATTATCTCAGCGGGGTCGATGTTCTCACCCAAGCAGGCTATTGTGGACCCCATGGCGCCGTTCAAGTCTTGGTCGATTATGGCCCTCCTTAACTTCAGCAGGCTCTCTTTGGACAGATTTTTTCCCCCTAAACGCTAGAACATCAATCTGCACATTCTTTATTGTTGCACTTCAGCCATTATCAGCACGAAAAGTTAAATAGATTTTCTATCCACTCTTGGATGTCTATTTGGTGTTCCCCATGCCCGATAAATACCTGGTCATTATAACCGTGGGTCCAGATCGGAGTGGGTTAATCGCTGAGATCACATCAGTCATAGCCGATTTCGACTTCAACATTGAGGATATGGACCAGGTTGTGATGCATGGGGTATTCATCCTCTCTCTTCTTATCAATATCTCCCACGCGGTTGAGAGTCTGGAGAAACTCAGGAAGAAGCTCAAATATCTGTGCCACGAGTTGGGCTTGGAGGTTGCCTTCTATTACACTGGCGGAAAGTAAGCTCGTCCTCACCGCCGTGGGGAAGGACCGCCCAGGAATCGTCGCAACGGTCTCCGGCGTCCTCGCTAGGTTCCACGCAAACATTATCAAGACGAGGGCGTCCACCATCTTCTCGAACCTCTTCGTAATGATAATGATCGTGGACGCTAAGCACGCCACTATAAAGGAAGCAGACCTCATTAACATCCTTAAGCGGAGCTGTGATGGCATCGGTCTGGCGCTTGCAGTTGAGAGCGGAAAGAGCTACAAGTGTGGGAAGCAGATCATAGTCTTCGATCTCGATGGCACGCTTATTGAGCAGGAGATTATTGAAGAGCTGGCAAAGGCAGCTGGCGCCTACGAGGAAGTCCGGCAAATAACTGCCCTTGCGATGAATGGCAAGATGGAGTTCCATGAGGCGTTGAAGGCCCGAGTGAGGCTGCTCAAGGGGCTACCTGTCTCGAGGCTGGAGGAGATCAGGTGCTCGATCAGCATCCTCCCAAGTGTGGTGGACCTAGTGCATCAACTGAAGGAGATAGGCTTCATTGTAGGCATAGTTACTGGGGGTTTCGACTTCGTGGCAGATTACGTTGGAAAGATGGTCGGGGCAGACTACGTCTTCAGCAACAAGCTGGTCACATTCGGCGGCACATTGACCGGAGAGGTGACAGGCGAGATGATCGGCCCAGAGGCCAAGCTCAAGGCAATAAAGAAGATTGCAGAAGAGAGGGGCATAGGCCTAAACTCATGTGTTGCCGTCGGGGACGGGGCAAATGATCTTTTCATGATAGAGAACGTCGGTCTCGGAGTTGGCTTCAGACCAAAGCTCATCGTCAAAGAGAAGGCATCTGCTGTAATCAACACCGACGATCTTAAGGTGCTTCTTGCCCTCATCGGTTGCATAGACCTCAAGAAGGACGTCGTCAATAGGATCTAGCAGTTGCGCAAAGGCTTGGGGGATCAGCTCGCAAGATGCTTCTTTGCTGAAACCTCAAAAAGTAAATATATACCCCTCTTGGAACAATCTTAGGTGAGCCGATGCAAAGCGAGCAGGACGAAGAACTGGAGCGGTTGGAAGCCAAGAAACTCGCTAAAATTTCGGTTCCAATAGACAATAGCGGTGTAAAAAAAATGAGTCACGCCTATATCGAACTTAACGATTCTGACTTCAGCTCGACAATAGCCTCGAGTAAGCTAACTGTGCTCGTAGACTTTTGGGCCAGCTGGTGCGGCCCATGTATGACGATGGTTCCCATCTTCGAGAAACTGGCAGCAAAGTACCAGGGCAAAGCAATTTTAGCAAAGCTTAACGTCGATGAGAACAACGGAACACCCGAGAAGTACGGCATCTATGGTATACCAACCTTCATATTCTTTAAGGGCGGGAACGAGGTGGAGCGGATCGTTGGCGCGTCCGGGGAGAAAGCGCTAGAGGAAGCTCTGCTAAAGCACCTTCAGTGACATATCCTCCCATTCTTATTTTCTAAAGGGGGTTGCCATAATGCGCTTCATCGACTCCCACACGCATATCTATCTAAGGAGTTCCGAAGACCTAGAACTGATGGCGCAGGCAGGTGTGGAAGGTGTAGTCATTTGCTCATACTACCCAGTTAAACCATCAGGGCTGTCTACGCTCATCGATCTCTACAAATGGTTGATCGAGGAGGAGCCGGAGAGGCTCAGTAAGTTCGGGCTCAGCACGTGAGTGGCTGTTGGCATTCATCCGCGCTCAATCCCCATTGAGGGAACGAAAAAAGTCCTTGGCCACATCCGCGCCCTGTTTGGCAACAAGCAGGTCTCGGCATTGGGCGAGGTGGGTTTGGAGACGGATAGCAATGAAGGGGAGAAAATCCTCGTGCAGCAGATGCGGATAGCCAATGAATACGCTGCCCCCATCATAATTCACACGCCACGATCAAACAAGCCAAAGATATTCAATAAGCTCCTTTTAGTCATCGAGTCCGAGAAGATTGACCCTGGAAGAGTCATTATGGATCACCTGACACCTGATCTTGTGCCGAAGGCGAGGTCAGCGGGAGTTGTCGCCGGGCTGATGGTCCAGCCTGGCAAGCCAACGCCCCAAGACGTCGCAGATATCCTATCGAAGAACGGACCAGAAGGAATAGTCGTAAACAGCGATCTGGGAAATACCCCATCCGACCCGCTTGCCCTTCCGAAGGTCGCACATCACTTGGACTGGGCAGGCTTCGGGGTAAAGGAAATAGAACTTGTGACCTGCTCGAACATTCGCACTCTACTGCCACCCTGACGTATTCTTTAACGCCAAAGGCAGGGGAGCATCACCCTCCCGACAGACTTTATTACAACTTCGACCCTTTTTATAGCCAAGGTGTTACAAATGGTAAAGTACGTTTTAGACCCCAAGGAAGTCCGTACCTTCGTTCCAGCAGGACACATCAAGTGCAACGCCCGCGTCATGCTGGAGGAAGCCAACGCAGGGTGCAAGAACCTTTCAATGTTTCGCTCGGAGTTCGAGGTCGGGGGCTATGCAGATCCGCATACGCACCCCTTCGAGCAGGCCTATTACATCCTGAAGGGGCACGGACTGGTTACCATAGGTAAGGACGAGTACAAGGTCAAGCCAGGTAACTCCGTGATCTTCCCGCCCAACATGGTGCACTCGATCAAGAACACCAGCAAGACGCCCCTCTGGCTCATCGCAATAAATGTCCCGCCGAAATGAACCATTAGAGGAACCACGATGGATCACACGAAGGAGATAGTAGACCTCTCGGAAAAGTACCTCTCCCGCATGTACCGTAGGTTCTACACTTTCGTCCCAGACTACGCAGAGGGGGACACGGTCTTCACAATCGATGGGGAAGCCTACATTGACCTCTACGCCGGGGTATCCATAGTGAACGTAGGTTGGTCAGACGACCGCGTAATAGAGGCGGTGGAGAAGCAGCTCCAAAAGATGTTTCACATCTCCTCCTCCTACTACTTGGAACACACAGCGAGGCTAGCGAAGAAGCTGGCTGAGCTCAGCCCCGGTCAGGCGCTCACAAAATCATTCTTCACAAACAGTGGCTCCGAGGCAAACGAGACTGCAATATCTATAGTCAGAAGGGTCACTAAAAGGCCCTACATAATGTCGCTCCACCGGTCCTTCCACGGGCGGACCTTCTACGCCATGAGCGCACTGGGGCAGTCGCAGTGGAAGGTAGGTCTGGGACCCTTCGCCCCCGTTGTCTTCGCGCCAGATCCCTACTGCTACAGATGCCCGCTCGGCCATGACTCTTGTCCAGAATGCGGCTACGCATGCGTGAAGTATATGGAGGACGTGCTGCGGTGTGAGGTCGGTGGAGAAGCCGTGGCTGCTCTCCTCGCTGAGCCCATGCTGGCCAATGGCGGGATGGTAGTCCCTCCGCTAGACTATTTCAGAGAGGTGAAGAAGGTCCTCGACAAGTACCAGATACTCTTCATTGCGGATGAGGTTCAGTCGGGCAACGGCAGGACAGGCAAGCTCTGGGGTATAGAACACTTCGGGGTTATCCCAGATGCGATCACGACCTCAAAGGCGATAGCAAACGGCCTGCCACTTGGCGTCACCCTCTACAGCCAGGAGCTGGACAGCTCCCTCAAGCCCGGTGAACACTACTCGACCCTCGGCGGCAACGCTCTCTCATGCGCAGCTGCTATGGTCGTCCTTGATGAACTCACCAGTGGCCTGATAGAACAGGCCAGGGAGAATGGGAAGTACTTCAAGCGTTCGTTGGAGGCTCTAATGGAGACGCACGAGATAATAGGTGACGTCAGAGGCGAGGGTTTCTTCCTTGGCATGGAACTGGTCAAGGATAGGAAGACGAAGGAGCCGGCCAAGGATGCGGCAGCGAAGCTACTGCAAGAAGTCTGGAAGAGAAAGGTTCTCATAGGGCTTGGTGGTCTGGACGGAAACGTGGTGCGAATAGAGCCACCCCTTGTGCTTACCAGGGGACACATTGACAAGGCTATTGTAGTCTTCGACGAGGCGCTGAAGACCATTACCCAGTAGATCGATCTACATTATTTTCAGCCTTTTTTTAGTCTACTGAGACCAACCCGCTGAGTATTTTAGGTAGCTCAAAGAGAGTCGCAATAATGTAATCCGGTCTCTCTGCCTGCAGTTGCTCTGCAGTCTTAACTCCGGTCGTCACTGCTACCGTAATCGAACCTGCCCCCTTCCCGGCCCTTACATCCATCTCTGTATCCCCGATCACAGCCATCTCCTTCGGCTTTAAATTGAGTGCGAGTGATGCCTTGAGCATCGGCTCGGCAGAGGGTTTATGCTCTAAGGTGTCCTCGTAGCCGAGGATGGCATCGAAGAAATCCAAGAGCCTGAATGATTTGAGGATCTTTCCTGCGTTCATCCTGCTCTTCGTCGTCACGAGCGCTAGCTTCAGACCGATTGATTTTGCATACTCGAGCGACTCGCGCGCGTATGGGAGCAGCTTGCTGTAACCGACATACTCCATGTACGAACCCCTGTAATCATTGAAGAGCTTCTGCTTTTGCGCCTTGCTCAGACCGGGTTCAGCTAGATCAAAGAGGTAGAATATCGTTAAGCCCATGGCTCTCTTGGCTGTCTCCCTGTCGACCCCCTTGAACCCGTTCTCCCTTAGCACGTGATCGGAGCACTTCCATATAGTCTCCACCGAATCGACAAGTGTGCTGTCGAGGTCAAATATAACGCCCTTGATCAAAATGAATTACCACCCAAGGTCTCGCGTATCGCCATGTTTAAGCCTTTTGCCATCAGTAATGAAAACCCTTAAAGCGTGGTTATGGGATAAATATTTTCCTCTAAGGTGAGTTTTCCAATGTCTGGTAGAACCCATACAACCGTTTTGACTCCACAAGACCGAATAAAGACATTCGATCCCTACGTCGCAAACCTCATCGACAGGACAGCTTGGTATGAAGCATCCCGCTGCATTATGTGCTTCGACGCCCCGTGCGTCACAGCATGTCCAACTAGGATCAACATACCTGAATTCATATTCAGGATAAAGACGCGCAACTATCGTGGCTCTGCAAAAATCATCAGGGAGAGCAATATCTTCGGCGGAGAATGCGGCTATGTCTGCCCTGTCGAGAGGCTTTGCGAGTCGAAATGTGTGAGAAACAATCTTGGTGAGGAACCTGTTGCAATATCCCTATTGCAAAGGTTTGTATATGAGATGGAAAAGCCGAAGGGTCTTGTCAAGTTTGACAAAGCCCCCTCAAACAAGAAGAAGGTTGCTGTTGTGGGGGCAGGACCTGCCGGTCTCTCCGCTGCGTATGAGCTGGGCCGAAAAGGCTATGAGGTCACAGTCTGCGACTCCAACGCAAAGCCAGGTGGACTGCTGATATACGGCATCCTCCCTTGGAAGGTTGCATGGAGCGTAGCCGAGAGTGAAATCGCCAACATAAAGGAGTACGGCGTGAGACTCCTCACAAAGAAGCCCATAGCTGATGCGAAGGGGCTTCTCAAGGATTTCGATGCTGTCTATATCAGCACCGGCGCGACAAAATCTGCAGGTCTGGGAATACCCGGCGAGGACCTTCCAGGTGTACACCTTGCTCAGGATTTCCTTTACAAGGTGGCTTGCTACGTCAAGGGCGAGGGGAAGGCACCGGAACTCAAGGGTAAGAAGGTTGTGGTCGTCGGCGGTGGGGACACAGCGATTGACTGTGCGATGGCTTCCCTGAGGCTGGGTGCGGAGAAGGTCTACGTCCTCTACAGACGCTCCCTGTCCGAGATGCCTGCTGTCCCGTACGGGAGGAAACAAGCAAAGGAAGAGGGCGCGGAATTTATGCTGCTAACAGCCCCAGTGAAGATCATTGGTGGCAATAAGGTCTCTGGTGTGGAGTGTGTCAAGATGGAACTCGGCTCCCCAGATGCATCGGGAAGGCGGAGCGTCAAGCCGATCAAGGGATCTGAGTTCACAGTGGAGACTGACGTCGTGATCCTTGCCGTAGGCCAGAAGCCTGACGAGGCCGCGCTCAAATCCTTTGGGGTCAAGGTGAAGGATGGCCTTATCGAGGTGGACAAGAATTATGCCACATCGATTAAGGGGGTCTTCGCGGGCGGCGATGCTGTGAACGGAGGAGACACCGTGGTTGAGGCTGTGGCTGAGGGCAAGAAGGCAGCGGAGGCAATAGACAAGTATCTGTCGGGGAGAAAGTGAGAGGTGAAAAGACATGGTAACCAAACCAGATCTAACGGTAAAATTCTGCAAACTAGAGCTTGAGAGCCCGTACATGCTTTCATCAGCGCCACCAACGTGCACTGGCGAGATGATAATGCGTGCGTTCGAGGAGGGTTGGGCAGGGGCAGTAACAAAGACAATCAAGCCTGACAAGACAGCGGTATACGACTATGACAACCGCTTTGGCATAATGGGCTTCGAGGACAAGCAGATGGTCGTCTTTGAGAACATCGAGGAGGTCACAAAGCGCCCGCTGGGCACATGGATCAAGGAGATCAAGGAGGTAAAGAAGAAGTACCCGGAGAAGCCACTGATCGGGAGCCTAATGGCCGAGCCAAAGGAGGATGAATGGGAAGCCCTGGCAAGGGCAGTGAGCGAGGCAGGCGTTGACATGCTTGAGTTGAACTTCGGGTGCCCCCACGGGATGCCCGAACGCGGCATGGGAGCTTTCTGCGGGCAGAGGCCCGAGCTCATCGAGAAGCTAACAAAGGCGTCGAAGCAGGGGTCCAATGTGCCAATTATGGTCAAGCTGACCCCCAACGTTACGGACATAGCATTCATGGGGAAGACAGCCGAGGCGGCAGGCGCGGACGCGATATCCGCAATAAACACGGTGCTCGGGCTAATAGGCGTCAACATAGACACCTTTGAGCCAATGCCGACCGTAAACGGGAAAAGCACCTTCGGCGGTATGTCCGGTCCAGCCATGAAACCAATCGCGATGAGATGCGTGGCCCAGCTTTGCCAAGCTACAAATATCCCTGTGTCGGGCATAGGCGGCATAACCACATGGCGGGACGCAGTCGAATTCCTCCTAATAGGCGCCAACAACGTCCAAGTCTGCACATCGGTCATGTGGCGTGGCTACAGGTTGATACACGACATGGTTGATGGTCTGACCCAGTACTTAGACGACAAGGGCTTCAGTTCAGTCAAAGAGATACAGGGGCTGACTCTCCCCAAGCTAACGGCCTGGTCCAAGCTAGACAAGGATTGGGAGGTTGTTGCGAAGATCGACAAGGACAAGTGCATCAAGTGCGGGATCTGCTTTGTTGGCTGTAGGGATGGTGGCTACCAGGCAATAAAGTTCGAGCAGGGTAAGGCAGCAGAGGTCGATGAAGAGAAATGCGACGCCTGCTCGCTCTGCACTCTGTCATGCCCAGTACCAGGTTGCATAACCTGGAAGCGCGTCAAGAAATAGGGGAAACCTTTTTTCCCCTTTTTATGTTATTAATACAGGGGAATTTAAAATGGACTTGTTAATTAAAGGCGGAACACTAATTACTCCAACAGACTCTATCAAAGCCGACATCGGCGTGGACGATGGCAAGATCGTTGCCATTGGCACGGACATCCCAGGCAAGGCAGACGACGTTATAGATGCCAAAGGGAAGTATGTCTTCCCTGGCGCTATAGACTCGCACACCCATATGGACATGCCCTTCATGGGAACAGTGACAGCTGATGACTTCGAATCTGGGACAACCTGCGCTGCCTATGGTGGTGTAACTACGCTCCTCGACTTTGCTATGCAGCCCAAGGACAAGGACTTCCTAGAAACGCTGAAGATATGGCATGGCAAAGCCGACCCTAAGGCTTTCATAGATTTTGGCTTCCATGTTGCCGTAACAAACCTAACAGACGATCTGGTGAAGCAGATTCCAGAAGTGCTCAAAGCTGGCGTCTCCAGTTTCAAGCTCTTCATGACCTACAGCAAAGGTGGACTTTTCAGCGATGATGCTAGGATCTACAGAATGCTGGAAGAGAGTAAAAAGCATGGCTTCCTGGTTCAGGTGCATGCAGAGAACGACACCGTGCTCGAGATGCTGAAGGAAAGGTACATAAAGGCTGGTAACACATCGGCAGAGTTCCATGCCAAGAGTAGACCCAACTTTGTTGAAGCTGAAGCGACCCACAGGGCACTCGCATTGGCAGCCGCGACCGGCGGAAACCTCTATGTCGTTCATATGACTTGTATGGAATCGCTGGCTGAGCTTGCAAATACTAAAGGGTTTGCAAACGTCTATGGGGAGACATGCCCCCACTACCTGACATTAACCGACGAAAAGTACCTCTCGCCAAAGGGGAGGAGATACATAATGTCCCCACCGCTGAGGAGCAAGGATGACAACGACGCCCTATGGATGGGCCTATATGATGAGATCCTGAGTACAGTTGCAACCGACCACTGCGCCTTCAACGACGCCCAAAAAGACGTGGGGAAGGACGACTTCACTAAGGTTCCAAACGGCGCTCCCGGTACGGAGACAATGGTGCCTGTCCTATTCAGCGAAGGGGTACGGAAGAATAGGATCACCCTCAATCAGATGGTCAAATTCACATCCTACAACCCAGCAAAGATCTTTGGAATGTATCCAGCAAAAGGCTGCTTGAACATAGGCAGCGATGCAGACATAGTCATATTCGATCCAAAGTGCGAGATGGAGCTCACGGCAAAGAACCTGCATTCCAAATCAAACTACACGGTGTTTGAGGGTATGGTGGCCAAAGGCATGCCTACCCACACCTTCGTGAGGGGTACTCCAGTTCTGTACGACAGGAAGCTTGTAGGCAAGAAAGGGGCAGGCAAATTCGTGTCTAGGGGCAAGCATATCCCTCTCTAGAGGGGCGCTTTTCCCTTTCCTTTTTTTAATTTCGCGCTCTTGGTTTATTTTGCCGACAATTCTCCTGCTTAACCAAATTATAGAACCCAGTTTGATATCCAGAAAGGATATTTAACCTCGTTGATCTATATTACCAAACATAAAACGGAGGGAATTGTTTGGTAAAAACACAACTGCATGGAAAACATTGGATCGCTCCAGAAATTGAATGGAACGATGAAGAACTATGGACCGTAATCGACACAGGCTTCGACCTTAAGCGCGAGAACGCTAGGGGGCAGAAGCACGAGGACATCTGTGCCAACAAATCGCTCGCCACGCTATTCTTCAACCCTTCTACGAGAACCCGATCGTCATTCATTACTGGCATAACCCAGCTAGGCGGCATAGCCTACGACTTGGACCCAGGCAAACTGCAGATCTCCCACGGTGAGACAATCTACGAGACCGCCGCAATCATGAGTCAGATGTTTGACGGCCTCGCCCTCAGAAGGTACATCAAGGGATTGTATTACGGAGAGGGCAACCTCACAATGAGAGAGTACGCAAAAGCCTCAACAGTCCCAGTCATAAACATGGAGTGCGATATGTGGCACCCCTGCCAGGGTGTTGCAGACATAATGACTGTCATGGAGAAGTTCAATACAAGGAACCTAAGAGGCAAGAAGTTCGTCATGTCCTATGCCAACAGCCCAGGTGCATGGAAGCCAGTCGCAGTCCCACAAACTAACATAATCTTCTTCACAAGGCTCCTTGAGATGGACGTGACATTGGCGTACCCGAAGAAGTTCAACCTCGACCCTGCTGTAGAAGCATACACAAAGAAGCTTGCAGACCAGTACGGCACAAAGTTCGAGATCACAAATGATATGGAAGACGCGTTCAACGACGCTCTGGTGGTCTACCCGAAGGGCTGGTGCAGCTGGGATCTGCTAAAGGCTGCCAAATACAACGAAGTACCTCACGAGGAGTACAAGAAGGCCCATGACCTAGGCGCTTGGAAGACAAACCCTGCGAAGATGGACAAGACTAAGAAGAACAGCATCTGGATGCACTGCCTGCCTGCCGACGTAGGCGTGGAGGTAGAACCAGAAGTTATCTTCTCCAACCGGTGGTCCGTCTCAGTGGACGAGGCTGAGAACAGGCTCCACGGCCAGAAGGGTATAATGGCGCTGAACATGGGAGGACGCAAGTAAGGAGGTAATGGAACATGCCATGTTGCAATTTGTGCCCAGAATATAAGAACATACTAAATGTAGAGCCCAGGGTATCACCGAAATGCCCAGGTTACGTCTCGAAGGAGAAACCGTGGCCACAGAAGAGCTTCCCGTCCGACGAGGCTCCACCACTTTGGTACCTCCTTAAATTGGAGGCAAGATGCTGCTCTAAATGCCCGTACTTCAAGGCGGATGTCGACAAGAAGTTCTGGTGGTGCCAGAGGCCGCTCGCCTTTGAGATAAAGCCTGACAACGCAGCAGAGGCCATTAAGATCTCTGGCCGCTCTGTCGTGCCAAGGCCATAAACTACTTTCCTTTCTTTTTTTTATTTTTTATTTAGTTAACGACCCTAAAAATCTCTTTTTTCAGTTCAAGCGCTTAACGCTCTCTCTTTCCATCAATGAACTCTTCGAAGCGCCTCTTAGCAACCTCGTAGGACATCTGCTCTGGCGGATGCTTGAAGGCAAAGGCAGAGGGGCTTATGAGTGGCCCAGAAATTCCCCTGTCTAGGGCGATCTTGGATGCCCTTATCGCATCGATCACAACGCCGCCACTGTCCGGGGAATCCCAAACGTCGAGTTTGACGTCGATCTGCACCGGTGTTCCGCCAAAGTACTTGCCTTTTAGGTAAAGATAACAGATCTTCTTGTTTTCGAGGAATGGAACATAGTCTGAAGGGCCGATCCTCAACGGAACTTGGTACGGGATCATGGCTTGAACTGCGGACGTCTTGCTTATCCTCTTCGATATGAGACGCGACTCCTCCAGCATATTCAGGAAATCTGTGTCTCCTCCGATGTTAAGCTGGTAGCTTTCTGAAACCTCCACGCCCCTGTCGACGAACAGCTTCGCCAGTGTCTTGTGGAGCACTGTTGCACCAATCTGGCTCATTACGTCGTCGCCTGCAACCGGAAGCCCTTTGCTAGCGAACTTCTTCTGCCATGCGATGTCCGAAGCTATGAAGACCGGCATGCAGTTTACATACGCGCATCCTGCCTTGAGAACCTCGTCCGCGTACCATCTCACAGCCTGTTCCGAGCCGACTGGCAGATAGTTCACTACCACCTCCGCTCCGCATTCCTTGAGAGTCTTGGCAACGTCCACTGGCTTTGCTGGACTTTCCTTCACGATTCCCTTCAGGTACTTACCTATCCCGTCCATTACAGGACCCTTCTCGACCCTGACACCGAGCTTAGGGACATCCGAGAACTTCCTAGTGTTGTTTGGCTTCGCAAAAATTGCCTCTGAGAGATCCTTGCCTACCTTCCTTGTATCAACGTCAAAGGCAGCGACGAACTCCACATCCCTGACGTGGTATCCGCCCATGTTTACATGAAGCAACCCTGGTACTATCTCGTCTTCCTTAGCATCTCTGTAATACCGAGTGCCTTGAATGAGGGCAGAGGCACAGTTGCCGACGCCCACTATAGCTACCTTGATGGTCATATCCGTCACCTTACTATATTTTATGATTATATCGTTAAGTTGAGGATTAACTTTTCATGGTGAAAATCATATAATTTTACACCCATAAAGCAACCCTCTGTGTTATGTCAAAACTTGATATTAATAAGTATTACTTCTTTTGACCATGAGTAGGTTTTTTGAAGGCCCTGAAGGTTTTTGTACCTAATTGAATGCAGGTACTGCTCCTGAAATCCTAATCTTGAGAAATTAATGGCAATTTTAATCGAGGGAACTATATGATAATAACCTTAATGTTATAGTTAACTATAAATTTTTATGTTATCATTGATTGTGCCTTTTTCCCTTGGCAATGCCTCTAAATCCTTTTATGTTGTAGAAGTCTGAGGATTTGCGAGAATCAGTTGACCCTTTGAGGTTGATATTTCCCTCCAGATGCTCCTAATTATTGTAGTTCATGATTTGACATAGATATGCTATTAGTTGGAGGCGACCTAATGGAGCCCCATTTATGCAACTCCTCATAAGTAAAGAATGTCTTTATTTAATTCTAAGGTGGGGTTATGGAGCCAAAAACCGCCTCCCGCAGGGGAGTTTTTTTTACCAAAACGGTAGATCTTACGCAATTCATTGACGAGATTCCTGATCAGATAGTCATTTTTGATATTAGTGGCGAGATTCTAGAATGCAATGAGCTCTTTATCAAGAGCCTAAGGATTAACAAAGGCAAAGGGGAAACACTGAAAGGCAATGTGTTTGATTTTATTGCTAAAAGGGACCTCGATAGGGCGCGTTCAACACTCGAATCAGCCATTAGGGTTGGTCCCATTGGAGGAATGATCTATACTCTAACGAGAGCAGATGGATCAGAATTTCCAGCAGAAATTGCTGTTAAAGTTTTTGAGCGGGATGGCATACGTTTAGTAATTGCAACTTTCAAGGATGTTACAAAAAGAATCAATGCCGAGACTCTATTGAAGGAATCTGAGCAAAAGTACCGCCACCTCATAGAGGACCAGACGGAATTCATTAGCATATTCAACCCTGATACCACTCTAACTTTCATAAACGACGCCTATTCGAGGGTCTTAGGGAAACCCGCAAGTGACCTAATCGGGACAAAATGGATAGAGATTGTGCCCGAAGGGGAGAGGGAAAAAGTGAAGGGTCAGCTGATGGAGCTTCACCTTGGCAGTGACACTATAAAAATTGTAAATAGCATTATGAAACCCGATGGCAGTGTGATTTGGACAGAGTGGGTGGACAGGGGAAGGTTTGACAGAGACGGCAACCTGATCAGCATCCACTCGGTGGGGAGGGACATTACTGAGCGCAAGTTTGCAGAAGAAGCATTGAGGGGAAGTGAGCAGAGGTATAGGAGTCTTGCTGATTCTTTGCCTGAAATTGTCTTTGAGACAGACATTAATGGCAAATTAGTTTTTGCAAATGAGAGGGCTTTTAAAATTACTGGTTATACGAAGGACTTTGTCTATAGTCATAGCATTTTCGATTTTATTGCACCACAATATAAAGGGAAGGCTATTGAACATTTCATGAAAACCTTGAACAATCAGTCCTCTCTTGATAACGAGTATACACTTGTCAGAAAAGACGGAAGCACTTTTCCAGTTATCATTGTAAACAGACCTGTCGTTGAAAACGAACGTCCTGTCGGTCTAAGAGGCATAGCCATTGACATCACTGAGCGAAAAAAGATGGAAGAAGAGCTGTCAAATTACTCCAAGAAGCTCGAGCAGATGGTGGAGGAGAAGACTCTTCAGCTCCAGAATGCCCAGCGTCTTGCTATTATAGGCGAAACAGCTACGATGGTAGGTCATGATTTGAGGAACCCCCTCCAATCAGTCGTCAATACAGTGTACATTCTCAACAAGAAGATTAAAGAAATGCCCTCAAGCCCCATGAGGGATGAGCTAACAAGAAACTATGAACGAATAGAAAGGAATACTAATTACATGGACAAAATCGTTTCCGATTTGTTGGACTACGCTCGTCCTATGGTGCCTGAGTTTTCGGTGACAAGCCTACAAAGGTTGATTAATGAAACATTAGCGGATATTAAAGTTCCAGACAATGTCGGCATTACATTACTTTTTGACAGAACTCTGAAGATTATGGTTGACCGCCAGCTGATCAAACGCGCCTTTACGAATTTAATAGTAAATGCGATTCAAGCTATGCCCGACGGCGGGGTTCTCACAATAACAGCAGAGGATACGGACAAAGGAACATATATGAAATTTACAGACACGGGCCAAGGCATTCCTGCTGATGGGATAAAGAATCTCTTCAAGCCGTTTACCACGAATAAGGCTAAAGGGATGGGAATGGGTTTGGTCGTTGTAAAAAGGATTGTCGATGCCCATAAAGGGAACGTTGACGTTAAGAGTGAAGTAGGAAAAGGAACGTCATTTGCCATTACAATTCCCCTAAAACAGCCATAATGGTTCAAATTAATATGTTGAAAAAAAGAAGGCATAAAATATGGAAGAGCGTGCCCAAATTCTGATTGTTGATGATGATCTAGACCTGCTGGAAACCTATGCTATAGTGCTATCGGATAAATACAACGTGGAGACGGCAAAGGATGGCGCCGAGGCAATCAAGAAGTCGCTGGAAAGACATTTTGATGTTGCTCTCATCGATCTTGTTCTTCCAGACATGAGTGGAGTTCAGCTGCTTAAAAAATTAAAAAGTGGCACCCCGAAACTTCGCAAGATAGTAATAACGGGGCATGCCACTATTGATAATGCCATCGGTGCCTTGAACTTGGGTGCGGATGCGTTTATTATAAAGCCGATCGCACCCGAAGCTCTTTTAAAAATAATTTGTGATCAATTGATAGGGCAACAACGAGAAATTAGGCTTATCCAACAAAAAGTCGATGAATATGCAAAGACTAAATCATATGAAGAAAAAGGGAACATGTTTGTAGACGTCTTCAATAATGTAGACTTCGGCGTGGAGGTCTGGGCTCAAAAAGAGATCAATAGTGAAGATTTCAGATTGGTCTTTTCGAACCCAGCAGTGGAGAGAATTACAGGGATGTCACAGCAAGAAAAAATCGGGAAAAGAGTGGATGAAGTTTATTCGATGCACCCAATGCAGAATTTTCCCAAGCTGCTGATTAGTGTCATGGACTCGAAAAAAATAAAAAGAGTGCCAATTTATTGTACTTTACATGATTCTCAAAAGAGAAACTTGCTTATGGGAATAGTACCTCTTAGAGGGCGATTTATTGCAATTATTTTAGAAGACTTGAATAGATCCCCATTGAATCAGAAATAACCGGTTAAGGCGACTGCTCGGAACTACAGCAAGTGTTGATTATCTGCAAGCTCAGAATTAGATGAATGTCTTCTGTTTCGTCTCCTTCCTCTTACCCATTGGGCATCCATATCCAGCTCAATAAATCCTTTTGTATTGTAGATGTCTGAGTGATCAAGCCCGGGCAAAGACATGGCCACAGAAGACCTTCATCATTTGAAAAGTTTATGGCAGCATAGATGGGATTGTCGAGCAAACTTTTGGCAAGAGATTTCATTTTTATGTTAATTAACCCAACACTACCCAAAAGGGCTCTAAGCGTGAGTACAAAGGGATTGGGGGTTTTAGTCAACTCCTCGCCTGCAAGCTCAAAATTAGATCATATCTTCTGTTTCGTTTCCTTTTCCTTATCTAAAATCTCAGCTCTACTCTTTTTCCTATCCAGGCGATGCTGAATGAGATTGTTTGGGCGTAACTAGAACGTAGGCAATCAGGGCACCGGCGAAGGCAATGAAGTAGCTTACATCTGCGCCCTGCAGCAAGGTTGCCAATGGCCCGACAAAGTTGATACCGTAAGAAGAGAGATTCATGAAGGGAACCGACACCAACAAGCCCACGACATATGAAACAATCCCGGATTTTACAACAGATGCTGAACTCTCTACCCCAGATCGGATCCCTTTGATAAAGAAGGCGCCAACCATGACCCCGATCCATGGGGTTATCCAATAGTCGAGCGTCAAAAGGAAGTTCTGGTAAAATGCGCCAAAATTTACTGAACCGATCATTGCAAGCAAAAAACCGACCACGCCCGCCAGCAAGACAGTTTTTACCCTACCAGCCTTCCGGTAAAGCACAAGGGCGGAGAGCGAGTTAGTGTAAAGATTTAGGGCATCAGCGGCTATAGCCCCCAGCACAACAGCAAGTAGGGCAAAGACAGAAAGCCTGCCCGAGACCGACGCAAGCGCCTCGATGGGATTCAAGCTATGGTTGTTGGCGCCAAGAAAGACTAAGAAACCTATGATCTCAAGCCAAGCGCTGGCAACTGCACCGCCAACTGTCGTGTAGGCAATAATCTTTAGCTTCGAAGTTCCTTTGGGCATGTATCTCGAATAGTCGCTGGCATATGGCGACCAGCTCATGAGATATGAGAACACGGCTGCCACCACCAGGGCCCAGAAGTACAAATCGAATGTAGCTGATGCCTGATAAATAGGCAGCTGAATCTCCATTTTTGAGTAGGCGATTATTGTGACAACGGTGAACATTACAGCCAACACAACAGACATTATCTTCTCAAACAGGTGAATTATATCATGGCCATAGACCGCCAAGATCATATCGACAAAAATTATCAGGATAGCAGCAGCATAAAATGGGAGACCGAAGGCAAGCTGAAGCGCATATGCACCAAGAATGATATTGACTGTGAACCACCCCACTGTGCTAATCCAGTTTGCAAGGGCAAATGGTGCGTTCCCTCTGCGCCCCGTTATGACCCTTGAAATCATCATCTGCGGATATCCAAAGGTTGGGCCCATAGAAGCCATCAACCCCAACAAAAGGCCGCCCAGGACATTGCCTATCACTATGGCTATTATTATGCTGGAAAGAGGTAACCCGAAGAACAATGAACCAAGCGCATAATCCGCTATGGTCAAGTTTGCCCCGAACCAGAGTGTGAACATATTGAATGGAATCCCGTGCCTCTGTTTCTCATCAATATGTTCTATTCCATGTTTTTCCAAATCAACCGACCTTTTGATGCAGAGGATCCCTATTAGCTCCAAGAATTAGATAGTTCCTGCCATAATAATTTATTTATTTGACTCAACCCCCTGAACAAATTATTACAATTTTTAACTCTGCTAAACTCAAAAAGCTTAGTTTTGATGTAGCTGATGATGATCTGAAAACATTTAATCAATGTTTATTTGATCAGTCCAAAGCTGATGGTGACTTGCCTATCTTGAAAGAGTAATGAGATCTTAGAATGGCAGGATTTTTTTTCTGAAGTGAGACTCTACCATAATGGCTGTGGCCACGTACCAAGCGATGAGACCGTCAAGGAAGATTTCGTAGCCTGCCAGCGTCGTTATTCCTGTAACTCCAGCTGCCATTGCATCGAGAAGCAGGAATCCTATGAATAGCAACAGAAACACGGTGAAGAGCCCAGGACCGTGCTTCCAAGATGTGATGAGGAAGGTTAAGGTGAAGAGAGTCCAGACGAACCAGAACGCCAGCAGGTCGTTGGTAGCCGGGGCACCTGGAACGACGTAGAGGAAAAGATACAAGGCGATCCAGAAGGAGCCGTAACCCGTGAATGCCGACCCTGCGAAGATCTCACCTTTATTCAGGGCGACGATTCCGGCTACAAACTGCGCTACGCCTCCCCAAATGAATGCTAATGATAGGGCCGAATGGAATCCAATGCCAAGTCCGGCCACATTGGACAGGCCTGTAACCATTGTAGTCATGCCGAAGCCCATTAGACCGATGACTGCTGGGTTTGCCCAGCCGGTTGGAGGGACTTTGTCAGACATAGGCAAACGCTTAGTTTGAACAATATATAAGTATTATTGATATTTAACATGATATATAATTATAAATCTGCACACCACTACAAAATCTGCTTTCAAGCTTACCTGTCAAACAGAAACCCAAACCAGGCTAAAGACATGGCCCAAAAGACCTTCATCATTTGAAAAGTTTATGGCAGCATAGATGGGATTGTCGAGCAAACTTTTGGCAAGAGATTTCATTTTTATGTTAATTAACCCAACACTACCCAAAAGGGCTCTTTAAGTGAAAGCATAAAAGGATTGAAGAGTTCAATCGCAACCTCTTTCTTTTTTTCAAAATAAATCATCATATGAAAGTGGAAAGGAAATTGTCGCATAAGCTACGATGTGTGGGCTAGTCGCCCGGTAGTATGATGTCCTTCATGCCTGCCCCTTCCGACGGAGCACTAACGACAGTGCCGAACCTCGCCTTCTCCCAGAGGTTCTTGATGTTACTCGCCCCTGCATACCCAAGGGCAGCCTTCAGTCCGGCCGAGAACTCGTCCATTACTATTTGGAGATCACCACGGTATGAGACGTACCCTTCCACGCCCTCCGCTATGCCCTTTGCCATAGAGGCGTACCTATCCACTGCGAACCTTTTCTCACGGGCCGAGGCGCTACCCATTCCGCGGATGGGCTTGTAGTACTTCCCACCAATTTTTATCAGATTCCCTGGGGACTCGCTACAGCCAGCGAAGACGTTGCCCATCATAACGGTCGAGGCACCAACAGCCAAGGAGAGCATGGCGTCTCCAGGGGTCCTTATTCCCCCATCGGCGATTATGGGAATCTCTAGATCAAGCTCCTCCATGGCGTCTGCCATCTCAGCTACGGCGAAGAGGGTCGGTGCCCCAGCCTTGGTGACCACCGATGTTATGCATGTGGAGCCAGATCCTATGCCAGCCCTGATCCCGTCCACCCTCTCTATGGCGCTTACTGAATCTTTGAGAGCCTGCGCTGTGCCTATATTACCTATGACCAAATCAACAGATATCTCCTTTGCCATCCTCCTCGCAGCGTTGAAGATGTTCGAGTTGTGGAAATGCGCCACATCACACACCAACGCGTCCACATGGTGATCGAGGGCCATTGCCCGGTCGATGTCGAAGGGGGATACGGCAGCAGCTACCATTAGGCGGCCTTGAGAGTCCCTTGTGGCTGCGGAATACTTCTCGCGGGAGTAGATGTCCTTGATGGTTATTAGACCATGGAGCTTGCCGTCTTTATCCACGACCGGGAGCTTCTCAATCCGGTGTTCGTGCATTGTCCTTTTTGCCTCCTCGACTGTGGCAGTGGGGGAGGCTGTTATCACATTCTTCGTCATGACGCTGCTGACGTCTGTGCCCATCTCCGCGAAGGAGACATCCCTCTTGGTTAAGATGCCGACGAGACGCTCGCTCTCCACTACCGGCAGGCCGGAGATGCTGTTCTTTGTCATTATCTCTATGGCATCCTTGACCTTGGTGCCAGGGGATATGGTGAATACATCCCTGATTATGAAGGATTCTGCCCTTTTTACCTTCTTCGCCTGCTCCACCTGCTCCTCTATGCTCATGTTCCTGTGGATAACGCCCAGCCCGCCCAGGCGAGCGAGGGCGATCGCCGTCCCGCTCTCGGTGACGGTGTCCATGGGACTTGAAATGAATGGGAGGTTGACCTTAATGTTGGTGGAGAAGGTGGAGGCAATGGCTATCTGGGAGGGTTCGACTTCTGACCTGCCCGGAATGACAAGGTAGTCCCTGAAGGAGAAGAGGTTGGAGGCCTCGATGAGCCTTCTATAGAAATTATTGGGCAAGAGATTCACCTTGCCACTTCCTATAGCAAGGAGGAAACTAATTAACGCTTTTACCCTCGCTGGCCGGGGCGATATGCTTAGCTTCCAAGTAATAACAGTTCTGAAGCAGATAGTGGAACCTACTCTTTCTTTTTTCAGAGAACTTGAACTTCCCCTGAGCCACAGGTCAATTAATCATTAAATTCGGAATCGTTGAATCTATAGTTGGGATTTTTATTCATGCGTCTTCCATTCACTACAAGTGTGATTCCAGTTATCATGATAATAACATACATGTAATATTGGGAATACGCAAAAGAAATGTCTATTTGAGTGGAGAAGAGAAAGCTAAGCTGAAGGAAGGCAAAAATAAAGATTAAAATGCCTAAAAAAATTAGGATTTTCCCTTTCGTCAGTTTGTACTCATCCTCAGCCATTATTACCACTTATATTAAGTAGGTTTTTTCTTATACTGTTTTTGATGTTCTAAGTTTTTGAAGGGCAAGGACATGGCTAAAGACCTTTATCGCATAATTAACTAATTGAATAGATGTTTATTTGATCAGCCCCAATTAGGTGTTACCACCCTTTTTTTAATGTTGATTAATCGAATAATCGCTCTGGAATCAAGGCACCCCATTGAAAATTGTTAAATGTATTTTCAGCCTATAGGTACCTGGTGATTGTATGAGAGCCTATATCCTAATCCAGACCAAGCCAGGTACTTCGGAGGAGGTCGTGAAGAGAATAAGGAAAAATGTGAAGGAGGTCGTTCAGGCAGACACAATCTACGGCCGCTATGACGCCATAGTTGTGATAGAGACCACAGCTATCGACAACATCAACAAGATAGTATACAAAGTCATCGAGAAAGACCCCAACATAGTACACACCGAAACATCGCTAACCCTGTCGACCTAAATCACAAGAGTG
>JACTUC010000001.1 GCA_015660995.1 Candidatus Methanomethylicaceae archaeon | reverse complement strand
GTTCAACCTGCCAATGTATAAGATCTTCGCAGACCCGTTCTCCTCTGCAGGCTTAGTGATCGATCCGAAAATGCATGATGGCTTTATCTTTGATGTGTTGGATGTTATAGAAGGCAGCTCGTACGAGCTTAGTACGCCCGAGGAATCGTATGACCTGCTCGCCCTGATCGGCACTACGGGAAGGTACATCCTGAAGAAAATTATGAGGAAAGATGACAGGACTGTCGCAGCCTCTGTCAGCATTACGAAACTCTCGCTCATAGCAGGCAGGTATGTTGGCAAGGACGACCCTGTTGCGATCGTGAGGGCACAGCACGGACTGCCAGCAGTCGGCGAGATCCTTGAGCCATTCGCATTCCCGCACTTAGTGGCTGGGTGGATGAGAGGCTCGCACTATGGGCCTATGATGCCAGTGGCGCAGAGAAACGCAAAGTGCACAAGGTTCGACGGCCCGCCACGGTTTGTGGCATTTGGTTTCCAGATAAAGAACTCCAAATTAGTAGGCCCTTCTGATCTCTTCGACGATCCCGCCTTCGACCTGACTAGGAACAAGGCGCTTGAGATCGCTGATTACATGAGGCGGCATGGTCCGTTCATGCCGGAGAGGCTGGGGCCGGAGGAGATGGAGTACACGACCCTCCCCCAGGTGATGGAGAAGTTAAAGGGACGCCTTAAGAAAGAGTAAGGCAGCCATCGCTACATTTAATTAAGCCCCTCACTTTTTCTATAGCTGGTGTATGGCTTGAAGGTTAGGGTAGCCTACCTCTCCATCCTTCGTGATGTCACAAACAAGAAGGAGGAGGAGATTGTGATATCAGAGGGGTCTACAGTGAACGATTTAATTTCTGCCCTCATGAAGACATATGGTGACAAGCTCAAGCCTTTTCTCGACCCGGACTCTGAGATGGGGCAGGGCATAATACTCACCCTCGATGGTGAACTTCTGTCTTCGTCGGATCTTGGCAAAAAGATCCCTGACAACGCAGAGTTCCTCGTCGGCCTTCCGCCTTTTGGCGGATGAGCCAACGCTAGCAAGTCTTATTTGATATCCTCGCAAGTCTGATGTAAGCACTAGGGCGGGGTTTTTATGGCAAATTACGATACGGACGTTCTCGTCATAGGGGGTGGGCTTGCTGGCCTCTGCGCTGCAATTTCTTCGGCATCAAATCTTTCCCGTACCTTGATCGCCACCAAGACTCTCGTTGGTGGAGCAAACACGACATCTGTGGCTGCAGGGGTAGTCTCGGCAGTAACGGACTTCAAGGTGTCAGGGGACAGCGTCGACCTGCATTATCAGGATACTATCAAAGGAGGCTGTGGGGTAAACGACAAAATTCTAGCCAGAGCAATGGTAAACGACATTCCGAAGTACTTCAACAGGCTCTTGGAGTATGGAGTGGAGTTCGAGGGGGGAGAGGCGCCCAAGGTCAGGTTCATACCCGGGCATTCCAAGCCGAGATCATATTTTTTGGAAGGCAGAGGGCCGCGTATCCAGGCCATTCTGAGGAGGTATGCAGAGGCGCTTGGCGTCAAGTTCATGGAAAAGACACTTATCACTAGCGCGGTCAAGGAGGGTGAAAGGGTCGCAGGGATAATTGGCTACAAGTCCGACAGCAAGGAGGTTGTGGCAATAAGATCAAACGCTGTGATCCTCGCGACAGGGGGTTCTGGCGAACTCTACTCAAGGACTTTGATGCCAGCCGGATCGACCGGCTACGGTACGAGCCTTGGCTTGAAAGCGGGCGCGGAGGTCGTGGACATGGAGTTTGTACAGTTCTACCCGACTATGGTTTACGAACCCGGGCTCCCACAGATCTTTATAGATTACTCGCCACTGCTGCGGTTCGGCGCAACAATTGTTAATGCTGATGGCACAGACATCTTCAAAAAGCGCAAAGTCGACGAGCCTTTCAAGCTTAACAGGGATGCCTTCTCAAAAATGATGGCGGAGGAGATGGTAGGAGAAGGCGGGGAACTGCCGATATATATGGACTGCACAAAGATACGCAGAGAAGATATCAGTAACGAACCCCCCCTCGCCACTGCCGTTAACGACCTCGCTTCTCGAGGTGTGCCTGTAGCTGGGAGGAGATTCGGAGTAACACCCTACGCGCACTTCATGATGGGTGGGCTCAGGACTAATTCCAGCTGCGCGACCAATATCCCTGGGCTGTATGCTGCCGGTGAGGCTGCGGGAGGTGTACAAGGCGCCAACAGGATAGGTGGGAATGCTTTTGCAGGATGCATCGTCTTCGGGTTCAGGTCAGGGATGGCTGCCTCCATGTACTCGAGCACCGTTGATATGGCGGCAGAGAGCTTATTCATCGAACCTGCATCTTGGCTGACAGAAGCCGTGGGTTTCAGCGGGGACCAGGACGCGCTCAAAGTTAAGTCATCGATTCAGAACATAATGTGGGACAATGTCGGGATAATCAGGACTAAAGAAGGGCTGCAGAGTTCGCTCGAGAGCCTGAACTCAATGAGGGGGATCACCCTCCATTCTGTTCAGCCTTCAGACAGATTCCTCATCTCAATGATGATGGACACTGCAGAGGTCACAGCTCTTGCCGCTTTGCTTAGGGGGGAGAGCCGTGGGTCGCATTATAGGACAGACTCGCCTAAGGAGAACAAGGAGTGGGAGAAGAAGATTGTGCTGAAGCTCTGCGAGGGGAAATGCGAGGTTAGGTACGCCTCACCATAATCATACCCTTTTCGAGGAATCGAAAACCATTCGGAATACAGAACTAAGAATTTTTACTCTTTGTAGCGAGTCTGAAGTTTCGAATTACTTAAATATGACCTTTACATCATGCTCACCGTAATAGAGAGGGATTAAAGTGGACCTCATAATACTGCTCCCAATAATAGCGGGCGTCATTGCTCTGGCATATGCTGGTTTCTTGGCATTTAGAATCCTCAAGGAGGAGGAAGGAACCGATGAAATGAAGAGCATTGCAAAGGCTATCAGGGAGGGGGCAAAGGCCTATCTCAATAGACAGTACCGGACGGTCTTCATCTTTGCTGCCGTGATTGCTATATTGTTCGTTTTCATAATAAACTGGCAGTCCGGGCTCGGTTTCATAGTAGGAGCAGCCCTATCTGCCGTTGCCGGTTACATCGGTATGAATATGACGGTCCAGGCGAATGTGCGGACCGCAAACAAGGCAAGGCAAGGCCTAGGTCCAGCTCTCGCACTTGCCTTCAAGGGAGGCGCAGTCTCGGGTTTCTCCATTGTTGGTCTTGCCCTTTTGGGGCTCTGTTCATTCTACCTGCTCTTCCAGCAGGCGACTTTGATGGTCGGGTTTGCTTTCGGTGCATGCCTCATCAGCCTCTTCGCACGTGTAGGTGGAGGTATCTACACCAAGGCGGCTGATGTCGGCGCAGACCTTGTAGGTAAGGTGGAGGTGGGGATACCGGAGGACGACCCAAGGAATCCTGCTGTAATTGCGGACAACGTTGGCGATGCTGTGGGCGACTGCGCAGGCATGGGAGCTGACCTCTTTGAGACTTACGTTGTGACAGCCCTGGCTGCGATGCTTCTTGCGTCCTCGCCGGCAGTCTTTTTGAAGTTTGGAACAAATGGAATAATGATGCCCATGATTATAGGCGGCATAGCCATCTTTTCAACCATAATTGGGAGCCTCTTCGTGAGGCTAGGCAAGGGCAATTCCATCATGAATGCGCTCTACAAGGGAGTTATTGTAACTGCAATCATCTCGGTCGCTATCTTCTTCTTCATAAATATGTACATCACGGGCGGCAACTTGGGTATATTTATTGATGTTATTATAGGTCTTGTCGTAATGGCACTGATGGTCGTCATTACTGAATACTTCACAGCGTACAGGTACAAGCCAGTCCTCACGGTCTCGGAAGCCTCAAAAACGGGTGCTGGCACCAATGTAATAGCTGGTCTTGGGATGGGCTTGAGAAGCACTTTCCCGCCCGTCATTGTAATTGTTGCGGCAATACTATTGTCCTATTACGTCTCGGGTGGGGCGGCCTCGCCTGAAATGGGCGTGTATGGCATCTCGATTGCAGCTGCAGCCATGCTCTCTGCAACGGGGATCATTGTTGCTATTGACTCTTATGGACCTATTACTGATAATGCTGGCGGCATAGCCGAAATGGCAGGCCTCCCGGCTGAAGTCAGGGCTGTGACTGACCCCCTGGATGCAGTGGGCAACACCACAAAGGCTGTGACTAAGGGATATGCAATCGGCTCAGCAGCCCTGGCAGCGCTCTCGCTCTTTGCAGCCTTTAAAAATGAGATAATCAGCAAAGGCTTTGCATTCAACCTAACAATAGATAACCCCATAGTGCTTGTGGGGCTGATGCTGGGGGCAGCTATCCCGTTCCTCTTCACATCGTTCCTCACAATGGCTGTAGGCAGGGCAGCCTATCAAGTCGTTGAAGAAGTGAGAAGGCAGTTCAGGGAGATAAAGGGAATACTCGAAGGCACGGCAAAGCCGGACTACGGCAAGGCAGTGGACATCGTGACAAAAGCCGCTCTGAAGGAGATGATAATACCCGCGATAATAGCTGTAGGATCGCCGCTGGTTGTAGGTTTCTTGCTTGGCTACCAGGCGCTCGGAGGCATGCTGGTGGGGGTAATCTTGTCAGGCTTCTTGCTGGCTATATTCATGACAACTGGGGGCGCAGCATGGGACAATGCAAAGAAGTACATCGAGCTGGGGAACTTCGGAGGAAAGAAGAGCCCTGCTCACGCAGCAGCGGTCGTGGGTGATACGGTAGGGGATGCGTTCAAGGACACGGCAGGACCGGCTATTAACCCGCTGATCAAGGTGATGAACACGATCTCGATCCTGTTCCTCGCCCTAATCCTTATTTACGCCCTATTCTAACCTTTTTTATTCGGTGTGTTTTTTTGAGCGAGCGGACTTTCCTAATCAGGGTTAAAGAGGACACTTATATCAAGATGCTCGAACTGCAGAAGTACCTGAGGTTCCAGGACAACCAGGACAAAAGAAGGAAGACGATGGACTACACCATCAGATATCTGCTCAAGTCCTATGAAGAGAGCAGAAAACGCTGAACCTTCATTTGAGACCTTTCTTAGCCAAAAATTTTTTCAGCCTCAGATACCCTAGGGGCCCTCATCCTTGTGGTCGGTTTGCATGACTATCTTCATCGGCAAAACAGATAATATAGATGAGAATGTATCAACCTTTCGATAGGGAGAGTCGAATGAAATGCCATCCAACGATGAGCACATAATGGAAGCTTGCGGCAAGGCGAGGATAGTTGTGAGGAAAGGCAAGGTAATTGACGTCGGTCCTACACTGCTCAAGGCATGCCCACTCGCCATAAAGTTCTCACAGCCCGTCATCAAGTTCACCAAGGAGGAGATCGCGCTGAACGTGGAGGACAGAATAAAGAGGGTTGGCATGTTCACCAAGGACCGTGAGATCCTAAGTAATGACGACTTTGTCGCCTTCGGTGCATCCGAGCTTATCTGCAGCGGAATGAAAAGAGGTATTCTCGACTGCGCCGTGGTAGCCTGCGATGGCGCTGGTACCGTGATTACTGCCTCTCCTCAGTTGGTACAAGGGATTGGAGGGAGGATGTCGGGGCTAGTAAAGACCTCTCCCATAAAGGAAGTCATAATGCGGCTCGAGGCGAACGGAGGTAAGGTCCTGGATCCAGATAACGCGGCAATTAACCAGCTGGACGGCATGAGGCTTGCACAGAAGGAAGGCTTTAGGAGGATAGCAGTCACTGTGACTGATCCTATGGACGCTGAAGCCATTAGAAAGTGCAATCCTGGGGCTATTATATTGGGGGTTCACCTCACAGGCATTACTAAGGAAGGGGCAGAGCGCATGGTGGCTTTTGCAGATATAGTGTCTGGGTGCGCCTCGAAGTGGATTAGAGAGATTGCTGGGAAGGCAGCTCTGCTCCAGGCAGGAGCGTCCGTTCCAGTATTCGCTCTCACGGGGGAAGGAAAGAATCTGATAGTCGAGAAGATTAAGGAGACGCAGCAGCGCCTTCTTGTCAAGATAGAGAAGCTTCCCTACGTCAATAAGAAATGTCCTGATCCCCTAGTCTGATCAGCGTATCAGGAACTCGCAGTACCTGTGCCCTTTCTTGATGCACTTCTGCTCGACGCCACGGCACGCCTTGCCAAAGAGAATACTTATCAGACCGACGAGGTATCCCTCCAGGAAGTTGTTCTGGTAGCCTTTCAGATCCTTTGTCACCAAGTCTTCAAAGTTGTCGTAAACCCTGATAACGATCCTCTTCCCGTCCTCGTCGCACTCTCTGATCTCGAACCTGCCCCACCCAAAGCTCTGAAGCCTTGCCAGTGCGATTTTAATCCGGTCCGTGCAGCTCAGATCGCCCTTCAACCTCATGATCTGTCTTGCCTTCTCTTCTCCAGCGTCATTCCCCATATGCCAGATAATCACTAACCCCCCTGCGCCATACCTGTCGACCAACCCTTCTAGGAGATTTCTCCAGGAATTTATGCTGAGGGCAGCCATGGGTATGTAATCGTCGCAGAAGTTGAAAACCAATGGAAATCCTTTGACATTATAAATAAAGCCCGGTACCCCTGTCTCGACGCACTCAAAGAGTAGGAGCCTCTTGCCGAACTTGTCTAGGATCTCTTTGCGTATCTCCTCTTTCAGGTGTTTCTTGCCAGTCAGGTCAACTATGACAAAGTCGTAGGCGATGTTGTCTTTCTGGTGTGATGAGATTGTTATTAGGATTATGCCTCTCATGTCAAAGATTTTAATTAATTCAGAGGTCGGACCAAAGTCTGGCAGCTCGATCTTTGAGACTACGTAGAGGCCACAATAGTTGCGGTTCTGGTCAAAGTAATGATCTGAGATATGCACTGGCATCCACGTAGGAACCACCTTAATTAGCCATTTTATGGCTATGGCTCGTTTTTATTTAAAAGACTTATTATCAGTGCAGTTTTGGTTTACAGGATAAATTTACGCCAAGTTGTTTTATAATACCAGTGGAAGCTGCTGTTCCCAGCTTTTTCATGAAGTTTTCCACCCATCTTTCTCCCTCTTTACCTCTCCTTTTTTCGCAAGTCCCCGCAGTACTGCGGTAATTTCATGTTTTTTGACCCCGAGTGAATTGGCGATCCAGTCATAAGGCATTGGGCGCTCTGCGTTTCTCAGGAGATCGACCACAGCCCAAGAGAGGTGCGCTGTCTTGGTTGGGCTTGAGAGATCCTCCCTAACCGAATATATTCTGGCGGGGATCCCGAAAATCCCCCCTCCCCGTGTTGTACGCCCAAGGACCAAAACATCGCCTTTCTTCTGCAGCGTCCTTATCTGCGAGTTGACAGTTTTTTGGCTGTACCTCCATCTCAGCTGCTCCCTTAGTTCTTGGGCTGTAAGCCATCTCTTGTCCAGCAGGTCGAGTATAGCGGCTCGGCAATCTTCCGAAAATTTCCTACTCTTACGCGAAACAATCTTTTCCATTACCACTCGGTTAATCTCCAAGTCTCCTCCAGATACTGCTGTCCTGAATGAGTCCTCGTCATCCTCTTCCACGACGTAAATTTCAAAGTGCGAAGCAAGCCGGATCTCTTCTGGGCCGACTGCACCTGCTGAAACTACGAGAACGGATCTGGAGTCGTAGCTTTTTTGAATGTCCAGCAACTTTGCAAATTTTTCGTAAAATCTCGTTTTCTCTCTGCGGCGCAGAAACTCTATAACAAGGGGTGGGGGACCTTGGCTAAAGAAGTCGACAACCCAATCCCTGCTGACCGCTACACATGCATTGCGCTGACCTTTCATTTTGGACATTACATCGAAGGCGCCCAAAACCTACCACTGCTGTGCATTATACTTTTTTACATATTAAGGCTTTATGGTGGTTTACTTCATATCTCACGATAACAGCCATCATCGGTTATAGGTAAAACGACTAGCTTGTCCAAACCATTGTTAATTTGTTTACTAATTTACTAATGATGGTAATAGGCGCGCCGAGCGCCCGCTTAGCAGTATGCATCAAACTAAGATCAGCGTTGTCTATTATTACTATTTTTTTTATTAATTATCAGATAAAAGTTCTGCCTTTCTGAAAACTGCATTAACAAATGCAGAGAGATCGCGCTACCGACTATTGTCCACTCTTTAATGCACTATCTACATCAGCTGCTCGTGATGATCCATCAAAGCGTTTCCCAATATAACGTAGAATGGGAAATGATGGAAAGCTTAGCAGACTACGAGGTGGGAGTGATTGCATTTTAAAACCTTACGGTTGAGCATCTGTTTTTTTGTACACCCCCTTTCAGACCGTGGAAAAACCGCTTCTGCCCAAAATGCGTAGGCTAATGGTGAAAGTAACTCATCATATGTTTTTTCAAAAGTGCAAATATTTTGTGCTTTGAATTAGCTCCTTATCGTATAAAGGTTAATATCCGTTTGCCCAAATTAAGACTTGTGCAGGGGGAGCTGGGCCAACCCGGCTGAGAGGATGGCTGCTTTGATCTCGCCATCGACCCTTTGAACCTGACCGGGGTAATGCCTGCGGAGGGAAAAAATGAGAGCGAACACAGCAAGACGGAAAAACACCACACGAAGAATTGTGTTTTCATCACTAATGATTGCGCTTGGCGTCACTCTATCGGTGTTCCCAGGATCTGTCCCGGTGGGTCCTACACGGGTTTTTCCTTTCCAGCATATGATCAATGCTCTAGCAGGGATATTGCTAGGACCTGCCTACGCCGCTTTTATTGCGCTTGCGATAGGAATGCTCAGAATTGGTTTTGGAACGGGTACGATCTTTGCTATAGCAGGTGGCGTGCCTGGCGCAATTGTCGTAGGCCTAGTTTACCATTATGTTATAAAAAAAGACGAAGTTGCGTTAACAGAGCCTTTTGGGACGGCAGCCGGTGCCCTGATCAGCGCATTGCTGGTAGCCCCAACGATAGGAGCAGCCCAACTACCGACCTTCCTTGGGGTGACCGCTCAGTGGGAGCTATTCACCATATTCTTCTTAATGAGCAGTATACCTGGAGCGGTGCTGGGGTATATTCTGGTTAAAGCACTCAGGAGGGGTGGAGTGATTGATAGGTTGCGGCTTTGAGGATCTGCTCGGCAAGAAAGTGCTGATTGTGGGTGATGTCGGATCCGGGAAGACTGCCATGACAAGGGCACTATTGATCCAGGCCACAGAACTCCTTCCCAGCGGGAGCATTACTGTAATCGACATGGCGCCTAGCAGGAGGAAGATTGGCAGAGATTACGCAGGCGGGGTGATACGAAAGGGCGAATGGGTAACCCGTGTGAGGTATCTGCGATCTGCCACAATAAATGCGCCACGCTTGGATGGCATGACGAAGGATGAAGTGTTAGACATTGCAAAGTCCAACGCAGCCGAACTTGGGAAATTGCTTCAGGCGTTCCTTGACGTGCCATCTAGCACGCTGTTCATAAACGACCTGACTATGTACCTTCATTCAGGAGATGCTGAATTCCTTTTTCGTACAGTAGACAGAGCATGCACTTTCGTTGCCAATGCCTACAAAGGGAGCCGTCTTTTGGATGATAGGGGTAGTGGAATTTCATCTCGTGAGCACCGCCTTGTAACTAAGCTTGAGAAGAGGATGGATTTGACCGTCAGGCTATAGGATTCTGGAGGGGTGGTTGGGGCTCTTCCATACATGGCGATACAGAAGCACAAGGAAATCACATATGCAACTCCTATCAGAAGCATCTCCGGTGGATTATCTCTCCAAACGTAATTAACCTTCATCAGTTCATCCTGAGTAAAAAAAGGGGAAAAATACCCGTCCTAGCTGGATGGGGATGAAATTTAACCTTCAATATTTTCGATCTCAGAGTGGAGAGAATTCCAACCAGCTATCACAAGCAGCATCAACAGAGCACATAGCAGAATTACTACATAGCCAAAGTCTGCGATGGCGGGGAATAAGATAACTCCGAGGATCGAGATTAAAATGTCGAAAGCAGTTATGATTATGCCCATTATCCCGCCCCTTTTTATGGACTGATACAGCCAGTTACCTGCAACAAAGTGAAATGCTGACAGCATCATGAGCAGAATCATAAGTGCGATAGTTGTCACATTTCCACTCAGGTACTGACCGACGATTGGAATGACGTGGATGAAGTCGGGATCTGATATCGCGCCTATCATTATTGATAAAGCGACAAGCAAAATGAAAGTGCCGATGCAGATACCGGCGATCCCCATAGCAAAGAAGATCAACGCTCCTATACGGTTAGCAGTCGATCTGCTTGTCCTGACTTTTGCTGGTTGCGGCACGTGTTCAGTCGCGACCGGCTGGGGAATCATTGTTGGAGCGACGTACTCTGGGTATGGAGTTGGCTCGGGAGTTTTCTCCGGCACCGCTTCCTCCGCTTCATAATTACCCTCGACCGTCTTGGCTTTTCTGCCAGGTTGGATGCCTTCTATTGGAGGAACCTGTGCCAGCGACACACCGCAGTTAGGGCAAAAATTGGCATTTGGAGATAATCTCTCACCGCATTGCGAACAATAGGGCACTCAATCCAACTCCATGACATTACAACTTTGATTAGTTTATTATTCATTTCACTATTTAAAAATAAAGCGGATTTAAAACTTTAAAAACGTTCGCATTTGCATCTTAGAGCAAGACGACGCTTAATCGCCTGTGGAGGCGCATCTCACTTTACCAAATTAGTTTGGCCGCGCGTCGAGGTTGAATATCCTTATTATACGTTGTGAGTTCATACAATATTGGTAAAGCAGCAAGGTGTTTCATGATTGTCAATAAGGCAGAGGCTTGAGCTTAAGGATGTTCCGTCATGGAGCGAAGTGGAGCGCCTCGTCAATACAATGATTCGGATGTATCGCCAGGGGAACGCGTCGCTGAGAGACCTGGTGCTTGTCGGACTTCTCGCAACCACTGGCGTAAGAACGTCCGAGCTCTTGCTGCTGGAGAAGGAAAATTTCGATTTTGAGAATAACCTCATCACAATTACTCAATTGAAAAAGAAAGGTGAGTTCGTGCGACAGACTGTGCTGAGCCAAGACCTGAGACCTTTCCTTAAGGAGTACCTTCAAATATTCAAGAGGGAGGAGAAGATCTTTGACGTGACACGGCGCCAAGTTCTGAACATTACTCATAAGTATACTCAAGAAATCCTGGGAAGGCGAATCAGGAACCACGCTTTCCGCCATGCTTACGCGATCAGGATACTCGAAAAAACTCGAGACATCGAGCTCTGCAGAAGGCTGATCGGGCATTCCCGTCTGGAGACCGTCAAGATATATCTCGATTTCACCATAAGCGATAGGGTTAAGGAAGTTTCTGATGCAATACGGTTGAATCGTTGACTTGCTGCCTCCTCTTATGGAGGTGTGATGAAAAAGCAAATATAACAGACTGAACAATGCAAGATCGAAAATATAATCACATCATTAATCTATTAATGGCATTTGCAACAATATCTTGTGATAACTATCACAATTTGGCTTTTGCTATGGCACAAGGACTGACTATATATGTGATATGCTGGGGATTGTTCTTTACAATAGTCACATTGCCATCCCCTTTTTACCAAAAAACAACTCACCAATAGGCAGGGAAGATTAGCCAAAAGCGATAAATAAAAAGGGGGGGTTAACTTTGATGATGCCTTATGATTACAAAGTCGTACATCATGCCGAGATCGGAAATCCTGGAGCTCCAAAGCAGGCGGCTCAGATCATTGGTGCGGAATGTTTACGAAGGATCACCCTTCTACAGAAAGAGGCTAGATGATGCAGGAATAACTCCAGAAGACATCCGGTCAAAAGATGATCTGAGGCGCATACCTTTTACTACGAAGTCAGATCTTCGCGATAACTACCCCCTCGGCATGCTGTCGACACCAAAGTCTAATCTAGTTAGACTTCATGCGTCTTCTGGAACGACAGGAAACCCGACGGTTGTCGCGTACACCTTGAGGGATATCGATAATTGGGCAGAACTCAATGCTAGGTGCCTAGAAATTGCAGGGGCAACATCTGCGGATGTGGTCCAGGTGGCATACGGGTATGGCCTCTTTACGGGCGGCCTCGGGCTGCATTACGGCGCGGAGAAGTTGGGGGCCAAGGTCATTCCTGCTAGTACGGGCAGCACCAAGAGACAGATCAAGCTCATGAAGGACCTGGGGACCACTGTGATTTGCTGCACCCCTTCTTACGGGCTCTTCCTTGCGGAGAGCGCTAGAGAGGAGGGGCTGGACCCAAAGGAAGATCTCAGATTGAGGATAGGAGTCTTCGGTGCTGAGCCTTGGTCTGAGATGACTAGGAAGCTACTTGAGGAAGAATTGGTCGAGTCTGCGCACGACATCTATGGCATGTCAGAACTGAACGGACCCGGAGTTGCCATGGAGTGCAGGGCAAAAAAGGGTCTCCACATATGGGAGGATCACTATATTGTCGAAATCATTGACCCCACCACGGGCGAGGTTCTTCCCCCAGGGGAGAAGGGAGAGATGGCTGTAACGACCATTATGAAGGAGGGGATGCCCCTCCTGAGGTACAGAACCCGCGATATGACCATTCTGAATGAGGAAGTCTGCGAATGCGGACTGTCTCATGCCAGAATAATGAGGATCATAGGGAGAACCGATGACATGTTGAAGATCAGAGGCATCTGCGTCTTTCCCAGCCAAATCGAGGAGATACTAGCAAGTATGGAGAATGTCACGCCCCACTACCAGCTAGTCATCAACAGGGACGGTCCCATGGACAAGCTCATGGTAAGAGTTGAGATCTCTGAGGATTTCAAGACAGATCGGCTCACGGACATTGTTGATCTTCAGAGACGCCTCGAGAATCAGCTCAGAGACACCCTCAGCATCAACGCAAGCGTCGAGTTGCTAGAACCCAAGACGATCCCGCGCAGTGAAGGAAAGGCTCAAAGGATCGTGGATATGAGGAAGATATGAGGGCTTGTCATGATAAAGCAATTTAGTGTTTTCCTTGAAAACAGCCCAGGTAGACTGGCTAACCTTATGGGTATCCTGGAGAAGAACGGCATCAAAGTGCTCGCAATGGGAATCGCTGAAGCGGGCAATTATGGAATAGTCAGGATGATCGTGGACAACGATGAGAAAGCTTTTGATATGATGCGGAAGGAGAACATGTCCGTAAACCAAGCAGAAGTTCTGATTATAGAGTTGGAGAGGCTTGCGAATGCCGTAAAGACACTTAGCGTCGTAGGTGTGAATATAGACTATGCGTATACCATGGATTGTGGCAGGGCAGTTATCAAGGTGAATAACGAGGAGAAGGCGATTAAGGCACTGTCAGAGGCGGGTTTGAAGGTGTACCCGACAAAATGCTGAGCCTCATGCAAGTCCGCTTTTAATATCCTCGGGCAAGTAGATTACACACTGTGAGCTGTGACTCTTCAGCAAGTTCTTTGACATCATGCCGCCCTCTACCCAGCCGCTCAACGCCACTCCGCATGGCACGAGGCAATTAGAATGGAGGTGGGCCCCGGTAGCATTGATGTAAATCGGGTTCTGGCACATTCGCTTTCCTACTTCCCTAAGGTGGATCTCCTTCATAATCCTTGAAAAAGCCTTGACGAGCTCGCAGGTAGTATTAATTTCCAGCGCAATAAGATACTCTTTGCCCATTGTAGCTGTGATATCAGTTCTGTGACCACATACGCTCGAATCCACGGTAAATTTGCTAGGCAATACATCTCACCGCTATCACCCTGATGTCAATGATTATAATAAATTTTTTTATAGAGTTTGCCTAGCTTATACAAATCACTCTTGCGAGGATACTTAATGAAGCATTTTAATTGCTATCTCGTTTTTTTCAGGGTATTTTTTCTAATCTTACCAATAGGCAAGCTTTTTAAACGCCTCACATACATTTAAGGAATTAACTTTGAGGTGTAAAGAAATGGCTAAATGCACAAAATGCGGAACGGAAGTTTCTAAGGCGGAAAAGACATGGACTCTGGCCCCCAAAGGCAAGAAGCCAGTAACTGTTGGTCTGTTCAAGTGCCCGAGTTGTGGCGCTTACTTCAGGGCCTCTTCAAAGTAATAGTAGTTAATCCCCCTATTACTTTCTTTTTTTTAGCTATCCAAAGACTTTTTCTTTTCACATTATGCTTTTTGCAAAAACCTTGATATCCTCTCTAAGCCTATGGAGAGATCACTGTCAGAAACAGCATAGCATAGTCTAAATCTCCCTCTGCTGTCACCAAAATGCTCGCCGGGTATCACTGCTACCCCTGCCTCTCTTAGCAGCTTCTCAGCAAAGAAGGCAGCCGTGGTGAAACGCTTGCTTTTGATGAACGGGTAGGCGTAGAATCCACCTTCGGGGAGGGGGCACTCTAAAGCAGCCACAGTGTTAAGGGCTTTTACGGTACGCTTCCTCTGAAGATCGCTCTGCATTACAATGTTGCGGAGATAGTCCCCAAAACCCTCAAGGGCTGCAAGGCAGCCATACTGTGCGAAGGTGGCAGGCGCGCCAACCACATGCGCTTGGATTGTGTGCATCTTTGCGAGCAGCTCCTTCGGGCCTGCGGCAAAGCCAACCCTCCATCCCGTCATCCCGAATAGCTTGGAAAAGCCATCAGTTATTATGGTCCTTTCCTGCATGCTTTCCAAGGTTGCCGAAGAAATAAATCTACGCCCATCGTAAACGTATGCCCAGTCGATCTCATCGGAGAGAACTAGCATATCGAAGTCAATTGAAAGGTCCTTTAACAGTCTTAGATCAGCTTCATCAAACAAGCCACCAGTCGGATTGTTGGGGGAGTTCACCACGATGGCTCTGGGGCGCTTCTTCATAGCTGCTATGAGTGCTTCTTCATCGAGGTGGTACGGTTCTTTTGCCTGGACTTCCAAGACGTTCAGCCCAAGTATCTGAGGAACTGCTTTAAAGCTCATCCAGTAAGGCTTAAGGAGAAGAACGGCATCTTTCTGTTTTAACAGCCCTGCGAAGAAAGAGTAGTTAGCAAACTTGGCGCCATTTGTGATTAGCACCTCCTCACAACTATAGGCAAGCCCTCTGGTTGCGGCGAGGTACTCGCTAATGGCCTGCCTCAATTCGGGGATCCCCCAGCTCGACGAGTATTTGTATTTTCCTAATCGGATAGCTTCTATTGTCCTATTTATTGCGGCATTAGGAGGGGGGAATGTGGGCTCTGCAAGGTCGAACCTGATTATTCTTGTTCCAATCTTCTTCTCAATTTTAGAAATCTCATCCGAGAGTGAAGTTGGTGAGGGCGATATGCCTTCAAACCTTTCCTTTTGCACTTGGACTAGCACATCCTAAGACAGATATATCCCTTCAAAGGAAGAATATTTCGGTGCTGTCATGGCTTTTGAATCACTTACATTATACATCCAGGCATTCATCACGCTTTTTGTGGTCTTCGACCCAATAGGCAATATTCCGCTCTTCCATACTTTCACTGTGAATTTTGAGAGGAAAGAGAAGAATAGAATAATCAACAGCTCGGTCCTGATCGCCCTGATAATTTTGATCTTCTTCGCGATTGCAGGAGCGTTCATTCTAAACCTGTTCAAAATATCTGTGAGCGATTTCATGATCGCTGGCGGCATTCTTCTTTTTATTTTGTCAGTCGAGGGACTGCTTGGCAGGGAAGAGGCTAGGTGGATCAACAGTGAGGACGTAGCAGTCGTGCCGCTTGCGACTCCACTTATGGCTGGTCCAGGGAGCATATATACAGTTATCTACTTGATGAACCCCCCATACGGGCCAGTTGTGGCATTTTCAGCAATGATAGGCAATGTCCTGCTACAATGGGTCCTGCTAGTTTATTCTGACAGGATACTTCGGCTAATCGGCAAGACTGGTTCAACTATAATCTCGAGGATTATGGCATTCATACTATCTGCAATAGCAATCGGCATGATCATTGCAGGGATTAAAGGGGTCATAACACTGTAACGAGAATACTTTTTAATAACATAAGTTCTCGTGTCAATTGTTTCCGAGAGTCTTATTGGTGATGCTATGGACATCCAGACGATATTGCTGATTGTTGGATTGGTCCTGGGCTTCCTGCTGGCAGTTAACATCGGGGGGAACGACGCGTGCAACCCCACGGCGCCGGCCATAGGCGCTGGTGCTCTCACCCTGCGCAAAGCGCTTTTCTTTTTTGCAATATTCACCATCCTCGGAGCTACGCTGCAGGGTTTCATGGTGATGAAGACCATAGGATCGGGCATAGTCCCCCAGATTGATGTAATTGGGGCAGTTTCGATAGTGATCGCGGCGAACATCTGGATTTTTTTTGCAACAATGATGGGGATGAACATATCAACTGGGCATTCGCTAATAGCTGCAGTGATCGGGTACGGGATTATACACTATTCAATTGCAGGGTTGAACACTGAAGTTATATGGTCTATCGTTCTGAGCTGGATCACTTCTCCGTTTTGTGCACTGGTTGTAGCATTTGGCATCTACCGGGTTATAGCAGCATATCTGGCGAGGCATCAGGATAACCAGAAAAGAATAGACAAGTATCTGAGGTTAATGCTTATTGCGGCCCTGTGCTTCGGTGCCTACTCCTTTGGGGCTAATGACGTTTCCCATGCCACAGGCGTCTTCATACAAATAACTGGAGCAGCGCTCGGCACGCCAAGCATGATCACAATGTTCATGCTGGCACTGTTTGGGGCAGCCGGGATGGTAATTGGGGGATTATTGATTGGGTCTAAAGTCATAGAGACCATGGCATTCAAGGTCACGAGGTTGGATCTCTCAACAGCACTAGCAGCAAGCGTTGGCAACTCGTGCGTGGTCATTATGTTTGTAACAGTGCCCTTTTTCGCAATCGGCTATGGGCTGCCAATCTCTTCGTCTTATGCAGCCGTCGGCGCAATTGTCGGGGCAGGTATGGCAAAGAGCATGAAGTCGGTGAGTAAAAGGACTACTTTCAAGCTTGTAAGTTATTGGATCATTACGATCCCAGCGTGTATTGCTCTATCAGCAGGCATCTATCTCCTATTTCTGCAATTCATCTGATAGTGCAGATGCAATTTACAAAAAAATTATGGCCGTTTACCACGCAGGATTGCTATTGATCGGAGCACATCCGCCGTGTCCTCGATCTTGTCGGATGCCATCTCTATATTCTCGACACTTTCTTTCAGCATTATCCAGTCGCTGACATGCTCGGAGAGATCACCCCACTTCAAGATCTGTGCAAGAAGATCGACCCTCATGTCGTCTATGGCTTCCTCGATCCTCTCGGTTTTTTCTGCATTCTCCCGAACATCATTCTTGTTGTTCGCCAAAGATTCAATGGTTGCCTTCAATGCCTTTGATTCATCGAGGAGCGCATCGACAAGTTCCTTTAACCCCCCCTTGATGTTCGCGGGTACTTCGCTGGGATGTGTATACAGCAGTTTCCTAGCCATGGATTTCAGCTGGGCAGCTATGTCATCTGACGTCAAGACTAGCCTGATTATTTCGTCTTGATCCATAGGATGGAGGGAACTGTTCATCAGGCTATCAATTATCCCCTCCTTGATAACGTCTGCCTCCCTCTCGATGGCCGAGATTTCCTTTCCTTTATAGGTCGCGGTCTCAAGATCTCCGTCGCAGTAGGTGTAGACGAACTCCTTTGTCTTCTCAATTATTATAAAGATCTTTTCAAGGTGTTTTTCCGAAGCAGCTATGGTCTCTTTCTCGGCCTGCCTTCCCATCCAGATCCCTATGTGACCAGAACCGAGCATTTGCGTTACCTCGACATAATTGAGCTATTCTGATATAATAGGTTTAGCCATGCTCTGCACTGGAATTGCGCCTAGGAATGCAGATTGTTGGGATTTACCAACCTTTTTAAGTCAAATTTCTTATATGAATAGCGATGGTTCTGATATGGACTTCCTGAAGAGGTGGGAGCCTAAGAAGGAGTACTCGAAGAACAGACATCCTCTGCGACCACGCCTCGATGAAGCCATCAGGATCATAAACATCCAGATGCAGAGGCTCGACCAGAGGGGTAGTCGAATCAAAGAGTACGACAGGATCCTCTTCGAGAAAGTTGTATACTACTATAGGAACCGTGACGTTCAACGTGCCAAGATCTATGCACAGGAACTCATAGAGGTTAGGAAGCTAGCAAAGCTAATCACCATGTCTAGGCTTGCGCTCGAACAGATCGCCGTGAGACTAGGCACTGTTAAGGAATACGGAGATGTGGCTGCAAACGTCGCTCCTGCCTTAATGGCTATGAAGGGGATCTATGGCGGCATAACGGAGATGATGCCCGAGGCGGACCAGTCGATGTCGAAACTTGGCGACCTCCTTGATGGTTTGATGGTTGACGCATGCCAGTACTCCAGTGGCACTGGCAACCCAAGCTTCGCAACCGAAGAGGGGGAGAAGATCCTCGACCAAGCTGCATCAATGGCAGAGATGCGGTTGTCCAAGTCACTGCCAGAAATCCCGAAGATGACAAGCGAGAAGGTTGCTCTTCAAAGGAGAGATGCTCAGAGAGAGGGCGAGAGAGAGAAACTGTGATTATTGCGAGCTAGATTTTATTCATAACAACAAGCGTCATTCACCGAAGGGGTTACCCTTCTCAAGGATGCTCTTACGTATCGCTTTGTGCTTGGGCGATATGTAACCCTTCCTAATCAGCCGCTCCTTCAGCTTCTCCACCATCTTGGGGGTATCGATGTCAACGGGGCATACTTCTAGGCACCTGCCGCACTTAGTGCACGCGTCGATGGCAGCAGCCACCGTCTCCTCCCCACTCGTGAACGCGCTCCAAATTATTCCGATACCGCCGAAGTAATTGTGACCGAATGATCCCCCTATCACGCGGTAGACCGGACACTCGTACATGCAACCACCGCACCTGAGGCAGTACAGCGCCTCCCTGAATATTGGGTCTTTCAGCATCTCGATCCTGCCATTGTCAAGGAACACAACATGCAGCTCTTTTGGCCCGTGAGCACCATAGACTAGCGTCTTTTCTATGTCCGCAGTCCTACTAGGGCTCGTTATCATCGAAACATAGGCGGACATTAGCACGCCCGTAGCGTATGGCGGAAGGACCTGCACCACTTTGAAGGCGTCGGAGAGCGTAGGAACCACCTTCTCAACGCCTGTGATGCAGATATGCATAGGTGGGGCGTTGCTCACAAACCGTGCGTTTCCCTCGTTCTCAATTATGAACATCGTTCCAGTGTTTGCGGCGATTACGTTCGCGCCGGTAATCCCCACATCAGCGTTGCAGAACTTGTCCCGGAGGTACTCCCTCGCAATGCCAACTAGCGTCGGGATGTCCGCCTCTATTTCCCTGCCAAGAAGTTTTGAGAAGGTCTTAGCGACCTCCTCCTTGGGTATGTGGACTGACGGGTTAAGTATGTGCGTCGGCTTCTCGTTCCTCAGTTGTATTATGAACTCCCCTAGGTCTGTCTCGTAGACCTTATTCCCGAGTTTCTCAAGCAGCTTGTTGAGATCGATCTCCTCGCTTACCAGCGATTTCGATTTGACAACAAGCTTGCCTTCGCCTACGAGCGTTGAAAAAACTCTGCGCGCTTCTTTTGTGTCCTTGGCCAAGTAAGCGTGTCCGTTTACCTCCTCGATGTTCTCCATCGCCTCTTTCACAAGCTCTTGAAGCGACTCCATTGAGTTTTCCTTTATCTTCCTGACTTCCTTGCGGGTCTCTTCCAGGCTCTTCAGGCGCGAGAGTGCGCTCTCCTTTGCAGTTGTGTATGCAGCAACAGCCCTGTTTAGCCCCTTCCGCCTGTTCTCGTCGTTGATCCATGTATCGATCTCATTCCTCTTAGAGACGTACCATCCGGGTTCCACCATTAGTCCCTCCAAGCCCTTATCAAGAATTCCGGAAGATCAATGATCTCGGCAGATCCTGCCTCCTTAAGGTTGTAGTTGCAGAATGGGCACGAAGTGACAATTATCTCAACTCCTGGTGGTCTATCATTAACGACAGCCTTTGCTACAGCCAGCGCTATCTCTGGAAATGCCGAGTGAACTCCTCCACCAGATCCGCAGCACACTGCCAGCTTCCGGTTATACTTGAACTCGACCAATTCTACACCAGGAACCATCGATATCAACGCCCTTGGTTCCTCATAAATACCCATGTGCCTTCCGAGGTGGCATGGGTCATGATAGGTGACTTTGACTTTCCAAGGCCGGAGATGGACTCGGAGTCCTTCCCTGTTCTCATAAAGTAATTGTGAGATGTGGCGCACTCTGAACGGTACGTAACCGAATGCCTTCTTGTACTCCTCTGACATAGTTCTAAAGCAGCCAGGACAGCTGGTCACAACTTCGGTATATCCCTTAGACCTGATCATTTTCACAGTACGCCCAGCCACTCTTTTTGCGTCTTCCACCTGACCTGTCCTAAGAAGGACGGATCCGCAACAGCCTTCGTCATCGCCAAGAGTCTCGTAATCGATCTCCATCCGGCGCAGAAGATCTTCTGTGGCGTTAGCGATCTTCGTCGTCCTAAGCCTCGACATGCAACCCTTCCAGTATAGGAGCTTGCTATGCATAGCGACCAGATTCTATAATCTTCAACAGGCTACTATTAAAACTAAACTCAATTGTCTTTAGATTTTTTCTTATGGCTTTGGTGCAGATTCCATGAAAACAACATCAATTTATCCGCTGGATTAAGCCAGACATTATTGGAAGAAGTGCAAGGAGAAAAGTTTTACATTGCCTTCTAAATGAGATTGGAGGGGTAAAGGCGGAGAACCCAAACCCCTCCGCACCTCAGACCTACAACCCAAGGTCGATTTACTTTTGAAAAGGAGGGTATAAAAAAATTTTAAGCCAGGCGACCCTCGGACGTTCTTTAGCATATTGTGTCGCATTACGTCGATGTTACAGCATATTTAAGCGATGGCGAAGCCAAAGTCTGGAATTATTATCAATAATGAAGACCCAAAGCCGCATGCCACTCAGCTAGTTATTTTTTCCTTATCCCTTTCATGATATTTTGATATTAATTTTCACCATAAGGTCCGGCTAGTTAAATATATAGAACAATTCCTACTAAAAACACCGAATATATAATTGAACTAAGGGAAAAATTGCATTCTTTTCAAAATGCTGCCTATCGGACCAGGAGGCTATCCCTTGGCTGCTCATAGTAGAGCAGAGCCCATGCCTCGAAGAGAATCTCGTCTACGGGTGTCATTATATATTTCTTCCCCCATAACCCTCATACTACCAAATATTGTGGGGAAAGAAAGGGCAGAACCGTCAGAAAGAGTCGTCTACCTGCCACTTTGCCGGGAAGCCGTCATAACAGAGAGGGAGTCTTTGAATCGGGTTCCCCAGTTCTGAAGCAGGTTTAGTGTCCCTTTCTTCGACCACAATATTCTGGTCGCCCCTAGTTTCACCCCTTACCAATTCGCCAGCAAAGTACTTTGCAAGTATCATATTTAAGTTAAAAGTCCTTTGGCGACTGTTTTTTTTACGTATCAGATGCAAGGCGACAGTCAGTCACTACAGAAATAATAGATATTATAGAATATTTCTTTTTTTGGATTTGTTACGCTCTGTAATAATAAAGTATTAAAATCTATGCATAGAAATAAAAAAAGGAAATTAAGCTCCCTGAAGCACAGGAGCTGCCATTTTTTCTTTCTCTTTTTCCTTCTCTTTCGCGCCAAGTTCGGTTACAGTCTGCCGTGGTTCCATTGAAGCTACAGCCATGCTATCTTTAGGAGCCGTCTTTCTTGTTCGTCTTGGTTTAGGAGAGGCTCCTGCAGAATTTACTGGTTTAGTTCCATTGACTTTTGATCTAGGTGCTGTCCTTTCGCCACTAGTTCTTGGCCTCGAACTGCCTCTAGGTTTGGGACCTGAGACTTTGACAGGTTCGGCAACGGGTTGTGGCGCCACTTCAGCAGGCTTGGTTTCCATAGCGACTTTCGGGATCTCTTTGACCTTTGGTGCTTCGATTAATGTAGGAGCGATGTTCTCATTGCTAGGAGATCTCAAAATCGGATCAAACTTCCTAGGCTCTTCTTGGACCACTTTTGGTATTTCAGCAGTCTTCGAAGTCTGATTGCTCAGAACCATCTCACCTGGCCTTCCCCCAGTATGTGGCGCATCTTGCGATTCCGATGTGTACCCGACTATTCGGGAAAGGAATTTTTTAAGACCCATATCAGATTTTCTCCGTCTGCTGTAAACTGATGCCATTCAATATTTAATAGAGAGGCGACTCGGCGACTGAAGGTAGTGAGCGTCGGGTGAAGAACCTTCGCAGGCGTTTATCAGTCGGACAAAAAAGGGCAGACACCCCTGGCAATTATTTATTACGTCGCAATAATAACCATTATAACTTCAATTATTTTTTAATTAATTAGCCTTTTAAGCATAAACATACTTTTCATAATACTTGTATGATCAGAGTGTTATAACAATAAATCGGGTGCAATTGCTTGAAATGCTGATTAGAATCTAAAAAAGCCTTGCTTCCCGGACTTTACGCTCTGCCCGAACTCCTTTGCCAGTTCTTCCATAAGTGTCCTCTGTTTGAAAGTAAGCTTGCTGGGCACGCTCAACCTCACATTAAGCAAAAGGTTACCCCTTCCCAAGCCACCAAGCCTAGGCAATCCCTTCCCCTTGACTCTCAGAACCTGCCCTGGCTGTGTTCCCGGAGGAACCGTTACGCTGATCTCGCCCTCGAGCGTTGGAACAAGCACTTCGGCGCCTAGTACTGCCTGCGGGTACCCAATCTCTAAAGTATAAATTATGTTGGCACCATCCCTCTCAAAGATGCTATTTGGTGTCACGTGCACCTCCACAAAGAGATCACCAGACTGACCTGCATTTGGAGCAGCTTCGCCCTCCCCCCTCAGCCTCAGCTGATACCCATCTTCAATGCCAGCAGGCACTTTTACGGTGATCTTCCTAGTACGCCTTACTACGCCTGTACCTCTGCACTCTTTGCACGGGGATTCAATTATTGTGCCCCTTCCCTTGCACTCTGAGCACAACCCCACTTGGACGACCCTGAAAAAACCGCTCCCTTGAACTACCCTGACCTGCCCAGATCCGCCACACCGTGGGCATGTTGTTGGAGATGTGCCTGGTGCAGCCCCACTGCCGTGGCACGTATCGCACCGTTCAATCCTGGGAACCTCGATCTCCTTTTCAGTACCCCTGAAAACCTCGTCGAGCGATATTTCCAGAGAATAGCCAAGGTTGTTCCCCTGCACCATTCTGGGGTCGGCACCTTGTCTGTAGCCTCGTCCGCCGCCAAAGAAGGTCTCAAATATGTCGCCGACGCCAAAACCGAAGTCTCTGAAGATCGAGTCGAAATCTGCTCCCCGGAAGATATCCTCTTGGCTGTACTGCTGGCTGAAATCAGCGCTTCCCAGTGTATCGTATTGCCTGCGCTTTTCGTCGTCAGACAGGACGGCATAAGCCTCTGAGATCTCCTTAAACTTCTCCTCAGCCTCAGCCGATTTGTTCCTATCAGGATGGTACTGCATGGCCAGCTTTCGGTATGCGTCCTTGATCAGATCCTTGTTGGCATCCTTCGACACACCCAAGACTTCATAGTAGTCTCTCTTGCTGGCCATGGGACGCACCAATTATGGCTTTTAAGTCGCCTTGCCTGCTCTAAAGCATTTGCGTTGGCGTTGATTACTTTTTTTACTTGACTTTATAGTCTGCGTCGACGACATTATCATCTGGTGAACCTTGAGGACCCTGCTGTTGCGGTCCAGAAGGGCCGGCCCCGCCGGGTGCAGGACCCTGTTGGGCAGCTTGCTGCGACGCTGCCTGTTGGTACACTGTGGTACCTACCTCCTGCAGGACCTTGGTGAGCTCGTCGGATTTTGCCTTTATCTTCTCGAGATCTTTTGCGGGGAGCACTTCCTTTAGTGCAGCGATTGCTTTGTCAACTTTGTCTCTCTGGTCCGCCGTCAGCTTGTCTCCAATATCCCTCTTGGTCTTTTCCGCAGTATAGATCAGGCCGTCAGCCATGTTGAGCATCTCTGCCTCGTCCTTCTTCTTCCTGTCTTGCTCAGCGAACTGCTCGGACTCCTTGACAAGCCGCTCTTTCTCTTCTGGGGAGAGCTTCGTGGAAGCGGATATTGTAATCTTCGCCTCTTTGCCAGTCCCGCGATCCTTGGCTGTCACGTTAAGGATGCCATTTGCGTCTATGTCAAAGGTCACGTCTATCTGGGGGACACCCCTCGGCGCTGGTGGTATTCCTTCAAGGTTGAACATTCCAAGAGAGACGTTGTCTGAAGCCATTGGGCGCTCGCCCTGTAGGATGTGGATCGTAACTGCGGTCTGCATGTCTGCTGCTGTCGAGAAGACTTGGCTCTTCCTTGTGGGGATTGTCGTGTTCTTATCGATTATCCTGGTATGAATGCCACCAAGAGTTTCAACGCCAAGGGAAAGAGGCGTCACGTCCAAGAGCAGTATATCCTTTACCTCGCCGGAGAGAACAGCACCCTGAATGGCTGCGCCTATAGCGACGCACTCCATCGGATCTACACCCCTCTCTACGGTCTTGCCCATTACCCTCTCCACAAACCTCTGGACGAGGGGCATCCTAGTGGTTCCTCCGATGAGGATGATCTTGTCCACCTGGGCTGGACTAAGCTTGGCGTCCGTAAGCGCCTTCATAAGTGCCCGCTCGGTCTTCTGGACGATGGGTTGGGCCAGCTCCTCTAGCTTGGTCCGGGTAAGCGTTACGTGGAGATTCTTAGGTCCTGTCGAGTCAGAGTAAATGAACGGCAGATCGATATCGGTTGAGAGCATTGTCGAAAGCTCGATCTTTGCCCGCTCTGAGGCTTCCTTTAGCCTCGCTATTGCAGTCCTGTCTGGCCTGAGGTCTATCCCAGTCTGCCTCCTGAACTCCTCCGAGACGTAGTCCATGACTGCCTTGTCGATGTCCGCGCCTCCAGTCTCCGTGTCCCCGCTTGTTGAGAGAACTTGGAAGACGCCTTTGCCGAAGTCCATAACCGTGACGTCGTGAGTTCCACCTCCGAAGCTGAATACCATTATCTTCATGTCCTTGTCAAGTTTATCTACCCCGTAAGCGAGGCATGCGGCTGTTGGCTCGTTTATTAACCTCATAACCTCGAAGCCCGCAATTTCGCCAGCGTCCTTGGTCGCCTGCCTCTGGTTGTCGTTGAAGTGCGCTGGGATGGTTATTACAGCCTTCCTGACGGTCGTGCCTAGGTAGACCTCAGCGTCCTTTTTGATCTTCTGCAATATGAACGATGAAATCTGCTGCGGTGTATAGCTCTTGCCAAAGATCTCGACCTTGTAGTCAGTACCCATTTTCCGTTTGATTTCATAGACCGTCCCTTCAGGGTTTGCTGTTGCCTGCCTCTTTGCAGATTCGCCCACAAGCAACGTGCCGTCCCTGGTGAAAGCCACGACAGAGGGGAACATTTTTCCGGCGGCAGTGGCTCCCTCGGCGCTGGGTATTACCGTCGCCCTTCCTGCTTCATATACTGCTGCAGCTGAATTTGTGGTTCCTAAATCTATTCCTAGAATTTTCTCTCCCGGTTGAACTTTACTCATTATTTTTTTCCTCCTTTAAATTACCATTCTCTTTATTGTTTTTTGATCCTGAATTCCTAACGGATATCTTCACCATACTCGGCCTGATGACCTTACCGTTCATGATGTATCCCTTCCTCAACTCCTCCAAAACCGTGGACTCTTCCACGTCTTCCTTCGGTGCTGTGCAGATAACGGAATAGAGGTCCGGGTCAAACTTCTTGCCCACTGATTCGATAGGCTTGACACCCTCGGCCTCGAGTATCTTCCTTAGCTTCTTTAGCGTCATCTCCACTCCCTCCGTAATCGTGGCTGACTCGCACGATTTGCCGTTGCTTACTGCTAGCTCAAGCTCATCCATGACTTCCAGAAGGTCCATGACAAGCCTCTCGTTTGAGGTCCTTTTGGCTTCCTCGATCTGGCGATCCACCCTTTTGCGATAGTTCTCAAAGTCCGCCTGCAGGTACTTCAGCTTGTTCAGATAATCTGCAGACCGCTTCTTCTCCTCCGCATAGGCGGCAATGAGTGCATCTACCTGATTCGCAGTGATGGTGTTTGATGCTTGGCCGTTCTTGGTGTGCGGCTCCTGATCACGGCTTATCTCTTCGCCTGGAGTCTCTGGCTGACTGTTCATGGTGGACACCACGATGGAATTCTGCAGAAGGTTATATATTGCACACAAATATATATGTTACGGTTAGTAGGGGTTTTGCGGAGATTGATGGAATCTTTCTTAAAAAAACTAATCATCGGGCTTCTTGCCCTTGAACTTGTCACTCAAGGTGATCCTCTTTCCATCTTTTAGATAGCTGATTGTTGTCTCGAGGTGCACACGCATCCCAAGGTCGCGGAATAGGGCTAGTAGTTCTTCGCCAGGTATCGGTTCCTTGAGTTTTCCAGACCTGAATAGACCAGCTATGTTGGATATTACCTGCCTGGTTGCCTGTGGATATTGAACAAGGGCGGCATTGAGAACCTCGTCGCCTCTCTCAAAGAGGTTTGATCTCACAAGGGTCTCGTCGTCGATCTCAGGCTTCTTAGGCTGTCGAGAAGCGTCTTGCTTCGAGGTCGAGTACCTGCGCTGAAACTCAGCCATTTTCTTCGCCCTTATGGCTTCAAGTTCATCTTTTCCCTCTTCCGTCAATGCTAATCCCTCGATTCAAATATAAGGAGACAAAGATAAGCCTTAGCTCATCTTCCCTTGACTTTGAAAGGGGGCCTGTACTCGGGTAAAACTGGGCACCCCCTCTCGTAGTGGCACGAGATCGTCTGACCCTCTAGCTTCTTCCACATCTCCTCTGGCACAAGTTTGTAGTATTCCCTGAGCTTACGCCTCTCGTAACCCTCACCCTTCCTCTTCTTAGAAAGGAACTTGAAAGCCAGCACTATCCTTCTGTTCGGGTAGCGCTTGAAGCCGTTGATGAGGAATATGTCTCGCCGGATCTGATCCCAATCTACATATAGGTGATCTTTTGCCCCAGCCTTGCCTTCGACCACATCTAGCTCGCCTGTCTCGTCATTTGTCGCCATCACGTCTGGGAGATAAGCACTATTCCCTCCGGTGCGGTAGGACCACCAGCCTACATCCCTGTATCTCTTTACGAGATCCCTCTCGAATCCTTGGCCGCGGCTCTTCCTTATCCTTGAGATGTGAACTGTTTTGGAAATCATAAGCAGACACCAGATCTATCTGTCATTCAGCCTATCCCTTAAGGATAAAAGCCCGATAATTGTCTTTGCATCCTCGATCTCGTTGCCCTTCACCATCCGCAGTGCATCTCCTATAGGGAGCAGTATCGTTTCTATCTGCTCGTCTTCCTCAAGGGTTGCTCCATGCCGTTTCAGCCCGGTTGCGAGAAAGATTCGTATGACCTCAGTGCTATAGCCGACTGCCACATAAAAATGGATGATCTCCTCCATCTTCTTGGCTTCATAGCCCGTCTCCTCCCTAAGCTCCCTAATTGCGCAGTCTTTTGGCTCCTCCCCCTTCTCAATCGTCCCTGCGGGGATCTCCCACATCACCCTTCCTGCCGCATGGCGGTACTGCCTTTCCATGAGGACGCCGTTGCTTTGAAGAGCAATGATAGCAACCGCCCCGCCATGCTCAACGATTTCCCTAGACGTTTTCCTGCCATTTGGTAGCAGTACTTCATCAACCCTTAATCTGATCAGCTGGCCAGAAAAGGGGTGGGAGGAGGATAGTGTCTTCTCAAACTGCTGCAATATTGATCATCTTGACTTCGATCTAAGCATTGGCTACATATTATGGCTTCGACTTTCTCCTCGTCGAGACTATGGTAATCACATCCCTGTCCCTAATTGTGTAGTCCTTTGGAAGCCTAAAGCCCGTAGTGGCATCTATAGCATAGAGGAATCCTTCAGAGAGATCGGAATGGATAGCTTTGGCTAGATCGAAGGGTGTAGAGCCGTTTGGCAGAATGTATGCATCCGGTAAAACATTTCCTTTACTGTCTGAGTAGTGTTTTGCGTCCTCTACTGGGTAAACGACATTCATCATGAGCAATTTAAATATGGTCACTGATAGTGCGAGGTCTACGCCAGTTCTGAGCCATTTATCCAGCATCCTTGACTTGACGTAGTCGAGCGCCCATTTCTGCTTGGGAGTCACCTTGGAAAGGTCCTTGATCTTGAACCCCTCTTCCCCTGGCACGTATGAGATTACTCCTGACTTCTCAGCGCGCCTCAGAGCTAGCTCAACGTCTGCTGAGCACGGAATAACGAACTTTTCGCCAAAGGTTTCCTGAAGCCCTTGGAAGTTCTTCTCTGACACGGGCATGTCCATCTTGTTAGCTACTATGAGGGTAGGCTTTGAGAGGTACCTTATCTCGGTGGCGAAGCTCTTAAAATCCTCGTCCTCCCAGTCACCCAACGGGATGCTACCCAGCTTAGTCCTATTAAGCGCTGTCTTGATGTGCTCTTCCTTAACCTTTATCCCGGCCATGACCTCGAGGAAGGCCTTGGTCAGATCCATGTTCTTTCCCTCTAACAATCGGATCACTTGGTCAGCATTCTCCATTATGTTCTTGGTGTACCATTTGATGAGCTCCTCTTCGATGTCGTAGTAATCAGCCAGCGGGGAACCCATACCGGGCTCGCATATCGCCCCCTTCGAGTTTATGCTCCCAGAGGCGTCCACGACGTGGAGGAGCGCGTCCGCCTGGGCAGCAACCGAGAGGAACTGGTTACCCAAGCCTGCGCCCTCCCAGGCGCCCTTTATGAGACCAGGCAGATCTATCACTTCGATTGGTATGAACCTCCAGCCATCTAGACACGTAGAGTTCTTAGGATTGTCCTTCACTCCAATCTCCCTATGGACACAGGGCGTCTTGACGTAGCCGATCCCTATGTTTGGGGACTTGGTGGTGAAGGGGTAGTTGGAGATCTCGGCGTTCAGGAGCGTGACCGCGTTGAAGAGCGTGGTCTTGCCAGTATTTGTCTTACCGATAATGCCGACTTTGAGCATGTCGAACCCTCGCCTTATTACGCCGTAAGCTATGATATAATTCCTTCCTTTTTGTAGCACACTAAACTGTTTAACAATTGGCGTGATCACAAAGGCTAAAACCTTAGGGAACATAGGGAAAAACAGTGTATTGTCATGAAGATTACTGAACTTACGGGCATCCAATTCGACACCGAGGATAAGGGGACCGCCCTTATTGTAGTGGGCAGTGTGGAGAGACATGGGGATCACTTACCGCTCGGGACGGACGGCATAATCCCAAAGTACATCGTTGAGAAGGTGGCCGCAGAGCTGAACCTTCTGGTCCTGCCGCCCATATGGTACGGCTCCTGCAAATCGATGAGAAACTTTCCTGGAACGTTTGACATCGATCCCGATGCCCTCTCGAAGTACGTCAGAAGTGTCATGCTGGAAGCCAACCGCAACGGGGTAAGGCTACTAGTAGTTATCAACGGGCATGGCGGAAATTCAGTTCCGATTTCCATGGCCGCTAGGGATATCTCGAGCAAGACTGACCTTAGCATAATAGTGCTCGACTGGTGGAAGGAGCTTGGCACGGGCGTGGCAGGCACATTCAGCGCGCCTGGGCACGCTGGCGAGGACGAGACGAGCGCTATGTTGGCAATCAACGAGGAGAGCGTAAAAATGAAATACGCAAAGATGCACGATGCTGTCTTTCCCAAGTTCAGGTTTTATTCCAGGGCATTGGATCTCAAGCTATACGGGATCGCGCTAACGGGGGACGCGAGGAAGGCGACTAAGGAGAAAGGCGAGGTTCTCTTGAAAGCAGTAGTTCAGGACTTAGTCAAGCTCATAAAAGAAGCTCAGGGGCTAATCAAGTTCTAGTCTATTGCGTACACCATCAAACACCTTTTTAGAACGTCCACCTCAACTTACAGTGGGGAGCACGTTGAATGTGAAGCTGGGGGAGATCCGTATCGATACAATCAACCAGAAGGAACTTGTGGACATTACAGGTGAAGTGTCAAAGGGTGTCACGAAGAGTGAGATCAATAACGGAATCTGTGTCGTCTATTCCATGCACTCGACAAGCGCCATAATAATTAACGAGAACGAAGCCGGTCTCAGGGAGGATATTCTGAAGAAGGCTTCTGACGATTTCTGCTCCGGTTCCAGCTGGCAACACGACAGGATTGATGACAACGCTGCCGCACATCTAGCTGCAGCATTCACTGGACCGTCTGTAGTTATACCGGTAAAAAATGGATCACTCACCTTGGGGATGTGGCAGAGCGTCTTTTTCCTAGAACTTGATGGCCCGAGATCTGGCAGGCGAGTAGTCATCGAAGTAATAGGGGAGTGAGCCGTTAAAAAAAGAAAAATGAAATCCTCTCATAGGAGCTTAGAAGCGATCTTCATCGCAACAACTGGGTGCTTCAACAGCTTGGACGCGACCCTTCTGATGTCAAGACCATTTGCGAGATCCACAACATCGTCCCCAGTAATCAACCCCGCAAGCAGGTTGAGGTCATCATCGCTGAGCTTTTCCAGCGCCTTGAGAACCTTTAGGCTCCTGATGATCCTGGCGCCCCAGTACTCGTTGTACCTCTCGGGGTAGTTCGACAGAAGGCTGAGGTCTTTGGCCTCCAAGGCTTCGGCAATGGCTTCCCCTGCGCATTTCCCCGCTGCCATGCTTGTCCTTATGCCGCCCCCCGTGATCGGTATTACCTGCCCGCTTGAGTCTCCGCATAGCACTACGTTGCCCTTGACAATCTCGGGAATCTGCCCTCCTATTGGCACGCCCCCGCCTCCCTCCCGAACAATTTTGGCATTCTTAAACATGTCAGGGTGGTTTTGAATGAATTTGTCCAGGTATTGTTTTGCAGGAACTCCTCTGACACCAATGCCTACATTGGCCATGTACTCATTTTTAGCGAACACCCAAGCGTAGCCCAAAGGAGCTATATCGTTGCCCATGTAGGTGCGTATCATGTCCTTCTCAGGTATGTTGCAGTTCACCATGACATACTGCATTGTGGGGATAAGCTCATTGCCCTCCATATTGAAGGCGCAGCTCCTCGCGACAAGTGAACCCACGCCATCTGCTCCAACCAGTACCTTGAATCCGGCCCTCTTCACTTCACCCCTCTGCTCGTATGTAACAGCTTTTGGCCAGCTACCCTCCATTATGATCTCTTTCGCCTCCGCTCGCATCTGCAGGTCGGAGCCGGCTGCCACAGCCTCGCTGGCAAGGGCGCAGAGGAATAATGGCTTGTTGAGTATGAACCCTTTGTTGGAGCCACCCACCATCCTTATTCCCTTGCTCTCATCAGGGGGATAGACTATGGCGCCATTAATATTATTGGAGATTATAGAAGGAGTTGGGCTGATTCCCGCAGTCTCGAAGGCGGCTAATGAGACTGCTTCAGCACATGCCTTCGTACCGAGATCCCGGTCCTTCTCAAGGATAAGCACCGAAAAGCCTTTCTTGGCGATCGCCCTCGCTGCCATGAGTCCAGCTGGGCCAGCGCCAACGACAATGGCATCGTAGTCCATTGCTAATCCTCTCAGTTTAGAGCGGAAGACCAATCATATATAAAAAGGTGTGCCCGGACCTAGCGGAGATTAATGCAGCCATCAGGCTCGAAGGAACTACCTCTCCAGTACTGCACGGTTACGGAGTATTCCAATCTTCTCTACGGATGCCTCGATTATGTCGCCATCGTGCAGTTGCCCGATCTTCTCAGGGGTACCAGTCGCGATGACAGAGCCAGGTTCCAGCTTTGTGAATGAGGAGATGTACTCGACTATGGATGGAATGTCAAAGATCATCTCCTTCGTCCTCGATTGTTGCTTTACCTGCCCGTTGACAACAAGCTTCAGCTCCAGGTCCATTGGATCGCCGATCTCATCTTGGGTAACAATGAATGGGCCTAATGGCGCAAAGGTATCGAACCCCTTAGACCTTAGCCATGGCCTCGCGAGCGAGAAGTCCCTCTGCTGGATGTCCCTTGCTGTGATGTCATTGAGCACGGTATATCCGAAGATACTGCGGTAAGCTCCTTGCTTCGGGATATTCCTCCCTCCCTTGCCCATGACTATTGTAAGCTCAACTTCGTAGTCCACCCTGCTTGCCACCTTCGGAAGCACTACATCTTCATCCGGTCCGACCACGGCAGCTGAGGGCTTCATGAAAGTGACCGGAACCTCTGGTACAGACCGCTTGAGCTCCGGGGCATGCGACCTGTAGTTGAAACCTAGGCAGAACACGGCAGGCGGCCTTGGAAGCGGAGCCTTCAGCTTCACCCTACTAAGCTTCATGGCATCGCCACTCTTCACCATTGCGGATATTGCAGAGGCAGAGATCGATGACAGCTCCTCCTTGAGGAGGCGCGTAGTCGTCTCGTCCGATCTTGATATGAATGCAAGAAGATCGTTTGAATCGGATAGGTTTAAATCCCTTAGAGAGAGGAGGGAGCCAAGTTTAATGACCAGATCGTCCTTTATAACTCCGGGGAACGTCCTTTTTTTGTCTTCGAATGTTGCGAACTTCATATGCAGCACCATGATCAGCAACCCCCAAAAGTTGCTAGTTTATTTTAAACCTTTCCAGAGTGGAACATCATTGCGAATACCAGATAATAGGCTGCTATTCCAGCGTGTGGGGGATGGAAATGTTCGGAAGGCCATGTTGCGACTAATCATGCTCTTGCCGTGCCAGTCCACCAGCCAGTTCTGAAAATTCTATGCTACCTTTAGGCTACTGCTATTCTGTCATGGCGATGAGAAGGGCTTTGAAGATTGTGTCAGTTCAATGGCGCATTTCGTCATGGATTTTGCCAGCTCATGACCCTAAAATTCCTTTTTTTGATGCTCGTGCGGCAAGTTCATTTCGTTTTATAGTAGTCCACGTAGGATTGGAGGTTCTTCGCAAGGAAGCTATCGAAGGCTTTCCTGCTGAGGGCATCGGCCTCCTCATTCAGATCACGAGGGATCCACTCGAACTTCACAACAGTGAAATTGCGTTTCAATTCCATGACCTTGTTGTGCAGGGGGATAAGGCGCTTCGACCTGACTGAGTACCTTCCGGTGACCTGCCTTATGGCAAGCTGGCTGTCCCCGCGCACCCGAAGCGTACCGTGATGACCAAATGAGGTAATACGTTCCATGCCCCTTATCATCGCTGTGTATTCGGCTACATTGTTGGAGACGTCTTCGCCATTCATTCCAGCGCCGACAACGCCTCCTTCTTCGTGCAGCTTCTTGTTGTTGTCGTAAACGACAAAACCGTAGGTAGCTACCCCACCAGGGTTTAACGGTTCGCAGAGGCCATCAAAGTAGAGCATCATGAGATAGGCCCCATATTTTAAGGATAAAAGTGTTGAACAGCAATTTATGGTTATGCTCTCCACTTATGGCTGTCTGGTCTAAAATTTTGAAAATATCGCGATCCCGTTGTATAAGAACCATGCGGAGAAAGCCAGCAGGAGGAATGTGGAAGCGTAGACGACCCATCGGTATAGAGAAGGTACCCGGCTTGAGGCCCAACGCATTGCCAAGGGGAAGAGCGTGATCCAAAGCAGGATTCCTGCAAAGAAACCTACTATTATTATGAGACCGATACTGGATATGAGGGAGAGACCGACGCTGAGCCACCAAGTGATCTGCAAAGGATTCGTGAGGCCAATCGTGAGGCCGGATATATATGGCAGTCGCGCGCTTTTTCTGCCTCTTTCAGCCAGCTGGCCGATGCTGCGCAGCGAGACGTATGTCAGATAGGCCATGTACGCCAAAAGAGCGCAACTTATGATTGATAGTATGCCACGTATCGCGTCATTGACAATGACCAGCCCGCCCAAATAATAAGTGATAATCAGGAAGATCGCGTCCGCGGTCATGGCTCCAAAGCCGACCGAGAAACCGCTCATAAGGGACTTTGTGGAGGACTGGACCGCAATTACTGCGTTCACGGGGCCAGGTGGGACCGCTAGAGAGAGGCCGAGCCCTACCCCAGCCAAGAGGATCTGGATGGTTGCTAATACCATTTGGTTCGCGCCGCTCCTCACTGCCTTCTCCAGAAGGCAATAGCGTCATGGGCATGGATTGACTCGAAGCTTCTTGCCTCAATAAACTGTGCACTAGGGAAGAGCTTCAGGCACTCGCGGACAAGGTCTTCTACGAAGCGCGACCTACTCTGCGCCTCCAATATCCTGGATGCCTCTTCGTCCCTCTTGAGGTGCTCAGAGAGTTGGGCGGAAAAGCAAGAATCCAGCTTCTTTGCCACCTCGACAAAGTCGATCACTGATTTAGATGACAGTTCGAGGCGAATGCGAGACCTCTGCATGTGACCGATCCCGCACTCCTCCTTGCTGCATGGGCATGCCGTAATCCCGTGCTTCATGAAAGCGTACTTTATACCTCCTACGGCTTTAAGCTCTATCGAGACTTCCATGAACTGGTCCTCAAATGGGTAACTGAACTCGCACCTTACCCTGCAGCCATTCTGCGTCATGTCAACTTCCCGACAGACGCGCCTTAGTGCATCTTCGATGTTCCTACCCTCTGTATTGCTTAGGACTGCCCCAACGAGCCTGCTCATGTGTGCACCACGACTTCTGGTAGGAACCGTTACCGTCAGCGCGATTGGAAACACGAGCCCGCCGCACCTGTAGATCGTGTGGAGATTGGATATTCCAGCTTCCACGGGGATCTCAGCAAGTTCATCCTGGACCTCTTTCCGCTGGGGCAATGTTCTGGTGACCTCCTGATACACGCTATATAGATAGGCCTGATCTGTTATTCTTTTGCGCTCCGTTTGATCCTTATGACTGTGCCTTTTCGAAGACCCTCAGTCATTGTGAGCTTGATAGACGCTATATTCTTGGGCATCCTTCCTATCACTTTTTCTGCTATTGCCAGCGCGATGCTCTCAGAGGTCGCCTCTCCTTCGAGGAGGAAGACTTGAGTCATAGGTAGGTGGAACTCGAAGTCCTTATATGAAACCGTAATCCTACCATTGCCCTCTGACCTTGCGTTTGCCCTATTGGTCACGAGCTTGTGGTCAAGCAGAGAAAGCGTTTCTTTGAGTATTCTCTTGGCCTCGATGAAATCGATAACCATTCCAGTTGCTAGAAGCTCCCCGTTGATCTCGAGATTGACAAGCGATGTGTGCCCATGCAGCGGGAAACACCTGTCATTTTCGGGCAGGAAGTGTGAGTAATCGAAACTAGCTTCAACGAATACGGACACTCTGCCAATCGAGGGATCCTTTTTTACTGCCAAGAGAATGTCCCCTTATGATCAGAAAATACTTACATTAAAAAGGTTATGGAGGAATATCGCTTTTCTGATGGAGTTTGTGCGCAAGGCTTAGTTATCTGCGCGCTAGTAAAGATGTTGATCCATATGAACATGGAGGAGTTGATGACAGTTGGGCGTCTCCATCTACAGAGTGGCAACAACGAAGAGGCTCTGAAGCTTTTTGAGGAGGCTATTGGCAAGGAGCCACAGAACGCGATCGCATGGGGAGGCAAAGGTGTAGCTCTCGTCAACCTTGGAAAGTATCAGGAGGCGATTGACTGCTTCGACAAGGCCATTCAGCTCGATCCCATTACCGCCTTTGCCTGGGAGGGAAAGGGGGTAGCCTTGATGAGGCTTGAGAGGTATGAGGATGCCATACCGTATTTCGACATGGCTCTGGAGATCAGCCCTCATTTCCAACGCGCTTTGGAGAATAGAGCCCTTGCTCTGAAGAAGATGGGTAAGAGCGAAAGTGATTGATTAGAAGAACAGTCCTTGTCTATAGGGGTGTTCCGAATTCTTCTAGGCTAGTTATGTCTTCAAGCTTCTTCCTATTCCTAGAAAGACGCAAGGTCTTCCAATTAACGTCTAAGCCTTCCTTTGGGTATCCCAAGGTCAACATTGCCACAACACCATAGCGTTCAGGAATCTTGAGGAGCTCCTTCACTGTGGCTTCCTCAAAGCTGCCTATCCAGCAGGTGCCGAGCCCTTCGCCGGCAGCAGCGATGACGATGTTCTCGAGAGCTATGGCCGTATCGATAGCATACCATTTTGGCGAAACCTCCTTATCACCACAACCCACAATGACGACGGGGGATCCGACCATGAATTTGCCATAGAGGCCACTCTTTGCTATCGCCTCACGCTTTCCAATGTCCTTGACAATTATGAAGTGCCAAGGCTGCCTATTCGATGCCGACGGCGCTAGGCGAGCAGCCTCCAGAACTCGCGAGAGCAAACCTTCAGGCACAGGCGTCGGAAGATAGGAACGGACGGACTGCCTTCTTTGGATTGCGTCAAAGGTATCCAAGACAATCCCCCAGAACTGGATTTGCAGTTTTATGCATTAATTACTGTTCATATAAAGGCTTTACTCTGTTTTTCATCTATTCTAAATGGTAATTGACCATTGGAGACCTGACTCTTTTAAGCGGGATATTGCGATCCAATGTATATGGAAAGGATTGCCGGATTTCTTGGGAGGCTTAGTGTAGGCGACAGCCACCCGGTAAGGGTTGTCGGGATAATCAACCTCAGCCCTGAGTCCTTCTATAAGGGCTCCGTGGTTTGCGGACCTGAGGACGCGCTTAAGATAGCAGCATGCATGCTTGAGGCCGGTGCAGATGCGATTGATGTTGGTGGGATGTCGACCGCTCCTTACCTGAAAGCCTCCATAGGTGCAAAGGAGGAGGAGAGGAGGCTTGTGCCAGTTGTGAAAGCGCTCTCAAGGGATTTTGATCTCCCCATTTCAGCAGACACCCAGAGGGCAGAAGTGGCTAGAGCTGCCGTTGAAGCGGGTGCGACTGCAATCAATGACATTTCCGGGGAAACAAACAGCAGGATTCTTCAGATCGCTTCTGAATATGATGCTTCTATCATCATGCTACCTAAGGACTCAAAGAACGGATCTGATCCAATCCAGTCCACAACGGACAGCCTGAAGGAAAAGCTCGAAAAAGCCCTGTCTTTGGGGGTCAAAAGATCGAAGGTGCTGCTTGACCCTGGAATAGGCTTCATCAGGAAGGGGAAGATGCCCTGGTACGAAAGGGATTCGCTTATAATTGCTAACTTGGAGAGGCTAAGGGAACTTGGTAGACCAGTCTTCATCGGGGTTTCGCGGAAGTCGTTTATAGGGGAGATTCTTGGCTTGGAGGACCCTTCGGAGAGACTTTACGGTTCGCTGTCAGCTACAGCAGTTGCTGTGTTCAATGGGGCGCACGTTGTGAGGACACATGATGTAGGAGAGACCACGCAGGCCATTAGACTGGCTGAGCACTTTAGAAAGCGGCTGAGGCGGCAATAGTACTAACTGACTGCCATTTTTTCTGATTAGAAATCCCGGTTAAATGCCCGCAATAAGTGGGAGGGTTTCAATGAGAGCAACGATAATCGTGCCAGCACCATGCCTCTGAGTATTAGCCACTTACGAATTGTTTGCATACGGCGCCGTAGATGTTCCACTTGCGCTAGTTGTCGCATTTAGCTGAGGTTCTAGCGGTATGATTATCCATGCGATGATGTAGAGAAGAATTCCTGCGCCCCAAGCAAGGCACAACACTACCCAAATAAGCCGAACGATAGTGGGGTCCACATTGAAATAACTGGCAAAGCCGCCGCAGACACCGCCCAAAAACCTTTCCTTTCTAGATCTGTAGAGTCTTTTTTGCGCCGTCATCTTCTTTTTCCTCAGAAATGGGCAAGACCTCGACATATAAAAGATTGTCGAAATTACAGCAGAGTGAAGATTCGCCGCAGCAATTCCTGCCCGTTCATAACGCCTAGCGAGCCATTGCTGCATTCCCGCTCGCCAAACACACGCGTACCGTCGCTTTTTATTCCGCAACCTGAAATCATGAACGGTACTGGATCGTCCGAGTGTGACTTTAGGGTGCATGGCGTTGAGTGGTCAGCTGTAACTGCCACAGCAACGTTCTCTAGATCCACTTTAAGGTTCTTGAAAAAGTGGGCATCGATCAACTCTATCGCTTTCTTCTTTGACTCGCAATCACCATCGTGTGCTGGTTCATCCGGACCCTTGATGTGGATATAAATGACGTCATAAGCCGCAGCCAGTTCACACGCCATCTTTGCCCTTTTCTTGTAATCAATTCGCAGATCGCCAGATGGCTTGGGTAGCTCGATTAGATCCATTCCGCAAAGGAGGGCAATGCCCCGCTCGACAGGCATCTCCACCATTGACGCGAATTCAAGACCGTACTGCTCTGTCACTGGCTTGAACTTTGGAAGGCACGAACCAGCGTCCCTTGATAGCACAGCATTGGCGGGTAGCTTTCCAGCTGATACCCTCCTCGCATTTACAGGATGGCCTTTCAGGACCGTATTGCTCTTTACAGTAAATTCTTCGAGCAGTTCAGCCGCCCGTCTTGCCTCTGGCGTCTTGTCGAGGGGCTCGCACTTGATCACCGTGTTCTTGAACTCCTTCAGCGACAGCCCTAACCCAGCCATTCTCTGGTAGGCAGGATCCGTGTTTGAGACATTGCCTGAGAGCTTGGCTCCTTCAGGCTTAATTAGCAACACCGCCCTGTGCCCGACTGTGCTCCTGAACTCGAAACTGGCGGGGTGGCTCTCCAGTTTCACGCCACGATTGACAGCCTCAGCTAGGACTACCGCCTCCTCCGTAGTGAGAGAACGCCCGCACCGTCTGTCCAGTATATTCATCTTCTCGTCGACCGTTGCAAAGTTGCACCTAACCGCGAGATCACCTTTCTCCATGTTCATCCCTGCGCCGAAGGCCTCGATCGGGCCTCTTCCTGTGTAAGTCTTGATGGGGTCATATCCCAGCATGCTGATGACTGCAACGTCGGACTCCGGTGCAATTCCCTTTCCCACGGTGTAGACCACACCAGTCTTTGCCTTTTTTGCGAGCTTATTCATGAAGGGGTGGCGTGCGGCTTCGAGCGGGGTCTTCCCTTTGAATAGCTTCACTGGAAGGTCGCCGAGGCCATCCAAGAGCACGTAGATAAGGTGCTTCCGCTGCATAACGGTTACCTTTCTTTAGAAAGAAATGACCGATATTTATCGATATTCAAATATTCGCATGATCAGGGTCGAGAGCGGCTCACGCACTTACAGCCTTGAAGATGCACTCCTGAACAGTTGCTGGAGCTTCGGAGGTGTTCGCCATGTACACCCTCATCTTACCAAGGAGATCCGAGAAGAACGAGGCCCTTAGGGCAAGCTTCCTCTTGTCTTTCACGAGTAGGTGCGGGTTGTAGAAATCGTTGCTCACCAAGATGTTCAGCGCCTCCTCCTTCGTGATCTCTCTAATGATGGAGGGATCTGAGGGGTCTCTCTTGAGGAGGACAACTTTCTTCATTGTAGTCATGGGGACTACTCCGTCAGCGCCAACAACCCACCTTGCGTTAACGACAGCCCGCCCGCGCTTGTCCAGCACGACATTCTCGAGAATCTCGTGGAACTCTGGCCAGATCTTGCCCAAGTCGGCATCAACGTAACAGTTTTTCTCTGAGCCGTAGGCGATCGCGCTCTTCTGGTAAAGCCTTACGAAGAACCAATCGTCAGCCACAAGCCTGACGCCGGGGTTCCTGAGCATCCCCCAGCTGTGCGTGGTCTTTCCGGTTCCGCTCGGAGCGATGAGCGCCACGCCTGAGCCATTGACATCCAGAGCGGCACCATGGATGGAGTGGATATCATGAGCGTCTTCGAGCAGATCTCCTGTTATAGCTAACGCCAGGCTCTTTATCCAACCGTAGTAGTCGAAATTGTATGCGAAGGCGGTCTTTGTTAGCGGATCGTACTTGACGCTAAGCGACTGGCTCAGGTCCTCCACCGCAAGCAACCTGCCGTGGGAGCGGTTGTTCTCATCGGCAGTGTAGAAGTTGTCGGACCATATGTCCGCGTAGGACTTGCTTCCTGTCAGGAACTTGATACAGCAACCATAGACATTTGCCTTCCTTGTGAACAGCGAGCTCTTCATCAACTCTGAATAGAGCTGATGCTTCTCATCTGCACTGATGATCTCTACAGGGTAGGGCATTTTTCCTCAGCTCATCATTCTAGTGTTCCAGGATTAGGTATATTAGGAATGGGTTTGAAGTTAGTTTCATTCGGCTTACCGCATCGGTGGCGAGCAGCTTTGGTCATGTCGGAGGCGCACTTATGGATAACGGCGAATGGCTTGTAGATCTTTTGATGAAGGAAGGGGCAGATTATGTGGAACTGAGGCACCAAAGGAACGTTGACTTTAGCTTGGTAGTTAAGAATGGCACGCCAGAACCCCCAGAGTATGGCGAAGCGTATGGCGCAGCCATAAGGGTCCTATTCAAGGGAGCGATGGCGTTCGCCTCGACAAACATACTTACCAAGGGGTCGCTCAGGGAGAATGGCCTGAGGGCTCTGAGAGCAGCGAAAGCTATGGCTAAGACCTCGAGTAGGGTGGGGCTCTCTGAGGAGAAGGCTAACAGGGGGTCATGGGGGGTTGATTGCAAGGTGCTGCCTACTGAGGTCGATACGGGAAAGGTTCTAGAGCTCCTTAAAGGCGTCGATGCAGCCATCAGCAGCGTCAAAGGGGCGAAGTTTCCCAAGCGGCTCCTTATCTTCGGTGGGGATCTAGAGGAAAAGAAGTACATTAATAGCCAAGGCACGTCCCTTGCATCGTCCGTGCCGAGGATAAGTGGTTACTTTATACTGACTGCGTACGAAGGTGGAAAGGGCTCGCTCCAGAGAATTGTCCAGCTCGGCGAGTCTGGAGGGTGGGAAAGGGTTGACTTGATGGACCCAGCGAGCATTGCCAAGGAGGAAGCTGAGGGCATGTCAAGAGTCCTACTGGAGGGCAAAGCAGTAAACCCTGGGAGGTACAATGTCGTTGTGGGCGGCGAGGTGTCCGGAATAATGTCCCACGAGGCATGTGGGCACCCTCAGGAAGCGGACAGGATCCTGGGGAGGGAGGCGGCACAAGCCGGCGAGTCTTACGTCAAGAGGGACATGCTGGGTAGGAGGATCGGCAGCCCTGCCGTGAACATCTCCGACAATCCAGCGATCCCAAACTCAAACGGATATTATGCATATGACGATGAGGGGGTCAGGGCGGAGAAGAAAGTCCTGATTAGGGATGGCATCATCAGCGGCTTCCTTCAGAACAGGGAGACTGCGTACGAGCTGGGCGCAAAGAGCAACTCTGCTGCGAGGGCGACTGCATACAGCCGCGAGCCAATAATCAGGATGTCCAACACGTACACTGAGCCCGGCGACCGCACCGAGGAGGAGCTCTTCGAGTCCGTAAAGGATGGCCTCTTCATAAAGAGCTTCCAAGAGTGGAACATTGACGACATAAGGTGGAACAACAGGTACGTCGGGCTGGAGGCATATCAGATCAAGGGTGGAGAGCTGAAGCAGCCGGTGAGATCGCCCATAATCGAAGCTACGACGGAGGTTCTATTCTCAAGCGTCGAGGCTGTAGGCAAGGATCTAATTTTCAAGGCAGCCACCTGCGGCAAAGGCCAACCAGAACAGGGCGCAGCGGTTTGGACTGGTGGTCCGTCGATGATAATGAGGAACCTCTTCATAAAAAGCAGGTAATGATGCCGACGGAAAGCCCCATTAGGAGCGGCTTTCTACTGGTTAAGTATTACTATTATTACTCCAAGTAATTTGGAGATAGCTTAAAATATATATTATGTTTAATCTTGGTAGGGATTTTGCGATGAGCGAGCCTGGCAAGAAGAGGGGTATAAGCTCCATCTCTATCCACGAGGGTGAGGACCCGCTTTATATAATTCCGCCTATATACCAGAGCGCGATCTTCAAGCATCCATTCGGAGAGCAGATCCGCGGGAGGGAACTGAAGTACAGCAGGGAGGACAACCCGACCGTTCACCTGCTGGAGAAGAAGGTAAACGCACTGGAGAAGGGCGAGGACTGCCTTGCTTTTGGCTCAGGTATGGCTGCCATTTCAACTATCTTTCTCAGTACGGTCTCCAAGGGCGACGAGATAGTCACGTCAAAAGAGATCTATGGCGCCTCGCTGGTGTTGCTGAGATCGCTGGAGAAGTTTGGCATAAGGGTCAAGTGCGTGCTTAATGGTGACCTCGTGAAATCCATTACGAGGGACACCAAGATCGCGTTCATTGAAACGATTACCAACCCGACGCTTGGCGTGCCGAACCTGCCCGAGATCGTCAAAACCTGCAGAGAGAATGGCGCGATAAGTGTCGTGGACAACACCTTCGCTACCCCGGTTAACTTCAGGCCTCTTGAGTGGGGGGCGGACTACGTCGTGGAAAGCGCAACGAAGTACCTCGGCGGGCACAATGATGTAATCGGCGGTGTCCTTTCCGGCAAAAAGGAGAGGATGGCAGATTTCTGGGAGTGGAGGAGGAACCTCGGTGGCTCGCTGGATCCGCTCGCGGCTTTCCTAATAATAAGGGGGCTCAAGACCCTTAAGCTCAGGGTGGAGTGCCAGAACAAGGGAGCACAGGAAGTGGCGGAGTTCCTTGAAGGGCACACAAAGGTCAAGCGGGTTTTCTACCCTGGCCTAAAGTCCAGCCAATTCAACAAGCTAGCCTCTAGGCTGATGCCAGGGTTTGGCGGCGTCGTCTCCTTCGAGGTCGAGAATGGCGAAAAGGCGCTCAGGCTCCTAACGTCTCTCAGCTTCATAAAAACAGCGCCGAGCCTCGGGGGGGCAGAGACGCTTATTACGCACCCCGTCTCGTCCTCGCACAAGAGCATTAACCCCGCAGAGAGGAAGGAGCTTGGCATAGAGGAGGGACTACTCAGGCTCTCCATAGGCCTTGAAGAGATCGACGACATTCTTGAAGACCTTGACAAAGCACTGAAGTCTCTTTGAGACGCTTGAAGACAGATTAGCAGTTATCCCCGGTCAGCACCATCATTCTTCAGTAGCCTCAGGGACAACGGCGCTGTTGCCCGACTCGTCCTCTATGATCAGCGTGAAGGGGACCTTGCCATCCATAGCAAGCCTGATTTTGTCAAGGGCAGCGTTCGCTTTTTCCAGCAATATCCCCTCCGAACTGCTTGCGAGTTGCTCCGCCACATCTGCGAAGCGATCAAGCAACCCCTCGATGTTTGTTATGAAGGCATCCGATCTCGGCCCTGGTTTCAGCTCGATGCCGAGCTCAGGTATTGCAATGGACGACGTCGTCGACCTGATCACCTTTGCCGATAGGTCTTTTGGGCCGCTTACCTTGAATTCGATCCGCTCTGGCCCCTTGTACTCGAGGGATACGCTGTCGAATACGCGGTATCCACAGTTGGAGCAGATCATGGATATGAGCACCAACATCCCGAAACGTGGCACTTTAGAGTACAGCTCCTTGACAATGAGTGTCTTTTGCCCACAGCTTGCGCAGGTAACGGTATACGACTGCCCGTCGGAATTCTCCTCCATTCAGAACCCCATTGAAGGGAGGGACGCCTAATTATTTATGGTTTGCACAGGATTCAGCCTTTAACCTCTAACTTCAAGAATAGCTTGAGCTTCAGACTATGGGATTGGGGGATGGTGAAGGGTGTTCTATTTTCAGAACAGGTCGTTCCAAAGTATAGGATAAAGTACGTTCCTTAAAGTATCATAATAGCGGTAATTGACATGTCGCAAAACACTGATAGAAATAGAATAATTTTCGGCATTTCAGTGGCACTGGTAGTAGTAGTGGCTCTCACGTTTGTTACTATGGGTACAACCAATGCGTCCAGTGACCACCTCAAGACTTTCTCGAGCTATGACGACCTGGTAAATTACATTGGCAACAACAGCCTCCAGAGCAGTGGGGGATTCTACTCGGTATTTAACTCGATGCTCAAAAGCGACACCACTATTGCTGCAACCCAGTCTAGCAGCGATGTGAGTGGATATTCCGGTACCAACATTCAAGTCCAGGGTGTCGACGAAGCAGACACCGTGAAAACAGATGGGCAGTACCTTTATGTCGCCTCGGGGGGCATCGTCTATATAATCAATGCCACCCCGGCTAATCAGTCCGAAATCGTCTCCAAGATCGTAGTGAATGGAACCTGGCAGCTTGACCTCTATGTCAGCGGCAATAAGCTCGTGATCCTCGCTAACCAATGGGGGTATATGTACCCGCTCGCTGATGGTATGACAACCATGATGGGCAATTCCGATGCTGCCATCATGCCCGCTTATTACAATGTGCAGAAGATGCTCATCCAGGTCTATGATATCACTGACAGATCCTCTCCAGTGCTTGTCAGGGACCTGGTGATGGATGGCTCACTTTCCGGTTCCAGGGTGATCGGCAACTATCTCTATGCAGTTGTCAGCGAATCCGCGTACACCTATAACCAGACAATTATACTTCCCACCATAACAGATAACAATAAGACCATAACGATTCAGGCCACCGATGTGCGCTATGCCGACATACCCTCTCCGTACTACAACTTCATCACCGTCGTCGCTGTGAACATATCAAATGACACTGCAGCTCCTACGCATGAGACTTTCCTTGCGAGCTACACATCAAGCATGTACGTTTCAGAGGATAATATGTACATCACAATGCCCAAGTATCCAGCATATGTCGAACCATTATTTGGCATTACAAACCAGCTTTCAATAAGCAGCTCCGGAGACTCCGGGGAGAAGACCCTGATCTACAAATTGAGCCTCAACGCCGACAATGTCACTGTAGAGGCGCAGGGCTCAGTCCCTGGCACGGTGCTCAACCAATTCAGCATGGACGAGTTCAATGGCAACTTCAGGATCGCGACGACTGACCTGTCGACCAACGGTTCCGTGAACAATATCTATGTACTCGATAACAAATTGAATATTATTGGCAGCCTTGAGGGTCTTGCAAAGGGCGAAAGGATCTATTCGGCTAGGTTCGTAGACGACAGGTGTTACCTAGTAACCTATCAGCAGATCGACCCATTCTACGTGATAGACCTCGCAACACCCACCGAGCCCAAGGTAATCGGCCTGCTAAATGTTCCAGGTTTCTCGGACTACATGCAACCCTATGATCAGAACACAATCATCGGGGTAGGAAGGGAGAACAACAATGTAAAGCTCTCACTCTTCGACGTTACCAACGTGACGAGCCCCAGGGAGATCAGCAAGTATGCTATACAGGCGACCTGGTCCTACAGCGATGTCAGCAACAATCCCAAAGCATTCCTCTTTGATAAATCCGAATCATTGTTGGTAATTCCTGTGACAGCAAGCTTTGCTGACCCCTACCAATGGATCAGTTGGCAAGGTGTATGTGTCTTCAACATAACTGCGCAGAACGGATTAGTCCTTAAGGGAACCATAACCCAACATCAAGACATCATTAATACCAATGGCAGCTTCGACATCAATAGGGCTCTGTACATAGGTAATGTACTCTATACAATATCAGATGGCATGGTACAGATGAACGACCTAAACAGCCTAACTCTGCTGAATCAGGTGCTTTTGCATTAAGAAGAACAATTAGCGCGCCTTAAGCGCGCCATTTTCTATTTTTTTCCGTCTCTGACTTCATGCTACCTTTTGGAAGAATCCAAGCACCCTGTGGGTTACCCTCGCGTTCGTAAGTCCACTGGACAGCGCCAGGGATCTGAGTTCATCTGAGGTGGGGTTCCGGATCTTCCTGAACTCCTCCTGGAAGGCGAACTCCGGAATGAACTCGGCAAGCGTGAAGCTGGCTTCACCTTTGCATGCTTTTGCCTCGTAGCCCAGCGATCTCAGGCTCCCAGCAACTGACCTGATCACCTCCCCCGAGTCGTTGACCCCAGGTATTACTACCATGCGCACGTCACAGTAAGCATTCGAGGAAAAGACTGCTGATAGTGACTCACTGACCTTGCCAACGCACGGATTCGAGGTGCCGGTAATCTTGCCGTACGCCTCCTCGTTGAGCGCTGTCTTGACGTCAATAGAGACAAGATCCAATAGCGGCAGAACGCCCTTCAATGGTTGGGGAAGCGTTCCGTTTGTGTCTACGCCGAATTTCAGACCAAGTGATTTCACGAACCTACCCAGCTCTGCCAGGGCATCTGGCTGCAGAAGTGGCTCGCCGCCTGTCACCTTGCATGCTGAGATCAGCTTGTTCCTCTTTATGCTCTCCTCAATGACGTCCAGGTCGATGAGATGTTCTTCTGAAGCCTTCATAAGGCGGGAGTTCTGGCAATATCCGCATGCGTTGTCGCAACCCGAGAAGAATACGACGCACGCGGGCTCGCCGATGTAGTCGCAGAGCGAGAGCGGCACCACCTCTGGTGCGTAAACGCTCAGCCTCGTTCTCCCTGTGTCAGATCCGCTACCGTCAATTGTCCTCACGAGGATATCCTAACCCTGTGCCTATCAATGAGCTCCTGCTTCTTGGCAGCATTCCATGAGGAGACATCTTGGTAGTATCCGGTTATCCTCGAATAATTCTTGACGGACGTGCTGCCGCACATTGGGCACTTGGCATTGAGCCCGCCCCCGACGTAACCACATGTCCTGCACATGGTTATGTCCTTGGTGTGCGACCAGTATCCTATCCAAGACTGCGCGAGTTTCCTATTGAGCTTCAGCAGCGCCTCAGGATCTGGGTTGATCTCACCCAGCCAGATGTGGAAGATGTCACCACCTTTGAGTATGGGGAAGAACCTCTGCTCTATCGCGAGCCTGTCGTACAGCGGTACCTCAGACGAGACGTTGACATGCGCACCGTTGGTGTAATAGATAGGGACGTCCCTTGTTTCCCGATACCTCGGCAACGCTGCTTCAAGGTCGCCTTTGACCAGCTCCCTAGCGAACTTAGTATAGTGGATCATGTCTGAGACGGCAAACCTCTGAGCCGCGGACTCAGCTGGAGTCCTGGCTATCGAGAACTTCATGCCCGTAGAGTCAGCGAACTCCTTCCTTATCTTGTCCATCTCTATAACTACCTTTAGCGCCAGCTTCTGTGCGGACGGATCCTCGTGGAGCTGGTAGCCAGTCATATGCTCTACCATCTCGTTCACGCCCACAAACCCGATTGTGGAGGAGAGATTGTCGATATCGACAGCTGTGGGTGCGCCCTTCGGCCTCTGGGATGCGAACGGTATCAGCCCTCTGTCGAACTGGCGCTTCATGAGCGAGTACTTGAGCATTAGGGCTTGCTTGGCGGTCTCCATGGTCTCGCGGAGGATCTCCAGCAGCCTCGCTTCGTCCCCACCGGACTTGTACGCTAGGCGCGGCATATTGAGCGTGACTACTTGCATGCCTCCCATACTGAAGTGGGCACCATCCTCGAAGTGGATCTTTTTCTGGAAGGATTCAGAAGTGCCGTCCTCGGAGAAGGAGTAAGCGCAACATTGGAAGCAGGACACCCCATCTTCACCTCCTCTATAGGCTGGTATCATGTTGTCATAGTAGGTCGAACCGAACTTGGCAGAGAGCTGCGCAGCCTTGAGCATTATGTCCTCAAAGTTCTTGTCGTTCCAATACCTTGTCCTCTGAACTACCTCGGGCTTGGGGAAGTTGAACATCTTGCCCACTGCGTCGCCCTTCATGTACTCGTCCAACAGTGCGCCAGCGAAAAGGTGGACCTTGTCCTCGAGGTCACCGTACGTCAGGTCATTCCATACCTTGCCATGGGAGACCACAGGGGCGGCTTGCCAGACCTTCGGTACACCGGACTCGATCTGTATTGAGGAGAATACTGGCTGCCCGCCTCTTGCAACGTACAGCTGTGTCATCTCGTATAGGAACATCTGGGCTAGCTGGTGGATCCGCTTCTCTTCCAGGTCCATGATGTAGGGTGCCATGAAAACCGTAAAGTTGAAGAAGCCCTGCCCCCCGGCGAAGTTGGTCTGCGCCGCGCCCAGTACCTTGGCAGCGTGGAGTATTGCTACCTCTGCGTGCTTGGCAGGCCCAGCGACTGAGGTATGGGTCCCAGTCCCATCGGGCATCAACCCATGGTAGAAGAAGTAGCGGAGATCCCAGTCCTGGCAGAAAGGCCTCGTGCCCCAGTACTCCAAGTCGTGGAGGTGGATGTCGCCCCTCAAGTGGGCGTCCGCTACGTTCGGGGGAATCATGAGCAGGTATGACTCCTTGCTGAGGAAGTCCGCCTTTTTCTTGTGGAAAGTCTCCGGGTTAGCCTGCAGGTTGGCATTCTCCTTCGCCTCATACCCTTCCGAGTTGTCTATCGAGTAGACGTCATAGAGCGGCATGCCTACTCGCGTGTAGACGTTCCTCTGCTGATCGAAGCCATGCTCAAGGAGCTTCACGCTGACAAGTTCCCTTATCAGCGGCCCGCTCAGGAACCGAAGCTTCATGCTTCTTATCTCCTCCTCGACCTCCTCTGCGATCTTAATGGCATCCTCCTCCTTCATTGGAGAACCGCCATAGAACGTCTGAACGAGTTGGGTCTCCTTGATAAGGCTCTTCACTATCAACTGCTTGTCGAACGGAACAATGACGCCATCGCTCCTGCGTACAGGAGGAGGCAATTTGCCGTTAAGAATAACCTCTGTCATCTGAGTAACCTCCCTCGTAAATACCGAATGCGGTATTTATTTCTGATCGGCCTCCCCTTTTAAGAGTATTTTTGAGTGCGTAATTTAAAAAAATAGATAGAGTACTCGAATATTGTTGATATTAGTTTATCGAGATGAATAAAGAAAGCGAACCTCACTCGCATCATGCAGTACAGTGATCAAAGACCCGCTTCTGCAAAAAATTCCCTCATTAGAGTTTCATTAGTTGCCTCGTACCCCTTGATCATCTTTCCTCCTGCGATCACCACAGGCGTACCCATTATGCCCATAGTGGAGAGCCTATCAAGAGCGGATGGATAGTTTGCCACGTCCAGCTCCACAACTATCTCCTCGTACCTCAGCCTTTCTCTGCAAGCAACTTCTTGAGTATCGCCGTGGTCATTGCACACTTGTGGCATGTAGAAGATATGAAGAGCTCGAGCTTCAAGCTAGATCACTTGCCCGTTATATCTTCGCAGAATGGGGTATTAAGCTTCCCAGCTGATTTATCGCACTTCGACGCACAGCACTAGTCAGAGCCGGAAGCCCCGACCAAATGATTTCGAGGAGTTCAGGCCTTTAAAAACGGACCTGGACTCCTCGCAAAGCTCAGCTATTGTCAGAGGAGGCGGATACCGCTCTTTGGCAACACCTGCTCCAATCAGTGCAAGTCCCAAGACATCAGTGAACGGTTCGGGAGAAGGTATCAACAACAGTGTGGTGCCGATGTGCTTGAGATTTGCGTACGACTTCCTCTGACCTGGCTTCCCAACCATGGGTTTTACAGACTTTAGGCTAGATGAGAGTTCGTTGTAAGCATGAAGGCTTTCGTTGCAGCACTCCTTCAGAGCCATCGTCGCCTTCTTCATCAACCGTTCCTCTGTGCATACGCCATGCTGTGCATTTAAAAGGGTTGTATGAGGAGAATTTGTTGGTTTGCTCTATTTTTTTAGAAGTGGGACAGAAGTGGGAAATGTTTAAATATCTGGTTTGGTTTCTTACGTATAGGAGAGATTTATGGGCGCTGAAAGAAGGAATTTAGTTCACCCGCTTCCAAACGCCGAAGGGGTTCAAGGATCTCTCACCAGATGAAGTTAAGAAGTATCTTTTCGTAGAGAACAAGTTCCGCAAGTTATTTGGAATGTGGGGTTATAGAGAAGTAAGGACTTCCACGGTCGACTACTTCGACATCATCAGGGGAGGGGCAGGGGAGGGTTTTGCCGATTCGATATTCAAGGTACAGGACGGGGACGGCAAGCTGCTTTCTATGCGCGGGGAAGTGACAACCCAGGTTGCGAGGATGCTGGCGTCAAAGGCAAAGAATGAGGGCAGGATATTCTACATCGCCAACTGCATAAGGTTTCTCGAGGCAAAGACCCTCTCACAGAGGGAGTTCTGGCAGGCAGGTGCGGAGCTAGTCGGGGGGAGGGAGGTGGAGGCAGATGCGGAGGTAATAGCGCTTACGCTTGGGGCGCTGGAGACGCTCGGGCTGAAGGAGGCCAGCGTGGACGTTGGCAATGTGGAGCTCTTCAAGGTGCTCTCCGAGAGGTTCAGCATAGGGGCAACCGAGCCGCTTAGGAAGGCACTGGCATCGAAATCCGTGGGGGACCTCAGTAACGTCACCACAGACCAGAAGGCCCTCGATGCCCTATCATTCATTATGAAGAAGAGAGGCGGTCCAGAGGTCCTGCGCGAACTTTCGGAGATAGTAGAGGGGCTGGAAAAGTACACCAGCTACTTCGATGAGCTGTACAGGCTCCTTGAGGCACACGGTTGCGCAGGCAGGATCAGCGTTGACCTCACGACATTGAGGGAGATGAAATACTACAATGGCACGGTCTTTGACGTCTTTGTCAGTGGTATTGGGGTCCCCGTCGGCGGCGGAGGGAGGTACGACACCATGATGAAGGAGTTTGGCCTGGACAACGCGAGGGCAACGGGCTTCGCCGTGAGTATCGATCTCTGCGTCAGGGCGCTTGATGCGGCTGGGTTCGACTTTGATGGCGCTAGGGGTGCAACCAGGATACTCTACAAGGATGGGTTCTCGGAGAAGGCGATCTTCTTTGCCTCGGAGCTGCGCCGCAAAGGAGTTACCTGCATGGTGGATGCCTATGGCGGCGAAATGGACGGCATTCTTGTTAGTGGAGAGATAACTGACATCCGCACAGGCAGGAAGATCAGCGCCTAGGTGTTTTCCTATGAAGAGTCTGATCATAGCTGTTCCAAATAAAGGGAGACTGATGCAACCTGCCCGCGATCTACTCGACCACGCAGGTCTGAAGAGACTGAAAGATGACAGGGTTTACCTCTCCAACACTACCTCGGCTGGGGTCCAGATCCTCATGGTAAGGGCGACAGACATCCCGGTCTATGTCTACCACGGCATCGCAGATCTAGGCATTACGGGCAGGGACATCGTCGCCGAGACCGGTCTGGAAGTGTACGAGCTTGCCGACCTGCCGTTTGGCAACTGCAACCTCGTGGTTGCGGTGAAGAGGGAGAGTGCCTATAAGCTGCCGACCGAACTCGCAAGCGGCTCAAAAATAGCAACAGAGTTCCCCAACTTAACAAGGCAGTACTTCACCGACAATGGCGTGCAGGTGGAGGTTATAACACTGAGGGGTGCAGTCGAGATAGCGCCGATCCTCGGGCTGGCTGACGCAATCACGGACCTCTCAGTGACAGGGAAAACACTTGAGAAGAACGGGCTTAGACCTATAGGTAGGATCATGGAGTCCACAGCTAGGCTGATATGCAATAAAGTCTCATACAAAACCAAATATGATATGATCAAGAAGATCGAGGAAGGACTTAAGGGATGTTCATGAGGATCATGAAATTTGATGAGTTTAGGGTGTCCCGCGGGCGAGGGATTCCGGAGAGCGTTGTTGCTTCGGCTGGAACCATCGTTAACGAAGTTAGGTTGAGGGGCGACGATGCACTTCTCGAATTCACCGACAAGTTTGACGGGGTCAGGCTGGGTGCGGCTGACCTCAGAGTGGGCCAGAAGGAACTGAAGGGCGCCTACGAGTCGATACCCAGTAGGCTAAGGATAGCTCTGGAGCAGTCAGCGGAGAGAATCAGGAGCTTTCAGGAGCTCCAGCTCCCCGAGGCACTGGCGATGGAGACGGCTCCAGGAGTCACTGTTGGGGTCGCCTTCGATCCATTGGAGTCCGCGGGGATTTACGTCCCTGGGGGAAAGGCGGAATACCCGTCAACGGTGCTCATGACTGCTATTCCGGCTAAAGTAGCAGGGATTAGGAGGATCGTGATCTTCACACCCCCCGGGAAAGGCGGAAAGATCCCGGAGGCGATCATGGCGGCTGCTTACCTCGCTGGTGCCGACGAGGTCTACCGAGCAGGTGGCGCACAGGCGATTGCAGCAATGGCGTACGGCACTAAGACCGTGAGGCGCGTCGAGAAGATAGTCGGGCCTGGCAACATCTACGTCCAAGCGGCAAAGATGCTCGTGTCCCGCGACGTAGCGGTCGATATGCCTGCTGGCCCCAGCGAGGTTCTGATCTACGCGGAGGAGCGCGGCAGGGAGGAGTGGATCGCCGCAGATATGCTAGCGCAGGCAGAGCATGATCCAGAAGCCAGAGCGATGCTCATCACTCCGGACAATGATCTAGCGTCTGAGGTCGAGGGTATCGTAGAGGACAGGGCATCCAGGGCTCCAAGGAGGGAAATCCTTGAAAAAAGCCTGCTCGAGTCAATGATAGTTGTCGTGAAGAACAGGGAGGAGGGGATCGAGGCGATAAATGAGGCAGCGCCCGAGCACCTCCAGCTGATGGGCAGGTGCTGCGATGATGTCTTGAAGGGGGTCAGGAACGCCGGTGCGGTCTTCCTAGGCGACTACTCCACGGTGGCGCTTGGCGACTATTCGGCTGGTACCAACCACGTTCTTCCCACGATGGGCTGGGCGAGGAGGGCTTCCCCATTATCGGTCAGGGACTTCCTTAGGTCTCGAGAGTTTGTCAGGTGCAGCAAGGAGGGAATAGGAGCGATTGGCGGCGATGCTGTTGTCATAGGTAAGGCAGAGGGGTTGCTCAATCATGCAAGATCGGTGGAGTTGAGGATGATGGAAGTGGAAGCAAAAGGCGAAGGAGGAAAGAAAAATGAACGTAAGTGATCTTATAGACAGCCGCGCCAAGGAGCTCCTCAGCGCCAACAGGAGGAAGCGCTTCTATGGAGAGCTTGCCGAGACGGAGAGCATGCTGCGGATGAGCCTCAACGAGAACGTGCTTATTGACAAGTCTTTCTCGAACACCCTGCTGCAGGAGGTGGCTAAGAGGATTGACGCTAGGAGGTACCCGTCGGCAAAGGGCGGGACAGCACTAAAGGCGATTTCGGAGTATATCGGCGCGTGGGAGGACCAGATAATTGTTGGCAATGGATCTGACGAGATCATTGAGCTTGCAGCAAAGGTCTTCGTCGGTGGAGGGGAAGCGATCGTTGTCTCACCGACCTTCGAGATGTACAAGTTTTATGTGAGCGTCAACCGAGGCATCGTGTGCGAGTCACTCCTCAACGAGGGCTTCGATCTGAGTGCCTCCGAGGTCCTCTCTGAAGTAAATGAGAGAACCAAAGCGATATTCATCTGTTCACCGAACAACCCCACTGGCAAGCAGTTCTCTAGGGACGAGGTGCTTAGGGTCGTTGAGGATAGCGACAGACTGGTGGTGCTGGACGAGGCCTATGTTGACTTTGCCCCCTACAGCTTGACGAGGGAGGCTACAAAGTACAACAACCTGCTCATCCTCAGGACTTTCTCCAAGGCGTTCGGTCTAGCCGGCCTCAGGATTGGCTACGGGGTGGGCGATAGCGAGATGATTGAGTGGCTTAGGGCAGCCCAGAGCCCATTCAGCGTTAACTCGGTGGCCCAGGAGATGTGTAAAATCGTGCTCGAGAACAGGAGGGTCTACGAGTCCTTCGTGAACAAGGTGAAGGAGGAGAGGAAGTACCTGCTCGCGGAGCTCCAGATGATCAACGGAATCAAGACCTTCGATTCTGACGCTAACTTCATCCTGTTCAGGGTAATAGGCGGCGAGAGGCGGTCTGAGGATGTGGCAAAGAGGCTCATGGCCGCCGGCATAGAGGTGAGGGACAGGGGAGGCCTGCCAATGCTGAGCAACTGCCTCAGAGTGACGGTCGCCGACTGGACAAGCGACCAGAAGTTTGTGAAGGAGCTAGAAAAAGCCATGAGGGAACCGCAATGAAGAAGGCAAGGAAGGGAGAGGTAAAGAGGAAGACCAAAGAGGTCGAGATAAGGGTGACCGTTGGACTGGACGGAAAAGGCGAATTCGCAGGGAACTCTGGCTCGGTATTTATTGACCACATGGTTAGGACACTTGCCAAGCACAGCCGGATTGACATCTTTGTCGAGACCTCTGGAGACCTGAAGCACCATGTCATAGAGGATCTTGGGCTTACGCTGGGCAAGGCGCTGAACGAGGCGCTCGGGGGAAAGGCAGGGATAGCGAGGTTCGGTTACGCTTACGTACCAATGGACGATTCCCTTGCAAGGGCAGTCATCGATCTGAGCGGCAGGGCTTACAGCAGGATCTACCTTGGGGTTAAGGGGGCGGTGATAGAAGATACCAAAGTGGAGGACATCCTCCACTTCCTCGAGTCACTTTCTCAGTCGCTCCAGTGCAACCTCCACATCAGGGTGCTTTACGGCACCAATGACCACCATAGGGTCGAGGCAGCGGTCAAGGCGATGGCGCTTGCGTTGAAGACAGCTGTGTCTATAGGAGGGTTCCCTGACGTGCCTAGCGCCAAGGGTGAGATCTGATGAAGGCATGCCTCCTTGACCTTGGGCTTGGCAACCTCCTGAGCATCAGAAGGGGGCTGGAGAGGGCTGGCGCAGAAGTCACCGTTGCTGACAGGGACCCCGCAGGCAGGGATAATGCTGACGTTGTCGTGCTCCCTGGAGTCGGGGCATTCAGGGATGGCGCCGCTGCACTGGAAAGGTTCGGAGCACTACTGGGGCAGGTTCGGGAAGGCAGGAAGCCGCTGCTCGGTATATGTCTGGGGATGCAGCTCCTTTTCTCGAAGAGCTTCGAAGGGGGGGAGTATAAAGGTCTCGACCTGATAAAGGGAGAGGTGATGCTGCTGCCAAAGTCAGTAAAGGTGCCGCAGATGGGCTGGAATTCCATAAGCGCTACAAGGGATACACCTCTTCTGAAGGGGATCAAGGACTACGAGTTCTTCTACTTCGTGCACTCATATTACTGCAGGCCGGAGGAGGACATCGTTGTGGCAGAGTGCAGGTATGGGACTACGATCCCAGCCATCGTCAAGAAAGGCAACATCTACGGGACCCAGTTCCACCCCGAGAAGAGCGGCAGGGCGGGGCTCATTTTCCTGAAGAACTTTTTGGAGGATGCAAAACGTTGATAAAAGTGATACCTGCGGTCGACATATCCAGTGGCAAGTGCGTCAGGTTGACAAGGGGAAAGATCGAGGATGCGATCATCTACTACGATGAGCCGGTAGATGCAGTGAGGAGGTGGGTGAGCAACGGCGCCGAGGTGCTCCACATAATTGATCTGGATGCCGCCGTCGGGCTTGGCGACAACACCGAAATCATTAAAAACTTGATAAAGGAGGCGGCAGTCCCCTGCCAGATCGGAGGTGGCATAAGGAGCCTCGCGAAGGCGCGCGAATACGCCGACGCCGGGGCGCACAAGATTATCTTCGGAACGGCTGCCGCGGAGATGAAGATCATAAAGGAGGCACTCGCGTCGCTCGGCACAGAGAAGGTCCTGGCGGCGGTCGACCACCTGATGGGAAGGGTCGCGGTGAAGGGGTGGAAGGAAGTGACGCAGATTGATGCCTTGACTCTCTGCCAGCGCCTAGAGGAGGCAGGGGTCAGGAACATAATGATGACCTCAATCGAAAGGGACGGCATGATGAAGGGACCGAACCTTGACTATTCGCTTAAGGCTGTTAACAGCCTGAAAAGCTCGGTCTATCTAGCAGGTGGGTTCACCACGATCAACGATCTCATGGTGCTGAAGGGTTCTCGCGTCGCTGGCGTCATCCTGGGGAAGGCACTGTACGAGGGGTTCATCAACCTCAGGAAGGCGGTGGAGGCGCTGAAGTGACCCTGACCAAGCGTATAATCCCTTGCCTGGATGTCAACAAGGGAAGGGTCGTCAAGGGGACACAGTTCAAGAACCTGAAGGATGCAGGGGATCCGATAGAGCAGGCTCTTGCATACGAACGCCAAGGGGCGGACGAGATAGTCTTCCTCGACATAACAGCTTCGTCTGAGTATAGAGAGACAGTCCTCGAGATGATACAGAAGACTGCCTATGAGCTCTCGATACCATTCACTGTTGGTGGCGGAATAAGGTCATATGGGGATGTCAGGAAGGCGCTGCTTGCAGGGGCTGACAAGGTCTCGCTCAATACAGCAGCGGTTCTCGACCCAGGAGTGATAAGAGAGGGAGCGCAGATCTTCGGCAGCCAGTGCATAGTCACTGCGATCGATGCAAAGAGGACAGGGGTGGAGAACTGGGAGGTTTACATCTATGGCGGGCGGAAAGCAACAGGGATTGATGCCCTTCAGTGGGCTTTAAAGGCCGAAGAGATGGGTGCAGGCGAGATCCTGCTGACGAGCATGGACTTCGACGGGTCCAAGGACGGGTACGACCTGGACCTGACGAGGAGGGTCAGCGAATCTGTGAACATTCCGGTCATTGCCTCTGGCGGCGCTGGCAACCCCGAGCACATATACAGGGCTTTCGCTGAAGGAAACGCCGACGCGGCGCTTGCTGCTTCGATATTCCATTACGGGGAATATACGGTGAAAGACGTTAAAGATTATCTGAAGGAGAGAGGGATTCCGGTAAGGATCTAGCAGGTGAGGATGATGGAAGGAGCAAAATTCACCGATTATGAGATCAGCAAAATTGCGGGCGGACTAGATTTTGAGAAGCTGAGCGGCATCATCCCAACGATCGCAGTTGATGAGAGAGGCAGGGTGCTGATGCTAGCATTCATGAACAGGGAAGCACTAGAGAGGACCATGCGCACCGGGATGATGCACTATTGGTCCAGGTCGAGAAAGAGGCTCTGGATGAAGGGCGAGGAGTCCAAACACTATCAGTACGTACTTGGAGTCTACACCGACTGCGATAGCGACTCGATCCTTTTTAAGGTCCGACAGGTCGGTCCAGCATGCCATACCGGGGAGCCTACTTGCTTTTACAAGGCTTTGAAGGAGTACAGGGGTGGATCCGAGATCCTGGAGGTACTAGAGGTGCTCATGCGCGACCGAATGAAAAATCCGAAAGAGGGTTCGTACACCTCGAAGGTGATCAAAGCAGGCATAAAGGAGGCTGCAAAGAAGGTAAGCGAGGAAGCTGCAGAGGTCTCCGTAGCGGCGCTGGCAGAGAACAAGGAAAGGACTGTTTACGAGGCTGCAGACCTAATGTATCACCTTCTACTACTCCTACAGATGAAGGGCACGAATATGGATGAGGTCTTCGAGGAACTCTGGAGACGCAGGGGATAGCTATTCTCAATGGGATTCTTATTTGGCAGCCTGACTAAATTAGCGCGATGAAATTTCAAAAAGTTTATATCGATTTTTCATTAATGCAGAATTATGTCTAAATTGAAGGCTGGAAAAGCGTATTGCCACAGTTGTGGCGCAGAAATCCCTGAAAATACATTGTACTGCAAAACATGCTCTATGCCTCATGGCAAGTTCAAGTAAAGCGCTCATCTTTTTTTTATTTTTTTCAGCAAGTCGACCTTAGAGAATCTACTTTGGAACTCCTCACCGCAGTATCATGACTCCAAGCGCACTGCCTTGAGGGCGTCCGAGAGTGTGAGTTGCCTCCCCTTCTCCTTCAGGGCGATCGCGAGGTCGTATATGTCCTCGACATTCTCGAACCTCAGCCGACGTATCTTCTCGAAGTTCCATCCAGTGCACTTGATCGCAGAGACTACGGAGGCGAAAGAGACGGCCTTTATCCAGCTCCCGCTCCTGAAGTAGGATGCAATGAAGCTGCCTGACCATGTATCACCAGCACCCGTTACATCTACGGCATTCTTGGTTATTGCAGCCATGGCGGGTATGAACTCTGTACTTCCCGGCGAAGAGATTATTGTCCCTATCTCCCCCAGCGTCAGCACGAGAGTCTTCGCACTTATCGTCTTTATCGCCTTGGAGACAAGCTCGATGCCAGTCAGGGCATGCAGCTCCCTCTCGTTAAGAATGAATATGTCCGCTTGCGATGCAGCGTCCAGCACTGCTCTGCGGTTTGCCTTATCGTCAAGGTAGTTGATGCAAGAATTGATCGACACTAGGACGTCCTTGTTCGCTTCTTTGACCGCGCGGACCATGTTCCTTACCTTGGGGGGGTTCATGGGTGCGAGATGGATTATCTGGGCACCCCTACCGACGCACCCGAGGACATCCCTAGTTGTGATCTGTGATCCGGGGCCGATTGAAACTTTCCTGTAGGAGGCGTTCCAGTCCTTGTCGTACGTGATGAAGAACTCTGTACTCTTCTCTTTAACCCTTTTCACGGTCGCGCTTTCGAAATCGTTGAAAACATCGCCGAACTGGTAATCGTGGCCTATCGCAGTGACTATGCCAACATCCCTGCAGACAGTCTTCGCGCCAACTGCGGCGTAAAGCGCTGCGCCGCCTGGCTGGACCTTCTCCCCGCGAGCATTCCTGATACGGTCCACAGACGTATGGCCGACAAAGACGATCTTTGGCAAGGTGGTCACTCGCTGTTACTCTCTCCACTGGTATAAAAAATGTTCACTTGCAAGAAAAATGGAGGACCAGCCATATTTTATACCACTTTATAAGCAGATATCATTTAGCAGAGGTGCACTTCTTGGAGGATTACCTGGACCGCATTACGAATGCCGTAAAGGAGAATCTGAAGTTCCCCGAGAGAACGGCGGCGCACGGTTTCAACGTGTCATTAAACAGCGAAAGCATCAGGGAGATCAACTATGACGAGAGCATGGACCCCGAAGGAGTTGAAGTGGGCGCAATCTCGGCGATTGATGGAGGGTCAACGCCCATCCTCAAGACGCCATCGCAGGAGCTTGTCCTCAATAGGGTCTACTGCAACAAGTTCGATCGGATGGGCAAGCTCGAGTTCGCGGAGCGGTGGATGTTCATCTCCAGAACAAAAGTGGTCGCGGAAGGAAGCAAGGTCTTCTTTGAGACCGATGTCTTTTCCGAGGAAAATGCATGCCCATTCGGAACGCTCAGGGTGGATTCAGAGGACGATAACTTCAAGATTGGCAGAACCAGGGGTGACTTGGAGAGGGCGAAGTCCATGGCAAGGAGGTTCTGCGAGTGGAACTTCGTTTCGGAGGCGCTTAAATCTGGCGCCGACTTCATCGTCATGGATGGATCCCTCCAAACAGCCTTCACAAGCGAGTCTGAGTTAGCAAACACAGTTTATGGTGAGGCAAGTGCGAGGGGTGTTGTGGTGGCGGGGTTATCCAAAAGTTCGACGATATATACTGAAGAGGGCTATCCTCTGGCGGGTTTTCTTGACCAGCTGGCAAGGCGAAGAGGGCTGACCAAGTGGATGGTCGACGTGGGCAGGTCGGAGGAGTGGGCCCACAGGGCAAAGGTGTTCTTTGTCAGGCTCCACGAGGGAGCTGACAGGGCGTTCAGGCTCGATGTCCACGACGAGGCCCAGGAGAGCAGTGTGGTAAGGCTCATAAACTCGCTCCAGTCAAACTCGAAGTACTTTGCATTTCCTGGCTACCCGTATGCGCTCATCGATGCGCATACATACGCCAAGGTGAGCCAGGAGGAAGCAATGCACATAAGAGACTTGATCCTCGATAGATTAAGTCTGGAAGATGCGACGAGGCTCGAGCAGGTCGAGAGGGCGCTTACCGGGCACGATGTCCTCGATGAGCTTCGCTAATTGAGGTGCAAGGACATGTCCACAGTCGGGCAGATCGTTAAGGGAAACAACGCCAGCTTAATCATAAGGGAGAAGAAAGGCGTCGGGCTGGAGCTCGGCGACCTTGTCGCAATCGAGGATGGAGCCCGCAGGTACATTTACATGGTCTCTGCCCTCGAGTATGGCTCTCTCGTTGGGGAGGACCGCCTGTTTACGAGCTCTGGAAGCATGCTTGAGGGTACGAATCCCAACATTGAGATCCCGGATAAGGACCTGAGGCTATTCAGGAAGGTCTACATTAACCCGCTAATCGAGGTGAGGGTGGTCGGGGGGAGCCCCAAGGCAGTATCACCCAGATCCATCCCATCATTCCTCTCTAAGGTGCGATCCATAGACAGAGATGACTTCTCGTTCCTTGAGAGACCCAAGAATGAAATCTTCCTCGGCAAGCTGAGGAGCGGAACGAAGACGCTTGACTTTGATTACTACCTCAATGGTGAGGAGGCGCTTTCGCACCATACCCTAATATCTGCCCAGACGGGGAGGGGTAAATCTAATATGGTTAAAGTAATGCTCTGGGAGGCAATGAGGCACAATAAGTTCGGAATTCTTGTGATGGATGTCCACAATGAGTACTTCGGCGTTGGGGGTGCCAAGGGGCTTAGGAATCATCCAGATGCTGCAAAATCTCTCGTATACTATTCCAAGAACCAGCCTATCGGGCAAAAGAAGCTAATAATTAACCTGAAGTCGCTGAAGCCATGGGATCTCACAGACGTCCTAGAGCTCACCGAAGCACAGGTGGGCACCCTGCAACACTTCTACAGGGAGTACAAGAGAGACTGGGTAAGGGAATTAATGACCGATAGGCCTGAGAGAGATGGGGAACTCCAAGTCAAAGGAATCCAGCTTATCAGCGTCCAGACGCTCAGGAGGAAGATAGGCAACCTCTTCAAGGTCAAGCTTGGGAATACGGGTGTGCCTCCTGTCTGCGAGGACGAGATCTTTAACATAGAGACTATGGGCGAGAGTACGATCAATGACATTGCAGATAGGATGGAGGAAGGGAAGATCGTCCTCATTGATGGCTCCTCAATTTCTGACGAGACCGGGCTGATAATAACTGGTGCTGTGACGAAAGAAGTGTTCCATAGATATGAGGGGTACAAAGATCAAGGAGTACTGAGGGATAGACCCCAGATCGGGATAGTGCTGGAGGAGGCTCCGCGCGTACTGGGGGAAGCTTATGGCGACAATATCTTCGGAAAGATAGCAAGGGAAGGGAGGAAGTACAAGATAGGGCTCATAGCGGTGACTCAGATAGTCTCTGTGATCCCGCCCGAGATCCTCGCGAACATAGGGACGAAGATAATAATGGGCAACGAGATGGCGCAGGAGAGGAGGAGGCTCATAGAGAGTGCATCCCAGGATCTGTCGGCCTATGAGCAGATCATAGCTGGGCTCGACAAGGGTGAATCGATAGTCAGCTCAATCTTCTCGAAATTCCCCGTCCCGATATATACACCGCTCTTCGAGGATTTGGTGCAAGAGGAAACACCGCAGAGGAAGGCAGATCAGGTATTCTTCTAATAGAAGTGAAGCCAAAGATCGGTTGATTGACATGAAGTTCGGGCACATGGCTGACCTGCACCTCGGGGCGACGTCAGATCCTGTTATGAGGAGACTCGAGATCGAGACGCTGGAGAAGTCTCTGCAGAGGTGCATTGATGAAGATGTGGATTTCCTTATTATAAGCGGAGATATATTCCACGTAAACATTCCCGACCTCGCAGTTGTCAGGGACTCGGTCAGGGCATTCATGAAGTTTGTTGAAACCGGGAGGAAGATCTACGTGGTGTACGGGAGCCACGATTTCTCACCCAACTCCACCTCGATCATAGACATACTCGATGAGGCAGGTGTCTTCGTGAGGGTGGGAAAACCTTCAGCCTTTAATGGTAGGCTCAGGCCATCTGTAATAACGGACGAACGGAGTGGCGCACTTATCACTGGAATTTCTGGAAGGAGGGCTTCGCTGGAGAAGGAGGCGTTCATCAACCTCGACAGGGAGTTCCTAGCTTCCCTCAAAGGTTTCAAGGTATTTGTTTTCCACACTGGGATAGAGGAGGACAGGCTGGAGGGGGAGAGATACGAGGGGATATCCTCAACCGATCTACCGACCGGATTCGATTACTATGCAGGCGGCCACCTACACCGGGCAATAGACCACTCCGGCAAGAAAGGCGTCGTCTTCCCTGGCCCTCTCTTCACTGGATGGGGGGCGGACATGGAAGCGACAGTGAGGGGCGCGAGGCGGGGGTTCTTCATAGTGGAAGCGAACGGAGCGGCCAAGACCAAATTTATTGACATGACAGCTTTTGAGGGTATATACAAGCCGTTTGATGCCGCTGGGAAGACCGCACAGGCCATTAATGATGAGCTTAAAGTGTTTGCTGAGGTAGGGAACGTAAAAGACAAAGTGATCGTTGTCAAGGTCCAAGGCGATCTCGCCAGTGGAAAGACCAGCGAGGTGGATTTCGTCTCCTTCAGGGATACCCTCACGAAGCGTGGCGCCCTGTACCTGCACCTTAGCAGGAACCAGCTCAGATCCAGGGAGGTCACACAACTAACTGTGAATGCCGACGACAGTGCTGAGGTTGAAGAGAGGGTTCTGCATGAGCTGGAGGGGATAGTAAGGACAAAGGATGAAAATCTGAGCCGCGGTTCCGCAAAGATCGCTAAGGAGCTCCTTGCACGGCTGAGGGTGCCCAAGAAGGAGGGGGAGACCGAAGGCAATTACGAGAGCAGGATCGTTGCCGATGGCATCGAGACGCTGGGCATAAAGAGGTTGGCAGAGGGCTGATGGCGCGATGCTGCTGAAGAAGCTCAGGCTCAAGAACATCAGGACCTACGAGGACGGCGAAGTGGAATTCCCAAGCGGGACGATACTATTCGAAGGCGGCATAGGGTCCGGGAAATCGACGCTACTGCTCGCGGTGGAGTTCGCCCTCTTTGGGCTTGGCAATGAGAGAGGGACGACGCTCCTAAGTTTAGGGAAGAACTCTGGCGAGGTAGAGCTGAACTTCAAGACGAAAGGCGAGGATGTGCGGGTTCACAGGTCCCTCTCGAGGGCGAGAAAGAGCACACTCAACCAGGGGACGCTGGTGCCTGGTGGAGTGAAGCAAGAGGACTGCTGGATCGAGTACGGTGGCAGGAGGACGAGCTACTCGCCAAAGGAGATGAAGGAGGCGGTGCTGAAGATCCTCAACTACAATGAGCCGGTCGACCCCAAGGCCAAGAGCGTCATCTTCAGGTACGCGGTCTATACGCCCCAGGAGGAGATGAAAGAGATCCTTGAGCAAGCCCCCGAACAGAGGCTCCAGACAATTAGGAAGGCGCTGAGGCTGGAGGAATATAAGGTTGCGAAGGATAATGCCCGCATACTCTCCAAAGATCTGGCGTCAAGATCAAAAATACTGATGGAGAAGACCAAGAAGCTGCCCGAGATAGACCAGGAGATTGGAACGCTCGGAGGGGAGGTTCCAGACCTCGAGGACGAGATAAAGAGGACAGGCGAGGAGATATTCGACGCCGAAGTGGAGCTGAATGGTTACAAAGCCAGCAGGGAAGAGCTGCGGACAAGGCTGGAGGAGCTTACAGGGGAAGCCAAGAAGGAGGCTGATCTTAGATCCGCGCTGCTAGACTCAGCGAGGAGAACCTCCCAGCTAGGTTCCAGTATAGGTTCGAACAGGGAGAAGGTAAGAGGCTGGAGGAAAAGGATCGACGAGATCAATGCCTGTCTCAAGAAGCCATCAATGTCCTCGGAGGAGGCGGAGAGGAAGCTAGCGGAGAAGAGTTCCAAGCTCTCGGAGTACAGGGAGGCGCTTGGTAGAACCAACCACATTCATAGTAGTTTCGCGACACTCATCGATAAGAAGGTCTGCCCTACCTGCAACCAGCGGGTTGACACAGATGAATTCAAGGCGAAGCTCGAGGAGGTCAGGGATGAGCTTGACGCCCTCAACCTGAACAGGGGCATAGTCGAGAGGGATATCAAGGAGCTGGAGGTTGAGAGGCAATTGGCTAAGATATACGAATCCGCCAACAACGAGATCTCAGCCCTGCACGACAGGGTATTCGACACAGAGGAGCAGATAGCGAAGGACGAAGGTGAACTGAAGACAACAGAGAAGCAGAAAGGGGAGCTGGAGAGGAAGGCTGGCGAGGCTGCCAAAGCTGCTGCGGATTACAAAGCTGTAAAGGTCGATTTCGACCGGAATGAGCGGGAGATTGATCAGCTGGAGAGGAAGCTGGAGGGCCTCAGGGCCATGAAAGGCAGCAGGGAGGGCGAGCTCGGAAAGGTGAAGATGCGGATCGAGGAACTGGAACAGAGGAGGAGCGAGATCGAGGGCGACAGGAAGAAGGCAGAGACCCTTACTGAGTACTCCAACTGGCTCGACGAGTACTTCTCCGAAGCTATGGACAGGATAGAGCTGTCGATACTGACAAATGCCAACAGGGAGCTGGACGATGAGTTCGGGCGGTGGTTTTCCTTCCTGGTTGACGACCCGACGAAAAGTGTGAGGATCGACGAGAACTTCACGCCACTTATAACCCAAGATGCCTACGAGCAAGAAGTCACAAACCTCAGCGGAGGCGAGAGGACAGCCCTCGCCCTAGCTTATAGGCTGGCGCTGAACAAGACAGTGCAGATGAGGGCCGGGGTGGACTCCGGCCTGCTTATACTCGATGAGCCAACGGACGGCTTCAGCAAGGATCAGATTGGGAAGATCGGGGATCTTCTCAAGGAACTGGATCTCGTGCAGGCGATCATCGTGTCCCACGAAAGGGAACTCGAGGGATCTGTGGATTACATATTCCGGGTCCAGAAAGAGGATGGCAAGTCGAAGGTTTTTCCGGTTATCGCCTAGCCTCTAGCTGTGCTTCGTAGTGGAGTGGTTTCCCTAGAGCAAGCTTTGCAGCCTCAGATAGCACCTCGCTCAACGTAGGATGCGGGTGCACCCCGGATGCAAGCTCCTCCAACGTCAAGCAGTTCGCTATGAGGATTGAACACTCACCAATAAGCTCTGAGACGGATGGGCCGACCATCTGCACACCTATGATCCTGCCGTCCTCCTTGTCTCCTATCACTTTTGCAAAGCCATCCATTCTGCCCATTGTCTGGGCCCTGCCAGAGGCAGTGAACGGGAACTTGCCAACGAGGATATCCACCTCCTTTGATGATGCCTCTGCCTCGCTCATGCCAACGAACGCGATCTCCGGATCGGAGTAGACAACGGAGGGCATTGGAGGGTTGGGGTAAGTGTCCCTGATCCCTGCTGCTATCTCTGCGGCACAGAGTCCCTGTTCCATTGCCCTGTGCGCAAGGTAGGGCAGGCCAGTGACGTCACCCACTGCGAATATCGAGATAGCACTAGTCTCCAGGCGATCGTTGATCCTTATGAAACCTTTCTGATCCACATTGACACCTGCCTTCACGAGATTGAGCGAGTCGGTGTTTGGCTTTCTACCAACGGCTACTAGAACGCGATCAGCGTCGAGCTGTATGCCGTTCTCGAGTCTGAGCTGGACTCTCTCTCCGCTCTCAGAATTGAGATATTTCGTCTCGACAACCTTGGTCTTCAGGTGGATCTCGACGCCAAGCTTCCTAAGGGCGTCAATTACTGGAACGATAAGATCCTGGCTAAGACCTGGGAGAATTTGATCCATTATCTCAACGATGGTGACCTTAGTTCCTAACGGGGCGAAGGCTGTTGCCATCTCTACGCCGATTGCACCCCCTCCGACGATGACCATCTCCTTGGGGACCTCATCAAGCTGGAAGACGTCATCTGAACTCAGTATGAGTCTAGAGTCTACTTTTACGGAAGGGAGATCCGATGGTCTCGAACCGGTCGCAATAATGATTGCCTGCGCTTTTATCCTGTCTCCCTGCGGTTTCACGACTACAGTGCTAGGTGACTCAAAGGCGGCTTCCCCCCTAACTAGCTCAACCCCGTTGGCTTTGAGGAGGTACTCGGTACCCCTGCGGCGCTTGTCTACGTTAAACCGGTTCCAAGCCTGGGTCTTATGGAAATCCACGGAGACTTCTGCCTTTATGCCCATCCTCTCCCCGTGCGTTGCCTCTCGGACAACCTTGCCCACGTGTATCAGTGCCTTAGTCGGTATGCATCCCCTATTCAGGCATGTCCCGCCTATCTCTGCTCTCTCGACCAGCACGACCTTCTTCCCTAGTTGGCCGAGGCGGATGGCCGAGACATAGCCGCCAGGACCTCCTCCAATTATAATAGCGTCAACCTGCCTATCCAAAGTGATGCACCTTTATTAGCGACTAGATTTTCTGGGGCGATTTGTTTAAAAAGTTACCCGGAGGCTCAGATGGCCTCCACTATCGACATGTCGTGGAGCCTTGCGTAAACGGTCGCCTCCTCTCCCACGCCGTCGCCCTCGACGATGTACCGGTTGACATACATCAGTCGGTCATTCCTTAGCTCGACCTCCCTCTGCTTGGTGACAGTAAAGCCCCTGCGCCTCAGCCCGGCCCCCATTACCCTGTAGACCTTTCCTGGCAGGTCGACCATTGTAGGCGAGTAGACAACTATCTCATCCTCATGCCAGATGAGCTCGTCCAGTTCCTCGAGGAGGGGGGCACCCACTGTTGTGGAGCGCTCCTCAGCAGCCTCTACAGCATCATCCAGCAGCTTCTTCAGCGACTTCCTTCCTCGCCGTTTTCCGACCAAAGAGACACCTAACTTAGTTTTAACTGCGGAGTAAATAATATTTGTGGAACCATCAGGCGGTTGGAATTTCTGCCATCAGCTAGAAATTTAAATTTTCGAATTTAAAGTGTACTTTAAGTTTTCTTTCGAAGATTACCATAAAAAATGGACTAAAACTCTCAAAAAGCCCAAGTTTTGATGGTAACTGATGATGACCTGAAAACATTTGAATCAATGTTTATTTGATCAGCCCGAAAATTCCTTGTGATAATTTAGATGGAAATGAAGGTCATTTAGTTGGTTTTTTCACATGCATATTTTTGCGTTTTCTTTGATAAACCAAAAACGCCATCGCTGAAAATAGGATCACGGCTGAAGCAAAGAATAGCACATAAACCTCCGTCCAAGATAACACCGGCAGAGGAGGTAAAGCAACTGGGATATCATTCACATAAGCGCTGCCGAAGAACAATAGCACTAGACAAGCAGGAACTGTTACGACTAACCCAAAAGCCCCGCTTAGAAAAACCCTTCTCTTAGCCAAGAATAAATAAACATTAGCCCCAACTAAACTCAAAAGTGCAATCAATGCAAACCCAACACAATAATAGAACTGCAAAACCTCATTAAGACCACCTAAATAATTTGGACCAAACCAAAGCTGTACTAGACCGACAAAGGCCCCGACATCAAGTATGTAAGGTAAAGACGCAGGATAATAATCTTCAAGAAGCGTTGTCACAATACTTCCAGCCAGAAATAGTTCAATACCGATAAGCAAGAAAAACTGGGGCGCAAATACAGCTGCCATTAAATTAACGCCCCCATAGTTTCTTTGTTGATCCTTTTCTTGGATCTAACACGCCACATTTAGTTCACCGTCAGGTTAATCGCATTATATGCAAATGGTCTTACGTTCTGGGTAATCTTCAAAAGCAGCATTATGTTAGAGCTACCAAAGGCATTAGCCATAGCATTCACTGCCACCTGCAAAGTTGAATTAGCTGGCAAAGTGAAAGTCGAGCTAGATTGCGTAAATACACCATTAGTTATGGCAATCCCGTTTATGGTAGAGTTAAGATACAAAGTCAAATTCGTCAGCCTAGTAATTAAAGAACTGCTAAAAACCGAAATGTTGACATTATACGGAACAGTTCCCGAATTATTTAAGGACAAAACGTAATTGAAAATACTTGGCGTGCTAAAATTCGTCGCCTGTCCAGTTCCCCAGTAGACGACATAGGAAGCGTAAATGCCTGCAGAGAGCGAAACCATGAGGTATCCGTTCGCCGGGACGGGGACCTGACCCCCGGCGAAGGTCATCGGGTATGGACTTTCAGTGCTCCCAATCACGAGCGATTGATTGCTCGCTATGGTGCTGGTGATGCTTCCTGATGAATTCGTAACGTAAACCGACACCAGCAACGCATTGGTCGGGATGGTCATGCTGCCGTTTGAGACCGTCGGCATCACGTTGTTGGGGAGAGCCTGCCTGACCCGCACCCACCAAAATGTTTCTTGGCCTGCCGCATCTAAAGCAATCTGCGTTCCGTTCAATGGGTTAAAAGTTTTATCGGTCACCGATGCACTCTTTCCAGTTGTGGTATCATTGATTATCATATTGTTGGAGGCAACCGTGGACCATGTAAGCCCCATCGTATAGTTATTGCCAAGCACATAATTGTTAGATTCTGTCAGAGTTGCGATTGCAGTATAATTCACTGGGGGTTTGAAACACTGAAGTAATGATGTATTAGCATTCCAGTTTGGCCTTACAAGGTATCCATTTATATTATTGAACATGCTGGAGCCAGTAAGATTGTTCCCCATGCCGAATTTTGAAAAAGTCCCAGCAACCGGCCTCCAGTTCACCTCCATGATCATGCCCGCTGAAGGAGGGGTGAAGGAGGCGTAGATGCAGCTTTCATTATAACCAGTCGCAGATGTCTTAGCCGTCGTTACATTCAAACCGTTGTTGACCGTAATGGTAGGTGAACCATAGGTGCTTATATTCCAGTTTGAACTCAAGCTTCTGCCATTGAAGTTGTCATAGAAGGTGAACGTGAGGTTCCCGTTGTCGTAGAGGCCGTAGTTCACCCCATAGTTTCCTGCAAGCAGCGCCGATGCACCAGTAGCGTTGTTCCATCCGAGCACGTTCGTTCCGTGAGGGTAGAACCCAACGTAGATTGTCACTGCGCCGTTGGCCGGAATCCCATTGGAATCGAGCTTGACCCAGACCACGGAATTGGTTGAGCTGCTAGACGTCCCGTTCTCCAGCCAGCTGTAGAGGGGCGTGCCTGAGCTATTGAAGAAGACGTAATTGTCCACGGGATTGTCCAAATAGGAGGTGTAATTATTCCAGCTCATATTGATCATTACTTGGGTGCCCCCAGATACCGCCGTGCTCTGGGAGTTCGTGAGCGTGATGGGAACGTAGCCCACCAAGTAGCTCGGCGAGGCCGTCCATAAGCCCAGAACCCAGCTCCCCGCGCCAATCGTGGTCGCGCTTCCGAACTGGGGGGACCACAGGTAAGCGGTGGTCCCTTGGTTCACCGCATAGGAGCCACTGCTGCCGGAGGGGGTTAGGGCGGTATTCGCGCTCGGCGTCGGTCCTGAAGGACCCGAGGCGTTCTCATAAAAAGCTAAACCGGCTGTAGTTGTAATGGTTGCGTAGTCATTGGTTGCAGAGACAGATGTGGTGCTTTGGTTTCCTACTCCAAGAGTTACCGACGGCGCCTTAACCGTGGATGTGCATTGGGCGAAGTCGATGGTTTGATTTGACGCTTCAGCCGGAGTAATAGCAAGAATAGAGAAAATGATTAGAAGGGGCATGACTAACTGGAAGCGCCTATGCTTTGAGCTACTTGAACGCTTCACCGGAGCATCCGTCACCGTGCCCACTCCTTTTTCTAGCTGCAACTTCCCTTGGTGGTGTTTAATGCCATGTAATGGAGACCGTAAATACTACAGTCTGGCCAGCTGCTATACCTGAAGCTGCATAACCTACAATTTCAATGTAGCATATATCCCCCGCCGGAAGGGTCACTGGAATGCCCGTAAGAGTTACTGTCCCCGTAGAACCACTAGTTAAAGTTGCATAACCTTGTGCAGTTGCAGTGGTCGGGCTATCGGTTTGGGTACCGTTGTATAAATAGACTGTTACGTTTCCGAGGTTAGCCATATTTGTTAAGCCTGATAAGGTTATGTTAGTAATTGTGTGGGTCACAGAACCAGTATTTTTTATCAGCGTAAGATTGGTGTAGTATGTCGCGGGCTGAGGTGTATTAGTAGCTGATGGGAACAAACTAAATGCTATCGTTGCGTAGTCGTATGTGCTTGCAACGGTCACGGTGGCATTGGGATAGGCGATGGGACTGGTAGCTGAATCTGAGCCTGCAATTAACTGCACATCAGGTGTTTTGACGGTTGCAGTCACATTGCCATAGTACATGGTAAAGACAGCAGCGCTGACTGTACCTATTAGCAAAGTTAAGATCAAAATGGGAAGTAGCTTTACTAGTTTTTTCCTTGCATTATTGGTTGTCATATCATGAATTTCCTTTTTCCTTGGGTTTTTGTTTATGGTTAGACGCTCATGGTTAATAAATGTAGAACAGAAAGGCGACCCAACAGCACCGGTTTCTGATGATAGGCGATCATATGTGATGGTTAACTCGGTTATATCCTCGCCCCCGTTAGTCGGAAGTGTGATCGCGAACAATCAAGAGACGCCTAAAACACCATGAGACTGTACATACAGTTCAATGCAGGTCCAAGGGCGTGCATATGCCCAAGATCTTTCGTATAGATGACTATTTGAATCAATATTTATTTGATAAGTCCTTAAAGCTGATATGACTTCGCTTTTCGTTTAGGTATTTCTCGGCGTAAGGTTCTAGGTGTTCGAAGCGACAAATTTGTACCTTCAGCGATACCTTAAGGAAGGCTCTTATGGCACTCCTATGGGCGATTGGGGTATTCTTTCCAATGTACTGATTCAGGTATTCAAGTTTCCCTCGCATATTCCTCAATCAAATGATAGGATGGTTGAAATACATAGGGATTTTCGAATTGTATTAAGTATTATTCATTTTCTAATTTTCGAATTTCTCCTAAAATCCCCAATAAAAGAATCGGTTAAAAGCCCTTAGTTCCAAGAATTTGATGGTGAAACTGATGAGAGGCATAAAAGTCTTAACGATCGGCCTGCTTTCTATCCTGCTTCTTAGTATTAGTGCGTTAGCGGCAACGCCGGTTGCTGCCCAGATGCATGCGTCGGACACAAATGTGCCCCAGGTCACTGCAATTGGCAACTATACTAAGATAGTAACGGATGCCTACACTGTGATCTTTCCCAATAACGGTGGTGAGCCACAGTTCGTCTGGTGGGCCAATAACCAATCGGACAAGGTATATGTTGCCCAATTCAAGGGGCTGATCGAGTATGCGCAGATCGACAACAATTCAAGCTTCCTGTTGAAGAACGCTGCAGAGAGCACCCTCTTCGTAACGCTAGTTCAAGAAATGAATATGATAGACTCGATGAAGGCACAGGCCTACCAGAAGGCGGGAGCGGCCTTGGTCAAGGCAGATGATGCCATAACTACCGCAGGCATCTTGGTCAACTTGGGTCTAGGCAACAGAACAACAGTTATGATCAAGCTGCAGGCAGCGCTGACTATACTGCAGGATATCAAGCAGTACGCCAACGACACCAATGTTTCAAACGCGCTTGATCTTGCAATCACTAAAGTCGATGATGCCATAAACGCTGTCAATACCGGCAATAATCCAGATGATGCAATTGCCCAAGCCAATAATCAGGTAGGCAACGTGCTCAAGGCAGGATTGAACGCAGCTACGCAATTGATAGACGACAGGATCGCTCAAAGGGAAAACCTCATGGATTTAGCAGCGAGCTTCCACCCCGCGCTTCTACCTTTCAACAGCTGCGCATGGAGTCTCAGCGGCATAACACCAATAAACGATAACAGTGGCAGCAGCATTGGCATAACCTTCACCTTCACCATGATCAATGCCCCTCCAAAGTTCGACCTTTCTGATAACAATGTGAAGCTGGTCATAAGGATCTACGCCCAACCTGTTACGGAGTCATACAGTGAAAGCGGGCAAACCTTGTCCTACAGCGTTGCTGGTGGCGAGATGAAGATGGATTTGATCATCAGCAATTGGAATTGGAACTTCGCGCCCAAGACCATCCAACTACTGAATTCATCTAGCATCACGATCTCGCCAGGTCTAGCGCTCTGGGTTGATGCATCTGCCTTCAATGCTACTGGTACAAGATTTGAGGCTTTCTTCGATAATATGACTGATATCAACGCAACCCTAGCGGCTAATACAGCGAGCTTCACCGCAAACGGCGGCGGTGCTTCAATACCCTTGACCGGGAATAGCGCTGATGCCAGCCAGCTCATATACAAGCCAATACTTACAAACAATAATCTCGCAGGAAAGATCCTGAAGATGGCTTCATTGAACAAGATCACCCTGAATACCAACTCCACGCTGGAAGGGTTCTTCAGGTTTGTCCCCTTCGCGATGGTGAACAGCAATGGAGTCGTAACAATCGTGCCAGTTGGAGCGGCTTACATTGAGAATGGCAACCACTTAAGACTGTTCATCACCTACCCATATTTCAATGGGACACTAACCCATGACCCCAGCATTGGCGTTGGTAATGTAGGGGCAGCCAGCAGCCCTCTGTATTTGGTGAATATCGGCTCCAATGGTGTGACAAGCGTGCAGGCACTCCCGGCGTCACTGCTTTTCTCAACACTTACAGCTGTAGGGATGACATCTGTTATAGTCTTAGCAGGTGCCGTCGCCCTCATAGTGCTTGTGCGAAGGCGGCCAGCTATTGCCTGAAAACCCAGCATGTTTCCTTTTTCTTGATCTATTTTAATTCTTATTCAGTTAGTCAGTTTTTTCTTTAGCCATAGCAGTTCCAACTTTGGTTATCATTTCGTGTATAATCATACATCTGGTAACAATTGGCAATGAATGCCCCTTAGCACTCGAGTGGCGCTCGGATGATTATTCTTATTTGCATCTTGTGAAGAATGTTGAATAGTGATAATCTATGCCAAAGAAAGAGTTTAGGGCGATAATAGGTCATTTAGGCATCGAGGTTTCTAGTCTCAAGAAATCCAGGAAATTCTACGAGACTCTTCTCAAGGCCCTTGGCTGCAAGATAATAATGGATGAGAACGGGGGTCTGGGCATGGGAAACAAGAATTTTCAGGTTTGGATCTCCGAAGGCAAGACACCGAGGATCAAGCGCCTGCCTCCCACGGGCGAGGAGATGGTGGTCGCTGAGCATGTGGCGTTCTTCGTCTCCGACAAGGCATCGGTGGACAAGGTTGCTGACACGATGAAGAAGGGCGGATTTGAGCCCCTCTTCGCCCCTGCAGAGTACCCCGAGTTTGTTCCAGGATACTACGCTGTCTCGTACTGCGACCCCGATAATTACGTTATCGAGATCCACACCATACCAGAGAGAAAATAGAACGCGGCGCTGCCTATTTGGGTGCATTGTAGAGAACTCAGATCATCACGTAGAAGAGAAGGTTGAAGTAAAGCACCATGAGGCAGATTATGATTGGAACTTCTTGCTTTATCCCCTTAGATAGCGATATGTAAACAGAGAGAAGAGCAATGCATAACAGCTGACCAATGGCAAGGGCGATTATCCACGAGTTCGACGAGGTCAACCCAAAAACTGGTACCAGGAGAGCAAGCATCAGCGGGAGCCTCGAGACTATTATGCCGTTGAAGAGCGCTAGTTCGCCGCCGAACCTGCGCGTTAGGATGAATGAGGAAGCTTCAAAGATCATGAAGAGCACAACAATGTTCCCGACGTAATAGACTGGTAACATAGCTGTGTCGATGAAGGCAGTGTATCCCAGCAGGAGCGGAGCAAAGTAGTAAGTTTGGCAGAGGTAATATTCGAGGGTTGCAATAGCTATGCTCAGTGGCAAAAAAACAAGGGGTTTGGAGACCTGCCTCACGAATATGCTATAGGGCATGAATCTGCTGACTGGCGTCTTAGTTGACATGTCCGCCTGAAGCGTCTCTCGGTAGAGCGCGAGGCCCTTCTCTGTTAGGGCGTATTCCCCGCGTTGGGTCTTCACCACGTAACCTTTCATCATCTCAAGGTGATAGTAGACCGTGGTGACGCCTATCTGGAGCTCGTCCGCCATCTCCTTGGGGGTCGCTGCTTTCTTCGTGGAGAGCATCTCCAACAGCTTCCGCCTATGCGGGTTCCTCAGGGTCTCGTCCATCGTCTCACTTTGCCTTTAATTCATTTTTCTTCGTTTCCTCTGCAAATTCAGTCCATAAGATTAAGCTTTCAATGACTCGACCACAGTCTCCATGCGGGAGACCGCTTCCTTCAGGTTCTCCATCGAGTTGGCGTATGAAATGCGTATGTTCCAGCCAAAGCCCCCGAATGCCTCACCTGGCGTTGTGCTGACGCCCTTGTCGAGCAGAAGGTCACAGAATTTGTCACCGTTCATTCCCGTCTTCGATACATCCGGGAAGATGTAGAATGCTCCTGCCGGCACACGAAAGTCGAAGACTTTCATCTTCTTCAGTTCATTGCATATATAGTTCCTCCTAGTTTTGAACTCCTTGACCATGGGCTTCACAGCCGTCTCTGGCTTAAGCGCTTCCAGCCCTGCCTTCTGGACGAACGACGCGGCTTGGCTTGCAGAGTGCTGCTGGAGTTTCGTGACCGCTGAAATGATAGTTTTGCAGGCTGCGATGTAGCCCAACCTCCAGCCGGTCATTGCATAGGCCTTTGAGAACCCGTTGACTGTAATCACAAGCTCGTCCATGCCAGGGAACGAGCCAATGCTCACGTGGTCCCCTTCGTAGATCAGCCTCTCGTATATCTCATCCGACAGGACGTAAATGCTGTGCTCCTTCGCGATGTCAGCTATCGCCTTGAGTTCCTTTTCGTTCGCGACGTACCCCGTCGGGTTGCATGGTGAATTCACGATGATCATTTTTGTCTTGTCGCTCAGGGCGCTCTTGAGAGCTTCGATGTCGAGTTGGAAGCCGTACGATGATGGGATCTCCTTCACCTTCCCGCCAGCGAGAGTGACCATCTCCATATAGGACGGCCACGCGGGAGTCGGTATTATTACCTCGTCTCCCTCGTCAACAAGCGCCATCACTGCATAAAAGAGCGCCTGCTTCGAGCCTGGCGTGATTACGACATTCTCCTTCTTGACGTCGAGGTGGTTATTTATGCGGAGCTTTTCGGCGACCGCCTCCCTTAACTCGGGTATGCCTGCACTTGGCGTGTAGTGTGTGAACCCCGTTTCCATTGCCCTCTCAGCTGCATTGATGACATTGCCCGGCGTGGCGAAGTCTGGCTCTCCCACGTCAAGCTGTATTATGTTGACGCCCCTCGCCTGGAGCTCTCTCACCTTGTCAAGAACCTTCAGGGTGCCTGACTCCTTGAGATCAATAATGCGCTGCGCGAACGACAGCTAAATCACCGCTCACTAATTGTTGCAAACGTGATAAAAGCATAATGTTTTCAAAAATTCGAAGAAGCGGAGAGGATTAGCTCGGATGAACAGGGGAGATATTCCAGAAGTTTTCCTTAAGGAAGGATGATTTTGATGAAAAGTTTATAAGGTTTACAATCGTCTCTCCTCGCAGAGGCGGGTGAGTGGAACCTCCCACCCGTTCCGCCTTTAAGAAACCCCGGAGTCGGGAGGCTGATTTAGATGAGAAGAAGTTTAGCAATAACAGTGGCAGCATTGTTCGCAGCGCTGTATGCCGTGATAACGATTGTGGAGACGTCCCTCGGGGGACCATTAACTTATGGTTTTATCCAGGTAAGGCTGAGCGACGCCATGCTCCCCCTGGCTATGGTTTTCGGAATACCTTCAGCAATAGGCCTCTTCCTTGGTGCAGTAGTGGCCAACGCCTACTATGCCCTAGGTCCACTGGACATTATTTTTGGGTCACTTGCAAACCTCATTGCGGGAATCCTCTCTGCAAAGTTCAGCAGGGGGAACCCGTACTTAGCATCCATGTATCCGGTTGTAGTGGTGACACTGATAGTCGGGTCCTATTTGCAGCTCTTCTTCGAAGGTATTCCGCTTTGGTTGATCTATGGAGGAGTACTCGCAGGCGAACTCATAGCATGTTTCGTTGTCGGAGTACCCCTGCTGAAGGTTGTACAGAGAGCGCTCGGAAGGAAGAAGCTTGACTGACTAGTAATGAGAAGAGATCAGCCACTCTTGGCAAGATGCATTAAGGTGTCGTAAACCCTTACAGGATCTGCTATCACCATGTCAGCACCTGATAGCTCTGCAAGGGGGCCACCCGCAATGATTCGCATATCGGGTCTTTTCGCTCTGATGCCCTTGACAAGCTTTTCCAGGTTAGGTTTTGATTGATCCTCGATGCAGGAAAGGACCACGAATTTCAGCGAACTGTCAGAAAGAGGCTCACCCAAGTCCTCCACAAGCACGCCCCTCCTTGAGGTATAGACCTTCAAACCTCTAGACTTCAGCATCAGAGCCAGGATATCCCTCATCAGTGTATGTCCCTCAGCTTTAACGGTAGCGACTATGACAGAGAAGGGAGGCTTTGGTTGCACATTGACCGTTGAGTCGAGCAGTTTGAGGATCTTCTGCGTCGCGTTGACGCAGTCCATCCATGCCTTCAGTGAGCCCATCGGGTCGCGGGTGTACCAGTCGCAGAAGTCCTTCCACGCGCTGAGTACGCCATTAGTTATGATGTCATCGATTGAAAAGCCATCGGCAAGGGCCTTGTTGGCTGAATCGAGCCCCTTGCTTCCATTTCCGGACAGAATAGCAGTTGCCATATTCTTCAGGGGATCAGCAGAGGTCATCTTTTTTAATTCCTGCCTGTTCTTTTATTTGACAACTCTTAATATTAAAAAAGGGAAGGGTTAGGCTAGGAAGTACCGCTTCTGCCCAGTCTCGCCTATCGATTTTAACTCACCCTGAGCCTCGAGCTTGAGCGCCACTCGCGATAGACCCTGGCTCATCCTGCCAATGACGTGGCGTGGACCGATCCGCCGAGAGAAGAACTCGCTGAACTCATCCTTCGTGAGCCCATCCTCTAGCACTGCCTTAGCGATGTCCTGTGCGTAGAGCGCCTTATCGGGAGAGTCTATCTTCCTCTTTTGCAGCGCCTCAACCATCATGTTACCGTAGTCAGAGTTCCTGCCATAGAATTTGCGCCAGTTGTCCCATCTGCCCCAGCTCTCTAAGTCTTCATGGCTACCCAGCTTCCTGTTGATCCTCTTTTGTACTGAAGTGAATATCGAGAGTGCCCTCTCCCTATCATCAACGTTGTAGTCGTGGGTCTCTTTCACTGCATCACCTTCGAGGAGCTGCAGCCTTATTTTGAGCTCACTTTTTTCAGACATTTCTATCGCCAAAACTTGTTATTACTTGCTATTTACAAGTATTTTGCAGTATTTATGCTTTTTGTTAACAAGTAAAACTTGTCAAACATCGAATTTATGAAGGGAATAAATAAGCTTAAAACGTTAGCGGTTAATTTTTTACCGATAAAGGATGGCGTTCACATCAGAGTATGAAGGAACAGGATGGAAGATATATTACTGCAGGATTGAGGACTTTGAAAAGGACCTCCAGGACTTTTTGGCATTTTTGGATAGCCTAGACTCTGATGAGGAAGTCGTAGCAATAATCCCCAATACAGGCGCTGTAAAAGCAAGATCCATTGTCTTGACTGGGGGCACTGAGGTCAAAGGGATTGCAGTTGTCGTAAGGAAACTGGAAGAGGGTTCGCATGAAGACATCGGCGAAACCAGCAACAGGGCTGTTATGCAAAGGGAGATCCCGAAATCGTATTTTATGAAGTGCAACAAATGCGGCAAGGAGTTCACCAAAGACTTCAGCGAGTGCCCTTATTGCGGCTCGCAATCCTATATGCCCGTTGCCTAGGATGAGGGAATCCAAAGCCTTAATTTTCAATTCAGCTAAATGTAAGATGGTGTTTTCATGAGCGTGCAGGATATGGTCGTACGCAAAATCGTTACTGTCATTGAAGAGACGCTGATGGAAGCGGACAAGAAGCTCGAAAGACCGGCAAGGAAGGGCGCTGCTATTGCAGTGATAAAGAACCCATTCGCCGGCAGATATGTGGAGGACCTTAGCCTGCTTTTCGATTATGGGGAAAGGCTGGGAGGGCTACTTGTGGAGAAGGCGCTCAAGGCGCTCAACGTGAACCCGAATGATGCAAAGGAGATGATAGATGGGTACGGGAAGGGTGCCATAGTCGGGATTGACGGGGAGGTCGAGCATCCCCACGCCATAACGCACCCAAGGTTTGGGGCACCGGTCAGGAGGGCTTTAGGTGGCGTGGATTATTGCAAGGCCATAATCCCTTCAACCATCAAGATGGGAGCAATGGGGACAGGCATCGATGTGCCCATAGTTTTTAAACGAGCGATTTGGGTTGTTTCGCACTTTGACACGATGACTGTAAGCTTGCCAGATGCGCCTAAACCTAATGAAATCCTAGTGGCGTTGGTACTGACTGATTCAGGGAGGCCACTGTCGAGGACTGCGGGACTTCAGAAAAGAGAGGTGCAAGGATTAGATGGTTTGAAGTAATTACTGCATCATTAGATCTAGACAAATAACGGATTTTTCAACAACAGATAGATCTCCATTATTGCGCGTACGGAAATACGTTAAGCTTTGGGTATAAGAATTCGCCATTTAATACTGATTGCAAATCTGTAAACGCCTTTTAATCTGACCAAAAAAGAATTTGGTAAAATTATGCTAGCGAAAGCGTCATTTCTTCCCGTAAAGAATGCCAATTTTGCCAACCATAAATGGAAGCCTTAGCGCATTTGGAATAAAGCTTGAATGGCTTGTATCCTGAAAGTCTACACTTTCAATACCCCAGCCTCTAATTGTTTCAAGCAAATCATCGACTTCGCCGTACACTCGCTTCTCCAAAAACAAATCTTGAAAAGCAAATTTGCCACCTTTATTGATGACTCTCAAGGCTTCCTTAATGACGTCTCGTTTGTCTTTGGCATCTTTCACTTCATGAAAAACGAGGTTGCTGACTGCTGCATTGATTGACTCATCTTCGAAAGGCAAAACGGAAGCACTGGCTTTTTTGAAGCTTACTCGACCAGATACCCCTGCAATCCCTGCATTTCTTTCGCAGACACTTTTTGAGTACTCCCACACCCCGCCCCAATAATCTATTCCAACAACATGCGCATTTGGGAACTTTTTAGCCATCCTTATGGTAAGAGGCGCGTTTCCGCACCCTATATCTAGCGCCTTCCCCTCTCCATCCCAATCCAAACGGTCCAAAACCAATTCCCGGATTTGAGCTTGTACGTTTCCGCCTCGCGGAGAGAACTTGTATCGCGCGTACGCGAAGTAGGCTAACACCGATATGAACAGGAATGCGCCGACAATGAATGCTCGAAATATAAAAGAAAAGCAGAGAAGAAGAATGCTAACCAAACCTGAGACATAAAGTAATTTCATTGACACCCAATTGCCATAGTCAGGTTCCTTTGCTCTCAGTTCGCTCAATGAACCAACTCAGATATTTCATAACCCTTATTCGTAATTTAAGGATGCTCTCGTCCAACTCTGCTCGTAAATCCGCGAACTTGGAGCAATGTAAACCTCTTCAGTATTCGCATGATAGATACTTTGCTTGACCTCACGTGATTTTTATTTTTTCATACCAGGGTGAAAGAGTTTATTTTAAGAGTTTAAGCAACGCCTCTCCGAATGTTGTTGCAGCATCAGGGCCATTTCCAGTTACAATTCTTCCGTCAACAACAACAGGTTGATCCTGCAGAAGGCCACCAGCAACTTTAATTTCTGTAAGCGATTCGGTTGTAGGAAAAACCGTGCACTTTTTGTTTTTGATTAATCCTGCTCTTGCTAGTACGACTGGCGCCAAGCATATGGCAGCAACTATTCCACCCTTATCATAAACCGCTCGAAGGGCTTTCTGGAGAGCAGTATTTGGCCAGATATATGCAGGTGTGCCAGGCCCGCCAACAACAACTATTGCGTCGTACTGAGAAGGATCTACGCGGTCTATTGAAACATTAGGCTTGACCCGCAGCCCTAGCTTACCTTGGGCCTCTCCAACAGAAGTACTCGCTACCGTCACTGCATGACCTGCATTTTTTAAAATCTTGTAAGGCTCAGTGAATTCCTCATCGCGAAACCCCTTCTCGGCAATAACAATAAGGATCTTTGCCATTCTGACCACAATTAAGAATGCGCTAATCCTGAATATAAAGCAAAGTTAGATTCGCCTTTGAAGCGATCATTGAAGATTCTAAGGTATTCGCCTGGACGGCAAGGAAATAGACAGATAGGGGTCCCATAGATGTCATTTCCGGACTACAGTATGTAGCATTTCAACGGCATCTTTCCTGACTTCATATGGTCGACCATGCTGTATGCTGTATAAAAACAAGATATTTACCCGGGGCAGGCTGGTTCTGAATTGAATGTCTCTTTGCTAAGCACCGCAGCAAGCAGTGAGACTGCTAATAGAACAACGCCTAGGGCAAATATGAGCTGGTACGCTGCGAAGACCCTCGTGCCACCGTAGGTCGCATCTAGCATGAAGCCCATGAAGAACTGGAAGAAGCCCGCACCGATGAAGGCGAAGGTGTTGTAACTCGCTATCCCCAGCCCGCAGATGCTTTTGCCGAAGAGCTCCTTGGCCACGGTCATATATAGGTTGCAGAGTGCGAACGAGGTGCCCAACAAGAACATCATGACCGCGAGTTCCACCGGTCCGAGTGAGCTGCCAGCGAAGGCCATTATCAACCAGAAAATGATGCTCAACAATATCCCAGCGGTCAGGACTGGTTTCCTTTTTCCGATTCGATCGGACAGGAAGCCAGCAAGCGGTCCCACCAACATGAAGCCAAGGGCAATAAATACCAAGAATGAAGCTGCTCCGGCAGATGCCATGCCGTACACGTCGTGCAGGAATAGGCCTCCCCAAAGCCCCTGGAAGCTGATAAAAAATCCGTATACGAAGACTGGCACTAGGGTGAGCTTGAGAAATGCCCTGGTCGAGAAGACTTTTCTTAAGTCGCGCCCAATGCTGCCCTGACTCTTGAACTGATCCCCCTCCTCACCTTTTATCACGAACCATGCAACGATCGTGAAGAGGAACATGAAGAAGGATATTACTATGAAGGCATCCCTCCAACCGATCATCAGTGCGAAGATCGCTAGGGGAGAGGTGGCGATGAGTCCGCCTATGTTCCCAATGGATGTCAGTACACCCGTTAGCGTGGCGAACCGCTTTGGCGAGAACCACACTGCGATAGCCTTCAGAGAAGATACGTAGAACCCACCGACGCCGAATCCGACAAGCGCGCGACCGGCTCCTAGCATCAAAACATTGGGCGCTGCAGAAAAAAGGAAGCTCCCTATTACAGCGATGAAGCTCAGTATCGTCACGGTTTTTCTTATCCCGATCCTGTCCAGCATGATCCCGACGGGTATCTGGGCGATAGCGTATGGCCAGAAGTACATAGACGACATCAGCCCTAGGAGCGACGCGTCTGTGCCGAACTCCTGCATGAGGTTTACAGCGATCACGGCGATGCCGACCCTGTGGATGATCGAGAAGAAGTACAGGGCGGAGAGGACGCAGAAGACTACGATGGGGTACTTGCTCTTCAACACTCAAAAGCCCCGTTTTAATGTATTGTTTCAACCTTATGGGATATTTTAATTTGCTGTAAAAGGGAAAAGTCATATTAAAGGGGAGGATTAGTCCGATCTTGTCAATCGCAAAATGGCTGAGGAGGAAAAACCATGGATCAGTATAGATGCACAGTCTGCGGATACGTTTACGATCCTGCGGTCGGCGACCTGGCTTCCGGCATAGCTAAGGGCACATCATTCGATAGCCTACCCGAGGATTGGACATGCCCGGCTTGTGGTGCTCCAAAGGACATGTTCGAGAAAGTCTTATAGCCCCAGTGCAATTCTCTTTTCTCATTTTATTTTTAATCATTTATCAATGTAGGGACGAATTTTTATATAAGCGGGTATATTGTAGCGTTATAGGTGTCATGCAATGAGAAAAATGACTGAGGAATTTCTAAAGGCAGCATTCTCTGGCGAGAGCCAGGCGCATATGAAGTACGGCATCTTTTCAGACGTTGCGGAGAGGAACGGCTTCCCAAACGTTGCGAGGCTTTTCAAGGCTATAGCGTACGCGGAGAGAGTTCACGCGACAAACCATGCAAGGGAGCTCGGAATCATCGGTGACCCAAAGGAGAACCTTCAGGCAGCGATTGATGGCGAGAACTTCGAGGTCAGTGAGATGTACCCGGTTTACAAGAACACAGCCGAGCTGCAGCAGGAGAACGGCGCGGTAAAGTCCACGCATTACGCGCTCGAAGCGGAGAAGATACACGCAGCGATGTACGAGAAGGCTAAGCAGTCAGTCGAGGGTGGGAAGGATATCAAGATAGGCGCGGTTTACATCTGCCCTGTATGCGGCTACACTGTTGAAGGCGAAGTCCCTGGCAAGTGCCCAGTCTGCTCGACCGCCGGCAAGCAGTTTAAGAAGTTCGAGTGAGATCCCATCTCACTTTTTTATATTTAATTGATTCTTCTCGGACAGAGTTCTCAATTTCCACTTTTATGGTGAATTCTGCTTTTTACTACCATCGCGAATGCAATGATGAGCAGGGCGACACCCGCCCCGAACATGCCATAATTGATAATGAAGAATACAACAAAGTCAGCTGTCGGCAATAAACTGAACATGGTCGTCATTACGATGAAGGTTGCAAACAAAATGACTAGTTCCCTCGTTTTGAAAAGAGGGGTTGACTGCGCTGTCCCCTCGACGGCCCTCTCATCAGCAGGTCTGCCCATGAAGAGGAGGGCGGCAATGAGTGCGTAGATGCAAACAGTTAGCAGTATCGTGAGCAGGGGGGCGATCCTTTCGGGGAGCAGAGAGAAGAATCCCCATACGTACAACCCAATCATGTACAGAACTAGAATCGTAAGTCCGGGTCTCCCAAGCCTGAGCGAGCGGATCGAGAAGAAGGGCGCAAACTTCTTAGACGCAAGCCAGTATGGGACGAAGATCAGCAGGAGACTTCCAAGTATCGTCAGGTCCGCGACAACCAAATTTGCCTTTGAGCCGACCGTGAGGAACGCCGAGCCCATTATCATAATGAACAGGAAGATGACCCAATTCCGCTTCCTTTTCAATAGGATCGGCAGGTGGCTGGCAAAGACTCCGCCTCCAGCTTCTCTGGCAGTGCCCGACAAGATCTCAAATGTCAGGATAGGCACTATGAAGGACATTATAGGGTGCCAGAAGAAGACTATCACGAAAAGCTCGAAGACTGAGAACCCTAGAAACGTGCCCCACATCGGTGTTGAGGTCATGTAACCCGCCCAGATCACCTTGGTGATCCAAGACTCATACAGACCGAAGAACACACCCCACAGGTAGAGCTGGGTAAGCGAGGTTCTCTTGAAGATCATTGCAAAGTTGATTAAAAGTAGAAGGTGGGACATATATAGAGGCCAAGTTACGAAGACACCCCAGCCTGAAGTGAACCACATGGGGGATGAACCAGAGAATACCTCTGCGAAGAACATCGACAGCAGCCCAGACAGCAGTATTAGCACTATCTTGGGAGCGAGCGGAGCAAATGGCTGGCGCAGATTGGGGATCTGCCGGAGACCCGCCATGGTTCTATAGTTAATCTTTTTGGATTATAAGGTTAGATGCCACTAGCCAGGTTTATTTTTTATCGAGCCTAGTACTAGCGCACCAAGGATCAAGATAGCCCCTAAGATCTGGTATGGACTTAGGAAGTCCCCAAGGATAAGCCCTGCAAGGAAGAGACCTATGACAACCTGGAGGAGCTGGATGAAGCCTGCTTCAGAAGCAGCAAGGGCACTAAGTCCTTCAAGGTACATAGTTATTGCTAGGACTGTGCACGGTAAGCCAAGCCAGATAATGGAGAACCAGCCAACAGAGGCGATGGATAAGGCGGATAGGCTTAAACCTCCCAATAAGAATGCCACCGGGGCAAGGAAGGCAGTAATGACAAGTATGATTGCAAATGAGTCGGCGAGATGGACCGCACCGTACTTTTTGCTCATCACCGTGAAGAGAGCATAGCAGATCGATGTGCTGAACATCAAGGTGTAGCCAACGATCCGGTATGTCCCAAGGTCCAGATTCGGCGTAGCGACCAAGAGCAGGCTCATCAGCCCAAGAACCATTGCAATGACCTGCTGCTTCGATATCCTGTCCTTCAGTAAGGAGACCGCAACTGGCGGAACAAGTATCGGGGCAAGATTAGTCAGCAGTGTTGCTTCCGAAGCTGTGCTAAGGTCCTGTCCCACGTACATGAAAAGGAAGCCGAGCATATAGATGAAACCGAGCAGCCAGATGGTCTTTCTCCGCAGAGCGCTGATCATTTCCGAACCATTCTTGAGTGGCACAATAAGAATAAAGATCGCCAGTGAAGCAATGGCGAAGCGGATGAAGACGAGGTTGTATGGGTTTGCAAACTGAAGGCCGATCTGAGAGAAGACGAAGACCGTGCCCCAGAGTGCGACCGCCGTGATATTGAGCAGGACCCCTGTCCTGTGGCTCATCGGCTTTTTTACCATGCCCTCCAGAAAAGAGGGTCAGATAAATAAGAGTTGGGTATTCATTCTCGCCAGTAATTAAAGGCGGATTCGTCGAAGATGAAGTCCTGGGTGATGGCTTTCCTTATTGCTATGAATAGGTCCTTATAGTAAGGGTTGGCAGGGTCACCCGAGATCGGTGGCAGGTAATGGGTGTTGCAGCCCGAACAGGCAAGCGAAGGAGCGTTTAACATCACAATGATCTTTCCCTCTGGACCCGCTGCGGAGGGTTTCTCGCTTCCCTTCTTGCTGAAGGGGTTGGGAATTACTGCGATTTTCCCCCTATTGATGTAAGGGATCTTCTCGAATCTGAAGAGCGCCATCCCTCCTTCCACGAGGTCCTTTCCGCACTTTCTGCAGATCTGTTTAGCCTTTACGGTGCCCGCACTTTTTGCCCATTTTGCAGAGTCGCGCGTCACGATGGCAACGATCTCTTCAGGCAGTTCGGAATGGTACCAGTAGAAGCCTGAGCACCCCTTCTGGCAGACCTTCGTCGGCAGGTTGCTTATGGTTACTGAGAACTTGCCAGTGTCGGCGCTTCTCCCAACCTTCGGGCCATAAACGAGGGTAGTTCCGCATTTTCTGCATGTCATAATTTTGGATCCCTTCAGGTAGCGGTCTCAGCGGAGCCTCTTGAGGAGCCAGGCCATGTTCTTCCCGAGGTCTGCCATCGTTTCCATGCCCTCTTCATCCTTCTCGACCTCCCCCACCTGCCTTCCAATGCCCATGTTCCAGTATGACGACCCAGGGATTATCATCTCGTTGATGAGGAAGTAGTTGTTTATAGTATCGAAGGTCAGCACTGAGCCCGCCCGCCTCACGGCGACGACTGCTGCACCAGCTTTGCGCTTTAGCATGTTTTTGTTTGCCCTGGCGACCATGCCCGATCGGTCGATCAGCGCCTTCAGCTCCGGCGTTAGGTTGGAGAAGTAAACTGGCGATCCCAGAATAATGCCGTCGGCTGCAATCATCTTCTTAATATGCTTGTTTAAATCGTCAGTCTCGACGGAGCAGCGCTTGTTCTTCCGTTCAAAGCATTTCCTGCAGGCTATGCACCCCCTTATCGGCTTCCCCGCTAGCTGCACAAGCTCAGTCTCGATCCCTTCTTTCTCCAGCTCCTTGAAGACTGCCCTGATTAAGGTCGCGGTGTTGCCGTCCTTCCGAGCGCTCCCGTTGAATGCTACGACTTTCATGGCTTCCCACCATAACCTGTAAAATTGGAACGAGCCTTACTGTTTCAGCGTGCCTACCAGTTTTATCTTTTCGAATATGCTGTCGTCGTGCGGAGATTCAGACAAGCCCTCAGTCAGGTCCTGTCCCGCGCTGTGCATGCTCATATGCTCACCGTTATCCCACATGTCGTTGCCTGTGACCTCGTAGACCTTTCCATTTGCTGCTATCAGGGCTTTGGTTCCGTTCTTTCCGTCGAATTTAGCAAGCTCCTCTTTTGTGTACTCTTTCATCTCGGACATTGCGAAACAGCTCCGTTAACGTAACTTGCGTGAAGAGGCTTTAAAATTATTCCATGGATCAGTTGCGCTTAACCAGGACCTGCCTCGCGGCATATCCTTTCTCCTTGAGGGAGATGTCAGTAAGCTCTACCTTCAACACATCAACCCTAATGGCCTTGACGTTCTCAGGGAGCGTCTTTATCCCCAGCTCCTGCGCCGATCTCTGCCACTTGTAGACGGAGAGCCAGTCGTTATATTCTGCTTTTTCTTTCCTGCTTACTATCCTAGCCATGCCGGTTATCTGGACACCCCTTACGCTCATCCAGCCATTGTATGGGGCAAAGATGCCGATGCTCACTTGCGGGTTTGCCCTTATGTTCTCAAGCTTCTTGCCCTCCTCGGCAATCATGTAGAGGGTCATCCCCTTGGAGTAGTACTCGATCGGAGTGGCCCTTGGTGAATTGCTGATGCAGGTGGCCAGGACGCACATGTTCTGCGTCTTCAGGAACTCCACTATGTGTTTCTTAAGCGCATCTGGCGGCATCTCCTTGGTTATCCTCTTCCTGATCAAATTTTCTGAAGCCATTCCATAACCCCGGAGCTTGTGAATAAAAGGGGAAAAGAGGAGAGGTAGATGGCTTTTACTTGCCACCTGCGGTGAATTCCTTCAGCTTCTCCGCCATCTCCTTAAGGCGCTTGTCCACGAGGTAGTTGACCGTCCCTTCATCGTAGGTTCCATCCGGTCTCCTCTCGCCTGCCTTGACGCCAGTGAGGACCTCTATGCCCTCATCAATCGACTTTACAGGATAGATGCGGAACAAGCCTGCATTGGCAGCCTGCATGAGTTCCTCCTTCAGCATCAGGTTCTGCACGTTGCTTGCAGGAATCATCGCACCCTGCTCGCCCGTGAATCCCTTTGCCTTGCATACCTCAAAGTACCCCTCGAGCTTCTCATTGACGCCACCTATCGCCTGTACCTCCCCCTTTTGGTTAACTGATCCAGTTACGGCAAGGCACTGCTTTATCGGTAGGCCCGATAGAGCTGACAGTATGGAGTAGAGCTCCGTACTGGACGCGCTGTCGCCCTCTACGCCCTCGTAGCTCTGCTCGAAGACAAGCCTTGCAGTCAAGCTCAGGGGCTTATCTTGGGAATACTTGTTGGCCAAGTACCCGCTCAGGATCATTACGCCTTTGGTGTGTATTGGTCCACCCATTGCTGCCTCGCGCTCTATGTCTATGACCCCCTCGCGCCCTACGCCTATGCTGGCGGTGACGCGCGATGGCCTGCCGAAGGAGATGTCGCCCAAGCCGATCACCGACAGGCCGTTTACCTGCCCGACCTTCTCTCCCACCGTCTCGATCAGGAAGATCCCCCTCTTGATGTACTCCTGTATCTTCTCTTGGATGAGGTTGGAGCGGTAGGTCTTCTCCTCGATCGCCCTGACGACGTGCTTCGCCGTGATGAAATCCGTATTCTCTTGAATGGCGTAGAAGTTCGCTTCCCTTATGAGGTCAGCAACGTCGGAGAACTGCGTCGAGAGCTTCTCCTGGTCCTCGGCGAGTCTTGACCCGTACTCCACCATCTTCGATATGGCTGAGTAGTCGAGCGGCTTTATTTTGAATTTACCGCAGAATGTGCAGATGAACCCCGCATATTTCTTCTCGTTCTCTGGGTTACGCTCCATGGAGGTATCGAATTCGGCCTTGACCTTGAAGAGTTCCTTGAAGTCAGGATCGAGGCTATAGAGTGTCTCATAGATCATGGGTGTGCCGATGAGCACGACCTTAGTGTCGAGGGGTATGGGCTCGGGCCTGATCCCCTTTGCAGTTATCAGACCCATCCGTTCCGCTGGCTCCTCGATCGTTATCTTCCCAGTCTTTAGCGTCGTTTTCAGGATGTCCCACGACAGCGGGTTCCTGAAGAGGTCCTCGACGGGAAGGACAATGTATCCGCCGTTTGCCTTATGCAGCGTTCCTGCACGGATATTCATGAAGTCCGAGGTGACGATACCGTACTGTACGTCCTTCTCGATCCTGCCCACGAGGTTCTGGTACGACGGGTTCTGTTCTACTATGACAGGGGCACCCTTCAGGTCGGAGTTATCAACTATTACGTTAACCTCGTACTTCTTGAAGGGCAGTTCCTTTAGGAAGGGCATTACTAGCTGGGGCGGGAGCTGCTGCTGCGGCTCACCCACGAACAAGTCCAGGTTGTCGAGAATGTCGCTCTGTACGGTGTCGATGAACTCCGAGATCTCGGGTACGTCCTTATACTTTGTCTTGAGGTCGGCGATCAGGTGATCGATGGCGTAGAGCGAGACCTGGCGGTTGAGCTTGTCCACCTCCTCCGCGCCTTTGGAGTCCAAGTCTTTGAGCTGGCGGAAGGCGCTCCTCAAATCTGCGTTGAGTTTCTCTCTCTTGATCGCAATATCCTGCTGCGTCTTCATAGGCAGAGCTAGGAAGTCCTGCTCGCGGAGCGGCTTGCCATTGATTACTGGTATGGTGACAAGCCCCACTGGGCTGGTCTGGATAACGAACCCCTGCTGCTGAGCGCTAGCGTTTATCTGTAAGAAGAGTTTCGCTTTCTCATCTTCTATGGACTTTGTGGTGGCAGCCTTCTGAGCTGCATAGTCATCGCTCTCGAAGACCTTGGGAATTGCCCTGCGTGCATCAGTGATTAGGGAATCCATGTCGTCCTTGAACTGGTTGGCCATTCCTGCAGGCAGCCTAATCGCGTTTGGTTCGTACTCCTTGCTGTCGAAATTGTTCACGTAGATCCAGTCGTCCGCCTTCGGCTTCGTCTTCGCCAGCTCATCCAAAAAACTGCCGACGGTGGTCCTCCTTCCCGTGCCGGGCATCCCAGCGACGTAGACGTTAAAGCCAGGGTCCTTTATCTCAAGGCCGAACTTGAGGGCTTTTAGTGCCCTTTCCTGGCCCACTATCTCCTCAAGCGGTTTCAGCTCGCTAGTGGAGTCACATTCAAGCTTGTCCGGGTCGGATACCCTGCGATATTTGTCAAGAGGTAAAGCATCTACCACAAAAATCACCATTATTACAATATTTCCTCGATCTACTCTCCGCTCACGCTCATAAAAAAGGATTCTCTTATTGGCGTACGCATTAGGGTGAGTTATATGTTGAGTTCCTTCAGCGCAAGCGGTATGGAATCCACCAAGTCACGCGCCGTAAAGTGATGCCCGTACTTTGCAGCAAGAAGGTCACCTGCGTAAGAGTTCAGGAATGAAGCGGCAGCTGCAGACCTGAATGGGTTCCTGCCCCTACAGAGGATGGCACCTACCGCCCCTGCCAAGACGTCGCCAGTGCCCCCAGCGGTCATGCCTGCATTGCCTATGGTCTTGACCTTATACTTCTTGCCGTCAGCGATGATATCGAACCTTGACTTGAGGAGGATTGTGACGTTCAGCCTTGAAGCCCATCGTGTCACTGTATCAACACGCCCCTGCCAGCCCGCCGAATGCTCGTCGCGGAGCTTTTCGCCCGTCAGGTCAAAGAATTCCTTTGCGTGTGGCGTTAGGACTGCACAGTTAAACTGCGGATACTTCCGCAGCTCCCCAAGAGCTTTGAGCGCGTCCGCATCGATCACCATTGCCTTCCCAACGGCATTGAGCTGATCGACGAGCTCAACCACCCCTTCTTTCACGCTCTGCTCGATCCCCATACCCATGCCCATTACTACGGCATCGGCATTCTCTGCCTCTCTCATTATCGAGGGGATACACTTCAGGTCGAGCTTACCCTCGGTAGGTAGAGGAACCACAATGAGGTCTGGGGAGAAAGCCCTCACCGAGGGGACGATGGATGAGGGCACAGCCACTGTGACAAGGTCAACACCAACCCTCAGCGCAGCGAGCGCCGCAAGTGAGGGTGCCCCAACGTACCTCGATGAACCGCCCACTATGAGGAGACGTCCGTTCTGTCCCTTGTGGGAAAACATCTCCCGGGGCTTGAGCGCTAAGCGTAGGTCGCCAGGACCGACGAAGAGCTCCGCCTCGGGCGGTATCCCGATGCTTACGACCTCCAAGTCGCCCACATGGTTCTTGGCAGTTTTGGCCAAGAGGCCAGTCTTCGGTCTATGGTAAGTGACCGTTAGATCCGCCTTGAACGCGATCTCTGATAACTTGCCGGTAGCCGGATCGACGCCTGTGGGAACATCTATCGCCACCCTGTACGCATTTGAGAAGTTGCATAGTTCCACTGCAGTCCTCAGCAGCCCCTGCAGATCTCCTTTTGCGCCCGTGCCGAGCATCGCATCCACGAGAATCGATGCGTCCTTGATAGAAGTGTTCAGCGATGCCAGGTCTGATACCGTCGGGGCAACTATCAGCTCCACGGAGGAGCCCATTTTCTGGACCGCGGAAAAGTTTGCCCTCGCTTCCGCAGTGGAGATCTGATCAGGTTTTGAGAGAAGGACAAGGGACACCGGGACGCCCATTGACGCAAAATGTCTAGCGGCGACGAAGCCATCGCCGCCCTTGTTCCCTACGTATGCAAGGATAAGCACATTCTTACCTTGGATGCTGCCAGTCTTTCTCAGAATGCTCTCGACAATGGCCCTGCCAGCGTTCTCCATGAGCTGGAGTCTTGTAACGCCCAAGAATTCAGCGTTCTCGTCAATAGCCCTTGCCTCTTCAGGAAGGATTTCTTCCATCAGACATCACTGCAGTTCCTATTGGAAAAGATGCTTAAAAAGGATCAACCAATTAAGCACCAGCTGATCGCTTGGAACTTAAATAGACAGCGTGGGAGATAATATGTGGGGAATCATTATGGCAAAAGGCGATAAATACAAATGCGATGAATGCGGCCTGGTTTTGGTCGTTGAAGACGAATGCGGATGCACAACGTGCGATGTTGTCTGCTGCGATAAGCCAATGAAGAAAGTAAAGAAGGCGCCTGCGAAGGCACCAGCAAAAGTCGTGCCAAAGAAGAAATAGGTCTCAACCTTTTTTTTATTTTTTTATGATCGCTACGCGTTAAGAAATAGCCTTTTCCCGGCTTATTTTTGGCAAACAATGTAGATGTCGGCTTCAATTATCGTGTTGTTGTGGTAAGAAGTGGTGCACAAAGCACAGGTTCCCAGCGCTGTCTGGCGGCGGTTCACGCCGCGAAATGCAAGAGGATCAGCTTGGAGAGACGACCATCAAAAGGGCAGGTCAAATATTAAGAAGCGCCACCAATAAACAATTTGATAAAGGAAAACATCGACTGCTGGTATGAAATTTTGATTTCACTGGACAATGGAGTGATTGATTTCATCAAGGAGGAGGCAAAGAAGGCAGGCATAGCGAAGCCCGTTCTGCTCATAATGGACTGCGGCTGCATAATGAACCAGGAGACGGTTGAGCTGGACATCAAGGAGAAGGGTTCAGAGGAGGGCTACGAGTTCTACATGAAGAAGGAAGGTGTGGAGTTCTACGTCAATCCCAAGGTTAGGCACTTAGCGGATAAGGGGAGGATAAGCGTAGTCCCTTATGGCGCAAACAGGTTCAGGAGGCTTGACTTCAACCCTCTTGACCCGACAGCCAATCCCTGAAAGACAGCTGCCCCTGATTTTTTTTGTAGTTAGAATTATATCTCGCATTTGATTGTCTTTATAGGCATATCGGGGATTGCAGTTGCCCAAAGCATTTGAAATCACATCACTGGTGAAGGACTTCGGGAATGTCAAGGCGATAAACGACCTGACGCTGAGCGTTGATGAGGGGCAGGTCTTCGGCCTCCTCGGACCCAATGGCTCTGGCAAAAGCACGCTCATGAAGATAATGATTGGCCTCGTTAGACCCACCTCGGGCAGTGTGCAGATCTTCGGGAAGGACCCTCAGTCCGACCCAACCGGAGTGAGGAAGATGGTGGGTTACGTCCCTGAATCGCCCCGCCTGTACGACTTCCTTACCGCAAGGGAGTACCTCGACTTCGTCGGGGACCTGTATGGCATACCGCTCGAGCAGAAGAAGGAGAGGATCGAGCACTTCCTCGAAGCCTTTGAGCTGAAGGGGAGGGAAGACGAGATGCTCGGCGGCTTCTCCCAAGGGATGAAGCAGAAGGTGATTATAACGGGCGCCCTGATACACCGCCCCAAGCTCTTGATCATGGATGAGCCTCTGAATGGCCTAGACCCAAGATCGGCGAAGATCGTCAAAGATCTGCTTCACAAGCTCGCTGGTGAGGGGGTCACCACGATCTTCAGCACCCATGTCCTAGAGATTGCCCAAGCTATCTGCGACAGAGTTGCGATAATGTACAAGGGCGCACTGCTCTCCGAGGGAAATGTCAATGACCTCAAGAAGATGGCCGGGATGCCAGGCTCTAGCCTTGAGGACGTGTTCCTGAAGCTCACTGGCATCGACGACGTCAGGGCGGTCGTGGAGGAGCTCGCTAGATGAGGCTGCAGAATGTCAGGATCATCTCCACAATACTGCTTTTCGCCCAGCTGAGGCTGACTAGGCAGGGGCCCCGCCAGTCGTGGTACAGGACGTACCGCGGACTGACAGTGATCAATGCGGCAGTTTTTATGGCGACATTTGCCCTCGTCTACGTGATAATGACACAGGTTGTCACTGGCGTAGACCTTGGGGTGATCCTGCCCATCGCTGTCCAGCTACTTTCCATGATACCGCTTGTCATCATTGCGATAGTGGTGATATATGGCATACTCTTCGTGATCGGGGAGTCGGCTCAGTACACATCAAGCGAGATGATAAACTACATGCCGATCACTTCAACTGAGTACGTCTTGGGCTCATCGCTATCGACTGTGATGATGTACCTCTTCATTCTCACGGCTGCGCTCGGCATATCCCTCGGGATCGCCCTCCCTTTAGGATACTTGGACGTTTGGGCACTGTCTGCGGTTATGGCCACCTTTTTCATGATTGTGGGTGGGTTCATATCCGAGATAATAAGGGCGCTAGTGAACAGAGTTTCGTCGAGCTTCTCCAAGCGCGGCGGAAGGTCTGCAATAATCAGCAGAGCTGTCCTGATCGTGCTGGTGCTGGCGGTATTTCAGCTCCTGTTCAACGTCAATCTGCTTTACAAAGTAATACAGTTTTTAGCCCCGCAGATGCAAGCCCTTTGGTTTGTGCCCGTCTTCTGGCCCTCACTCTCGGTGATGTACAGCGTAGCAGGCATGGTGAACATGGCAGCTATCTTCACCGGGCTGACCCTAGCGCTGGGTTTTGGATTGATGGGAGCCGCAGTACTGCTGCGGGAGAGGTACTGGGTTCCTCTCCCGGTAACCATTAAGCTTGGCACATCAAAGGCGGGCACCTATCAGGGAACTGGAATGCTGAGCAGGCTCGGGTTCACACAGGGGGAGGTAGCAATGATAAGGAAGGACACAAGATCGCTCTTCAGGCGGAAGGAGATGGTACGCTTCCTCGCAGTTCCAATCATAATAATGGTGCCCCTGCTTTTCACCATTGGCTCAGGGGACGCCACTGGGGATTTCTATGCAGCGGTGATGATCTGCCTGATGGGGGAGGGCATGTTTGGGCTCTTCATGTCTATCATAAGCCTTGGCCAAGAGGGACCAGCGGTCTGGCACATCCTCTCCTCCCCGCTGGATGCAGAGTCGCTCTTCAGGGCCAAGTTGATGGCACCGCTGCTCATATCGCTGGTTCCTGCTGTTCTTCTCCCCACCGTAATCTCGGTTGTAATGGGCTTCAATGCTCTCTATGCGTCGTCGTTGATGATTGTTGGGCTGGTTGTCACCATTTTGGCAGTGCTCTTTGGAAGCTACATCAGCCCAAAGTATGCGGATTTCGAGGAGAAGCCCAGGAACGCTTACGTGAGGGGGACTGGGATGTTTATCGGCCTTTTAGGAGTTGTATTGATAAGCGCAGCCTGCGTCTCGCCCATTGTTTTCTATATCTTGTGGAAGAGCCTTGCACTTTCCATCGGATTCAGCAAATTCGTGGCATTGGGATCTACTGTTGCAATCGCTATGGTCGCAGCCATTTTGCTGTACCGCTTAGCAAAGGGTTCAATCAAAGAGCTTTACAAGCATGCTCTTGAATGAGGAGGGCAGCTTAATGGCAGGACAAAGTGAGCGCCTCACTCGTCTCTGTTTTTTGGTACTCTCAGTCTGTCCTTTTATGATTGGTTTTTTCTTTGGAGGTAGTAGTCGTAGCCATCTATCAGGGCCACCTTGCTGGCTTCAAGTATATTTGTGGAGACGCCCACTGTTATCCAGTTTGACTTGCCGTCGGAGAACTCGATGAACGACCTAACGGATGATGCCGTGCCCTCGGCGGCTTCCGCTATCGATACTTTATAGTTGACAAGCTGGATTTTATCTATCTGGGGGAAGAACTCGGCCATCGCCTTTCGGAGCGCCTTATCCTGCGCATTTACTGGGCCATTGCCCTCTGAGATGACGTATTTTTCCTTGCCGTCCACCTTCACCTTCAGGGAGCTCTCCGCTGCGAAGCTGTGATCCCTAGACTCGCTTATGGTTCTCCATTGCGAGACTTCGAAGAGCTTTCGGTGCTTGCCCAACTCCTTCGCCATTAGCAGGTAGAGCGAGCCGTCTGCACCCTCAAGTTGGTAGCCCAGATACTCCATTTCCTTGATCCTCTCGAGCAGCTTTGCCACAACGGGGTCGCCTTTCTCTATCCTCAGACCGAACTCTTTCGCCTTTGCCAGGATGTTTGCACTCCCCGAGAGCTCGGACACTGAGATCAGCCTCAGATTTCCCACTTTTGAAGGGTCGATGTGCTCGTAGGCCGCGCAGTTCTTCATGATCGCGTCAACGTGCACCCCGCCCTTATGAGCAAATGCGTTCTCGCCAACGTAGGGCTGATAGTAATTGGGACGCATCTGCAGCATCTCGTAGACATAAAGCGATAGCGAGCGGAGACCTTTTAACCGCTCCTTTGGCAACTTGGATGTGGGGATCCCCATCTTCAGTTCTAGGGCGGGAATTATCTGGCAGAGGTCTGCATTGCCACACCTCTCGCCTATCCCGTTTATGGTTCCCTGGACATGCTCTGCACCAGCCAGCACCCCCATTATTGAGTTGGCTACGCCTGTGCCGGAGTCATTGTGGCAGTGTATGCCAACCGGCACCTTGGCCTTCGAGACAATCTCCTTCGTAATCTCGACGAACTCCTGCGGAAGGGTGCCTCCGTTCGTGTCGCACAAGACTATGCGAACTGCTCCCGCCTCCGCTGCGGTCTTGATGATGCGCATCGCATAATCTTTGCAGTTCTTATAGCCATCGTAGAAGTGCTCGGCATCGAAGATGACTCTCATGCCGTGATCCTTCAGATATCTTACAGAGTCGTAGACCATCTCGTTGTTGGATTCGAGCGTGGTCTTGAGGACCTGCTCGACGTGCAGTTCCCACGACTTTCCGAATATCGTAGCGGTCCTCATGCCGCTGTCTATCAGAGCGTTAAGGTTCGGATCAGCCGAGCTCTTTATTCCGCTCCTCCTAGTGCTCCCAAAGGCGACAATCTCCGCGTTCTTGAGGGGAATTTCCCTCACGCGCCTGAAGTACTCTTTGTCTTTAGGGTTGGATCCGGGCCAACCACCCTCCACGTAAGCTATGCCAAATTCATCTAGCTTGGCGGTTATCCTCAGTTTGTCTTGGAGGGAGAAGATCACATCTTTTGACTGCGCGCCGTCGCGCAGGGTAGTGTCGTATATTTCAACGAAATTCGATTTTACGATGCTGTGGTCGGAATAAACTTTAGATTCACAGCCTTTTGGCTCTTTTTCTACCATCAGCACACCATCAGCCTAAAACAGTATTGTAACATAGGGCAGGTAGCAAATAAGGTTTAGCTCTAAAGGAGTAACCGTCTTCGACTTGGATACAGGACACGATGCAATGATAACTGAACCCGAGAAGCTTTCATCGATTTTGGATAGAATTGCCTCTGCCTAGTATGTTTCAGCATTTATTGACCGCCTTGACGGCCAAACCGTACTTCTTAGACCATACCTCGAAGAACTCTAGCTCACCGCTTTCGAGAACCCTGCTGAATCTTAGCCAGCCACTCTTTGCCTTTGTCTCCGGAGGCGCATCCTCTGGTCTCCAGATGCAGCTCACAGGGCAGTTAGTTATGCAACTAAAATCATCTTGGCACTTATCCCAAATGAGCCTGGCTTTGTTGTTCTCGTCGAGTTCCCAAGCCTCGAACGGGCACACAACAACACAGGCATGACATTCTATGCATAAGAACTGGTCCACGACAACTCTCTTGAATTTCCCTAGGTCATTTCCCCTAACCATAAACAGCTACCTCAGTATCCTATTGATGCCAAAGCTTTTTTATAAGATGCTTCGTTCGCTTCATATTTCAATGGGTATCACTCGATAGTCAACTATACGATAAAGGTGTTCTGGGCCATGTCTTTGCCCTTCCAGATCAAATCCGCAAACTGCTTTTGCCTAAAGTTTATGATAAAAATTCCCTTGTGAACAGGGTAAACTTTATTAAATAACCAGTTTCCTTCTTAGCAAATAGGTGATATGGATGGACGAAACAACACTAATTGTCATCATTGTTGTAACCGTTGTGATCATGGTGATCGGAGCGATAGTTATCGGACCTCCGGGGAACCGTAGGTGGAACCGCAAAAAATGACAAAGTAACTCCACCGGTGTAGATTCGGGTCCATTTTTGCACCTCCTCTATCGTTGCTTCCAATTTTGCTACTTCCACTTTGTTAGTATTTCCTCTCGTTGAAAAGCTGCTGTACTTACGAAATAAAGAGCTATATCAATTGCGGAAAGAATACCTGCGATTATGAGAAGCCCATTTATGTCTGGACTTATTATGTGTATTTCGCTAGCAAAATAAATTGCTAAAAATGGAAGAAAAATTAGTATCCCATAACTACTAGAGCTGCGCACGTCGTTGACTCTCGATGAAACTATAATACTGTAGAGTACACTCATAGCAACGGCGGTAGGAACAACAACTATTAGTAATACGCCCAAAGTCCAATTCGGAAAATAATTATAGCCAAGCTTACCGAAAGTTGCTGCATCTATGCCAACCATAAAGACTGCCGCTCCAGCATACATCGCAATTATAGTTGGCAATATTGCAGAAATTGCTTTGCCAAGCAAAATCTCTCCGTCAGTAAGAGGGGCGGCGACGAGTGGGGGCAGTTAGTCTTACTCCACTTTATCGTAAATTAGATGTCTAGACTTGGAACACTGGCAGTCAACCCTACGGTAAAGGTCTTCTGGGCCATGTCTTTTGCTCGGACTTGGGTTGGGGCTAATATTTAACCCCCACACACACCATAATATAATTCTTAATTATGTCAGAAAATCACCAGATAATTATGAACTCATTTGTCTAGGAATGCATTAAATAATTCTTCAGCAGTAGTGTAATTACTCTCCGACTCGGTGATTGGTTTGATTGAAACTGAGAATCTAACAAAAAAATTCGGCGACCTGATTGTTGTAGACAACGTTACCCTCCGAGTTAATGATGGAGAAGTTTTCGGTTTTCTAGGACCAAACGGCGCAGGAAAAACCACCACTGTGAGAATGCTCTGCTGTCTAATATCAAAGACAAGCGGCACTGCGAGGATAGGAAATTACGAGGTCGGAAACAGAGCTGATCAACAGAAGATAAGACGGATGGTCGGCCTGCTGACTGAAAATGTCGGGCTCTATGAGGAACTAAGCGCCTATGACAATCTCGATTTTTATGGTCGATTTTACAGGATGGATGAACAGAAAAGGAAAGAGCAAATAGAATACCTTCTCAAGATGCTGGGGCTGTGGGAAAGAAGAAACGAAGCGGCAGGAACCTTTTCCAAGGGGATGAAGCAAAAACTCGCCATAGCCCGCGCCCTCATCCATGATCCACAAGTCCTATTCTTGGATGAGCCAACTGCAAACCTAGATCCGGAAGCCGCTAAGACGGTTAGAGACTTCATCCTCGAGTTGAAAAAGCAGAAAAGAACAATCTTCCTAAACACGCATCTTCTGGATGAGGCTGAAAAGGTCTGTGACCGGGTTGCGATACTAAAAACTCGACTAATCGCAATAGGCACCCCGCAAGAGTTAAGGCGTTCGCTATCCGGCAGGAAGATAAAGGTTCAGCTTCAGCGTGTTGATGATGTAATCGTGGAAGCGATCAAGAAAATCGGCTTCCAAGTTTCAGAGATAACTAATAATGGCCTAGTTATTGATGTCAATGACCCTGAGAAAGAGAATCAAGCAATTTTGAAGGCGATTGAAGCTGCAGGCGGATACGTGCAATTCATAACAGAGACCGGCTCAACTCTAGAAGATGTGTACCTCAAGCTCGTGAGGGGATGAAAAAAATGGATTTGCAAAGCGCTTGGGCAGTTGCCGCAAAAGACTTCAAGATCTTCAAACGGAAGAGTCAAATCATCTACATAACCATTGCTTTTCCTCTTGCTGTAGGAATTGCGTTCCCATTGATTGTGCAATATGCACTGTATAATGCCAAAAGCCACTTAGTAGGCGGCTTAAGCATTACAGGGCTCATGGACGCGTTCTCGGTATGGTTTCTCATAGGAGCAGCCATAATTCCCGCCGCTATAGCCTCCTACAGTTTAGTAGGAGAGAAGATCCAGAAAAGCTTGGAACCGCTTCTGGCAACGCCAATGACCGACGGTGAAATCCTGTTGGGCAAAACTATTTCAGGGCTCGTCGTACCTTTGGCGGCGATCTACGCTGGCTCGGCGATATTCATGGTCCTCATGGATTTGGTGACGCACAGCAAACTGGGTTATCTTTACTATCCTAATTGGCATATTGGGGCGATTTTGCTTGTGGCGCCATTGATATGTCTCTTCAGTGTTGAACTAAATATCATTATCTCATCCAGAATAAACGATGTGCGAACGGCACAACAAATGGGAATGCTGTCTGCACTTCCCTTCTTTGGACTATACTTTGCGTCTGAATTTGGATTTTTTGCATTCAATGACTCGAATCTGCTGATTTTGGCAGGTGTTATCTTAGTGGTAGATTTTGTTGTCTTCTTTGTCAGCAGGGCTACATTCCAGAGGGAGGAAATACTAACAAAATGGAAGTAGTTGAAGCGAAGAGGGCGGAGATGGAAAAGTGGACTGGAATAGCGCCCGCGCGAAATTCCTCGTGGGTCCCGCCATATTGATCGTTCTGGGACTTGTTCGTACTAATCTTTTCTGCTCCTCCGATTCCGACTACTGCCCTTTGGGCTCCCCTTTTGGCTTTTCCTCTTTACCTTTGCAGTGCTTCTCGTGAAAAGTCAGTGCATTCTCTCTGCCTCTTCCCTCAGTATGAATCATTTTCCCACATTTAGAACATTTTGGCATCTTATTCACCACCTCGGCGCGGATTGTATAATGCGTTGTTACGCTCTGCACAACTTATAAAGAGAATGCATTAGGACTTAGGCTAAAAATGGGGGCAGGTTTAGAATTTATCACGTGAGATCATCAGTTTTCCGACTGATCAAATCACCATTTGATAGTGATTTCTGAGTCACCATGGGTCACCATCAAAATTGAGTTTTTTGATGTTAACCGAGTCAAATTTTACATTAATTTACTCAATAGGTAGAGTGTTATAAATTGTTAGTCAACTATCCGATAAAGGTCTTTGGAGCCGTGTGTTTACCCGGTTTTAAAACAATTCAGATTAACTACCTGAGGGCTGTGGGGTACTTTCTTTAACCTGTAAACCCTGAATAGAGACATGGACGCAATCCGTTCCCTCATCTTGCGTGAAGTGGAAATTATAACGCCTCTTGACGCACTGGAAAAAGAGCACATTTCGGATGTGAAAGGTTGGATTTCTAGCGGAGTGGAAATATTCAGGATAGAAAAACCGGACAATCCTCCAAAACACTTGGTTTCCTATTTCGTTCTCATTGACAAGGAAAAACAATTTCTGCTTTTAGTCGACCACATCAAAGCGCAGTTATGGCTTCCTACGGGCGGGCACGTGGACGTCAGCGAGGACCCGCGTGAGACGGTAAAACGGGAAGCCCGAGAAGAACTTGGAATTGACGCGGCGTTCCTCAACAACGAATTGCCGTTCTTCATCACAGTAACTCGAACAGTGGGACTGACGGCCGGGCACACCGACGTGAGCTTGTGGTACTTACTTAAAGGGAGCGTAAACGAGGAGTTGCGTTTTGATCCAACCGAGTTTAAGCGCGTCCAATGGTTTTCCTTCGATGAAGTTCTCGGAATGCCCCTATCAAGTTTGGATCCGCAAATGCACCGGTTTGTGCAGAAACTGATTCTTCATAAAATCTAAGAGAAAAAGCGCAGACCATAGGACGATACTAGATGCAGGGGGAGCACTTGCACTGAGTTGGAGACCTCATCAAACTTGATTTATTGAACTTTAAAAAAATTATGATATGGTTTTTTGTTCTTCTGTTTTGTCGTCCTTCACAGCGAAGAACCGCAATGGTTTGCCTGAGCCCTGGGATATGTGGACTATGTCCAAGGTGCCCGACCCCGAAACCTCACCTGTCCAGAAAGTCCACAGCTCATCGCTTTCCTCAACAACCCTCCTGTTGCGGCTGCTTATGCCCTGTAGCCCGTGGGGACCCCCTGTGGCCTTTGGGAGTAGAATGTATAAGCTCAATCGAGCAAATTAATACTGGTAGAAATGCCAATTGACGAGTTGAAATTAAGAAGAAAAAATATCCTCATGGCTGTTGGCATTATCCTTGTTATTCTTTGTATTTTCTCAGCATTCATCAATATTTGGGGCTCATTAATTATGCTAATTGCGGGCCTCGCTATCCAATATCATGCGAGGAGGATAGAATATAGATACGAAGAAGACAATGATGCGCTTTACTCTACAACTTAACAAGCACCAACTACCCTGACTCCTCTGTGGCCCGTGCCAACTATCTGTTAAAGGTCTTCTGAACCATGTTTTTGCCCTTCTCAGGAAGAACCTATTGATTGTTTATTGTTCGAAATCCTAGAACAGGGCAAGCAGTATAAGCAGAACTCAAGTAAGTTTTGGCTGAGACCAATGAAGACGATTGAGGTAGTAGTTGTAGTTCTAATAGTTGCCCTAGGTACCTCCCTCGTTCTAGATTATTCTTTTTATGCGAGCAACCAGCAACTAAGCTCTTCCTTCAACAACCTGAATCAGAGCTTTTACAATCTCAATCAAAAATATAATGAACTGGCTGGACTAAACGCATCCCAGAGCATATCCATGACCAACGAGCCAATAGGCTTGAACCTCAGGGTGGCAATGAACACAACATCCCTTCAATCTGGGCAGGGTATCGATATTGTCATCAGCGAGACAAATACCCTAAACACAACAAATACCGTTAATGCTTCCGGCAATTGGCAGCTTTCATCATTAAACCTCGGTCCCTGCACCTTCGGCTATCCCGTGGGGCTCGCAATTTTCAAGGGATATTATCTATACTCAAACATTTCTACCGCCGAGTCTCTGGATCTTTACCAACCCGGCATTTATTATTATTGCCCCGCTGGTTTCTTTGCAACCTCCTTTACCTTCCAGCCCTTGAGTGCTGTGGCGAGCGTGAATGAGGCTCCAAATTGGAGCTCCAGCCTGCCAATGACCTACGAGGTAACGGCGAGCGGATACTGGACAGATAACTATCCATTAGATTATGCGGGGGTAAACGCAACGTTTTCCAATTTTCAAACTGGAATTTACACCGTCGTTGGCGGTGACGAGTGGGGGCAGTTAGTCTTACTTCACTTTGTCGTAAATTAGACATCTGGACTTTGTGACTTGCAGTCAACGATAAAGGTCTTCTGGGCCAGGTCTTTGCCCTTGGATTGCCCAAACATCTACGACATAAAAGGATTTACCGCTTGTTCTTTACGAGGTCTATTTCTCTTTTTTTAGTAGTTTCTTGGGCATCTAGAGAATTCTTATAGCTTTGCTGAGGCAAACAATTATTGGTGGATGTGAATGAGTACCCAGCCTTCCACTGATGCGAGAAAGACAAAGTTCTGCCAGTTCTGTGGGGCGGAGATTGACATACGAGCGGAGATCTGTCCCAAATGTGGTGTACGTGTCGCGCCTCCACCTCCTCCAACGCCTCCATCACCTGTCTATGAAAAAGGGAAGAATCCAGCACTGGCGTTGATTCTCTCTTTCCTACTCCCGGGGTTAGGCCAAATATACAATGGGGAGACCGATAAGGGGATTCTCATGATTCTTGGAGCCATAGTCTGCGGTATCTTGGAGTTGTTCATAATCGGTATCTTTCTTTATCTTGCTCTCTGGATATATGGGATGTACAATGCGTACAAGACCGCCGAGGCATACAATCAGGTTATGGGTATAAGACCGACCTGAACGCCTTCGACCAATTTATTTCTCAGGCATCTCATGCACAAAAGAATCTACATTTCGTTTTGCTCGTTCATTCATGAAAAAGGGGGTAAATCAATTTGCTGATATGGGTGTCCAGAACTTATGCTAACAATGGTTGTACTGTATCCGTTAGATGCCACGAAAGTTATATTATGCGATAAACCGTCCGCCCAATTCGTATTGCTGCCAATTAGAACAAATCCTTGATATTGATTTGGGTCAAGGACAGCATAAACGGGCATCATGCTTTGTATAACGCCATCCACGTAAACCGAAGTGACATTGTATGTCTTGCCGAATCCCACAACATAAGCGGTTATCTGTGTAGAGCTATCAATGGTTGCATTAGCTAAATATAATGTTGGTTGCCATGTTGCGTCATTACTACTCCCCGTAAAAAAAGGACTGAATGTCAGACTGACTATTACTCCAGAGATTGATACAATAATGACAAGCAGGAGAATTAAAATCTCGCGTCGGGACCAGCTCACTTAACGTTCCCCGCTTAATCTTTCGGCATAAAAGCGCCCAAGGGAAGTTTACTATACGTTAAAGGTTATTATCATATAGTTCCTCCAAAGCAGCAAAAAAATAGGCACTGCGAAATCGTGAAGGACCCGAGGTCATCAGTCTACGTAAAATTCGATTTGGTAATCCCCCATTAATTACCCCTCGATAATAGTCATGGATAGCCTTTAGAGCTAATAACTTTTTTGGTATCCAATCAATTCTTCCTTTAAAAAAGTTGGCTCTGTCCTATTTATTTCGATCTTTGATGCGCCATGAAAGACCTGAAATCCATGAAGGGCTCCGGCAAGGGATTCGATGGGTATTTCCTCTGGCCCATCCTCCATCCAGATCGAGTTGAAGATCATGGTTCCGTTCTTGCGATCGAGCTTCGGATCCAGCCTTCCTATGAAACGGGTTCCCTGCAGAATCGGCATCGCGTAGCAGCCAAATACCCTCTTCTTGGGTACTGTGAACATCTCCCAAGAGTAATTAAAGTCAAATACTTCCGAGATTAGGCGGCGGCTCCAGATGAGGTTGTCCAGAGGCGCGATCAAAAGGATGTCGTTACCGACAGCGCTTTCAGTTTTTTCTAAGAGTGCAAGGTCTTTCTCAAGTATATAGTACCTGCTCCTCAGACCTTCTACCTCTATCTGATGGAGCTCACCCAATTGAACCATCTCTTTGACGATCTCTCTCCTCTGGGAGCTCTTCATTGGTATCCAGCCGAACTTCCAGTCTCTTGTGTCGGCCAATCCGTAAGCCCAGAGATACTTCCTCACCATGAAATCATTGTAGTCTTCCCGGCTTATCGGCTCGAGCTTTATTCCAGGAGGAAGGAGACGTTCCGTAAGGTCGTAATAGCGTTCGTTGCCCTTAGCATGGTGCACCATAAGCTCGCCGCAGTCCCATAGCAGGCGGAGGACGTCATTGGCAAGTTTTTCGCTGATCTTCCCCTTCTTCTTCAGGCATGATGCAGAGAGTGGACCGTCCTTCTTCACCTCGGAGAGTATGTACACCATCTCCTCCTTCAGTTCGGCCATCTTTTCTTTGATGTGTCCAAGGAAGGGGGACGGGTACTCAGAGGGGTTCCGCATCCTGTACCTGAAGTAAGGAAAGTCCTCGATCGGTATTATCGATTTCAAATTACACCAGTATTCGAAGAGCCGCCTGTCCCTGTAGAGCAGCTCTTCCATGAAGGAGAGCCTATAGTCCCCAACCCTATTGCGGAGCACTAGGTGGTGGTTTCTTTCGACTATTCTCACGGGATCCATTTGCACGCACTCCAAGTTTCTTACTGCCTGTAGAGTGCCTTCTTTTCCGACTCCCTTCAGGAATTTCTGCCTTCTGATAAGGAAGCTTCTAACTGCGTCCTTCGAGACTGCAATGGGCATGAATCCTCGGTAAAATCTCAGTACTAGGAGGTAATTATCTTTCTCGGAAAAAGGCGAAGGCGGAAGTTGAAACTTGAAAATCAAAAAAGAAAGGAAAAGAGAATGTTATCTCTCCTGCCCCATCAGCTTCCTTACCTGCTTGCCAGTCTTCTCGATAGGGTGTTTCGCAGTCTCTTCCATGAGCGCCTTAAGGTTTCTGTTGCTGGCCTCTGGGTCGCTCATCCACTCCTCAGCGAAATTGCCATTGGTAATGTTGTCCAGCACAAGGAACATCTTTGCCTTGGTCTCCTCGTCGATTACCTTTGGGCCGTATGCGAGACCACCATACTTCGCTGTGTCGCTGACGCCCTTAAGCATCTTTTCCAAGCCTCCCTCGAAGATGAGATCCATTATGAGCTTGGCCTCGTTGCATACCTCAAAGTACGCGACCTCAGGCTGGTAGCCCTTCTCAGTGAGGACCTCAAAGCCGGTCTTGATGAGCTCCATGAGCCCTCCCACTAGGACACACTGTTCACCAAAAATGTCAGTCTCGGTCTCCTCCTTAAATGTCGTTTCGATGACGCCAGGCCTCGTTGAGCCTATTGCCTTGGCCCATGCGAGGACTTCCTTCATGCCCTTCTTGGATGCATCTTGGTATACTGCCACGAGCGAGGGGACGCCATATCCCTTCAGGAACTCTTCCCTCACCTTCACGCCCGGGCTCTTGGGAGCCACCATGATGACGTCGACATCCTTGGGCGGCTTCACAAGACCGAATTGGATATTGAACCCGTGGGACACGCCCAGGATCTTGCCTTTAGTGAGGTAGGGTGCGATATCAGCCTTATAGACTGCCGCCTGGTTGACATCCGGTATGAGCATTATTATGAAGTCTGCTCTCTTCGATGCCTCAGCAATATCATAGACCTCGAATCCTTCGCACTCTGCAGTATTACAGGATTTGCTCCCCTTCCTGAGGCCAATTATGACCTTCAACCCACTGTCCTTCATATTAAGGGCCTGATGCCTTCCTTGGCTTCCGTAGCCAAGAACAGCTACTGTCTTGCCCTTTAGGGCAGACAGGTCAGCGTCTTTGTCTTTATAAATGACCGCCATAGCTAATACCTTCCATCAGATAGATGCTAACCGCTTTATAAAAACACCGATAGTCAAAAAAAAAGTCTCAGTCGTCCATAGACTTCGTGCCCCTCGCCAGTGCCACCATTCCTGTTCGTGCAAGCTCCGCTATCCCGAAGCTTTTCATGAGGTCTAGAAATGCGTTAATCTTGTTTGGGCTGCCAACGATCTCTATTATCAGCGAATCCTTGGAAGCGTCGATCACTCTGCCACGGAATATGGTAATATAGTTAAGGATGTCCGATCGCTTTGCCTGATCCTGTGCAGAGACCTTCACTATTGCTAGCTCCCTGTAGACCGACTCTGTGGGAGTAAGCTCAGTGATCTTCACTACATCCGGGATCTTGCTCAGTTGCTTGATGAGCTGCTCGACTATCCTGACATCGCCTCCCATGGTCATGGTGATCCTCGAGACCTTTTCCTTCTCTGTGCTCCCCACTGTTATGGTCGCGATGTTGAAGCCTCGCCTCCTTATCAGGGAGGTGACTTTGAAGAGAACGCCTGGGCGGTCCTCTACTATTGCCGATATTATATGCAGACCCTCATCCATACCAAATAACCTCTTTTAGCCTCTTGCCTGGTGGAACCATCGGCAGCACCTTCTCATCAGCGGATATGGGAACGTCGATTACAACTGGCACCTCTGCCTTCAAGCTCCTCTTGACCGCGGTCTCGAAGTCTTTGTAGGACTCAATGCGGATACCCTCTGCCCCGTAAGCCTCTGCTAGCTTGACGAAGTCAGGCACCTTGCCGAGGTCGGTCTCAGAATACCGCTTGTTGCAGAACATGCACTGCCACTGCCTCACCATCCCCAACACCCTGTTATTCATTATTATCGATACTGTGGGAATGTCCTCCATCACAGCGGTGGCTAGGTCCTGCTCAGTCATGATGAAGCCCCCATCGCCATCAATATTGAATACAGGGCGCTCTGGGGATGCTACCTTAGCGCCTATCGACGCTGGAAGGCCGAAGCCCATAGCGCCGAGTCCGCCGGAGGTTATGAACGTCTTCGGCTCCAGTACCTGGAAGTGCAGTGCTGCCCACATCTGATTCTGCCCAACGCCGGTCGTTACGATTGCGCTGCCAGGTATCGCATCCCTGAGCAGCTTCATGAGCTTTGCTGGTCTGAGCCCGCCGTCTGCTTCCCTGTAGTTTGAAGAGTAGTGCGCCTTAAGCTCGCGCAGCTTCTTTGTCCACTCGTTCTCTCCCCTCTTCGATCCGACCTCGGAGAGCTTCGAGACGAGGATCGCGAGCGTCTTCTTCGCGTCGGCAACTATCGGAACATCTACCCTCACGTTCTTCCCGATCTCTGCTGGGTCGATGTCAATGTGGATGACTTTTGCGCTCTCGCCAAAGTTCTCGAGGTTGCCTGTGGACCTGTCGCTGAACCTCATGCCTATGGCGATTATGAGATCAGCAGACTCGACGGTCATGTTGCACTCACCCTTCCCGTGCATGCCCAGCATGCCGATAGATAGAGGGTGCGTCTCGGGTATCGCCCCCTTTCCCATGAGCGTTGTTGCGACAGGGGCCATGATGAGTTCAGCGAACTTCACGAGCTCTGCACTTCCATTCGATGTTATCACGCCACCACCCGCGATTATCACTGGCCGCTCAGAGCCCATTATTAGGCCGAGCGCTTTCTTTATCGAGTAGGGGTGCGGTTCTCCAGACCTCACGGTATACCCTTTTATGTTGAGCTTCTCAGCGGAATCCAGATCGACCTCTTCTGAAAAGACGTCTTTGGGGACGTCTATGAGAACCGGACCCCTCCTATTTGTCGAGGCTAATAGGAACGCCGTCTTAACAGTATCGGGTATCTGGGATGCCGAAGTGATCTGGAATGAGTACTTAGTTATAGGGTTCGTTATTCCGACTATGTCAGCTTCCTGGAAAGCGTCCTTGCCTATCATTGCCCTCGGTACTTGACCCGTTATTGCGACTATGGGTGAACTGTCCATATATGCGACCGCAATCCCAGTGACGAGGTTTGTGGCGCCAGGTCCGCTAGTCGCTGTGCATACACCAGGTACGCCTTTTACGCGTGCATAGCCATCAGCCATGTGGGCAGCGCACTGCTCGTGTCTGGTCAGTATGTGCCTCAGGTCGCTATCATAGAACGCGTCGTACAGCGGAATGGTCATTCCGCCAGGTATGCCGAATATGACCTCTACCTTCTCGCTCTTCAAAGACTCTACTATCGCCTTAGCCCCGGACAATCTCACAATAAGATCCCCCATTTAGTATTATGTAATGGTGAATCGTTTAGACCACAAGAATGCGTAGTTGGCAAGAACCAATTAATAGCCAACAGTGGGATAAACACTTCATAGAAGGCATCCACCAGCAGCGCTCCTCATTCACTAATCACTACCCTCACCATTACGATGGAGCTTTTTATTAAGCATTTCTTTTCCTGGATCATACATCAGGGGTGTAATTTTTTTGTCAACCTTTGAGGGCTTAATGGGGAGTTCATGCGGTGGATATGGGTACATGATGCCGTGTATCGATCTTCTGTGCAGTCATCATGTTGAGAATGATGTTTTTATGATGAGAAAAAGAGGAAAAGAAGCCAATTTTATGCCGAATAGAATATGTCTTTATGGGGGTTTAAGGAACGCTAAACCTTAGGAAAGAATGCCCCCATCCTTTCAGATCTTCTCAGCTATTTCGATTGAAATCTCGGCAAACAGTTCCTTTTTGGCTTTGCAAATCGGGCAGATGTACGGCGGCTCTTCCCTGAATACTGTGTAACCGCACTGCTTGCAGTACCATAGCTTTAGTTTCCCCCCCATCTCCGGGCGCTTTGTATCAGAAGCTAAAGCCACCATCTCTTTTCCAGCCGAGACTGCTTTAGGTGCTTCCATAGACGGAGGCTCTGGCGCTGCCGCCGGCTGAACTTCGGTCCCTAAGAGTTCTACGAGAGCAGCTGACTGCTTCTCAAGCGGTCTGCGCTCCGCTACGGGCTGTACCCGCAGAGTGCCTGCTGCAATATCGCCCCGAATGTAAAGCGCACAGTAGCACGCTCCGAACTCTGCCACATCCGGATCCCTGTAGTCGCAGGGGCATATGATGTCCCTGTCGAGATCCAGTTTTCCTGTGGCAATCCTGCAGGGACAGGACGGGTAACCGTATCTCTCCTCGTTCTTCTTCAGGCCTTCGAGCAGATCATTCAGAAAGGAGGCGTCGCTATTCAGCCTGTAGCCACGCGACCTCGCGTCGCTCTCAGCTCTCTGCCTCACATAATCAAGTGTTGTCAATCCATGAACGCCTCGTCGAGCTTGTCCTCCCTGAACCCTACGATATGGTTTTTGTCATCGACGATAATTATAGGAAAGCTCATGCCCAAGCCTTGCTTCGATATATCCTTCTTTACCTGTTCCAAGTCCTCCTTGTCACATAAATCGACGTCGACGAACTCAAACTCTATTCCCTTGTCTTGAAGGTACTTCTTGGTCTTCTTGCACCAAGCGCAGGTGCTCAAGGCATAGACAAAGACTTTATGCTTATTATTGGTACCAGCAACTTTTTCGATCTTCATGCAGTGCCACCGTTATCCAATATGCCCATGGCGAATATAACGATTTGGTCGAAGACCAAGATCATCGATTAAAGGTAGCCATTCCGCTTGTACCAATTCACAGTCTCCATTAGCCCAGTTTTTAGGTCATATTTCGGGGTGAACCCGAGCTCCTTCTTTGCCTTCTCAATGCTGTACCACCTGTTAGTTGTCACCGAATCTACGGTCTTGGTATGCCACATGAAGTTCTCGCGACCTGTAACTCTGTTTATTCCTTCAACAGGGGTAATCATTGCCTTTGCAAGCCAGGGGTTGACGTGAATCCGCGGAGGCTTTCTCCCGCTTATGTCGCACAAAATCTTGTATGTCTCGTTGTATGTATGCGCGCCGTCCTCGCTGATTATGTAGACCTGGTTCTTTGACACCTCGAGCTTCTCAAGCACAAGAGCAAACCCTTGGACAACATCGGAGATGTGGGTGAACTGGACCAGGCTCTCCCCGCTCCCCACGATGAAGCGCGTCGAGATTGAATTCTTAAAGACCGAGGTGATGAACCAATATGACACATCGTCGACGTTCCTAGGACCATATATCCCTGAGGGTCTTACTATGGTATAGTCAAGCCCCTTTGAGGCATAGTCTTTCACTACGCCCTCAGCCTTGACCTTCGACCTGCCGTAGTCGTACTGCGGGTTGGTAGGCGAGTTCTCGTCACCGGGTGGTTTCTCCACCGGCCCTATTGCCTCAGTGGTGCTGCAGTATACGAAGCGTATGACGCGGTTTTTAAGCGACGCCTCAAGGAGGGAGCGCGTCCCACCCACATTCACGCTCTCGTAGACCTCTTTCTTGCCGCTGAACGTATAATACGCGGCAAGGTGAACAACTGCGTCCACCCCTTTGGTAGCTTTTGTCAGACTATCTGGGTCAGCAAGATCGCCCACAACTAGCTTTACCCCGAGCTCTTCGAGAAAACTCCTGTCGCTATTCTTTCGGACCATCCCAGTAACGCTGTGGCCCCACCGCGCAAGCTCCTCAACTAAATACCCCCCCACAAATCCCGACGCGCCTGTGACAAGAACCTTCATATCATCACCAGCAAGATCGATCATGGCACGATACTTAACGTATACCCTAATATGGTTTAAATGGTTCTAGCGATATCAAACTAACCGAATTTCGCAAGTCTCTCAGAGTAATCTTGGACGACGTACCTGCTGCCCCTCTTCCTGACTGTATGCCCTTCAATTTCAAGCAATTTCTTCTGCACCTCAGCGCCGCCAGGGTACTTTTCATTGATTACTCCCCCGACCTTTAGGATTCTCCAGTAAGGGATCTTCTTGATCCCTTTGCCCTCCACGGAAGCACTTGCGGCGATCCTTGCGAATATGCCAGTGCATATTGGGCAGCCTATGGTCGCTCCATGTCTTTTCGCCAGAGCAGAGCGAATGTCGTTTATTGTGACAACCCTACCCTCCGGAACTCGTGCCATCAGATCGTATACCTCCATTGGGGCGGGTATTACGATGGTGCCTTTCCCCCACCTCTTGCTCATCTTGTCGGTGATTGGCTCCACCTTGGGAAAATCTTTTTTGTCATTAAGCTTCTCAGTCCAGCTCTTCTTCTTCATGGCAGGCCACGAGTCACTCTTCTTGCCCCATTTTAATAAGAGTTATTTCGCTTTTTTCGGACTAGCTCAAGGGAGAGAATTGGCGATGACCTAGTCAATATATATATTTGAGAATTGTTGAGTTGTGTAATCTGCCAATAAAAGGGGTGTTTTTGTTGATAATAAAGACGGAAGGCATCACCAAAAAGTTCAAAGATTTGGTGGCTGTCGATCATATTGATCTCTCGATTGACGAGGGGGAGATCTTTGGGCTGCTGGGTCCTAACGGAGCAGGCAAGACAACCCTTCTATCCATGCTGGCGACGCTATTGCCGCTCACGGAGGGTGCGGCTCAGGTTAACGGTTTCGATGTCAGGCAGAAGCCTAGTTCAGTTAGAAAATCCATCGGGATGGTCTTCCAGGCCCCGAGCTCAGACGAGATACTTACCGGGTGGGAGAACCTCTACCTCCACGCACTAATGTTTGGTGTCCCAAAAGACTTGCGGAGGCAGCGCATAGACGAGGTCCTCCAGCTTGTCGACCTTAAGGATAGGGCGAATGAGCGTGTAAAGACATACTCAGGAGGCATGAGGCGAAGGCTTGAGCTCGCAAGAGGTCTGCTACACAAGCCAAAGATCCTTTTCCTTGACGAGCCGACGCTCGGCCTTGATCCACAGACTAGGGAGCATATCTGGGAGTATATCGAGAGGCTCTCCAAGGAAGAGAAGGTTACAATACTGATAACCACGCATTACATGGAGGAGGCGGACTCCCTCTGTGACAGGGTTGCCGTTATCGACCACGGAAAGATAATTGCGCTTGATTCGCCAGCAAACCTCAAGATGAATTTGGGGAAGAGCATGATAAAAGCGAGGGTGGAGAACCCAAACCTCGATTTGATAAAGGCCCTGCCGTACGTCAATAAGGTCGAGTCGAAGGATGGTGAGGTCACCATCCATCTTTCCGAGGCAGGCAACCACATCCAGGAGGTATTATGCAACCTCGGCAATGCTTCTTATGTGGAGTTGAGGGAGCCTACACTTAATGACGTCTTCCTGCAATTGACAGGGAAGGAGATCAGGTCGGCGTCGGCTGAAACCATAGAAGAGCAGTATGCGAAGGGGTATAATGCATGAGCGAACTTTCTGGCTTCTATGCCCTGTGGTACAGGGAGGTCAAGGTCTTTCTAAGGGAGAGGTCGAGGATAATATCCTCGCTAGTCACTCCACTCATTTGGCTGGTCGCATTTGGCGGCGGCCTCGGGTCTATTGTCGGCGGAGGAGGTTCCCAAGCCTTCTACGGAGTGAGTTACCAAGCATTCATCTTCCCTGGTGTGTTAATGTTGACTGTGCTCTTCACGTCGATCTTCTTTGGCCTTTACATTGTCTGGGATAAGAAGGTCGATTTCTTCAAGGAGGTTTTAGTGGCGCCCCTCTCAAGACTGACCCTCTTCAGTGGCAAGATGATGGGTGGATGTACGGACTCACTGCTACAAGCAGCTATATTGCTGATCCTTGGCGTGTTCTTTGGCATTAGCTACACGATCACCTCGCTTCCGATTACAATTTTCTTCGTTCTCTGCATGGCAGCGGGCACTGTCAGCCTCGGGCTAGCGATTGGGTCTCAGATGACGAGCTTTGAGGGCTTCGGCCTTGTGCAGAGTTTTGTCGTACTACCTCTGTATTTCCTCTCTGGGGCACTCTTCCCACTAACGAACCTGCCAGGTTGGTTGATGACCGTCACAAGGCTGAACCCCCTGACATATATTGTGGACGGCATGAGGGGCGCGCTGTTAGGCATTTACCAGTTCTCCCCCTGGTTGGATGCGGGGATTGCTTTGGGATTCATGGCCGTCTTTATAGCAATTGGGACTTTTGCATTTATGAAGATGAGTAGTTAGGAACCTTTCCTCATTTTTGCTCACAAGCTTTTTGAGCTTGATCACGGATTGGCGTGCTCGTGGTGGTGCGTAGGGTCTATGATGTATTCCGCAGCTCTAATCACAACCTCGGGAAGTGCGGGGTGCACATGTACAACTTGTGATATACTGTTTATTGTGCCGTCGCCAGACTTCATAGCCACAAGGACTTCATGAATAAGCGTGGAGGCTTCTGTGCCCATAATATGACAGCCTAAGATCTTCAGCGTCGAACGATCAATAAGGAACTTTACGAACCCGGTGGCGTCCTGGATTGTCTCACCCATTGCCGTTTCTGCATAGTTCCACCTGCCGACGAAGTAGCCCGCATTCTCAGCTTTGAGCTGCTGTTCGGTCTTGCCGACCCCAGCAATTTGTGGGGACGTGAAGATGGCGTGGGGCATCGCGGTGTAGTCGACCTCAACTTTGTTCTCGGGATCCATTATATTTTTGTAAGCGACAGCCGCCTCATGGTTCGCGACGTGCTTGAATGGGTACCTGCCCAAAGCATCACCAAGGGTGAATATCCCCTTTGTTGTAGTCTCCAAGTAATTGTCGGCCAAGATGTATCCCTTAGGGTCAGTCTTCACCCCAGTCTTTTCGAGGTCGAGGGTATCAGAGTTGGGTGTTCTGCCCACGGCAACGAGCAGTTGATCGGAAGCCAGAATCCGGGTTTCGTCCCTGTTTTCCATGCTTTGGAGGGTGACGTTGAATGACCCCCCGTCCTTGGCTACCAATATGGGCTCGTAGCCAAGAAAAACGTTGTATTTTTCCGAGGCGAGATGAGTGAAGATTGCAGCCACCTCCTCGTCCTCATTGGCCAGAAGGTATCTCCCCCTCTGGACTATGTTTACCTGCGTGCCCAAGGTGCCAAAGAAGTGCGCCAGCTCTGCTGCAATGTACCCCCCTCCTAGTATAGTAAGCACCTTAGGTTGCTGCATTAGTCGAAGCGCCTCGTCGCTCGTCATGAAGCCGGATTCCCGAAGACCGCTCACTTCTGGAATGCGGGCGCGGGTACCTGTAGCGATGAGCAACTTGCCCGCCTTTATGGTCTCGGTACCTACTTGCAGGGTCTTTTCAGCCACAAAATGGCATTCTCCCTTGAACAGCACAGGGTTAGCTGATCCGCCAAAGCTCCTTTCTATATCCATGGACTCCCTGTCGACGGTCTCTGTCACATGCTTTACAATTGATGGGAAGTCGACCTCGTACCCAGTGACCCTTATTCCAAAGTTGCCCGCATTCTTTATTGTCTCAACCACATCGGCGCTATGAATGAGCATCTTGGATGGTATGCAGCCCCTGTTCAGGCAGGTCCCCCCGAGCGGCCCTTTCTCGACAACAGCTACATGCAAACCCGAATTCGCTGCGGCGACTGCAACGTCGAGGCCCGAACCACTGCCGATCACGATAAGATCAAATTCGCGCATCTATAGACCACAGTAAAATTATTTGAAGAGCTAATATAATCACTTGTCGATTCCTTGTAAAGAAAATTGGAAGGAGCGATTTAATTACTTTATTCCACCGCTCCCACCGTTGAATCCTCCGCGAGCGCTTCCCGCTGCATGGGTATAAAGTTATAAATTATATGGAACACTCTTTATCTGACCTAAAAGGGTCCTTGGTGGGCAATATGGATAACTTTTATGATGTTGTGATCGTCGGCGGTGGGCCAGCAGGAATGACGGCAGCGGTCTACTGTAGGAGAAAGCTCCTCAGGACAATCGTGATAACCAAAGATATCGGCGGGCAGATCCTGCTCACTGCCAACATCGAGAACTACTTGGGGTACCTTGGCAGATCAGGCCTAAATCTCGCAGAGATATTCGAGCAGCAAGTGAAGGAGTTTGAGACTGAGATCCTAACCGCGGAGGTCGAGAGGATCGACAAGGATGGAGGGATCTTCAATGTAAAGAGCAGCGCTGGCACTTTCTGGGCCAGGGCTGTAATGGTGACTGGAGGTAGCTCCTACAGGAGGCTCAACGTGCCAGGGGAGGATAGGTTTTTTGGGCATGGCGTCAGCACATGCGCTACCTGCGACGCACCATTTGCGAGGAACAGGACGGTAGCGGTAATCGGCGGCGGGAACGCTGCGTTCCAGAGCGCAGAGCTCCTGTGCAAGTATGCCAGCAAAGTGTACGTCCTGCACAGGAGGGAGGGTTTCAGGGCGGACGAGATGCTAATAGATAGGGTGAGGAAGCTTCCAAACGTAGAGCTTGCCCTTTATGCTTTGGTGACCGAAATAAAGGGTGGTAGCAAGGTCGAGTCGATCGAGTACAGGGACACCAGAACTGGCGTCGTGAAGGAACTGAACGTCCAGATGGTCTTTGTTGAGATCGGCAGGGAGACGAATCTTGGTTATGTAAGGCATCTCGTAAAGACAAATCAGACAGGGCAGATCGTTGTCGACCGAAACCAGAGGACCAGTTGCGAGGGGCTCTTCGCCGCTGGCGACATCACTGACTTAATGTACAGGCAGGCAATCATCGCTGCCGGTGATGGCGCGGTTGCCGCACTATCGGCCTATGACTACCTCAAAGAGAAAGGATGACTAGGCTCGGCTAGAACCCTCTTTTACAAGCCTGCACGCCAATTCGACTGCTTCGACAGGATCCTCAACAAAATGGATCTTAGAAAGGCATCTGTGATCAATATAGCCATCAGGGAACATCTCGGCCAGCTTATCTGCCATCATGCCCGACCCTTTTAGCGCGATTATAGGTTTGCGCAGGTTGTAGGCGATCGCGACCTCGGTAAGAGATCCCACCCCTCCAGCAACAATGATGACCGCATCGCTGCTCCTTACAACGGTGGAGCTTCTAGCAGTGAACGTCTGTCCGGTCTTTATGGTTATGGTGTTGTAGGGGTTGTACCATTTGTGCTTGGGGTCGATGTTCTCAAGCTCCTGCGCCATTATTCCAACGGTTATACCGCCTGCCATCGTGGCCGCCTCTGAAACCACTGTCATCAGCCCTCCATTGGCACCCGTTACTACAATGCATCCCCTCTCAGCAAGGGCCTTGCCAAGGACCCTTACCTTCTCTGTGACCTCGTCTGGGACCTGGTCGTAAGTTGTAAGGACGCCTATCTGGACCATGAAGTTTCCCTTGTATTTTGAGATATATTAAATTGAAGCATTTTTGAGGCAAATGCTCCCTCTGCAAAAAGATCTGCTGGTGGAAGCTGCTTCCAGTCAAGCGCAATCCATGGAAAACAGAGATATTAGGGGGGTTTGCGTTAGTCGCTTTGATGGTTATGGACGAGATCCTGTCCAATTTTTCTAAACCTATACAGAGGATAGTTGGCGAGAGGGGGTTTGGGATACTCACAGAGCCCCAGAAGAGGGCGATCCCCCTCATAGTTGAGGGGAAGAATGTCCTTGTTATTGCGCCGACCGGCACCGGAAAGACTGAGGCGGCTTTTCTGCCCATACTCGATCGCTTGATAAAGGAGGACTCAAGAGGGGGCATAAAGGTCCTCTACATTTCCCCGCTAAGGGCTCTCAACAGGGACCTTCTTGACAGGCTCCAGTGGTGGTGCGGAAGGCTCGACCTCAAGGTGTCAGTTAGGCACGGAGATACCGAGACGAGGGAGAGAGGGAAGCAGGCGATGGCTCCGCCCGACATCATGATTACGACACCCGAGACCCTCCAAGCCATACTACCCGGCAGAACCATGAGGAAGCATCTCTCGCGGGTCAAGTGGGTCATAGTTGACGAGGTCCATGAGCTCACCAACGACAAGAGGGGCAGCCAGCTTACCATTGCACTGGAGAGGCTGAGGCGGATAACTGCCGTGGAGCCTCAGGTCATCGGGCTCTCGGCTACAATAGGTTCACCGGAGGAGGTGGCAAAGTTTCTGGTGGGCACGAGCAGGAAGTGTGAGATAGTTAGGGTCTCGGTTGCAAAGGACACGAAGCTCGACGTAATGCTTCCGGAAGCTAGCCCCAAGGATGTGGATCTCGCAGAGAGGCTGGCCACGTTCCCAGAAGTGGCAGCCAGGCTCAGGAAGATCAAGGAGCTGATAGACCAGAACAGAACTACGCTAATATTCACCAACACGAGGTCCGAGTCGGAGATCTTGGCCAGCAGATTCAGGATCTGGGACATAGACATGCCAGTGAGCATCCACCACGGGAGTCTCGCGAAGTCGGCAAGGGTCGATGTCGAGTCTAGCTTGAAGAAGGGGGAGCTAAGGGGAGTCGTTTGCACATCGTCCCTTGAGCTCGGGATAGACATTGGCAATATCGATCTTGTGGTCCAATACAACTCGCCGAGGCAGGCCACTAGGCTGCTTCAGCGGGTGGGGAGGGCAGGGCACTGGGTTGGCGGCACATCAAAGGGGGTTGTGGTTACAATGGATTCTGACGACGCCCTCGAGTCAGCTGTAATAGTCAAGCGAAGCCTGAGGGAGGAGCTGGAGGAGGTGGAGATAGTCAAGAAACCGCTTGATGTCCTGTCGCACCAGATTGCTGGGCTGCTGCTTGAGTACGGCAGGACGACAGTTGGCGAGATCCTTGATCTCGCAAGGAAGGCCTACCCGTTCGCTGACCTGGCTGAGAAGGATGTGGAGGAGGTCCTTGATTACATGAGCGGAAGGAGACCAAGGCTAGCGTTCTACATACCTGAGGAGGGGATCGTCCTCAAACCCAGACCTTCAGAGAGCATTTACAAGTACTACTTCGAGAACCTTTCCATGATACCGGAGGAGAGACACTATATCGTTATCGATGAAGCAAAGGAAGAGCCGGTGGGGATGCTGGATGAGGCATTCGTTGCAGAGTACGGCGAGCCAGGTGTGAAGTTCATCGAGAGAGGTACCCCGTGGAAGATCATACAGGTCTTCAAGGACAAGGTGTATGTCAGGAGTGAGCAGGACCCCACAGGGGCAATCCCTAACTGGATTGGTGACGAGATCCCTGTGCCGTTCGAGGTCGCCCAAGAGGTTGGGGTGATAAGGGGGAGGGTTTCCTCCGGTATCAGGGCAGGCTTGAAGATTGAGGGGATTATAGGGGGGCTCGAGCAGGATTACCCTGTTTCGCACGAACTGTACGCGAAGTCGCTGAAGGAGCTCAAGGAACAGGCGGAGGGGCGGTGGGAGGTGCCAACGGACAGGGTTGTGACCGTGGAGGGTTGGGAGGGGTACGTGATAGTCAGCTGTGCATTCGGCCTCAACATCAACAAGACCCTCTCGAGGCTACTCGGGTACCTCCTAACGATGAGGACGGGGAGCGGAGTGGGAACCTCGCAGGACGCCTACAGGATCTTCCTGAAGACGACCCTAGATCCGCACGTCGTCGCGGAGGCGCTAAGGGCGATCGAGCCCGATAAGGCAGAGCATATGGCCGAGGTCGCTGTGGAGAGGACCGGCTTGTTCAAGAGGCGCCTCCTCCACGTCGCGAAGAGGTTTGGCGTGATTGAGAAGGACGCGGACGTCAGCGACGTGGGCATGACGCAGCTCGTGGAGGGACTCAAGGGCACGGTTGTCTGGAAGGAGGCGATGAAGGAGGTCCTGCTCAAGGACCTAGATGTCAGCGGGACAATAAGGGTGGTTCACGGGATTAGGGAGGGACGGTTTGAGATCAGCGTAATGCCAGGAGACCTGCCACTCTCGCCAATTTCAAGAGTCGGAATAAAGGAGCTCAGTTGGAAGACGGATCTTGTGCCTGCTGACAGGCTGAGGAGGCTACTCATCGAGTCCGGGAAGGCGAGGCTCCTCAATGAGGCAAGGGTAGCGGTCTGCGTCAACTGCTTCAGGTACGTGGAGAATGTGAAGGCCAAAAAATTCCTTGGAAAGGTCAGGTGCCCTGAATGCGGCTCGAGCAAGATAGGTCTCCTGAGCGACGATCCGCTGGAGGTCGCGCAGATGGCGGCTGAGAAGAGCGAGACAGATAAAGTGTCTGAGAGGTTCAAGCTGATGTACAAGTCAGCCCTCGAGGGGGGCGAACTGGTGAGCCTCTACGGGCTGCCGGCAGTGCTTGCGCTGGTAGCAAAGGGGCTTCCGAAGCCAATAATGATCACGCTTGCGACATCAGAGATCAAGGATCTGGACTATTTCGTCGACCTCATACTTAAGGAGGAGAGGGCGGCTCTGAAGAGCAGGTACAGATCAAGGTCTGATCACGAGCTGAAGGCAGCTAGGCAAGCATCGTGATCGCGCATCGATGCCTTGAGCAGTGAACTTATTATCGCCCTGAAGCATTTTAGACTGAAGGGCGGGTTATGCCAGTCAAAGATACCCCTGATAACGTGAAAAAATGTATCTGCCAGAAGTGCCCCAGTTATCCCGAAGGGTGCACTAGTGAGATCCTTTACTGCGCAAGAAGTGCCAGCCAATGTGAAATTCCAGTAGCGGGGTGCATATGCGGAGCATGCGCGGTCTATATTGAGAATATGCTTGCAGGCCTCTATTTCTGCGATAAAGTAAAGGTTGGCTCGGGGAAAGCGATGATGAGGAAGAGGCGCGCTGGAGAGGCGGAAGATGTCTACCAAGATGTAGTTGAGATCAAGGAGCTGGCCAAGACTGGGAAGAGCATAATCTGCTCCATGGGCTCGCAGGAACAGCTACCATTCTCGTTCAGTGATATCCACTTTATACCTGCGCAGGTGTACAAAATGCCTCGGGAGAGGGAGGACAAGGTAAATACTGAGATTACGATAGGACCACGTGCCAAAAAGCCCCTTGTTGTAACGTCCCCGATACTCATTTCCGGAATGAGTCTTGGAGCCACCTCAAGAAATTTGAGGCTCGTCATATCGCGCGTCGCAAAGGAGCTTGGTATAGCCTACAACTCTGGCGAGGGAGGAATACTTGAGGAGGAGATGGCTGAAGCGCCCAAGCACCTCATAGGGCAGTATGCCACAGACAGGGAGGCCGTAGAGATGAGCATTCTGAAGAGGCTAGCCGCTGTCGAGATTCGCTTTGGCCAAGGAGCATACCCCGGTAAGGGGAGCTATGTGCCCGAAGGCAAGATCGTCAACGAAGAGGTTGCAAAGGTTAAGGGGTTGAAAGGCTACGAGCAGTCAAGCTCCCCTGCCCACCATTTTGACATGAACAATCCAAAGGAGCTCAAGGACAAGATGGCATGGCTAAGGGAAAATTCGGATATGGTACCCATCGGCGCAAAAATAGGCTGTGGGAATGTTGAGCGGGACATGGAGATACTCGTTGATTCTGGGGTTGACTTCATCGCCTTGGATGGGTTCGGAGGCGGGACAGGCGCTACGGAGCAATATGTGAGGGATAACGTCGGCATACCAATAATCGCTGCTCTGCCTCGCGCTTCTAGGTATCTGAAGGAGGTCGGTGCGGAAGAGAGAGTGACTCTCATCGCAGGTGGCGGGCTGAGAACTTCAGCGGACTTCGCGAAATGCCTCGCTCTCGGAGCGGACGCTGTCTACATTGCAACCGCAGCCCTGGTAGCGATCAACTGTGAGCAGTACAGGATCTGCCATACGGGCTTATGCCCCACCGGGGTGACGTCCCATAAGCCATCATTGACTAGGAACCTCAGCATCGAGCTGGGGATAAGGAGGCTCTCTAATTTCATCAGAATTTCAACAGAAGAGATCGCCAACATAACGAGGATAGTAGGAAAGGATGATGTAAGAAAATTGTGTATTGAGGACCTTGTTTCCATGAAAAAGGAGCTGTCAGAGATGACCGGAACGAGATGGCTCAGCAGCGCATAGCTTTATGCCCAGTATCGCTCCAATTTACATAAACAAATGGCATCTAAGACTGATGGGTAATCGTTCGTGAAAATTGTAAAGTACCATGGAATTGTTGAACAACAGTGGATTCCAAAAATTTATTGTTAAAGCGTTAAAGTGTTCAACATTTACCTATATAAAATAGAATTCTATTATTTACCTAACTGTGCAACAGAGAACACACTTAACTCATTAATGCTTATCTTATCAACTGTTCAACAATTATCGTATTAATGCGCTTCCAAAGCGATGGACAGACTGTCAGCAGTCGCTGTTAAGGTACTACTGCAATACCTCTGGCGACGAGCCTGCAATGATGCCAAGAAGGATCTTTCTGTCAATTTCCGCTCTTGTCCGCCAACCAACAAAGAGGTTGCTCTCCTCGTCCTCATCGAGGTAGCCCCTCCTGATGAAGCGGTTTAGGTCCTGATCAACTTTCCAGTAAGGGAATTTCTCATTCAGGAGATCTTCCACTTCGCTCCTAGTTGCTCTTCCCTGTTTCGAGGTTATGAAAGCCAGCGCGGCAGCCAAGACAGCTAATGTATCTATTCTCCAGCCGGAGAGAGACGCCTCGCCGCTCTGTATCGGGGATTTTGACAATATGTAGAATCTCGCTTGCTCGAGATCGTCCTCTATTGGGCTGGGGTGATCGAGACCGTCCTCATAAACCAACTTCACTTCAAGGCCAAGATCGTCAAGCCTCCTCTCAAGCAGCTTCACGACTTTCATGTAGTCCTTGCCGACGAACTTCTTCAGCTCCCACCCCTTTGCCCCGGGTAGTCTGTGGTGTTGGTAGAGCAACAACTGGGAAGCCTTTTTTAGCTTTTTGGAAATCGTGGCGTCTTCACTCATCTTTTTGACCTCGAATCTCCTTCCATTTCTGATATGATACTGATATGGGGATAGACCGCCCGAGCTTCCTTGGGATTGCGCCGGATATAACCTCGACCATCATGGTCTCCTCAACTGGGTTTATCACAAGATTGGCGGTACCATTGGATATAAGGAAGCTTAGCGCGTAGGCTCGCATTACCGTATCCTCGTATGTGTCCCGGACTATGAACCCCCAGTAATCAACGGGCCCACTCTTCGTGGTCTCCGCCAGCTCTGTCTGAAGGCGCGTGACCTCATCGTTGAAGACTCTATCTGAGAGGAATTTCAAGCGGATCAGATCGGAGACTGTGAGGACCTTCTCTTCTATCTCCCTAGCTGCTTCCAGCTCTTTCATCCTCTGCGAAAGAGGCAGAAGAATGTTCCAGTAGTCCATTGACTCTGAGAGGCGCTTCGGCGTGAGCTGTTCCGAGGAGACAAGTGGGTGCCATGATGAGAGGAGTGCGGAGCTCAGGGACTCCTTGCTTAGCAGCTTTATTTTGACCTCAACGAGGAACGGGTCTATGAATAGACCCGACGCTCGACGCTTCACCCAGTCGCTCTGAAGCTTGACCATCAGGGAAATCTCTTTTAGCGCTTCAGCATCCATGAGCAGATCGTCTAACGCCTTCCAATTGGGTAGGATCTTCTTTAGGATCATGAGCTTCTGGGGAACATCGACCAGAAAGGGGTCGTCGCTCTTAGTCCTTATGCTCTGGCAAAGGTTGATTATTCTCGCGAGCTCCTCGTAATATTCCTCTTTACGCTGTTGCTGTGGCAGCCTTCGCCACCTCCGACCTACCGTGGACATTCTGTACAAAGATGATGTTGGCGAACTCGCCAACCGCACTAAGCTGGCTGGGTGTAATGACAATGAACTGGACGTCTTCGTTCTCATTCATGAAGGAGAAAAGCATCTTCATCATGGATTCCCTGTTGTGCGGATCCATATGGACGTCAAACTCGTCGACAGCCCGGACTGGCGATTTGAGGTTGTGCTGAAGTGCGAGCAGGAAGGCCATCGTTGCGACAGCCCTCTCCCCTCCACTCTGGGCGTATGCGTCTAATATAACAGGGGAAGATCCTTTGAAGCCAACGGTGACCTCGATTCCTGAACGGTCGGCGTCGTCCATGTTGGAAAGGCGGACCGTGCCAATGCCGGCGACCTTGCCTAAGACGTCGCTGTACGTCGGGTTGATCTCGACTATGAGGCGCTCCATGACTCCTTTCCAGATCTTCTTCCTGTCGTCCAGCTCCTCAATCGTCCTTTTGCGGTTCTCGCCTACCACGTCCGCCTTCTGTTTAAGCTCGCCGTAGGTCTTTAGGTACGTCTGGTACATTGAAGGTGAGTCGTCTGGCACCTCACCCAGCGAGAGTAGATGGGCGTTCACATACTTCGCTTCGTCGGATATGTCCTGTATCGATCTTGGTGTCTCGAGCCGCTCCCCAGCCTTGTCGATAAGCCTGCTTGACTCCTCCAAGAGGGCTTGAGCTTCGGCGAGTGACGACCTCAGCTCCTTGAGGTCCTTCTCCAGCTCCCTGATGCGGTATCGATCTATCGCTTCTCTAACCTTGACATCGACATAGTTCTGGACCGTGGCATCGAGCCGCTCGTCTATTGCACCGAGTTCCTTGAGCGTTTCCTCGTCCTGCTTCCGCTGTTCCATGAGCAGAAGTCGGAACTTCTCCTTGAGCCCGAGGTAGGACTCCCATAGGCCTTTTCCCTCCCTCTCTTTCAGCGTAGTTCCCTTATCGAGGTCTTCCAGCTGGGAGCTTTTGAGAAGAATCTTCTCCTGTATCTGAGTGACGGACCGCTCATTCTTGATGATCTGCGCCCAGATCAGCTCCCTCTCGAGGTATGCCTTGCGGTCGAGGAGGGCTCTCTTCTCATTGTACTTGTCATTCAGCTCCTTCCAATAGGCAAGGGTCTGCTCGGCGCTTGCCAAGAGCTGAGAAGTCGCCTCCTCCTCGCCCAGTATGCGGTTGAGCTTATCTTCAGCCTCGTATATCGCCTTGCGGTACTGGGAGAAGCCAACGGCCTCCTCGACCATCTTCAGCTTCTCCTCCGGTGATGTGATTGCAAACTCCTCGATCATGTTCTGGTGCATTATGATAAGCATGTTGTCGGGGTTCATGCCGACGCTCTTGAAGAGGCGGTTCACATCGAACTTGCTGACCTCCCTGCCGTTGATCTCGAACCAGTACGTCCCGTCCTTCTTCAGGTACCTAGAGACCGATAGGAGATCGCTGTTTATGAGCGGGGCAGGCCTCTTCCCGTCTTCGACCTTGTTGTTGAGGACGAGGGTCACCCTGGCGGTCTCCTTCCCCCTCCGGATGAGATCTGCGAGCTTCCGCGATCGCTCGGTGTAGCTTTGACCTGTTGCAACTGATATTGCCAAGAGGATAGAGGATTTTCCGGCACCGTTGGGGCCGGAGATAAGGTTAAGCCCCCGCCTAAGGTTCACTCTAGCGTACTCATAGGACATGAAGTTCTCTAGAATGACCTCAAGAATGGTGAGCTTCGACGTAGCATGCCCCCCTTTGAGCTTTTTCAATTCTTTTCGAGCTTCTTATAAATATGTCTGTAGCGTTGCCCTGCCTCCGGCGGGGAGCCATTAGGTCAGCCACAGTGATGGCGATCCTTTCAAATTTCTATGGGTAAAGCTTATGTAATAAGCTAATTTCAAATTACTAACCGTGGAGAATCGGATGGAAAAGTTCGAGGTAAGGCGACTGAGCCATAATGGAGTGCTCATCCCTGTTTACAATCCTGTTGGATTTAAGATAAGGTTCCGAGGCAGGGAGCTTCCGCTCACCCCGGAGCAGGAGGAGATGGCTGTCGCCTGGGTCAGGAAACTCATAACTGACTACCCGAAGGACGAGGTCTTTGTGAAGAATTTCTTCAGGGATTTCGGCGGTGCGCTTGGCATAAAAGGGAAGGTTGGACCGGAGGACTTCGACTTCTCTGCTGTATCGAATTGGGTCGAATCAGAGAGGGCGAGGAAGGAAGGGATGGGTAAGGAGAAGAAGAAGACACTTGCAGCGTACAGGAAGAGGCTTAGGGAAGAGAATAGGCAGAAGTACGGTATTGCAATGGTAAACGGGATCCCCATGGAAATAGGCAACTACATGGTTGAGCCTGCATCAATTTTTGTTGGCAGGGGCGACCATCCCCTCAGGGGAAGCTGGAAATCGGGAATAAGGGGGGAGGAGATAACACTTAACCTGTCACCCGATGCACCCGTTCCTAAACCCCCATTAGGGGGATCATGGAAATGCATTGTTTTTGATCCTTCATATCTCTGGATTGCCAGCTGGAGGGATAAGCTTAGGGATAAAATGAAGTACGTCTGGCTCTCCGATACTGCGTACGTCAAGCAGGTCAGGGACATGGAGAAGTACCAGAAGGCGTGGGAGCTTCAGAAGAAGATCGAGAAGGTCAGGGTCCACATAGCAAGGGGGCTAGAATCCCACGACCAGCTTGAGAGAAAGGTTGCCACCGTCTGCTACCTCATTGATAACCTCAAGATGAGGGTGGGCGACGAGAAGGGGGAAGATGAGGCAGACACAGTGGGTGCGACGACCTTGCGCACAGAGCACATTACATTCCAGCCAGACGGCTCAATCACGCTGGACTTTCTAGGGAAAGACTGCGTCAGGTGGGTGAGCACCATAAAGCCACCTGAGATCATCGTCCGCAACCTAAAGGAGTTCATGGCCGAGGGCAACGAGACGATATTCAATGGCGTGAGATCGCAGAAAGTAAACGCATACCTCTCAGAGGTGATGCCAGGGCTGACTGCGAAGGTCTTCAGGACTTATCATGCATCCACGACTACCAAGGAAGCCCTTGGGAGGGCAGAGGTGAGCAAGAGGAGCCCGAAGTACATCAAGAAATACTGCGCCACGATGGCGAACCTAGAAGCAGCCAAGGTATGCAACCATAAGCGTAAGCTCCCCAAGACATGGGAGGAGAGCCTCAATAAGAAGAAAGAGCGCCTTAAGGTTCTGAGAGAGAAGAAGGCAAAGGCTGAGAAGATAAAGGAACTGGACCTTAAGGTGAAGTCCATGCAAGCGACGAAGGACTACAACCTCAACACGTCGCTGAGGAACTATATCGACCCGAGGGTGTATGCAGACTGGGGAAGGAGGATAGATTTTGATTGGAAACTTTACTATTCGAAGTCCCTGCAGAGAAGATTCGCCTGGGTGGATAAGGATCAGCAAGCCCAAATCGAAAGCGGTCAACTTTTTATATGACACCATTCACCAACAAGACGTGGTGTTATGGATGGTTCTTGCGGGTAAGGTCTTCAAAGTTAAGGAAGACATCGACCTGGCGACGATCTCGGCGAAACTGAAGGGATACAAACACGAAGAAGAGTTCACTTTTGGAGATCAGACCGTCCCCTTGGTCACCGAGATCAGCAAGTTGCAGCTTACTTCGGATTCGCTGGAGGGGTTGTTCTCACAGGATATTGCATTCACTGTCTCGCACAGGGATGGCGAGAGGCTTGTTGTCAAGACAATGGAAGCCCCCTTCCAATTCAGCAAGGATGGCGACCGTATCCTACTGATAGTGCTCGAGAAGAAGAGGATAGCCAATAATATAGCCAACCAGATGAGCAAGGTCCTCTTCATTGCTGCCGGGAGCGTAGTAGAAGCGAAGATCTCTCCTGAGACCTTGAAGAAGTACCATGAATCAAACCTTGAGGATACGAAGGTCATGTTTTTCGACGGAGTGGACATCCCAAACATCAGCAAGCTCTCGCTCTACGGATCCGGACTCGCTGACACCTCACTCTATAGCGAGTACTCATCCCACGGGGCGATATGGTACATGGTCTTCAAGTCCAGAAGGTATGGGATTGTGGCAGGAGTGACCAGGAGCGCGGTGGTCACCGCATTCAGTGGGATCCAGCCCGCAGAGTTCCTGAACTACATAAAAGAAGAAATTTTCCCGCTCATTGATTAGCCTTGGGATTGGCTTTCTGAAGACAATCATCACTACACTGTGCGGATAATGTTTTCAGAGATTTGCTATTTTTTCTTGTACGTCCAAATTCAAGGGGGAGGCGGCGGCGGCACACTCCCTCCGGGGCTAGAGCCGGACGAAATAACAGAGTGCGTTCTCTTCCCGAATAAGAATGACCTTGCATTGGACTGGGTAATGTAGAAGATCACAATGCCATCGAAGATGAGATCGAGAACATCTAGATAGGTGATCGAGATGGCAATGGCGATGAACGAGAGGCCCAGTGTTAGGTACCAGGACCAGTTGAAGCCTATGAAGAGCCCGACAGCGGCAATAATATAGCCAAAGCCCATCGCGACGAATGCCCATAGAAGCCACGCCTCGTCACCAAGCATACTAGGAAAGAAAAGCGATGCTATCAATTATATGCCGTTGAGCGCCAGCAAAAGCGCAAGAAGCATGATTCCCAGCGGTCTCTTCATGTCGCTCATCGCTCTTCCTCCTCTCCGCAGGGGATTTCTATTAAGCCAAGGTAGTTGATTTTTCTAGTCAGCCCGCTGCCTTCCACGTCCTGCGTCTCCTCGCAGCTAACGATTAATATGATATTGGAGATGAATAAGATATCATATGAATTGATCTTCGTTCTGCCTTTTTCCTTCTCCTGAGTCCCTTCGATGATCTTCACTGCCTCCATCTCATGCTCCTGGATAAGGTGGAATATCTCATGTATGTTACCAGCGTTCTTCACAATCCATTTCTCTATCATTTTTGCGTCCTTCTTGTTCACCGAAGCGCCATCTTCCGACTCGAACCAAGTAATGTGCAATGAAAGCACCCAGTATCAATCCTTGGATTGGGATATTAAGTTTTTACCATAAGCTTGGCGGGTATAGCTAGCATTAATTTATCATTTAGGCTCGGATAGTTTGTGCTTATTGCGTTTTTTCGGAGATCAGACGAATAATCTAGCCGCCTAATATTGCGTATCTTATATCCCCTTGCGAGTAGGAGAAGTCAAAGACTCCGAATTTGTCAATGGAGTAGGTGCTAGTCGCAGTGGTCAGCAGTGTCTTCAGATTAGCGTAGTTTCCATTGAGGACAGCAGTGGTCGGAAAGTGGAAAATATATGTCACACCAATCGTTGAGCCATTAAATGCGCTACGCATCTCCCAGTCAACATTGTAGGAATTGTTGCCTGCTTCGGAATATGTGAAGAGCAGATAGTCTTTGCCTCCAGTTGTAAGCTGGTAACCTACTTTGAACTCGTCGTTTGTGAAGAAGGCATTAGACGAGGTGTCCAGCACAGACTTGAGGGCGCTTAGAGCAGGAGCATCGCCCGAGCTGAGGATTACAGCCTTCGGACTCACGCAGATCCAAGCACCAGCCGACCCGTTGAATGGATCCTGAGCCAGCCTGTAAAGTGTCACATTATCGTAGACGGAGGAGTTTAGATTGCCACCCGCCAAGATGAATGAATAATTCGAAAGGCTTGAGCTATTCATCGCCATTATACTGACGCCGGTGCCATTGCTCGTCTCCAGATCAACGTCGTACGTGACATCCGAGATGCTGATGTTCATAGCGGGATCTTGGATTGAGAACAGCACAGAACTCTGGAAAAGGAGGGGGAAGTCCTGAAGTACGGAGATGTTGAGGTATCGGAACAAATATGTCTGGGAGGGAACGAATGACATCCATTCCTCAGATGTAAATGTTGAGGGGGATGGTAACTGGCGTGTATTGAGGTAAGGCGAGAATATCACTATAACGTAGGAGAAGACCAGTATGAACGCTATGAAGATTATTCCGATCTGAAGCTTCCTCGATGGCCCCTGTCTCTTTTTCTGCGGCATGACATCACCCTTGCTAAAAAAGCGATGGCTTTAGAATTATGAAACAACTATTAAAATCTTTATGAATGTCATGGAAGAACAAATTTTACCCAATTCGGGCTAATGGAAAGGTCAGCGGTCTCTAAAAATCTCAAGAACATCAATTATTGGTTCAAATTATTCCAAGAGCAGTTCGCACCTCGGATTGCAGGAAACTAAAATCCCCCACCATGAAACTACCGCTGGTGTACACTGCTTTGGCGTCGAAGAAGAGGTTTTTCTTCGCATCATCATATTTGTTGCTCAGCACTTCTGCAGAAGGGAAATGGTAAGAATATCGATCGGTAATAACTGAACCGTTGGTGGCACTATGCATTTCCCAATCCACGGAATAGTTGTTATCGCCCGATTGGTAATAAGAAAAGGCGAAGGTTTTTTCACCGCCCCAAGTTAGAAGGTATCCCACCTTGAGTTGGTCGTTATTGAAGAATGTTGCAGGGGAAGCATCAATTATTGATTGCAGCGCTTGCTCTGCTAGAAGATCTCCTTGACCTAGCACCATCACCCCGCGAACAATGCATACCCAAGCAGGACCATCAACGCCAGTCGGATTTTGTTCAAGTCTGTATAATGTCACATTATTGTAGACTGTTGAGGTTAGATTAGCACTGGCTAACGCATTTGATACAAATGTCAGTGATTGATCATTTAGTCCAATAATAGTGACATTAATCGCATTATTTGCCTGTAAGTCGACTCCGTAGGTAACATTGGCAACTGTAATATTGAATAGATTCGGACTGAATGAGAGGATGAGAGGATCCTCAAATAGGAGCGGGTATTGGGCCAGAAATGAGACGTTCAAAAAGCGGAAGTATGTCACATTCGAAGGGATAAATGACATCCAGTCCGAAGGAGTGAAGGAGGAAGGCGATGGAGTTGCCAAGCTCGGGTGTTGAGGGTAGATCATGGCCAAGCCGTAGGATACCATCAACACAACGATTATTATGGCAAACAGGATCTTCGTTCTATTGGATAACGACTGGCTTCTCTCTTTTGGCACTCAATCACCAGAGGTACTAGCAATAAGAATAAATCAGTCTATTAAGTTTTTTATCTTGATGTGCCGAGGTAGTAAAGGATTTAGATCACAGGCGTTCGTTTCGATTTGGAGGAACCTACTTTGAAATTATTTCTTAGGGATGTCCTGCTTCTGAACCTTGCTTCTCTCGCCGTGTCATTGCTCTTGTATCTAGCTGGCAGGGATTTTTTCATCTCTTTTCTAGTTGTGTTGATGGTACTTAGTGCCATCTTTCTGATCTTGGGTGGATCGATTGGATTTCTTCTCTCGAGTGTTTCTTTCCCTGTCCTTGAGAGGTTTTTTCGCCGTAGGGATGCAAAGTTGGAGATGCAGACATCAGAGAAAGATGAAGCAGGGAAAGAGAAAGAAGGAAAATTGTTAAAGGAAAGGATACAGAGGGGAAAAAGGTTGGTCATTTTAGGATTTGCAGTATTGATCGAATCATTTATTTTGGGGCTTCTCTCGACTTTGATTTGAAATAAGAAACTCATGAACTGCAATATAATAAAAATAAAAAAAGGGAAGTTGGAGGAAGCTATTTCTTCCTCATGCCTAACACAACAGCGGCGATTAATGCAATGATAGCTATTCCGACACCAGCATAGCCAATGTTAGTTGCATTATTAAGCGATGAATTGAGAGTTGATATTTGCGCACTCTGAGCTGCGATAGTAGAATTCATGCTGCTTATCTGCGCGCTTTGGGTGTTAATTTGGCTGACGTACGGAGCCACATAGCTGTCGATGGGGAATATGTTGGTTATTGGCGATGTCGGCAAGATATCGGTTGGTAGCGAGAAGTATTTAGTATTCAGTGTATTGAAGTTGAAAAGCTGGGTTTGCGTCAGGTTATTCGCAGCGGCAGTGTGGACTCCTATTCCAGTCTGAACTACCCGATAATATTGGGCAGGAGTGCTGCTCGGCACATAGTAGGTCATGTAGAAGTTGCCTTGGGGATTTGTGTTACCGGTAGCGATTGACTGCCATGTGTTACCATCAGTGCTATTTTGGAGGACTACAATCATGCCGTCCTGTTGGGAAGCCACCGTAGGATCGATTGTAAAGGCGCCAGTGAAGGCAACTAGTGAACCAGTGGTTGTCGAGATTGGAGGTGTTGGTGGTGGAGTCACTCCCCCTGCGACCGTATATCCAGCCATTTCCAGATACTGTTTTGCCAAGGTCGGGTTGTAGTCTCTAGCAACTATGGATTGGTTATTATATGGACAGACTGGGTTCACATGCACCGCAGCGGCTATGCCTATCCCGCTTTCAAGACTGTTTATGATGAGCTGTCTTGGTATAAGATAATCAAAGGCTACTCGCACGTCGCGTGCTGCTTCTGCTGCTTTTGAAGGATCCGATTGACCCAATGGCGTAGCTGTGCCAGTTCCCCAAATTGGCGATCTATTGTTGTAGCCAAGCTGCTGGATTCCTGATCCTGGTAGTTGGTAGTTGTTGGCGAAATTAAGGTTACCAGCTGCAAAGTCCAACTGGAGTTGGTAGTTTGGATCCAAGACCTGGACCTCGCCGTTCTTGAGGGCAGCCACTGCGCCATCTTTGTCAGTTATGTATCTAACATAGTAGTTTTGGACGCCGAATAAGCCAGCACTTTCTAGGTTGGTTGCATTCCAGTAGCCATTAAACTTTTGCAATGTGATGAGTTGGGTCGTAGGATTGTAGGATACGAATTGGTAAGGACCTGAACCGACTGGACCTGTGATTGTTTCGTTTGCTCCGTTTACATTGACCGTGAAAGACCCGGTCATCGTGTCAAAAGCACTTGTTGCATAATCAGAGAAAGGTATCTGATCAAGGATATGCATAGGCATTATGTAGGGGACTTCCCCTTCAGGGTGGAAGATTGCTGCAGGTGCACCCAAACCTGGGAAGTTGGGTATCGTAACGTTCACTGTGTGTTCGTCAATGGCTGTTATGATTCCCACTCCGATACCAGCCGCTCCATTCACTGTTGCGGAGGTTTCGTTAGGGAGTGCTGGATAATAGGTAGTGCTGTCTGCAAGGTTAAGCACCAATCGGGTCGATGTGCCATTGAGCCAATTGAAGGTGACATCGTCACCGATATAGCCAGCTAAATAGGTAGCTAATTGTGAGCCATCAGCTGCGTTAAGGTATGCAAGCCATGAAAAGAGTACATCGTCAGCAGTGACTGGCACTCCGTCACTGAAGTTCGCGTCCCTAAGTGTATAAATGAAACTTGAATTATTGTTTGTCACTGTCGGGGCAGCGACTGCGAGTCCTGGAACGATATTATTGTTTGCGTCTAGATAGTATAGACCATCATATATTGGGGCGTAGACAAGCGTATCGTACCACCAGTTGGAAAGTGCCGGAAGTACATTGAGCGGCTGACCTGTGCAGGCCAAAGCTATGCTGGTTACGTTTGAGGCGAATTGAGGTACAGGACCGGTGTTACCCCATTGCCACGCATAGCCATTGAGATTAACGTTCTGGGCGGTAGAGAGAATTGCCGTTGTGTACATGATCTGCGAACCAGGTACTTCATTGTACTGTACCGCCTCCCAATTTTGGTAGGCTTGAATGCCCGCAGCAGTGTAGCCTTCAGTCATCATCAGTCCTAGGTAGTAGTCGCTTTGACTGTTGTTCCAGAGCATGTAGTTACTTCCGCTCGGAGGTAGGTTCTTGCTATAGTAAATCTGGTAGGATCCACCGAATCCAACATTAGGTGCGCTCGGCGTCCAGCCAATGAATAATGCATCAAAGCCACCTTCGTCGTAAGTCTTGCCTACCATGCTCGCTGGAGGTGTAAGAGCCCTGGCATACATCACATCTGAGCCCAAGAAGACAACCCTTGCGTCGATCCCTACCGATTCAAACGAATTTTGGATAATGAGGGCCCATTGACGTCGTAGCAGGTTCGCATTTCCTGGTGCAATCATTGTTATCTTAAACAATGGATTCTGTACCGATGACTGAACAGCTGGCACCGATATCATCGTAAACATTGATGTCAAAAGTATCGCTAGCATTGCCATACAGATAATTTCCTTTTTCATTCTAGATTCACCAAACCACACTATTCGTGTTTAGTAATTACTGATAATGCCATAGAATGTATTTAAGAACTACTATTATGGAAAAGTCAAAACGTCTAAATGAATAAATGCTTACTAAAACAGTTTGTTAGTCTGGTTATAATAAAAAACTAATAAATTTTATATTCATTATTATTTGACAGAATATGCGACTTGTTTTTGCAATGTTGAGCATGATCTGCAAATCACAAGAATTTTTCGAAATAATGGCATGAGACGAAGTGATCGGAATCGATTTGGACCATTTCTGGTATTTCCTCGGAACATTTAGATGTGGCATACTCGCACCTTGGGTGGAATCTACATCCCGATGGCGGGTTCACTGGGCTCGGAACCTCTCCTGGCAGCAATATTATTTTCATCTTCCTCTTAGGATCTGGTATGGGCACAGCGGACATTAGCGCCTTCGTGTACGGGTGTATGGGGTGGTCGAATAATTCCGAGGTCAGAGCGCTCTCTACGATCTCCCCAAGGTACATGACGAGGACTCGTTTTGATATCTGTCGGACGGAGCTCAGATCGTGCGATATGTAAAGATAGGATATTCCAAGCCTTTTTTGCAGATCCATTATCAGATTTAATATTTGCGCGCGTACGGACACATCTAGGGAGGATACAGGTTCATCAGCGACTATGAATTTAGGGTCAACAGCTAATGCTCTTGCGATGCATATCCTCTGCCGTTGGCCTCCGCTAAACTCATGAGGATACCGCTCTGCATGGTAAGGCTCCAAACCTACAAGCGAGAGGAGCTCGTAGAGTCTATCTTTGTATTCGCTTGTCGGTATATTTTTATGCACCCTGAATGGCTCACTGATGATATCAAAAACGGTCATTCTCGGATCCAATGAGGAATATGGGTTCTGGAAAACCATTTGCATGGATCTGCGTAACTTGAGTTTCTCCTCTTTGGTACCCTTTGTCAGCGTTTGAATCACGGGAGCTCCATCGAAGTAAACCTTACCAGATGTTGGAGTCTCGAGGTTGAGGATCAGCTTCCCGGTGGTTGTCTTACCGCACCCACTCTCGCCGACGAGGCCTACAGTTTCCCCATGATTGACTTCAAGGCTAACATGATCTACTGCATGTACCTGGCCAATGACCTTTCTGGTCAATATCCCCCTCGAGTATACGGGGTAATACTTGACAAGATCTTTAACGTCGACCAGTGGCTCCATAGTTAACGACCCCCATTCAACTCGCGCCATCTTATACATGCTATTGAATGATCTGCCTCTACCTCCTCTAATGGAGGTTTATTGCCCTTACATGCATCTACGGCATATCTGCACCTGGGGTGGAAAACACAGCCCGAGGGAAGCTCTATGAGGTTGGGGATATTTCCCGGAATAGAGACAAGCTCTTTTGTCTGGTCAAGCCTGGGCACTGCCTTAAGCAAGGCCTCGGTGTAGGGGTGAGGCTTCTCAAATATGGTCTCAATCATCCCAGTTTCCATGACGTTTCCGCCATAGAGTACTACGACATATTTGCACATGTCTGCTACTATGCCCATATCATGGGTTATCATAACCAGCGTCATACCAACCTCCCTTTGAAGATCCTTCAGGAGGGTCAGTATTTGAGCCTGGATTGTAACATCGAGGTTCGTCGTAGGTTCATCAGCAAAGAGAAGCTGAGGGTTTAAAAGGAGAGCCCTTGCGATACAAATCCTTTGCTTCATCCCACCACTGAACTGGTGCGGATAACGGTATATCTCTTCCTCGGGATCCGGAAGCCTTGCTAGTTTAAGAGTCTTGATCACGTGCTCAAGCGCTTCCGTCTTTTTCATCTTCTCGTGTTGCGTCACTATCTCTGTGAGCTGGCTACCTATGGTGAATAAAGGATTCAGCGAACTTGTCGGATCTTGAAATATAAGTGAGATCTTCTTCCCTCTGTAGTTACGCATCTCATTCTCACTCTTCGCAAGGATATCTTCACCCTCAAATAGAATCTTCCCCGAGACTATCTTCCCAGGTTTTGGTACTATTCGGAGCACAGATTGTGAGGTGACGGATTTGCCACTACCGCTCTCGCCCACAAGACCTAGGGTAGTGCCCTTTTCAAGATTAAAAGTTGCTCCGTCAAGCGCCTTGACAATGCCAGCTTCTGTGAAAAAGTATGTTTTTAGATTTTCGACTTCAAGGATATGCATTTTATTTACTCCCTGAGCCTTGGGTTTAGAGCATCTGATAGCCCGTCACCAAGTAAGTTGAACGCAAGGATAGTAAGGAAGACAGCCAAGCCGGGGAAGACCTCTGCCCACCATGCAGTACTCATAAAGGGGAATGATTCCTCCATAAGTCTCCCCCAGGTTATCGTATTCGGGTCGCCAAACCCAAGAAAGCTTACACCTGCCTCGGTGAGGACAATCCCAGCCATGGTCAGCGTTGCAAGAACTACGATCTGGGGAAGCACGTTTGGCAATATGTGTCTAATCATTATCCATCGCGAGTTGGCGCCAATCCCCTTAGACGCCTGAATGAACTCTGCCTCTTTTAACCTCAGAACCTCACCCCTTATGACTCTCGCATATGGTGACCATGCAAATACGGACACAATGAGTATTACCATTGTCAACCCAATCGGTATCTGTATCCCCAGTAAATTCCAGTAAGGGTTACTGTTTCGCAATTGGAATATCCTCGCGAATACTAGAATTAACATCAAGGATGGAAAGACAAGAAAGATTTCGGTGATTCTCATGAGAACCTCGTCGATATATTTCCCCATATAGCCTGCTACAATACCTACAGCAATGCAGATCACCATGGTAATGATAGTGCCAGAGAAGGCAACATACACGGTATATATCGCACCATGAAGAACTTCGCTGTATACATCGCTGCCGCCTACGGATGTGCCAAATAGGTACTTCAAAGATGGAGGCTGTCCTGCGTCTCCTTGATAGAGCGGCGCTAGGGAACCAGCAGGATAGGGGGCGATGTAATTATGAAATGCCGCCACAAACAAAAGCACAATTATCATTCCCAAGCCAAAGAGGCCTGACTTGTGCTTCTTGAACCTTCTCCACGCTACTGCCCACTGGCCAGCCCCTCTTCGCTTCGAGACATCATTTTTGCTAGATGAAGACATTTGATGCCCCCACTATTCAATTGTCACCCGCGGATCCACCCATGCGTAGGCAAGGTCAGTAATTAGATTCGCCAAAAGAATGAATATCGTGATCAGCATAGTGATGCCCATTACAACTGGGAAGTCAAGCCTTCCAGCTGCAAGTACAAATTGGTAACCCAGACCAGGCCAACTAAAGACGGTCTCAGTCATTGGTGCGCCGCCTATGGCACCTCCGATGGATAAGCCGAGCAATGTTAGAAGTGGTGTAATAGCATTCTTAAGAGCATATTTGTACAGGATAGTCCTTTCTTGGATGCCACTTGCCTTTGCTGCCATAATATAATCCTGCCTCAGAACTTCAAGCATCCCAGCACGTAATAGTCTAACATTGTAGGCAACACTTGCCAAAGTCAATACCAATGCAGGCAACACTAGATGCGCTATTTCGTCTAAGATTGGATTCCGAATTCCAAAGACGGGCCATAGTGTAGGCGCTCCATGAGCTCCAGCTGAAGGGAACCATCCCAAGTCATAGGAAAAGACAAGTATGAAGACTACCGCTGTGAAGAACACTGGCAACGATATGCCCATTATGGAAATGCTTGACACTGTATAGTCAGTGGCGGATCGCTGCTTCACGGCGGCGTAGATACCTGCGGGTATGGCGATGAGGAAGGAAATGATTATCGAGACTAACTGCAGCTTAACTGTTTCCCAGGAAAGGGAGGCGATCAGCTGATTTACGGGTTTATTTCCGTAAATAGAATTACCAAAATTACCCGTAAGGAAATTTGTGAGCCACCTGAAATATTGAACAGGTATAGGCAGGTCAAGGCCGTAATAGTGCCTGAGAAACTGCTTTTCTGTCTCGGTTATCATCGGGTTGCCCATAGTTGCAATTGTAATAGGGTCACCAGCCGAGTACATTACAAGGAAGCTTACTAGAGAGATCCCTAAAATAAGGGGTATCATGTAAATTAGACGACGTGCTACGTACTTGGCTAACCCCATGTGTCATCTACCCGAACATGACTAGATAGACATCAACTTTTTAGACGGTTGTTTAACACATTAATATGTTTTCTCATAACCCTTTCTCTTATTTATTAACTTGGATTCTGCTAAGGCCATTCTAGGTCTACAGATCCCTCCAAAAATTCTATGCTGTAGGGCTGATATAACAATGAGGATGGCTCCAAAAAGGAGGGATGGCGACAGAGTTGATCGTACTTGATAGAGGTGCTTAACAAAATGGAAAGGATGATAGCTTATTCCTTAAATGATCTACAACTCCCACTACCCCAAAAGGTTGTAGGCTTCAATCAAGGCCTGTGTTCCTTTTTCACCTAACCCCTTCCCTTCAGCTATTCTGAAGATCTGATTGGTCAGGCCAGTAACTGGCATGGAAAAATTTAGCTCCTCTGCTAGCTGCAGCGCGAGCCTAAGGTCCTTCTGCTGCAGACGAAGCTTGAAACCTGGCGCCATGTCCCCCTCAAGAATCTTTGGCGCTAGGTTAGCAATTATATTCGATGCGCCCAAACCCCCATTGACGACTTCTATCATCTTCTCAACGTCGACCCCAGCCCTTCGACAGAGTGACATTCCTTCGCACATTGAGACTATGTTTATTGCGCATATCACCTGGTTGCAGAGCTTAACGGTCTCTCCGGCTCCGTTGCCGCCGACGAGCACTATCGTCTTTCCTATGGATTTGAATACAGGCATGCACTTCTCGAAGATTTTCTTCTTCCCTCCAACCATTATCGAGAGAGAGCCTTCGATTGCGCCCTTCTGCCCACCGCTGACTGGCGCATCAAGCATCTCGACACCACTTTCTGCGAGGACTTCAGAGATCTCAACGCTGACCTTAGGCGATATTGTGCTCATGTCGATGAGAATCATCCCGGGCTTGACCCCTTCAATCACGCCCCCCTTCCCCAAAACGACCTCTTGTACGTCTGGCGAATCGGGTAGCATTGTGATCAAGATATCGCACTTCATGGCAACATCGCGGGGCGAGCTTCCAGCTTCCACTCCAATGGCGTTAAGCTCTTTGACAGGTTTCATGCTTCTGTTATAAACTACCAAGTTGAAGCCTGATTTAACCATGTTTTTGGCCATGGGCAGACCCATTATTCCCAGACCTATGAAACCAACCTTCAATTTTCACACCAACCGAATAAGCATATAGGATCAGATCGCGCCTTTATCTTGTTTAAGCTTTCGTCCGGAGATGAAAGCTTCGAACCTTTAAAAAAAGAGATTGGTCTTGAGAAAAGCTTCGCCTTGAACATTCATACAAGAGATCTTTCAGCGTCCTAGGAGAGAACGGTTCACCTTTATCGCATCATATTCACAGACCTCATAACAGACGTAGCACCTTATGCATTGGGATGTGTTAATCTTGGCAGAGAGCTTTTCCATATCTATTGCAAAGACTGGGCAAGCCTTGATGCAGGTACCGCATCGTGTGCATTTGGACGGTATAGTGGAAACGGTTGGGCTTATCGATGGGACCAAACTTCCAGCACGCAAAGTCAAGGCCGAGATTATTGTCCAAGGGAGCTTGAATTTCAAGTTCTTGGGCAATTCCCCTACTATCTCTATCTCGTCCGGGCTGGATGGCCCCAAGCCGCGTTCCATTGCCTCTCTAACGTATGGTACGTTCCTAGGCGTCACCCCGACCATCTTAAACGAGATTATATCGAGGGCGAGGGCGTCGGTGCTGGCAAGAATCTTACCCACTTTCCTTACCCTACCAGCGCTCGGGCCATTCCCATCCATACAAATCACTGCGTCCATGATGTTTACTGTGACCAAGGGGCGAATGACTGAATAAACATCGATCATTACCTTTGCCATTCGGTCCGACGATGTGCCTATGGCATGCAATTTGCTTTTCCCCGCACCTGGAATGCACCCGAAGGCAAGGTTCTTGATAGCCCCCGTCATTACGGTCTGGGCATGTGTCTTAAGTTTTGGAACGTTGATTAGTTTTGAGGTAAAAATTGGGCCTGCAAGCCCAATCGAGTCGATCAGCTTGCCTTCGAAAGCAACAAGTTTTGGTGGAACGGACTCGAACTGGACGAATTCTGCTCCAGATTCCCTTACAACCTGAAGCATACCTGTCTTCTCGAAGACCTCTGATGCTCTCCCAGAGTAAGCGCTTCCAGGTGAGTCTCCTACAGATGGAATGGCGCCGTTCTCTTTCAACAGTTCAACTAGTGCTTTTACAATCCTTGGATCAGTTGTGACGCCTTGCTCCGACGTTTTTGCGGTGATCATGTTAGGCTTCACAAGCATTTTCTCCCCTCTCGATGGGAACCATCCTATGAGACCTAGAGAATCAGCTACCGCACGTTTAATGTCGTCATTGGCCTCCACGACTGAAACCGAATATTTCATGCCCATTGACTTGAAAATCGATCGAGATAAATAATGCTATTTGAAATGCAGACTATTCAGACGGAAACACACAGTTTTTCCAATTTGGCAGCCATCAGCAGACAGAATGCTGCCTTTGCCCTCTGGGCCTGAGCCTCTACGCTCGTTTTATCCTTGGGTGATTCCCTGATGCCAGATACTACCTCCTCGAGCTCCTCCCCCAAGGATTCATCGAAGCCTCTGCTTAGAACCTTGTCATAAGCAGGAATTAGATCCTTTGATCCGCTCTGGAGTATTCCATGCTGGGACCTTAAGAGGTAGAGAGCCATACTGGCTTCCGAAAGGTATTTGATGGCCGTTTTATAGTCTGTCTCCGGCTTTATTCTGAGAAGCCTATCGCGCACAATGCCATTATTGTTGATAGCTTCAGCATACTCGAAAGAAGCTGGCAGCACAAGTGGGATGTACTCAGCGTCCCGCTGAAGATCTTTTAATCTTGGGCTTATGAAGGCATCCGGAATTGATACCAGGCATCTTCTTCTGCTGCAATTGGCAATGCATTCGATGGTTGGTGATCCGCTCTCTGGGCAGATTCGGCCTGATACCACAGTATCAGTTGACCGCTCCCCAGAGCCAGCGTATGAACCTGCTTAGCTGCCAGAACGCATCGTTCTCGTTGAGCGCTCGTCTAATGAGGATGCGCCCCTCGGCGAAGCCCATCACTGCCTCCCCATCTGATTCGAGCCTTGCTAGCCCAAGGGATGGCGCGATCTTCATCTCTGGCAGCGACTGCCCGAAGAGCTTCTCGGCACTGATCATGTCGAAGTATCCGTATTTTGAGTGCAGATCCGATGCGAGGTTGACCTCAACAGTCACTCGTTCAGCATCACTTGGGCAAGGACTGACGTACGAGACCGATGGCTCCGTCTTGGTGTTTGTGAAATGCTTAGGGGACACGAAGTCCTCCTTGCAGTAGCCTCTTGCTTCAAAGTAGATACAGTCAGAGAGAGAAGCCTCGCCTGCATAATGCCTCCTGAGTAGCGCGACGCATGAAGTGCAGCCGCAGTAGCCGCAATCAGTCTTAGGGAAGTTCAGGTAATTATCGTAAAAGCTCTTAATATTGATCACCTCACGCCATTGTCCTCGATATCTCCTCGAGTGTAGCGAGGAATGTGTCGATGTCCTGGTTGTTGTTGTATATGTAGACCGAAGCTCTTACCGTGCCATTAGGAGCCTTGATTACCTCCTTGATGACCGGGAGGGCACAGTGGTGGCCTGAGCGGACCATGACCCCCGCTGTCACATCCAGCGTCATCGCTAAATCGTGGGGGTGCAGCCGGCCAACGTTGAAGGAGAATATGCCAGCCCTCTTCGCTGGTTCTTTGGGCCCATAAAGCGTTAGGTTAGGTATCTCCTCTAGCCCCTTTACCACCCTTTTTGTGAGCTTCTGTTCATGTGATTCGATCTCAAGCATACCCAGCTTCATCAGGTAAGAGGCGGCGGCACCCATGCCTATTACTTCGGCGATTGCCGGGGTCCCTGCCTCGAACTTTGCGGCGCCCTTTTTTAGCCTGTAATAGTCCAAGCCTACATCCTCTATGGTCCCCCCGCCTATGCAGAGTGGCTCGACTTCCTCGAGGAGGAGCTCGCGCATGTAGAGCCCACCAGCGCCGGTCGGACCACACATCTTGTGCCCCGAAAAAGCTAAAAAGTCGCACCCGATGGCTTTCACGTCTACTTTTGAGTGCGGCACGGACTGTGCACCGTCGATCAGAACAAGGGCACCATGTTCATGGGCGATTTTCGCGATCTCTTTGACCGGCGGCTTCACGCCCAAGACATTCGAGACCTGGCTCACAGCAACGATCTTTGTGCTGTCGTCGATCGCTTTTTCAAAATCAGCAAGATTCATGAAGCCTTCGCTGTCTGCCCCGACCACCTTCAGCGCAGCCCCAGACCTCTTGCTGGCCCTCTGCCAGACAATGAAGTCGGAGTGGTGCTCTAGAGTCGTTGTCACGATCTTATCCCCCTTCTTCAGCTTGATCCCACTTGCTACAAGATTGATCCCCTCGGAGGTGTTGCGGAGAAGGACCATTTCCTCTGGCTTTGCGTTTATTAACCGCGAAACCTCATTTCGTGCTTTCTCGAACTCCTCTGTCGCAATTTGAGACGCTTTATATATTCCCCTTCCGACGTTCGCCCGATACTCCCTGTAGTATTCGAGCATTTTGTTGAGTACTGGCTCCGGCGTGAGGGAAGTTGCTGTCGAGTCGAGGTAAATGCGCCCTTGTTTCAGGAATGGAAAATCTTTTCGAACAAGCTCGACATCGAGCATCCAATCACCAATTTTCAACGATAAGAATAGGGAGCACTTTCGATTTAAATCTATGGTGAAAAGCGTATTTTTATTGGCGTTTCCCTGTTTAGCAACATTTATATCCAATGGGCAGCAGATTTGGATTAATTAGGAGATCTCAAAAAATGGGAAGAACTGGAATAATATTGGCATTTGCCGTAGTAGGATTTTTCCTAGGTATAGGATTATACTGGCTGGGCCTCTTTGGGTACCCATATCTGGAGAAGGTGCTCCCCATATTGGCACAGACGGGCTGGGTAATTGCTGGCCTCTTAGGAGCTATAATTATGGTAATCTTGCTCCTAATTTGGTCTTACACCTCCAAGAGTTAGAGGCCCGCTTTTTTTATTTTTTTTTATTTTATTGTTTTCGTTAATGCTATTGACTGTGGATCTTTCGATCAGCCCCGCATTCTTTATTATTACGGATAGTGCGGCAGTTCTAGGCCCTGGAAAGACCCCGAAACGAAGTGCCCAGCCATCGAGAGGAAGGTCAACTCCGCATGCCCTGAACTGTTGTCGGAGACCGGTACAGGCGTAACGTCTGATGAGGGAACTACCCAGGAGTAGCTAAGAATGCTGTAGCCAAGGACTGGATCCATGTAATACTGGAATTCGTTCGACTTCACCCTAAAGGATGTTGTGTAAAGGAGAGAGTCATTGCTGCTGAATATCTTGAAGTACACATATCCATTTGTGGGACCGATATTGCCTTTCTGATCTTCCAATGCGAACACCACGGTATAGTTGCTTACATTTGACCCCACTCTGATGTCATAGGCACAAAGCGTTGAAGGCTCGATCTCCACTTGGGTTAAGATCTCTAATCCATAAAATATCACTATAACTGCAACAACGATTAAGATTGGCAACAGGAAATACTTCACAGGGTTTATTTTTTTAGGCTGCAGGTTTCCTGTTGCGTTTGGCTTGGCTTTTATCCTGCCCAGAGTGTTTATCCTGGGTAGGTGATTCAAGCGTATAATTGCGGTGCCTGTAAACTGGTGGCACCTACAAAAATTCTTTGATAGGGCGCTTTGGTAAGGAGGACAGCCTGCCAATTCAATCACTTAATGAATCAATTTCATTCTGCTCTAATTGACCTTGTTATAAAAAGATTGTCCGTTTTGCCAGGAGGGAGGGGGCAGGCAAAAGGGTATTATCATAAAAAAGATAAGAAAAAGGATTATTCTTGCACTTCAACTATAATGTCGTCACCATCTATTTTCACTGGGTAGGTCTTGAGCGGGTCCAGTTTAAGATATTCACTTCCCACTGGCGGGTCTGCGACCTTTCCAGTTGTGACGTCAAAGCTTGCATAGTGGTTGTCGCACCAGAGGACCTTGCCCTTGAGTTTTCCAGTGAAAAGGGGATTGGCGTGGTGCGTGCATACGGACTGTATGCAGTAGAACTTCCCATCGACATTTACTACTAACACTCTAGTTTTCGACGCCCTCACGCTCTTCTTGCCGCCAGACGGGATTTCACTAATCTTGGCCACTTTTACGCTTGGCAAAAATATTCACCATCATAATAACTGCAAGCTCGTCTTATAAAATTGTCCCGGACGCTGCTTAGGTAATTTTTGGCAGGACTTCCTTCTCGTCTGCGCCGAGCTTCTCCGTCTTCACTGGTGCTCTGCTTATGAGCTTGTACTGGAGGTACCAGATGTTCTCATTTGTGTTGAAAGAGTTCTCTATTGGCGAGGCATCGAACCCGAATATGTCCAACAGCCCCAGCAGGAAGAAGCCCCAGACGGACGGCGGTATCAGGAAGCCCCTCTCCGACGCTGACTTGTAGTATTGAGTAAGCTCGCCTGTGAGCTCACAGGTTAGCAGGTTCAGGGGTTCGTCGTAGATGAACTTGCATTCCACACCATCGTTGAGTAAGTAGAGGGAACTCAGGAGGTTTAAGGCCTCTTGGAGGGTGCCCGGGATGAATGGGACAGTTGTTTTCTTGATCGAATCTAGGGTCTTTCTGCCCAAGTCTGTCAGTGTCAGGTTAAGCTTTGAACCCAACCGGGTGGACAGGTTATCCATGAGGTGGTAGTAGAAGATTGGAGGTATCTGGTTGACTTTCGGATCCTTGAGGTAGCTGTCTGGAAGCCACGAGTTTTCGATCACAGGCATCAGTATGCTCAAGTCTTTCCCTGTGTTCATATCCAAGCCTGCCATGGTCGCCTGCAAAAAGTCACAGACGTCTGCTCCAGTATAATACTCGGCTACAATTGTGACGCTCTTTATATCTTTCAGAGAAAGCTTCTTGAATATTAGCAACTCCTTCCCATCTACCAACATCAAATTGTTCTCCGGCGAGAATGGCACGTACTTGATCGTAACAAGATCGAGGAAGCGGTTCAGCAGGATGGTGTCGCGCTTAGTTGCATTAAGCAAGATCTTCACCTGAATATCATTCTTTGATGCCTGGTTAATCTGATCGTAGCAGCTGCTGGATACGATGTCCAGACCTTCGTGGTTGACGAAAAGTAGGATCTCCTCTGAAGCGTTATTGATAATATCGTTTAGCCGCTTGAGTGCCTCCTCCTTGTTGCGGGTTATCCAGTATTCCTTCTTCTCAAGCGGGTCATTGGCAGAGGAACTCTCGTGGATCTTCCTCAGCTCTTGAATGGCCCGCTTCATAACTTTAATATCCTGTTCCATATTTTTTATGGGGTTTGTAAGCGACGAGTCCGGTGCCAGGCCTCTAACCTTTATTGGCTTATCGGGGTAGAAGCTAACTAGCTTTCTCTTCTCTAGGTTTTTTAGAACTGGATAAACCTTTGTCCTCGGCACCCCGCTACATGCGGTGATATCCTTTATCCCACAGGGACCATTTTTCATCAAGGCTAGGTAAACATTTGACTCGTAATCGGTAAGCCCAAACTTGGTCAGAGCCTGGGCAAGAGGCTTAACCTGTAACTCCAATATTTGTCACCGAGGAGACAGACCCTGCGGTTACACACCTCTCTGGTCACAAGAGTCTTATAAACTTTAAGCAAAGGAACCTGAGAGTGGTGACCGAAAGTGAGCAAATTCGTGGATAGATGGGAGAGGAAGGAGACAACGGGAATCAGCACAAGCATCAAGGACTCAATAAGGCCAGCAGGCCCGCTGAAGCCGAGGCTTGACGCTGCCGTTCGATCCATACAACTCCAGACACAGAAGCTAGAAATCGCCAACCAGAGGTTCAACGAGAGAGACAGGATGATGTTCAGCAAAGTCGTCGATGCCTACTCCAAGCATGACATGGACCATGCGAAGATCTACGCCAATGAACTGGCAGAGATCCGCAAGATGTCAAAGATGCTGATGCAGGCCAAGATGGCTTTAGAACAGATAGTCATGAGGCTGAACACAGTCACAGAGCTCGGCGATATAGTCGTAACCCTCGCCCCCGCCATGGGCGTAATCAGGAACGTCAGGACAGGAATATCTACGCTCCTGCCAGAGGCGGAGAGGGAACTTGGCGACATAAGCACTACACTGAGCAGCATACTCGTCGATGCGGGACAAAGCAGCGGACTGAGCCTGAACTTCGACAGCGCTAATGAGGATGCGATGAAGATCCTCAACGAGGCGTCAACTGTCGCAGAGCAGAAGGTACGCGAGAAATTCCCAGAGCTTCCTGCAGGCGTAGGAACAACGGAGAAGACAGGATTCTAGGAGAGCAAAAGATTGGCTACTCCCAATCCCCTTTTTTTTGTCTACAAAAATCACTATTCAGAGGTATCAAGCTTAAGAAAAACCCCAATTCCCCAAACCGCGTAGTCCTAAGAGGTGGAGAGAAATGTTCAAGAACTTCTTCCGGCGTTCTCCACCTCTTAAGGACACGCTAGATGACACGATTATCAAGCTCAACAAGCAGAGGAAGAAGCTCGAGCTATTGAGCAATAAGATCAAGGGCAGGGAGAGGACACTCTACGAGTCCTGTACCCAAGCCTTGGTGAGGAAGGATTCAGAGAAGGCAAGGATATTTGCCAACGAGCTGACTGAGGTGAAGAAGGTCAGCAAGACCGTTAACAATGGCATGCTGCTCCTTGAGCAGCTCATATTAAGGATGGAGACCCTGAAGGAGATCGGCTCCACCTTTGCGCAGCTTCAGCCGACCCTCGAGGTAGTGAAGCAGATCTCCGGTCAGCTGGCTGAGGTTATGCCGGAGGTCTCAAACGAGCTCTCCAGCATAGGCAGCGTCCTGGACGAGGCAATGGTTGGGATGAGCATCGAGCCATGCAACGAGATGGCACTCAGGATTCCTGAATCGCTGCTTAATGACCAGATAATTGAAGAGGCTTCAAACTTGCTAAGGGACAGGATAGAGGATGAGATCCCGGTCCCGCCCATCGCTGAGAGGCGCGCGCCCGCCATCATGATAGGCGGGGAGGAGGAACTCGTAGAGATGCCAGTGCCAAAAGTCGTGACAAACATTACGGAGAATATGGGCGGAAACGAGGGCGCTGTGCTGGTTTACCTTAGGGCCAATGGGGGCGAGTTCGACATGGGGGAGTGCAGCAGTAGCTGCAATGTGCCCGAGGACGAAATCCCCACCATAATCGAGGGGCTCTCGAGGAAGGGCCTGATCAAGATAATGACGGTTTAGAGGAGATCTCAAGTGTCAGCAATAGCGGCGAATGAACTAGAAAATGCTGCGATAAGGTACGCCAAGGAGGCGACAAGGCTCGACCAGCAGGGCTCAAAGGGGCTGGCGATAACTTACTACCAGAAGGCAATAGACGCCTTCCTGAAGATGGTCAACCTCTATCCCAGTTACGAACTCAACAAGGTCTATGTCCAGAGGGCAATGATGTACCAGGAGAGGATAAAGATCCTCCAGGTCGGATCTGCTGCCGAGACGGCAGACGAGGATTATGGCGCCCCAGAGCTGCAGCCAATGAACAGGCAGCCTACTGCCCCCCAGTCCCCCCAAGGGAGGCCAGCTGAGACTGCAACGCCGTCTAAGAAGTCGGGATACGAGGACCTCCTGGTTGTGGAGAAGCCGTGCGTCAGGTGGGACGACGTCTCTGGGCTGGAAGACGTCAAGAGATCACTAAAGGAAGCAATTGTCTACCCAGCGAAGAGGCCTGACCTTTTTCCTCTGGGCTGGCCGAGGGGAATACTCCTTTTCGGTCCACCTGGCTGCGGCAAGACGCTCGCCGCTGCGGCCGTTGCGACAGAGATAGACGCCTCGTTTTACTCGGTTGACGCGGCATCGATAATGTCCAAGTGGCTGGGGGAGGCTGAGAAGAATGTAGCAAAGCTCTTCCGGTCAGCGAGGGAGAGGGCCTCCAACAAGGAGGCGTCGATCATATTCATCGACGAGATAGATTCGCTGCTAGGCCTCCACTCCAACGAAGTGGGTGGCGAGATAAGGGTCAGGAACCAGTTCCTCAAGGAGATGGATGGCGTGATAGACAAGGGAAAGAGCTGGTCTGTCTACGTCGTGGGCGCCACGAACAAGCCGTGGGCTCTGGACTGGGGGTTCATCCGCCGTTTCCAGAAGAGGATTCACGTCCCAGTTCCCGATTACGATACTAGGCTCAAGATGTTCGAGCTTTACACCCAAAAGCTGAACCTCCAAGGGGTGGATATAAGGGAGGTTGCCACAATAAGTGAGGGATTCTCCGGCAGCGACGTGAGGGATATCTGCCAGGCAGTCCAGCTAAAGGTCGTAGGCGAGCTCTTCGAGTCGGGGCTGATCCATGATGCAAACTCGAAGCCAAGGCCGATAACCATAGATGACTTCAAGGACATTTTCACCCGCAGGAGACCCAGCGTGACCGCGGACATGATAAAGGCATACGAGATGTGGGAAGAGAACTTCAGGGCCTGCTGAGCGGCAAGCCTCTCGACCTTTCTTTCCATTTTGTTCGTTTCCTTTCCGCGCTTTCGATCTCTTTTTTATCTCATTTACGCTAATTGTTAACCATGGTTCACTGGATTCTAGCCCACGGCGATACCGACGGGATATGCTCTGGAGCGATAGCGCTCGCGGCAATCAAGGGGGCGAAGCTCTTCTTCACTCACCCCACAGGTCTTGCAGAGGACCTGAAGCAGGTGGACGGCGACCTGACTGTCTGCGACATAGCCCTGCCCGCCCAAGGCCTGAAGGAGGCGATTGAGGAGCTCAGAAGGATAAGGGACCTTGGCGCCAGCGTGCTTTATATCGATCACCATCCCATTCCGCCAGGTTTCGACCAGGGATCATTTCCGGGAGAGTACGTGAACGTGCTGCGCGCAAGCGTCTCGGAGCTCACGTTCCTGAAATACCAGGCCATGATACCGTCCGACATGAACAGGGTCGCAATCTATGGTGCAATCGGCGACTACCTCGACGACACCTATAATGTGCAGAAGTGGATGTGGGACTGGGACAAGAGCCTTCTCTACCTCGAGAGCGGGATGCTGATCCAGGCGATTGACACCATAGGAAGGAACCATGACTTCAAGAGGGAGATCGCCCTTAGCCTAGCGAGCAACAAACTCCCAAGCTCCGATGAGAGATTGGTGACGAGAGCGGTCCAAGAGAGCATAAACGAGGAGTGGATGAGGAAGAAGATGAAGGACTTGGTTAAGGTGCAGGGCAACGTCGCCTACGTACGGGACATCGATTGGTCGCTGAGCAAGAGCGCAATATATTCCAAGGCTTCAGCTGGCACACTTGTGGGGATCGGAGCGGAGACCAGGAAGGACTTCGTTGACATGAGCCTGAGGACCCACTCAGAAGCTATCGACCTGAACAAAGCGCTAAGCCAAGTAGCAGAGAGGGTCGGCGGGAGCGGTGGGGGGCACCCGATGGCCGCTGGCGCGAGGGTCCCGAAGGGTAAGTTCCAGCAGTTTGTACAGGAACTTGACAGCGCGGTCTCGGAGCAGCTGAAGCAGAAGACTGCGGATTATTGAATGGGAAGCCAATATCTAGCTAGAATAATTTACAGAAAGTTTTATAAACATAAATTTCTGTTAGTGTGGAAACAATCATTTGGAGGAAAAGGCATTGAAACTTAAATGTCCAGAATGCGATGGAGATATTGAAGTCAAGGAAGTCATCGAGGGCGAGATCATAAGCTGCAAGGATTGCGGTGCCGAGCTCGAGGCCTCGAAGGACAAGAATGGCAATTTTGAGCTTAAGGTGGCAGAGTCTGAAGGGGAAGACTGGGGAGAGTAAAACGTGTGCCCCTCCCTCTCTCTTATTTACGACAGGATAAGGACTGAAGAGAAGGAACTTATCAACGCGGCTGAGAAGAGGGGTATTTATCTTAGAAGCATAGACGCGAAAGACCTGCATCTCACGATCACTGATCCATCAAGTGAAGGCGACATCTTCGGGGATGTGGCGCTGGAGAGGTGCGTGAGCTATTTCAGGGGGCTCCACATAACTGCCATCCTCGAGAGCAAGGGCGTCAGGGTCATCAACAGGTACAGCGTTGCGAGCCTCTGCGGCAATAAGCTCCTGTCGAGCATAATGCTCGCGAAATGTGGCATACCTACCCCAAAGACCGTCGTGGCGTTCACAACAGAGGAGGCGATGAGGGCACTTGAAGAGATGGGTTACCCAGCCGTGATCAAGCCAGTCTTCGGGAGCTGGGGGAGGCTCATAGCGCCGCTGAAGGACCGCGAGACAGCCCAAGCAATAATGGAGCATAGAGAAGACATGGGCAACCCCCTCTACCAGATATACTATCTTCAGGAGATGGTAGATAGGCCGCCGAGGGACATCAGAACTGTCGTCGTTGGAGACGAGATCGTTGCCTCGATATACCGGTATTCAGCGCCTGACGACTGGAGAACCAACATCGCCAGAGGCGGTAGGGCTGAGGTCTGCTCGCTTAACGAGAGGCTGAGGGAGATGATCCTGAAGGCAGCCAGCGCCGTAGGCGGAGGCGTGCTTGGGGTCGACGCGATGGAAACAAAGAGTGGTGAGGTAATACACGAGGTCAACAGCACCGTGGAATTCAAGGGGGCGATGTCGGTATCAGAGGTGGACATACCTGGGAAGATCGTGGAGTATGCTCTGAACCTTGCTAAAAAGTAGACTTTTTCTTAGCGGCTTTTAGCCTTTCGTCAAGAATGCCTAATGTCTGCTGCAGGGATTGAATGAGGCTAATTATCATCTCGCGCCGCTCCTCCATATCCTTGGCTTTGTCTGGCATCTCCTCTTGGAATACCATTGTGAAGATGCTTGGCGGGGACACCTGCGGGGTGGAGAGCTCAAATATGTCCTTCAGAAAGCTGTCAAAGAGCCTGTTAATGCCAAAGGCAATCTCGCTCTGCCTTAGGAGGACCCTGTCTAGGCTCTTCCTGCCTTCATCTGTGATCACGTAGGCCTTCCTGCGCCTCCCCTTTTTTGCCGACCACTCGCCATGGACGAGACCCCCGCCCTCCAGCCTCTTCAGGACGGGGTACACGCCTCCTGGGGTTGGCTTCCAGTGCCCTTCAGTAATCTCGCTCATTAGCCGCATGATGTCATACCCAGTCATTGACTTTTCGTTGATCATCAATAACAGGGCCATGCCCATGTAGCCCTTCCTGCTCCACTCGAGGCTCTTTGAGACAGGATCGCAGTACATAGGCTTACGTATTTCGATATATTTGACTCCGATATATGAATCTTGCGTTAAATGCACGTTCAGAAAAAGGCAACGATAGTTGAGTTGGTCGGTCTCTCATCCTATTCCTTGTATAGGAAATTTTTAAATCTAACCACACAGATATGCGAGGGTCGGCGATTTTTAATGGCAATGACTATCTCCGAAAAGATCTTGGCCAGAGCGTCAGGAAGGGATCGGGTCGAGCCGGGCGAGTACGTGGTGGGAAAGATAGACCTCGCCATGATACATGACCTGACGGGCCCCCTCACCCTCAACGTGCTGAAGGAGGTTGGGTACGACAGGCCTTGGGACACGGACCGTGTAGTGATCATACTAGACCACCAGGTCCCGGCGAACTCCACTGTCACGGCTGCATTGCACAAGCAGCTCAGGGAGTATGCAAAGAAGTACGGCCTGAAGAATTATCACGACGTCGGCAGGCAGGGAGTCTGCCACCAGATCCTCGCGGAGAGCTATGTGAAGCCGGGCATGCTGGTTGTTGGTGCGGACTCGCACACCTGCTCTTTAGGTGCTCTCGGGGCGTTCGCCACTGGAATAGGGTCGACCGAGATGGCATCAGTCTTCATTACGGGAGAGCTCTGGTTCAGGGTGCCCGAGACCATAAAGTTCGAGATAACCGGGAAGATGGAGAAAGGGGTATCCGCCAAGGACCTGATCCTCAAGATCATCGGGACCGTTGGGGTTGATGGAGCCCGCTACTGCGCCGCAGAGTTTACAGGCAATGGTATAGCCAATATGAGCATGGACGGAAGGCTCACTATCTGCAATATGGCAATAGAGATGGGGGGCAAGACGGGCATAATGAACCCCGACAGAAGGACGCTGGATTACACAGGCGTAAAGGCAGCGTCAGTCGCCAGCGACTCAGATGCTGAGTACATGAAAGTAATTGGAGTAGACTTGGAGGAGCTCGAGCCCCAGGTAGCCATACCCCACTCGGTCGACAATGTGAAGCTGGTAAGCGAGGCAGGGGAGATCACAGCCGATCAGGTCTTCATAGGCTCCTGCACCAACGGGAGGCTTGAGGACCTTGAAGCTGCGGCGCGGATCCTGAAGGGTAGGAAGGTAAGCCCAGGGACGAGGCTGGTGGTCATACCAGCTTCCAAGAAGGTCTATATCGAGGCCGAGGCCAGAGGATACATCAAGATATTCATGGATGCTGACGGCGTAGTCTGCAACCCGAACTGCGGCCCCTGCCTCGGTGGTCACATGGGCATCCTTGCTGATGGCGAAAACTGCGTGAGCACTTCAAATAGGAACTTCATCGGTAGGATGGGCAGCACATCATCCAAGGTTTATCTTGTGTCTCCTGAGACCGCTGCTGCAACTGCGATTGAAGGAAAGCTTGCGGATCCGAGGAAGTACTTTGGGGGCAGATAGGCATGATATTAAAGGGTAAAGTATGGCTCTTTGGTGACAATGTTGACACTGATGTAGTACTCCCTGGGAAGTACCTGGTCCTTACAGATCCCAACGAACTGGCAGAGCACGCGCTAGAGGGACTGGTGGCAGACTTCTCCTCGAAGATAGCCATAGGGGATATCATCGTTGCAGGGAAGAACTTCGGATGCGGTTCGAGCAGGGAGCACGCCCCCCTCGCGCTCAAGTATGCTGGAGTGGGGGCGGTTGTGGCGAGGTCCTTCTCCAGGATCTTCTATCGGAATGCAATAAACATCGGTCTCCCAGCTGTCGTCTCGCCGAGGGCTAGGGATGTTCTGAAGGAAGGGGAGATCGTTGCTGTAGACCTGGAGAATGGCAGGATAGAGAGGAAGAATGGGGAAGCGGTGGAGGCGGAGAGGTACCCCCAGTTCCTGCTCGATATCCTTAAGGATGGCGGGCTGCTGCAGAATCTGAAGAAGAGAGTCGAGAAGGAGAAGATAAAATGACAAAAACGTACAAGATCGCGCTGATGCCGGGCGATGGCATCGGGCCAGAGCAGACATCGGCGACGCTGAGGGTCTTGTCGGCGTTGGAGGAAAAGACCAGCATCAAGATGGAGTTCATGGAGGCTGAGGCTGGCGACGAGTGCCTCAAGAAGAGGGGTGAAGCCCTCCCAGCAGATACGATAGAGACAATAAGGAACTCGGACGCTTGCCTCAAGGGACCCGTGGGGGAGAGCGCAGCAGACGTGATTGTCAAGCTCAGGATACTCTTCGACCTGTACGCGAACCTCAGACCGATAAAGTCGTACCCAGGGCTGCAGGCCATGAGACCCGACATAGACATGCTCTTCGTCAGGGAGAACACGGAAGACCTGTACAAGGGCTACGAGTTCAGGGTCGGCGAGGACACCGTTGCGCTCAGGGTAATCACCAA